>CAZZNQ010000089.1:0-16122 GCA_964655775.1 uncultured candidatus Brocadiaceae bacterium | reverse complement strand
CGACGCGCTACACCTGGGACGGCATCCGGGTGCTGAAGACCGAGGACGACGTGGGGACGCTGAAGCAGCGACAGGTGCACGGCGAGAGCCCGAGCGGCATCCCGAGCGTCGGCGACATCACTGTCATCGAGTCGTCGGCCGGCAACGCCTACGTGCCCGAGGCCGACCAGATCGGCACGAACTGGAAGCTGCTGGACTCCTCGGCGGCCGTCGCCAACTCCTACACCTATGATGCATTCGGAGTGGCCCGCAGCGCGAGCGAAGCCTTCGCCAACCCCTACCGCTTCGCCGGCAAACCACTCGATCCCGAGCCCGGCCTCTACCACTTCATCGCACGGCAGTACCGGCCGGAGTTAGGGAGGTTCAACAGCAGGGATCCTCTGGGTCAACGTTCCGGAGGGAACTCGCACAGCTACGCCGACGACCGCCCTGCCGCAGTCGTCGACCCAACTGGCATGTTCTGTTGCGATCAATGCTCGCCAGAGGGCACGATTCGGAGATGCCGCTTGATCGACGTGAAGACGACACCGGTGGACGCCAACATGCGTGCCATTGGTAAGGGGCACACGATCCTTCAACAACTCAAGATCATCAAGGGTCTGCAGAGCCTCTTCGACTTGGCGTCTTCCGGGCTGCAGGGCTGCGCTGAGATGGTGAACGCCATCGGCGACTGGGCCATCGGCGAGTTGTACGACGCTGCAGTCCCCACGCCTATAGAGGGTTCACTGGCCAAGCTGTGGGAGAAGCTGCAGAGCCACATGTACATGATCCAGGTCAGATTCTCCTGGGAGGAGTGCGAGGAAGAGGACTGCTGGCAGGCCTTATGGCTCCTCAAGAGAAACAACTGGCAGCGCAAGTCGGACTGGTGGAAGTGTATGGTCTACTGGTACGCCGATCCTGTGGATAATCGCCCCTTCCCCAAAGTCCCGCCAGATTCGATCGAGGGTGTGATCTGGAAGGACAATCCTCCGTCGTCTCGGCAAGTCAGCAGGGGCATGGCAGAATGTTTCCAGGAAGCCATACGGGGGCTCTGCTGCAAATGAGACCATGCAGACCATTGCGCCGGATGGTGAGAGTGGATCGCATCTTTCTGCTTCTCCTGACCGGTCTAGGCGTAGCCGTGTGCCATGCTGACGCGTCGCCGAGGCTTGACGGTGAGCTACTTGATCAGACGGTAGCGTGGGCGTTGTCTCCCTATGGCGGAGGGAAGGTCGATCAGAATCGTCCCGAGTGGGCGCAGTTCCAGGAGATGCTCCAGAGCAAGGAGATCCCGGCAGCGCCGTTCATCCTTGAGGCCGTGTGGTACACAAGCGAATCGGCTTTGCACAGGGGGACGCTGCAGTTTACATGGACCCAGAGGGCAGTAGAACCCTCCCCCGTGCGGCAGATCGTCTTCCGCGTCGACGGGGGCCAGGGCACCAGCTTTGAGCTGTACCAGGAGCCCGTCGCCCAAGGCTATATCTGGGAGGGTGCAGTGCCGCTGACGATCGCGCCGGCAGAAGGCCTGCGGGGATCGAAGGAGACGGACATCTTCGACGAGGACATGCTGAAGCTTACGGTCTCCAGGCAGACGTTGGAGAAGGGCCTGGAAGTCCAATTCGCAGACGATGCGGGGCAGCGGAGCAACTGGTTCAGGGTACAGGAGTCGCCAAGAGAGCCAGAATTCGACTATGGGGCATTCCAGACCTCTGCGATTCACGTGTTGCTGAATTCGCCGATCCCTGAGTTCCGGGGCGCCGCGGCCCGTGCGCTATGGTCCGACCGGAGCGGGCACGGGCCGGAGGCGATCTCGGCACTCATAAAGGCCCTGGAGGACAGCAGCACCGAAGTGCAAGGAATGGCCGCCCGGGCTCTTGGGAGCTTCGGGGCGGACGCTGCCGATGCCGTGCCGCGGATGGCGGAACTGGCCAAGAGTGAAGACCACTCCCTCCAGACAGCCGCGCTGGCGGGTCTGGAAGGAATCGGCCCGGCGGCCTCCGGAACGCTCGATACGCTTGAGGGCCTGATGAGATCCTCGTCTCCGGCCACGCGCTGCCACGCGGCTCAGGCGGCCATCGCCATCACGCGAGAGCCGGAGCCCTACATCGGGCTGATCGCCTCGACGCTGAGATCGAAGGACTATGCTCAGGCGGTGATCGGCCTGGGCCGTCTGGGCCCCCTGGGTGAGGGAGCGGTGCTGGAACTGATCGCCCTGCTCCACGAGAAGCCGTTCTGGCCCTCGGAGATCGTCAAGGACATCGCTGAGATCGGGGCGAGACCGACGGAGTCGGTCGACGCACTGCTGGAGATCGTGAAGCCCATGGCGGCGGACAGTGCCGTGGAGACTCGGGGCTGGCAAGACGAGGCGATTCGAGCCCTTGGCAGCTTCCCGACGGAACGTGAAAGGACGACCCCTGTCCTGCTCCGGCTGCTCGATATGCACGGTGGCAGGGCCTTTTCCGCCATGGTCGCGTTCGCCCGGCTCGGGTATCCCGAGAGCGAACTGGCTCCCACGCTGTCCCGATTCACGCGATCCGAGGAGGAAGCCGAGCGCCTGGGGGCTTTCTTCTACCTGGCCACCGTGAGTGCCGACCAGCGATCGGCCGCTTATCTCGACGCCGCATCGGAAGCTGTGACGAACGACGACTCCTATGTTGTTCGACAGCAGGCGATCGCGTACGCCGGCGAGATTGCTGGACAATCCGAGCACAGGGGGGAGGCCCTGCAAGTCCTCGCCGCTGGCGCCGTCGATCCCTATGGCGAGAACGCGCTGGCGGCCGTCCGGCAGTTATCGAAGTATGTGAAGAGCAACCCGGACGATGTGGTCGGGCCGTTGGCGGCCGCTCTTTCGGGCCGCCACTACGAAGTGGTCCGGACGGCGGCCGAGGCCCTTGCTCGCGTTCGGGTGGAGGCGCCGGACACCCGGGCGCGTCTGGAGGAGCTTCGCGAAGCGTATCGGGGGTCGGTCTACGAAGAGTGGGATGAGGAGTTCGGCCTGCGCCCGCTTCCCGAGGTCATCGACGCGGCCCTGGGCGAGGCGGCTCCGACGGCGTCAAGGTGAGCACATGGACCAAGAACGAGAATCAGTCTGGAGCGTTCGGCGGCGGAAGCTGCTGATCCTGGCGGTAGGGATCGTCGCCGGGCTGATCGGCCTGTTCTGGATGTGGGTTCTGGCGTTCTTCACCATCCCCTCCTTCTGGCATCGTGGCCAGACCGCCTTGCACGTTGCGGCCAGGGACGGAGACACGGAGAAGGTGCGCATGCTCCTCGATCTCTGGGTGCCGGTGGATGTTCGCAATACCAGTGGTCGAACGGCCCTCACCTACGCCGCAAGCAACGGCGATCTCGATGCTGTTCGTTTGCTGCTGGATCGCGGCGCAAACCCCAACTCCCGTGCCCATTACGGTGAGCGACCTTTGGGCTACGCCTGCCGCAGTGATGACCTTGGCACGGTTGAGCTCCTGGTCGCGCGTGGTGCCGAAGTGAACTTCCACGCTCACATTGGTCGTACGCCGCTGCATGACGCCTCAATGGTGGGGAGTGCCGCGATAGCCCAGTTCCTGCTGGAGCATGGTGCCGACCCGAACGCCGCGGACGACCAGGGAGAGACGCCGCTGCACATGATGGCCTCGGCGGGTTATACGACGTTGGTCAGCAGGCTCTTGGCAGCGGGCGCGGACCCGAAGGCCACGGACAAGGACGGCAGGACGCCACTGCATCTGGCAGCCGAGGGGGGATACACCGAGGTCGTTGACATGCTGCTGGCGGCGGGCGCAGATCCGAACGCCGCGAACGACCAGGGAGAGACGCCGCTGCACATGGTGGCCTCAGCGGGTGATGCGGATCTGGTCAGCAGGCTCTTGGCAGCGGGCGCATACCCGGGTGCCACGGGCAAGGACGGCGAGACGCCGCTGCATCTGGCGGCCGAAGGGGGATACACCGACGTCGTTGACCTGCTGCTAGCCGCGGGTGCAGATCCTCGGCTGAAGGACAGATGGAACCACACGGCGGCGGATCAGGCGGAGCGTGAGGGTCACCACGACCTAACCCGCCGGCTCAGGGGCAGGCCGTGAGGCAGATACGGCCCAGGGGCCAATGCCGTGCGGGAATCGCATCGGACGGCTCGAGCATCTGACTCTCTTACAAACATTCTCAACATAGCGGCGTCCGCCCGCCGGGGTTGGCAGGGGGCCGGGCGCGCGGTATACTGCCCGGCGTGTGAGAGAAATCCGTTCGCGCGCCCGCTGAGACGGCGTGCCCCCCTACCGCAAGGAGCCGCACCATGGCGTTCAAGATATCCGTGATCGGCGGCGGAAGCACCGTCTTCGGTCCCCAGTTCATCAGCCTGCTGACCAAGTCCACCACCCTCCGCGGCAGCACGATCTCGCTGATGGACGTGAACGCCGAGCGAGTCGAGCTGATGTGCGGACTGGGCCGCGCGGCCGCCCGGAAGGCCGGCGTGGACCTGACATTCGAGCCGACCACCGACCGCCGCGAGTCGCTCAAAGGCGCCGATTTCGTGATCTTTGTCGCGCCGATAGGCGGTATCGACATGCGGGCCGAGGACATCGAGGTGCCCGCCCGCCACGGCGTCTACAGCATGGGCGGCGAGACCGTCGGCCCGGCGACGATGTTCCGCGCGTTCCGCCATCTGCCCGTGATGCAGGAGACCTGCAAGGAGATGGAGGAGCTGTGCCCGGAGGCGTGGTTCTTCAGCTACACCAACCCGGCCACGCCGGTGCAGATGGCGCTGAAGCGCGTGACGCCGATCAAGATGGTTTTCCTGTGCACCTGCTCGGCGATGCCGCGGCGGCCCAAGTTCCTGGCCGACAAGGCGGGCGTGGAGCCGGGCGAGCTGGCGATGCCGGCGATTGTCGGCGGGCTGAACCACTGCGCGGCGATCATGAAGCTGAACCTGAAGGACGGTCGTGACGCGCTGCCGATGATCCTGGAGCGGCTGGAGAACCCGATCGAGAAGGAGATCCTCGGCCGCTACGGCGTGCTCCCCTACTGCACCAGCCACTGGGTGGAGTTCTACCATCGATATCTGCAACTGGGCGAGCCCTACGAGGGGCGGCTGCAGGGGCTGAAGCTGCGCCACTACCGCGTGCGCGACATGGACCACGACCGCAAGCGCGCCGGGGTGTGGGAAGAGGACGTGCGCGCGATCATCGCGGCCGACGAGGCGGGCGACGACGTCGACGACGTGACGCGCGGGAGCAAGGAGCAGGCGGAGCTTCTGGAGAAGGTGCTGGTGCCGGGCGAGGCGGTTGAGGTGGTCGATATCATCGAGGGCATCATCGAGAACCGCAACGCGATCCACGCCGTGGTGCTGATCAACGGCGGCGCGATACCGAACCTGCAGCCGGACGCGGCGGTGGAGATATCGGCGGTGGTCGGCGCGAACGGCGTGTTCCCGCTGCAGGTGGGGCCGCTGCCGGAGCCGGTCGCGATGAACATGCGGCACCACGTGGACTACTACCGCATGATCGCCGACGCGAGCCTGGCCGGCAGCCGCAAGATGGCGCTGGACGCGCTGCTGGAGGATCCGGTGACCTCGGCGAAGCTGGACTCGGCGGCGACCGAGAAGCTGTTCGACGAGATGATGGAACTGGAGAAGGACTACCTGCCGCAGTTCGAGTAGGCACCACCTATAGGCGTACAACAAGAAGGGCCCCCGGATGCGCAACGGCGTCCGGGGGCGCTTCCCTTTCTGTGCCTATCTCGGCAGGTTGTGCCGGTACCTCTGGTACATCTCCTTGTGGAACGGGTCCCAGACGCCGCCGGGGCTCTGGTAGCTGTCGAAAGTCCTCCCGCGCGTCTCCTGCAGCACCTTCTGGACGGGGCCGTCGTCCTCGGTCATCCAGCGGTCCACGTAGGCGATGAACGCGTCGTGGTCCCAGATATCCTCCATGCCCAGGATACGGATGGCCAGCCCTGCGCCGACCCAGGAGTTGGACGTGCAGCAGCGCCGGTAGGACTCGCCCAGGTCACTGACCCATTCGCTCGGGTGCAGGTGCTCGTAGGCGCCCCAGCCGGCGTAGCGCGGGTTGTCGGGATCGGTCGGATGGCCGTCCTTGCCCATGTGCCCGGCGTAGACGACGTCCGCGCCGGTCCACGACTTGCCGAACATGGTCTGCGTATCGGACGTGAACTTCAGGTCCGGGTAGCGACGCTTGGGGCGCTGCATGCCGGGATCGTTCAGCATGAAGCCGGCGAAAACGATGGGCATCTTGCGTCCCTGGTGGTGACCGCCGTGGGCCTGCCAGCCGGGGTAGCCGGCTCGCACCATGCCCCAGAGGTCGATGCCGACCTGCACGAAGCTGATGAGCAGCGGCTCCTTCTCCTCCGGGCTGAAATCGAGAGAGAGCAGCAGCGGCACCGTGCCTACCACGCGGAACACCTCGCGCCCGTAGACGGGCATGTTCAGCAGCGGCGTCGTGTAGCCGTCGAACGTCCACTCGACCCACGGACGCTCGACGTAGCTGAGATACTCGGCGATCTCCGGCGTGTGCGGCACCGGATCCAGGTTCGGGAGCAGGTCGCGGCGCAGGTTACGGGCGTAGTAGATCTTCTGCTCGCGGTCGGCCCATGCGGGACGGAAGGCGTCGGCCGGGAGCGGCTTATCCAGGCAGGTCAGCACGGCGATGGTCTTGACGGGGCTGATCGGGTCGGTGTGCCAGAGGATCTTGGGCGTATCGCCGATCTCGTCCACGCTGCGGCTCGATATCAGGGCGTCACCGGGCTTCATGTCGATGGGCGGCATGGCACGGAGGGACGCATCGTAGCGGCCGGCGCGGATGCGGCCGTCCCAGCCGGTGGCGTTCGGCCAGTAGGGCTCGCCGGAGTCGTCGGTCGGGGGCACGTTCAGCATTGAGCCGTTGCGGTCGTTCTCGGCCGCTGGGCTGATGGCCGCGACCGTCACGGGGCCGACCACGTAGAAATCGCCGTTCACGAACTGCCCGACCGGCGCGGGCTCGGCGAACGTCCAGGTGATGCCGTACTGCGAAACGCTCTGCCGCTTCGGCAGCGCGCTCAGCGCGGGAGCCCCCGGAGCGTTGGCCTTCGTGTAGATCATCGGCGCGGCCTCCAGGTTTGCGGCAAGGGCCAGTGCCATCAGACCCGCCAGCATCATGGCGCGGCACGCGGCCGCGCAAACGTCGGTCCTCATCTTCGTCTCCTCGATCCGTTGGAGGGGGGCGCGGCGCTACAGTTCCGCCGCTTCTTTCTCGAACTGGGCAATCAGGTCGCGAATCACGCCGGCTTGCTCGTAGCGTTCCTGCTCCACCGCGTTTTCCTGGCCGGCCTGTAGCAGCTCCATGCCCATCTCCCGCAGATGCTCGAACAGCCCCTGCGGGCGGATGGTGTCGTCGATGTCCGCGTATTCCCACGCCTCGTGCTCCTCGTCCAGCGCCCGCATGGTCGAGAGGCCCTTCTCGATCTCGGTGACTATGCCCGGGTAGTCCTCGTACACCAGACGCGAGAGCACGCGGGCCTTGATGACGTGGCAGCGGATGTAGGGCTCGTACTTGCGGTGGTTCCAGACGCGCTCGCGGTCGGGCGAGTAGCGGTCCAGCAGGTCCAGCATCGCCAGCGCGTGCTCCCCGTCGCTGATCACCACGCCGAACTCGCCGGCCGGGGAGGCGTCCTCCAGGAGGAACCGCCGCCGCCGGTAGTAGTCCATGACCTCGTCGGCGATCTCGTCCAGGTCCTCTTCGGTGAGTTGGAATCCCACGTCGCTGCCGTGGCGCTGGACGTATGCCTCCAGGCGCTCACGGAGGTGACGGAGCACGGATTCCTTACCGTGTGGACGGCTCATGTCGGGGCGGCCCTGCAGGGGTATGCAGGCGTAGCCGGCGAACATCCCCATGGGGATGAGTATCTGCAGGTACGATCGTCCCTCGAACTCCACTCTTCTGTAGTTGGGAGCTTCGCCGTCGGGCATCCATCCGAAGAGCTCCCTCAGGGTGTTCTCATCCATCTTTTCGGACAAGCCAAGCTGCTGCAGGAGACACGCGGGCCGGCGCCGGCCCTCCGGCCCGGCCACGGCCCACGATATACGGCGCGGGGTGCGGTGTCAACCGGCGGGCGCGGATTGGGGTGGGTCAAGAGACGTAGAGCCGGGGAACCGCGACTGGACGCGTGCGGTCAGCACCGGCGGCGGCTCTCCACGAACCAACGAGGAACGGGTTCCAGGTCCGGCCAGTGGAGATCCCGCGCGGCGTGTTCAGCTGGCGAGGAAGCCCTTGCGGTGGCTGACGCCCAGCACCTTCAGGCAGTGAGGGCAGCAGTATATCAGCCGCCTGCTGAGGATGGACGCGGTGAGTTGCCGCGCGACGACTTTGCGGAGTTCTTTCTCGCAGTAGGGGCAGACCGGGCGGAAATCGTCGCGCTCCTGCACGTCCAGCGCACCCATCTTCGGCGTCATCGGGTAATCCTTCCTATCTATGCGGCATGGCTTGAGCGGACATCCCCGGATCCGTCGCCCCGTCGGCCGATTCGGCCTTGCGCGCCTTGCACGGCGGCAGGGGCGGGACGGGATCCAGTATCGGCCGGATGGATTCGGGCACTTCCCTGGCGCTGATCTCGTAGAACTGCTTCACGACACCGAGCGTGACGTTGCAGTGCTGCTCGGACATATGCTTCCGGTGCACGGAATCGAGCGTCTGAACCAGACCCGGAATAGCCTGCGCCTTGCGTTCGAGCACGGCGTCGGCTTCGCCCTGCTCGATCTGCCGCGCGTCCAGGGCCATCTCCGTCAAGGACGCCGCCGTGAAGCTCGCCAGCACGGGCTGGTAGAGCAGCCCGACCGTGACCCCGCCGATGACGACGCCCACCAGAACCAATCCCAGCACCATCGCCACCTTGCCCAATGTCTTCATCGTAGTTCTCCCTGCAAGCAGCCGCTCACCCGCGACTTGCGCCGCACTCAACCATACTTCCGGTGTGGGCGGCGAACTGATAACCGGGTTCGGCACGTCAGTTCTCCATGCTGATGGGAGCGATCTCGAAGCCGAAGTCCCTGCCGGGAACCAGAGAGACGTTGCGGAACTCGACCCATTCCATGTTCTGGCGGTCCTGTCCGAGGCCGACGCGCACCGTCGTCGTCTCCTGACCCTCGGGAAACAGGTACTGCTCGGAACGGACGTCCCGCAGACGCCAACCGTAGCGGTCCTCGCAGGCATAGGACCCACTCCCCTTGTTGCCGGTGACCTGGCACCTCTGCGAGCTGATTCCGCCGGACCTGATCGTGCGCATGGCGATCTCGAACCATTCCCTGTCGCGTCCCGAGAGTGACGTGCGGGTGCTGATGTATGGGCAACCCTCCAGCGGGCTGCCGTCCGGCTTCCACCACTTCCTCCCCAGGCTCGGCGCGCGACATACCCCCAGGAACTCCAACCGGGCGCCGTTGGCCAGAACGACAACCCACGGAGTGGGCATCCGGGGTTCGGACTGCTTCGCCCGTCCTCGTGCGATCCACTTCGCCTCATCGCCCGGCAGTTCGTCCGCTGCCGGGACAACGAACTCCAGGTCGATGCCCTTCACGGCGCGTGGTACCAGCCTTCGGCCGGGCACACTCCAGGCGTACCAGACCCCTTCGCCGAGGAACTCGATGTTGAGCGCGATCTCGGGTACGTGGCTGCCGTGCAGGAAGCTCGACAGCCCACTCCGCCGGGCCTGGATCTCCGCGTGGCCGGCGTGGAAATCCGGCCCGGGCTCGACGTTGATCTGCCGTAGGCGCAGTCCCCCGCCCCCTACCTGCCGCTCGATCTCGCGGTAAAGCTTCGCCTCGACGGCGCGCCAGTCGGACCGGTTCTGGGCCAGCCACGAAGGTTCGCCATCCGGTCCGGTCTCTCCGCCGGCAGCAACGTTGGTGCCCTCGGGGGAAGGCGAGGAAGCCAGATACTCGGCGTCGCTGACGACGATGGAGGGATAAGACTCGCCGCCGGCCTTCTGCTGCGAGGTTGAGATCGGCGGAAGCATTAGCGGGGCAGCGCCCGAGCCCCGTTCCTGCACTACTTCGCCGCTGGGTTTGATGGTGAAACGGACGCAGCTGTCCGCCATGTAGCCGATGAGAGAGACGTTCTCGGTCATTTCGGGGGCGGTCGACCTGCCCCGTATCTTGAACCTGCTGAGCGTCGGAAGGGGCTCCGTGGCGCCGACGAACTGCCGACGCATGGTCCAATTCAGCTTGTCGAGCAGGCGCAGGCGCCAGCCCTCCCACACCTGCCCGTCGCGCTCGATCCACATGGCCGGTTCGTGCAGGTCCACGACGAGATACACGTTGTAGGGGGGCGGCTGCTCCCCGCGACGCGTGTAGAGCTCGGCGCGGGTGGACTGCCACTTCTCCAGCAGGCGGGCGGCACGGCCCAGGATGTAGCCGCGTTCCGAGACAGTTAAGCCGCTGCCGCTCGCCCAGAAGTCCTCCGGGGCCGTCATGCGCAGGTTGAGCAGCACGGCCGCCAGACCGCACACGACCAGCAGCCCCGCTACAGCCAAAACCAGAACGCCTCGAAACGACGACATGCTGCCTCCTCCCTCCCTGCGGGAGCCGTCCCCAATGCTGCTGTGCCGCTGAACTCACTTGGTGACGCTGATACTGATCTCCCTGCTGGCACGGAACAGCCCGTACTCCACCTTCTCCGACACCGTGACGCTGTCGACTTCCTCGCCCTGCATGCTCCCTTTCAGTTCCTGCGCCAGGTTCGGATCGCTCGGCAACCTGCCCGGCACGGTGCATCCCGCGAGTGCTCCCACACACAGCACAACAGCCACCAGCAAGACGATCGTTCTCATAGCGTCCTCCCGAAATCAGTTCGGCCGACCACCTGTCCATTTCGTCAACAGGTCCGCCACGGCGGTGCTGCCCGCCTGGCGGGCGACGTCCAGCGGCGTCAGGCCTTCGGTGTCCTTCACGTTCGGGTCTGCGCCGCGCGCCAGCAGAAGCTCCGCCAGCGCCACGTTGCCGTTCTCGGCCGCCTCCCGTATGGGCGTCTTGCCGTTCGGCTCAGCCCGGAAGTTCACGTTCGCCCCGTTCTCGATCAGCAAGCGGCAGAACTCCACGTGTCCCTCGCGCGCCGCATACAGCAGCGGCGCTGCGCCGTAGTCATTGAGGCAATTGGGATCTACGCCGTGATCGAGCAACCGGCGGGCGAACTCCACCTGGTTCCCGCGGTTGGCCCAGTGCAGGAGCGTCTGCCCTGAACTCGTTACCGTATGCACCAGCGACGGCTGTTCATCGAGTCGGGCGGCGACGAAATCCCAGTCCCCCATCGCCGCGGCCGTGAACGGGTCCTTGCGGGCGCCGCAGCTGACAAGGTATTCCGCAACATCCAGGTGGCCGCGGAAGGCCGCCCACCAGAGCGGCAGGCCCCACTCCCGCGCACCCGCGCTGCCGTTGACGTCCGCCCCCTGTGCCACGAGCTCCTTCACCCGCTCCAGGTCACCCTCGCGCGCAGCCGATCGCAGCTCGCTTGTCAGCGACTGGCTCTTGGAAGCTGTCACCGCCCCGACCATGGGCGAAACGGGCACCGGCACCCGAATGCCCTTTGGGGGCGCAGCCGCGCCCACGCTGCGGGCTGGCTCTGCTCGTCTCGCCTCCTTCGGCAGCGGCGTGCACGAACGGTAGACGGGGATGAACCCACCGGGAACACCGGCACCGAAGCCTCCGAGCAGACCTATCTCCTCAGACCGGTGCCGGCGGGTCTCCTCCACGCTCCGGTAGACGAGCGACATACACCCGGTGCCGCCAACCACAACCCACACCCCAACCACGACGACCAATAGCGCGCGTCTCATGGCTCCATTCCTCCGCCAAGTAAGTAAGTCTCCATCCGATGCCGGCTTCTTGAGGCAAGTTCTACTCGCCGGCTCCCGTGCGGCCCTCCAGCAGGCCGGCGACGGCTGTGTTGCCGGCCTCGCGGGCCACTTCCAGCGGCGTGCGGCCTTCGGTGTCCTTAACGTTCGGGTCTGCCCCGCGCGCCAGCAGAAGCTCCGCCAGGGCCACGTTACCGTTCTCGGCCGCCTCCCGTATGGGCGTCTTGCCGTTGGGCTCCGCCCGGAAGTTCACGTTCGCCCCGTTCTCGATCAGCAAGCGGCAGAACTCCACGTGTCCCTCGCGCGCCGCATACAGCAACGGCGCCGCGCCGTAGTCATTCATCCGGTTGGGATCGATGTCGTGCTCGAACAACCGGCGGGCGAATTCCACCTGGTTTCCGCGGTTGGCCCAGTGCAGGAGCGTCTGCCCTGAACTCGTCACCGTATGGACCAGCGACGGCTGTTCATCGAGCCGGCCGGCGATGAAATCCCAGTCGCCCATCGCCGCGGCCGTGAACGGATCCTTGCGCGCACCGCAGCTGACGAGGTATTCCGCAACATCCAGGTGGCCGCGGAAAGCCGCCCACCAGAGCGGCAGGCTCCACTCCCGCGCACCGGCTCGGCCGTTGACGTCCGCCCCCTGTGCCACGAGCACCTTAACCCGCTCCAGATCGCCCTCGCGGGCGGCCGACCTCAGCTCCGAGGTGGGCGACTGGGCCGACGGAGGTTGCGTCCCCAGGAAGGCGTCCAGCCAGTTCGGATCACTGGCTCGCGGCACGGGCTCGGACGGCGGCACTGCCGGTGGACCAGATCCGGCGACGCCAGGCATCGGCTGCTCCGGTGCCGCCTCCGGCGCCGCCCCTGCGCCCTCTTTCAGCTCCGCCTGCTCGGCCAGGGCCTCTTCCAGCGACCTCTCGGCCTCGGCGATGGCCTCCCGGGTCTCGACCACTTCAGGATGCTGCTCGGTCATCTGCGTGGTGAGCTGCTTGACGCGGGCATTCAGGCGTTCCAGACGCCCGGTGAGTTCGTTAATCCTCGCCTGCAGCGCCTGCGCGGGGTCGAGAGCGCCTTTCAGGCGGTCCATCTCGGCCTGGAGGATCTCCACCTTCTGCTGGGCGGCCCGGTGGCGGGCGCGCGCCTCGGCGTAGTCAACGGTCGCCTTGTCCAGGTCGGAAGTGGGCGCACGCCCGGCGTTCACCTGTTCTCTGACCGCCTGCAAGCGCCGGGCCGACGTTTCCAGCTTGACGGCCGCCACCTCCAGGTCGGCAGTCGCATCGGCAAGCTGGATCTTCAGGTCCATCAGCCGCGCCTGCATGTCGTCGGCCGACTGCGGAGCCGCCGCCCGCGTCTCGCGCGGCGTCGAGCCGCCGACTGCCGCGGCGCTCCCCTGTACTCCGCCTGCCCCTGCGGCTCCGAACATGGTCTGTTCGCCCCCGGGTGGCGCCCCAGCGGCACCCGCCACGGCAGTCTCCGGCGCAACCAGCGCGGGTTCTACCACGGCTTCCGGCGCATGGGGCGACGTCAACGAAACGTGCTTGAACTCGATCCACTGGAAATCGCGCGTCATCAGTTGGAAACCGTTTATGTCCTGCGGCCCCAGGCCATCGAAACGGGCCGTGATTCGGAGCCGGTCCGTGCCTTCAGCAACCAACGAAATCTGGCCGGCCCTGAGGTCCGCGCCGGAGCGCAGCACGGCGCCCGAGCGAAGCAAGGCCAAGACGCGATAGTCCCGGCGCTCGGGAGCAGAAACGGCGATGCCGATGCTGATCCCCTGGTCGGTGTCTTCTACCGTCCCGAAGGTGTACGCACCGTCATCGGTTCGGATGCTCACGCGCCCGCGGTTGCCGGCGACGGCGGCTTCGCGCCACTTGCCGCCGGCAACGCCGATCCGCACGTCGCATCGCCGCGCGTCGGACGGCAGTGCGGCTATAACGGCCTGCGTGTCGGGCAGCTCACGGTCGTTGATTCTCGGGGACGCATCAACTGATACGGAAGCCGCGGCCGGCACGAACTCAGCCCGCACGGTCGGCATGCCGAACCTTGACCCCCGGGTGCGAACCGCGAACTCGTATGAGGACACACCATCTTCAGGCCGGACCTGAACGGTTCTGTCCGTGCCAATGTACGGTGGCCGCTGCAGCGGTCCTCCGTCGGGCCCCCACCAGCCGTTCCGCGTCGCCGGATGCCGAGATACCCCCACCAGCGCCACGTTCACTCCATCCCGGAACGTCACGGCAAACGGCCCATGGCCTGCGCGCAACGCCTGCGCTTCCAGGATCCGACGCGCGAGCTCCAGTTCGGCGCCCTTCAGTTCGCCCGCGTTCAGGACTATCCGACCCAGCAATGGAAGCGCGGCCCTGCTATCGGCCAGGATCTCGACCGCGTCCCGCAGGCGGCGGCTGTTCCCGGCGTCGTTGAAACGACCCTGCTCGAAGGCCGCTTCTTCCTCGACAGACACCTCCAGCACGCCCAACTCCCTCAAACTGCCCTCAAGCTTGTCATAGGGATCCGGCCCGCGCAAGCCGTCGGGCAGCCCGTCGCCATTCTGCTGAGCGGTACCGACAAGGCGAACGAACATCTCATGGAAAGCACTGCGAAGAACTTGGCTCTCTACGCGATCCTCCGCGACCGCTTCGCCGCTGCGGGACATCGCGCCGTTGCTCCCCGTGAGAGCGCTCAACGCGGGCCCGCCCACAAAAGCAGCCACCAGCGCCAGAGCAATCGCCCCCGCAAGCCAGCGTGACGGGGCAAACCGCCTCTGCTCCTGCAGGCCCAGGATGTGGCGGACACGGCCCAGCAGCTTGCCCCCGCCGACGGCCAGCGTCGCCCGAGGCCGCCTTCCCATCTCGGCCACCGTCGCCAGCGTCAGCGCGTAAGCACGGCGGTCCTCGCAGACGGTGAGCGCCAACTCGTCGCAGCAGAGCTCGGACTCCTGCGTGATGCGGCCGGACAGCCACCATGCCGCCGGATGGTAGAACAAAAGTGTCTCCGCCGCAGCCTGCGCCATCCTGACAAGGCAGTCGTGGCGCCTCACGTGCGCGAGCTCGTGCGCCAGCACGGCCTGAAGCTGGTCCGGCGTCAGACCGGTGACGGCCGTCGCCGGCAGGAGGATGACCGGCCTGAGCCAGCCGGCCACCACGGGCACGGCCACGCGCGCCGACTCCAGCAGCCGCACCCGGCGCGGCACGCCCAGCGCGTTCACCATTCGTCGGAAGACGGCGGCCACCTCCGCCGACACCGGCCGGGTGCCTCGGCGCTTGCTGTATTGAAGTTGCAGCCACCCGCCCATGTGCCACGTGGACAACCCCAGCACGCCGGCCAGCCAGGCCAGCACAATCCACGGGAGGGCGGGTTCCAGGGCCTCGGCTCCAAACCGATGCCACGCCGCGGGCGGCATCGGAACGGGCTCGGACTCGGTGGCTGCAGCTATCTCTTCTTCGGCATCTTCAGCAGGGCCGATCTCAACCGCCGCAGCAGCAGGTGCAGACTCCGCCTGAGTCGGCACGGCGGCGTATTCCACTTCACGCACCGGCGCCGGCTGGATGGCTTCCGGCGCCTCGACGCGGACAAGCGGCCCGGAGCCGGCATGCGCCGGCAGAATGAACGCCGTCCCCACCGGCAGCGCCACCATGAGGGCCAGCCCGGCGCAGCACAGTGCCCAGCGCAACTGCGCAGAGCGGCGATGCATCAGCCCGAGCGCCGCGGCGACCAGAGCGCCGATGGCAGCGCCCTGCCAGAGAGAGTGGATCAGCGCCCAGCCCACCCGCCGGGCCCACGGACTCGAGAGCGCGTCGCGGATGACGGCGTTCATTCCTTCCCCTCCGCTTCTTCGACGAGGCGACGGATCTCCGCCAGTTCCTCGTCGCTGATGTCGGTCGAAGTCAGGGCCGCCACAAGCTTTCGGGCGGACCCCCCAAAAGCCCGGTCCAGCAGATCGGAGACCAGGCGCCTCTGCATTCGTTCTTCCGGAACGGCCGGCCTGTATATTTGCGGCCGTGTCGAGCGGTCCCTTCTCAGGATGCCCTTCTTGCTCATGATCTGCATGAGCTTCAGGGTCGTGTTGTAGGATGTGTCCTTGCGTTCGCCGAGCACGTCGTGCACTTCGCGAACGGTGCTGGGTCCCCTGTGCCACAGCACGCGGAGTATCTCGAGCTCCGCATCGGTCGGTCTCGGAACGGTATTCCCGGCCATAGCCCTTATCCCCTCTCCCGATTGTCCCCGTTTCTGAAAACGGACTATACACGAAGAGCTTCGTGTTGTCAACGAAGTTTTTCGTGGGATGCCCCAGCGAAGAGGCCCGGCGGGAGATCTTCACCATCCACCTAC
>CAZZNQ010000088.1:0-16818 GCA_964655775.1 uncultured candidatus Brocadiaceae bacterium | reverse complement strand
GCAATCCCCGTCGCCTGCCCGGCCGCAGTCTCGTCTGGTCCCGTGACGTTCACGCCCCCATCATAGCCGTCTTTCCGGGACGTGTGTCCGTTGTGGGCGCCCGTGTACCCCCATGGACTGTCGATTCCATTACCATGGGGCCGCGTGGGCGTTCGGCCTCTACCCGGGCCAGATGTGCAGCATTCCCTCTGTCTGGGCCTCCCTATAGGCCCCGGCGCAAGGACAGCCGCTGATTGGGGTGCGGGCGCCCCCGAAACGCCGTCGCGTGGAAGCACGCCAGCCAGGGACCGTTCGGCTAAGAAATCTGTACGATGCGGACCGTTCACTTACTGGGGATCGGGTCCCGCTTCTCGCTTCTCTTGTGCGAAGTCGATCAAATCCTGCAGCGAGTGGAATTCGAGACGGGCCTCACGGATGGCATCGAGTTCCTCGTCCGTAAGGCTGAGGTCGCTGCTCTCCCATTTGCCGTCGAAGCACGCGTACAGGAAGTGCGCCCCCGGTAATCGGAGACCAGGGCGGCCCGGTCGATGCAAGACGGCCTCACCGTCGGAGACCGTGGTGACGGGCGGCGTCAGGGAGACGTAGTCTTCGCCCGGTTGCCGATCGACTGTCTTGAACACAACGTAGGTGAGCCGGTCGCCTCGATACCCCCAGGCGACGTAGCACATTCGGTCGGCATCGCCCCATGCTTCCTGGTAATCCGTGGGCTTGTAGCTCCGGAGCAAACAGAAGCCGGCCGCGGTCAGGATGGTCGCGAGGAATACGGACGCGATAACTCCTCGCCGCAGAGCAGCCGTGAGCCGCTGGCCCTTCTCCGGCGCGTCCTCAAATAGCCGCCTGACACCGCGCCGTCGCAGTACCACAAATGGAAAGAGCTGAGCGGTCAACCAGACCCCCGTCAGCCCAACGGTCACCCAGACTGGCAGGGGCACGACCGTACCGCTGTCGAATTCCAATGACACGTCGCCCGGCAGTTCTAAACCGTTCACGAGGAAGATCACCAATAGAACCAGCAGACCAAAGGCCGTCAACGCGAGGAAGACTGTGTAGACAGCGATGATGGCGGTTCGCCATCCCCTGCGGAGCCGGAGCACGCCCAGCCCGGCCGGCAGCGCAAAGAGACTCAGGCCCACCCATAGCTCGCCGGAGAGAAGCGCAACAGCCATGCGGAGGACTGCGGCCGTGCCGCAGAAGACAAGGAGCATGCCGGCGAGCTTAAGGTCCAACGGCAGTTCCGCCCGCTTCGGCTCTTCTGCTGCAGGACTTGCCTGGCGCATCTGCCCCTCCCATGTCTTCCCAACTCCACAAGCCCAATTCTAACGGGAGGCATAAGGGGTGCCAAGCCCCGAGCTCCGTGCGGGTGCCGCCGATTACCGGGGTTGCGGTTCCGCTTTCGCTGCTATACGATGCGGAGAGAGAGAGGCGCGGCAGTGGCCGTCCGGCTGGGGTATATGTGAGGGTCGCAGGTGATGGATGAGACGCAAGCCGTCGAGGCAGCCGAGAACGGTCGGTCGCACGACATCGAGGAGGACGAGGCGCATCCGAGGCGGCTGCCGCTGCTGTGGATCTTGTGCGTGCTACTGGGTCTGGGTGGATTCAGCCTCCTGACGCTCGCCGTACTGGGGACTCCCCTGGGGATGGCGGTGTGGGGCGGGCTGGCGCTGCTGAACTTCGTGCTGGCCGTCGGACTATGGCGACGCTCGAACGCCGCCCGAATCGCTGTGATGTGGCTCTGTGCCATCGGCATTTGCCTGCAAGTTGTTGGGTATGCAGTATCCGGTCGGTGGGACGGATGGCAGTTGATTGTGGTGGCCTTCTGGCTGGCCGCCATCGTCTACCTGTTCCTGCGGCGCGACTACTTCAGACCGCCCGACCGCGAGAAGCCCGGGTTGAGGCGACCGTCTGCCTACGTCGCGCTGGCCGTGGTGCTGGTGTTCGGGATCTCCTTCCTCCTGCTCAGCACCGTGGACGATCCCGCCAGAGAGTTCCCCGCCCTGAGGATTGAGCAAGAGGATATCCCCGAGGCGCAGAACGCGTACCCGATCCTCCTGGAACTGGGCCTTTCGTGGGAGGAGGGAGGCGAACCGGAGTGGGCCCGCCTGGACGAACTGCGGAGGTCGGCAGACGGCACGCCGGAGTGGCGCGCCGAGGCACAGGCGTTCCTCGATGCCAACCAAGAGGCGCTGAAAGCCGCTGACGCGATGCTGGCAAGGGCGCGCTACCAGGCCCCGCCGCAGACGCGGCCCGTACCTTGGGGGCCATCGAGGGCAGCTCCGCGCGGTTTGGCTGCATTGCTCGTGCTGGAGTCGGACCTGCAGATGAGCCGCGCCGAGTTGCGGGAGGCCATGGAAACCGCCCGGAGGGCGATTGAACTCGGCTGTCTGGTAACCAAGGGGAACTCGGGCTACATGGACTGGTTGACCTCCGTGGCATGCATTCAGAAAGGTCTGAGTCAGGTGCGTGAGGTTGCCTTGGCGCCCGGAGCCGAGGGACTGGTCCTGCTTCAGGCCGTAGAACCTGTCCGTGTCTCGGTGGCTGCGCGGAAGGGACTCGGGCGCGCGCTCGCCGTGGAATACCAGATGGAGCGGGCGATGCTGGCGGCTATGAAGGACCTGGATCTGCAGGCCATGGGTTTGCCGGCGGAGGATCACGATATCCCCGAAGACGGCTGGAGCCGCAGGCTACTCCGTGACCAGAACCCGATGGTTAAGCTGAACATGTCGTCGAACTTCCTGGGGGAGGAGCTGATGAAGATCCGCGGCTCGCTGGATCGCTTCGCACCTCCCAATCCGGGGCAGGACGTGGGCAGTTTCGACTACTTGATCTCCAACTACGGGCTGCTCCACCTGTTGCGCAATCCCATGGGGGACATATGCATCCTAATGGCCCTTCCCGCTCAGCACAGGGGTGTTGAACTCTATTCCAGGTTGACCGGCGAGGCGCGGGCGACTCGAGTGTATCTTGCCCTCCGGGAGTACCATGTGAAGACCGGCGAACTGCCGATCCAACTGACGGAACTGGTTTCCGGGTACCTGGAATCGCTGCCGGTGGACCCCTTCACGCAGCAGCCGTTCGTCTACCAACCGGAGGCCGATCCCCCGCTCCTGATCTGCGTGGGACCGGACCGGGAGGTCGACGCGCCGCACGGGCCTTCCCAGGCGGACGATGACCTCGCGCTGGAGCTTACATTCGCGGGTCGCCCACCGGCCGGCGAGTGACGGTCCGCCTCGCCTGCGTCCGGAAGGGGAGCACGGCGGCTCCTGCGCCGGGCACCTTCCCTCAGAACCCGCGCTCGTGGTTCGCGCTCTGTCCTCCCCAAGCGCCTCTGAGCATTGGCGAACGGCGGGGTGCGAAAAGGACCGATTGCCCGCTGGTGGGGCCTGCCGTTAGCGTGGGAATGAGACGGGTGAGAACGAAAGCCGAGGGGGCACTCCGCCCGCAAGTAGCCTCTCTGACCTGCGGCCCTTGCCTGCCAAAATGGCAGGATTGGACGCCCATCGGGGGCCGCCAACGGGCGGCGGGGTGCCTTACCCAGAGCATGACGAGGCCACGGTAGAGCCCGCTTAAGGCATTGCGCAGCAATGCCTTACATCCGTCAACATCGTGGTGAACGGCGATTCGGCATGGGCGTTGCGTTAGTGAGAGCCGGGCGCGGAAGGACCCGAGGACAACTCAAATCGAGGAGGTCGGATCATGGCATTGTGGCATTGGAGAAGGGAGCCGTCTCTGCACCATCACCATCCCTGGCAGCACGTCGATAGGATGATGCGCGACCTGGGGCTGCTGTCGAGCGCGCTCGGCACGCAGCCGGCCGCCCGCGAGTTCCCGGCCGTCAACGTATGGACCAGTGCCGACAAGGCCCTGGTGACGGCGGAGATTCCGGGCGTGGCGCCCGACGATCTGGACGTGTCGGTGGAGAACGAGGTGCTGACCATCCGCGGTTCGCGCGAGCCGGACGAGCTGGCGGGCGAGGAGCGATGGGTGCGCCAGGAGCGGGGTTACGGCTCTTTCGCCCGCAGCGTTGCGTTGCCGTTTGCGGTCGAGGGCGACCAGGTGAGCGCCACCTACCGCAACGGTGTGCTGACCGTGGAGCTTCCGCGGGCGGAGGCGCAGAAACCGCACAAGATCGAGGTCAAAGGCTGAGACGGAAGCGGCCCCACGAGCATCGAGAGACAGGAGAAATCAACATGAGCGACGACATCCAGGTGACGAAGCAGGAACGAAGCGTGCCCGAGCGGGCCGTCGAGGGCCCGACCTTCCGCCCGCAGGTGGACATCGTGGAGCGGTCCGACGCGCTGGTGGTCACGGCCGATCTGCCGGGCGTTGCCCGGGAGGACGTGGACGTGACGCTGGAGAGCGGCGTGCTGACCATCGAGGCGACGCCGAAGGTGGAGGAGAAAGAGGGCCTGAGCCCGAGCTATGCCGAATACGAGGTGGGCAAGTTCTACCGGAGCTTCACCCTCGGCAGCGGGCTGGACGCGGCCGGCATCGAGGCCAATCTGAAGGACGGCGTGCTGCGGCTGACCGTGCCGAAGGCCGAGGCGCACCGCCCCCGCAAGATCGAGATCACCGGCGAATAGCCCCCGGCATACAGGCCAACTGAACATACGAAAGGAGCGCGACAATGGCTCTCAGGGATCTTGTTCCGTGGCGTAAGAAGAGGGAAGACGATGAGGAGTCGCTCGCCCCGTCCGAGCGACAGGCGAGGGACATGTTCCGGGACTTCTTCGAGGAGGCGTTCACGCCGTGGGCGCTGACGCGGATGCGGCCGTGGGCGGCCCCGGAGCAGTTCTCGCCGGACGTGGACGTGGCCGAGGACGAGAAGGAGTACCGCGTGACCGCCGAGCTGCCCGGCCTCTCCAGGGACGACATCGACGTCTCGCTGGCGGAGGGCGTGCTGACCATCCGCGGTCAGAAGAAGGAAGAGGAGGAGGAGCGGCGCGGCGATTACGTGCGCATCGAGCGTTCGTACGGATCGTTCGTCCGCCGCGTCCCGCTGCCGACCGAGGTGGACGAGGACGCCGTCGAGGCGCAGTTCAAGGACGGCGTGCTCCGGCTGACGCTTCCCAAGAGCGAGAAGCAGCGGGGCAGGAAGATCGAGATCGGTTCCGGCGAGGAGTCCGAGGCGTCGAGCTGACCTTCCACGTGATGCACGAGCCACGGGCCGGGGCCTTCAGGATCCCGGCCCGACGGCGCGAGCGAGTGTGCGTTTGTGAGCGTTGCGGTTCCGGCAACCGTCTCATGCGAGGTCGCAACAGGCCATGAATCCCAACCAGAAGGACCTCTACATCGCTCTCGGGATGTCGGCCCTCATCGGGGTCGAAGCCGTGGTGTTCATGGTGATTATGGTTCTCGCCATGCTGGGCTGAGTTTGCGGCGGGGCGCCGATCACGCGTCCTCCGGCTTCGGTTCGGAGGGCGGCTGGGGCCCATCCTCGGCATCGGGCTTCTCGGGCGTCGAGGAGCCGATTTGCCGGGCCAGCTCGATCAGGGCGAGCAGCACCGCCGTGATCCACAGCGTGTTGAACAGCGCGATGAGGAACACGGAGTAGTCTTCTTCCATCACCACGTGAACGCCCGCCAGGATCAGCGCCGCCACGGCCAGAACGCCGAAGGCGACCGGCGCCGAAAGTCCGCTCCTGGTCCAGAAGACGGCGCAGATCGCGAACGTGACCAGCACCAGGGCCGCCAGCGTGATGGTGAGCGCGGGGGCCGTGGTGCAGGTGGCGGTGGCGCGTGCGGCGATGTCCGGGTTCAGTATCAGGCCCTGGAAGTAGCAGCGCCGGGGGAGTTCGGGCTTCTGACCCGAGTGGACCATGGCGGCGCGTTCGGACTCGCGTGCGCCGGACCGCCCCTGGAGCACCCGGAAGTTGCTGCCCTCCTGGAACTCAAACTGGCCGTCGCCGATGCCGCCCACGCCGGGCGTCGTCGAGCCGCCGGCGGGGCGCATCTCGCGCAGTGCGGGCTCGAAATAGGCGTCGGACGGCAGGCTCTGGAGCGTGCCGCCGGTGCTGACCACGCGCACCTCGCGCGGAAGCTGAAGCACCCAGCCCAGTCGCAGTACGCGCACGCCCATCAGCGACGGCACCTCGAGCCGCACCGTCTGCCAGCGCCCCAGTTCCGATCCGCCCATCTCCTCCCACTGCAGCTCGACCCGCACCGGCCCGTCCAGCCCCTGCACCTGCGCGATCGGCACCTTGGTGACCTCGCGGCCGGAGACCGTGTCCGTGAGCGGACGCACGCGGCGTCCCTGCACCAGCGCGTGCCAGAGCCGGGCGCCTTCGGGCAGCTCGATCTCCAGGAACGGTTGATAGCGGCTGCGCACGTCGGCCAGCATGGTGGTGATGCGGTTGCCCTCGGCGGTGAGCGTGGTGTCCAGCTTGCAGCTTTCGACCACGGCGGTCACCACGTCGGCCTCGTCGTGGCGGATCGAGGAGAGGGCCAGCAGGTAAGGGTGGCCCAGGTAGCGGAACGCGAAGAGGATCGGCACCGTCTCCCGGCCGATCTGCTGCGCAACGGAAGGCGGCAGGCGCCGGAACTTCACCGGTATCTCCTCCT
Source organism: uncultured candidatus Brocadiaceae bacterium (assembly GCA_964655775.1). Classification (GTDB taxonomy): domain Bacteria; phylum Planctomycetota; class Brocadiia; order SM23-32; family SM23-32; genus CAZZNQ01. Next base: position 10,261 of record CAZZNQ010000088.1, on the reverse strand, counting down.
CGTCCACGGGCGTCAGGTCCTTCAGCTCGTCGGCCAGCGGCGTCAACTCCAGGGACGGATCGCCGGTCACGGCCAGGTAGCCTATCTCGCGTTCGACCTCGGGCATGTCGCCCGAGACGCGCGGCCCGGTGAACGTGCGCTGCAGGCGGTCCGGATCCAGGTCGATGGTGTACTCGAAGATGAGCTGGTAGGAGTCCTTCACCTCGCCCTGGAGCTCCACGCGCCACAGCTCGCCATCCGGTTCCGCGCCCGCAGAATCGGCCTCGGCGGAGGACTCCTCGCCGGTCACCTTCTCCTGGATCTTGATGTTCTCGCCGCGGATGTTCGGCTCGGTCACGCCCTCGGGCAGGCGCACGCGGAACTCGCTCACGCCCGCGTACTGGATGGTGAAGTCGATGGTGCTGGCCCCGATCAGGTAGTCCTCACCGAAACGGATGTAGTTGAACGTCTGCGCCTGGATTCTCGGCGAGATGCTGGTCGCCTCGATGTCCAGCGTCCAGGGCGACTCGATGATGCGGAAGGCCAGCTTGGGCGAGGCCGTGCGCTGGCGCAGCGCGGGCGGTATCTCCTGCACGTCCACGTCGTGCAGCGCGCCGCCCTCGCCGGAGCGCTTCAGACGCACGCTCTCCGTGGTGGCCAGCGCGAGATGGCCGCGCTCCTGCTCGCAGTCCAGCGCGTAGATGGGCGGGATGGGGAACACGTCCGACCTGCCCGGCTTCGGAAGCTCCTTGCCCAGCAGCGCCTCGGTCTGGATCTCGACCGTCACGTCGCCCAGCGTCTTCTCCGTAAGCTGCACGGTCAGCGTGCTGCTCACCGGCTCGTAGCTGTAGTCCTCCACCTTCGGACCCGTCACGGTCAGGCTGCCGCGCAGCTCCGGCGGCAGGTGCAGGCGAAGCTGGAACACGCCGGCCTTCTTGATCTGGTAGTTGAAGATGGACTGGTAGCGCAGGTTCTTGCGCGTGAGCTGGATCATGTGAAGCGGATTGACCTTGAGTTCCGGCCGGATGCGCGTCGTGCTCAGCACCAGGTCGGCCGGCAGGCTCAGGTAGCGGAACGCGAGCGTCGGCTCCGGCGAGCGCTGCTCGCGCACCATCTGGGTCAGGTTCGGGAGCGTGGCCAGTTCGCTCAGGTCGATCTGGCTGATGCCCTTCATCACGCGCGCCTCGACGGCCGTGCCCGTGTCGGCGGCGACCGCCACCGTGCCCCACTGACGCTCCGCGCCGATCAGTCCCAGCATCGGCAGCACCGCCGCGGCGGGCTCGGCCACCTCGCTGGAGGTCTGCAGCGCCAGCGAGTACTCGCCCTCGGCCTTGGACCGCAGGTCCACGGTAAGCACGTTGGTGGCCGCGTCCAGGCTCTGGTTGTTGATATTCTCCCCGCGCAGGCTTATCAGCTTCATCCCCGGCGCGAGCCCCAGCTTGAGCTGGAACACGCCGGCGTTGCGGATCTCGTAGTCCACGGTCCAGTACTGTCGGAACCGCTCCAGGGAGGCGACCGTCAGGCAGGTCACCTCGCCGTAGACCTTCGGCTCGATGGTCGACACGCGAAGCGTCACGCGGAACGGGCGCGCCAGGTAGCGCATCGCCAGGGAATAGCGCTCGACGGGACCGTTCTTGCCGTCTGCCATCTCGGAGAGGTTGACCTGGGCGATGTTCGACCGGTCCACGATCTCCGCCTGGAGGCCCTTCTCGACCGAGACGGCGATGGTGCCCTTCTCGCGCGTGACGTCCAGCGCCTGAACCTGCGGCGCTTCGATCTGCACCGGCACAGGCTCGAGCGTCTTCTCCAGCGCCAGCCGCAGCGTGCTGCGCGACGCGGTCTCGTCCAGCAGCGCGGCCGTTATCACGGCCCGGCCCTCGGCTTGGCGCTCGATGTCCCACATGCGCAGGTTCTCGCCCTCTACGCGCAGGATCGAGTATCCCGCCGGCACCTCGACCTGGGCCCGGGGCATCCGCCCCTGCAGCAGCGAGTAGACGATCTCCGTGTCCACGCGCAACAGCCCGGGGGAGACGTGCATGCGCATGCTCTGTTCGGCGAAGGCGATCCGCTCCACCTCGCGCGCCTCGGGTCCGGGCTTCCACGACATCTGCACGGCCCCGTCGGCGGAACCGTAGACCGTCAGCAGCGTGCTCTTGCCCAGCGTCTGCACTTGATGGGGCAGCTCCGGGGACAGCGTGACATCCAGGTTCGCCCCCGGCAGCGTTACCTCGCAGACGCCGGTCAGCGCGGGCACCATCGGCACCTCGGCCGAGTTCTGCTGGGGGCCGCTGGTCAGCGCCGTGGCGAAGCCCAGCTCGACGCTGTAGTGGCCCTTGCCGCGCAGCAGTATCCCCACGGTCTCTCCGCGCCGCATCAGGGTGGGCTTGGCCGTGAACCATCCGCCTCCCGACGCCTCGGCAACGGTGACGCCCACGTTGCCCGAGAAGAGCGGGATCCAGGTGTCGCCGTCGTCCAGCAGGCGCACCTGCAGCTTCATGGTCCCCTGCATCGCGCCGTCTTGGGGCGCCGCCCGCGTTGCCGCCTCCTCGATCACGTACTTCTCCACCGCCGGCGTCGGCGCTGGACTCTGCGCCTGCTGCGCCAGCGTGACCCTGGCGATCGCCAGCGCGGCGAACACGATCAGCACGGCATACCTTCCGGTCTTCATCGTCCCGGCTCCTTGTATGAGTGATGGGTTGCTATGAGTTCTGTGCGAGTGCTCCGGTCGTCGTCGACACATGATCGCCCCCTTTGAATTCGCCTCGTCGGGATTGCTTGCGTTCCCGGCATTTCGGTTCCATTCCTATAGCATCCATGCTGCTATGAGGACTATGCCCAGCAGCACTATCTGCAGAATATAGTTCGCGACCCAGGTGCCTCGATCCTTCCGTTCCACGCATCCGATCCACAGTGCGGTCAGCAGGAGGAGCACCGACAGGTCGAGGGGAAGCGTGCCAACCGCAATATCGCCGAACGCTCGGAACCAGACTTCGAAAGTGCAGAGGGTAGCAGCTGCGGTCGCGACCGCAATGAACGCAATACGGCGCCCGGCTGCCCCTGCAAGCGCCTCGAGACAGTAGGAAAGCGCAAGCCAAAGGTACAGCGCGGCAAGAAAGGGCGGAGTTCCCAGCAGCAGCACGCACCCCGGGATTAGGACGATGAAGGCGAGCGGAGACAGCAAGATGAGGGCACCCAGGAGCAGCGATACGGCGGCAAGGACAACCCACAGCCGGGGGTGTCTACCGCAGGGCGATTGTCTTGAACATGAATAACTCGCTCCTGCCATCATGTCGTTCGCCTCCTCCGCCGATGCGCCAGAGAGAGAAGGCGTCGCGTCGCGTATACGATTATCTCGACGGCCAGGCAGGCAAACATGGCCACGATGGTGGACGCCGCTGCGCTCGCGACCATCCCCGAGCCGGCGAAATGCGCCCCGATCGCCAGCAGCAGCGTCGCCCCGGCGAAGTTCACGCCCGCCGTCGCGCTTCGCGACCGCAGCAGGGCGTAGACGGCCAGCGCCACGGCCGCAAGAGCCAGTTCCAGCAGGCCGACCATACGGGTGCCGATCGCGCGGAAGGTGACCTCCGCGTGCCCGCGTCCCAGGAAGGACTTGGTGAAGCGGTAGTTGGCCGTAGGCAGCGGCGGGAAGTCGATGAGGATAGGCCGGGCGCCCACGCTCCGACCGCCTCCCGCGCGCTGCACCAGCGAGGCCTTGCTCAGGGGGCGCGCGGGCCTGGACTCGACCAGGGCGGCTAAGGCCGACGTCGGCTCTTCGGGTGCGGGAGCGGCCCGGGGTAAACCGGCCGTTTGCTGCGGCTGGCCTCCGCGGGGGGCAAGGCGCTCCCGTTCATCCAGCTTCGCCTGTAGTCTCTTGAGATCGATCTCTTCGGGGGCGTCCTTCGTCGCGAGCGGCGTGCGGCCCCGACTCGTCGCCTTCTTTAGCGCCTCGACCTGAGCGAGCTGGCGCTCGGCCTGCGCGTATTCGGGCTTGAGTTCCAGCGCCCGCCGCAGGTTGGCCTCGGCCTGTTCGTAGTCGCCCCGGTTCAGGAACTCCTGCCCCAGGTTGTAGCGAAGCTTCGCGGCATCGTCCGGGCTGGTCGTCTCTGTCCGGTCCGCCACCTGTGCAGCCTCATCGGATCGGGCGCCCGGCGTCTGCACAACGTCCGCCGGGTCGCGGGGATTCCTGAACGGTCGACCGGGCGCAGCGGACACCGCCTCCACCGCCCCGTCCACGTACAGGACGTTGACCTTGTCGTCCCGGGGCGGCCACGCATAGGCGACCACCTCTGCTGGTCGGGCATTCGCGCTGAGGCGGCGGTAGACAAACCGATGTCCCTCGACGACGGGATCCAGGATCTCGGTGTCCTCGATGTGGCTTTCCTTCACGAGTGCGGCGAGGTCGGGCGGGTATGCTCCATTGTGCTCCATGCGGTAGATGCTGATGGCCAGCCCGATGTTGTGAAGGTTGTGGCGTTGGCTGCTGAGGCGAGACGACTGGCGGGCCTTGTTCAGCGCCGGCATCATGTCGGCATCGACGAGCGCTTCGCGCAGTTGCGGATCGTCGGTGTACTGGTACAGGTCGGTGGCCATCTCGGGTTCGGTTCCGCCGTGTTCGGCGCGGTAGCGTTCCAGGGCGCTCTCCAGCTTCTCGCGGTTCACGTCCGCGGTTGCCGCCTGGACCACCTCCTCCGCTCGCTGCCGGGCGGCCTCTCCGCCGGCCCGGCCGGCGTATTCCCGCTGTTGCACGTCCAGCGCCTCCTCGAGTTCGGCCACGTCCAGGCCGTAGCCCTTGCCGAAGGAGATGCCGCCGGAAGGACGGGTCGCCAGCGTCAGAGTCTCACCGGCCCGGACGAAGCGGTCATCCAGCCGTTGGTTGAGCAGCGGCTCACCGGGCGCCACCGGGACCCATTCGACCGCTCCGTCGACATACAGCACGTTTACGCCGTCGTTCACCGGGGGCCAGGCGTAGGCGAGCACTTCGGCGGGATGCGCGTTCCGGCTCCTGGGCCGATAGACAAGATCCTGTTCCTCATATGTCGTGTCCAGCACGTCCACATCCTCCAGATAGCCACCCTCGACGAGGGCCTCCAGCCCGGGCGGATACTGACCATCGTGGTCGTTTCGGTACATCGAGATGCCCAGCCCAATCTGGTGCAGGTTGGAGCTCTGCATCGAAACGCGTGCGCGGCTGCGAGCCTTACTCAGTGCCGGCATGAGCATCGCCACGAGAACGAGGGTGATGAACACCAGCACCAGGGCATGCAGGAAGTAGCTCCTCACAGCCTTTCTCAAGGCGGCGAAAGTGCGCACGGCCCAGACACAGCCCCAGACGACGGCGGCGATGATGGCGAGGCTTATGAGCGTCCCGGCGTGCTGGCGGAACCAGTGCAGAACGGGATGGACGAGCCGGGACCCCAGGCTTTCCGGCGCGGGAGCGTCCGACACCGGCTCGTCCATGTTGCCGCCCACTCCGGCCAGGCGGTATTCATCCGGGACGCCTATCGACCACTCGAACCGCCCCACGTTCAACCCCAGGTCCGGAAGCCGCAGACCGTTCCGCCGCAGAGCCTTCAGCCCGGCGGACGGTTCCGCGTAGGTGATGTCGACGACGGCCATGCCGTAGCGCGCCGCCTTCTCGCTGGTGAACAGCGGCAGTTGTATGCGCGCGCTTCCTTCCCGGAACGGCTTGACCGGCTCGCCGTAGACGTAGGTGCCGATCAGGCGGGCACCCTCGCCGAGGGGACCCAGGTCGGCGGTGAGAAACTGGCGGTTCGTGTTCGACACGTAGAGCCGCAGGTGGTGCAGGCACTCGCGTCCCGGCCGGACGACGGTTGCCAGCTTCGCCAGCGGGATGCTGGCCTTCAGGAGCGTGTCGCTAAGGGCGGGCGTGGAAACGGTGAGCGGCAGCGCCCAGCCCGTGCCCTGGAACGAGTACGCCGCCAGCGCCGGCTCGGAGCGGGCGAAGTCCCATCGCGCGTACTGCTCGCGTGGGTCGGTGCGGCTGAGTCCCGTGCCGGGCAGCCCGGGAACGACCTCCACGTCCGGGCGCGACTGCGTGAGCAGCAGCACGCCGGACTGGGAGCGTGCGCCGACCAGCCGGACCGGGGCCACGGTCGCGGCGCCTTCTCCGGAGCCGGTGGGCACCGCGTAGTCGAGCCGACAGCCGATCTTGCCGCCGGTCAGCCCCTCCAGCCGCACGCGCCACTCGCCGTCCTCGAGGCGCGCAGCCACCACGGCGTCGCCTTGAAACTGCGATCCGGCGGCGCCCTCGGGCATCCGGAACATTAGCTCGTCCAGGCCGCCTTGCTGGACGTCGATGAGAAACTGTGCGCTGGCCTGCACGCCCGAGGCGCTGAAACTCAGCACCTGCAGCACTTCGGCGGTGTAGACGGGCGGCACGCTGCGCACGTCGAGCCCGAGCCGCCACCGGCTGTCGTAGAACCGGTAGAGGAAGGTGTTCTCGAAGCCCTGCAGGTAGGTCGGGGCGTCGGAAACCGGGACTGCACCCAGGTTCAGAGCCCCGCCGTCCGAGGGCCGCGCGGCCACGTCGAGTTCCGAGCTGATGCCGATCCACCCCTGCAGGTCGGGCGCCGACTCGATTCCGAGGGCGCCGATCCGGGTGTTGACGGGTGCGGCGGCGCGGCTGCAGACGGTGCGGAAATGGATCGACCCGAGCACGGGCTCGCGAAAGCGGACGACAACGCGTCCCGGCTCGACCGGCGACCATTCCTCGATCCAGGGGCCGTCGACCCGCTCGAGCACGAGGCCCTCCGGCAACGCGACGACCAGTTCCGAGACCTGCTGCCGCTCGATCTCCAGCAGGAAGAGCGTTTCCCTCAGCAGGCGCTCGGAGGAGACCGTGAGGTGGTCCTGGATGTTGCCGCGCACCTGCGCAGCGGCCGGCACGACCCGCACGCGCAGGCGCTCAGGCGCCTGGGGGAAGCGGTAGGCGACGTCCGCGGGCGCGCCGGAGCCGTCGGCGGAGACCGTCTCCGGCTGCACGCGCCACGGCTCGGTGGCCTCGTCCGGCTGGAGCAGCGTGCCCGGCTCCGCTGTGAGACGGACCGACCACTCGGCGGGGGTGCCGTTCTGCACGGCGGGCGGCGCCAGAGCGACGGCCTCGCCGCCGGTGAGGTGCTCGGTCTGCATACTCAGCACGAGCGCCCCCGTGCCCTCGGGCTTCAGGTCAATGTTGACGCGCCCCTCAGCCTGCACCCAGTTCAGCACGCGGTCACCTTCCACCCGCTGCACGATGTCGCCGGCGGGGACCGTCAGCCCCAACCGGTCGGCGCCCGTCTCCAGGCCGGTCACGGTCAGCACGTGACGGCCCCGGGCGCGGTAGGGGGAGAGGCGGTAATCGCTCAGCACGCGCGCTTCGCGCCGGGGGGCTTTGGGGGCCACCAGCACGACGACGCGCGCGGCCGGGGAGTTCAGGTTGCAGGCAAGCCGCCAGCGGTCCTTCTCGCCGCCCTCGACGGCCGCCTGGGTGGCGCCCCGGAGTTCGGCGAAACGCAGATCGCCCTCGGCGGCGGCCACCAGCACCTTGCCCTCGTAGCGGTCCGCACCTTCGGCTGTCAGAAGCGGCACGGCCAGCTCGCGGCCGCCTCCAGGCAGCAGCGGTGTGGCTCCTTCGAGCATGAGAGTGGCCGAGAGGGCTCCGCCCTGACCGTGCGGGCGGGCAGTGAGTGTGCCGTCGCTCAGGCTCCAGTCAGAGTCCGGCCCGCCGCTGAGGTCGTCGATATATACGCCGTCGGGCAGCCGGACGGAGACCGCTTCGAGCGAGGCATCGGAGACGGTCAACGTGAGGGTGACCGCATCGCTGAAAGCATCTCCGCGCTGAGTGATGCGGTGCGTCTGGCGGATCGAGAACCGGGCGGGCCGCTGCGGGGGGCGCTGCCGCCAGCAGAGGGCCATGCACTCCCCACCAATCGGGACGACTCTGAACCGGCTGCTTTCCGGTCCGGAGGGTTCGCTTCGGACGACGGCCGGCCCGCCGACGGTCAGTTCGACGTTCCGCCCGGGCACCTCGACCGTTGCGGAGCGGATCAGGGCGGGCGGCAGCGGCACCACGGCGCGTGACGCGGCGCTCTCCGTGGCAGGCGCTATCGGCTGGCGGACGCGTAGCGTCAGCGTCCCGGACCAGTCCTCCGGCACCGATGCCCAGATGCCGTCCGCGCGGCGGTTCACCACCAGATCGCCCTTTCTGCCCTCCACGTTCACCAGGATCACGGGCGCCGGTAGCAGACGCACGTCGGCGGGGGAGCGGCCCGGGTTGGCGAGGTCAACGCGGTGTTCGACGGTTAGGAACCGATCGCCGGCCACGCACCGGGCGGTGCTGCGGAGGCAGGGGTTGAGCGGCGTCGGGGAGGCGACGGCCGCGAGCGAGAAGACCGATCCGAAGGCGACGAGCAGAAGTACACGTATCCTGTGCATGGCGAACCTCTACCCCAGGAATGTGCGGTGCTTACGTCTATATGTAGAACAGCCGGGCAAAAAGTTCCCGCTGTCTTCTGCTCGTCAGCTCAGGATTCCGTCTTCCTTCTATCGGATGAGGGCCCCGGGACCGTCCGCGTCAGGACTCGTCGGTCGGGGTCTCCTCGGTATCGGCTTCCTCCGGCACACGGTCCTTGGCGACCAGCAATTGGTCCAGTTTCTCCGTGTCGGCGAACGCCTGCACGTACCCGCACCTCGGACACACGCGTGCCTTCACAGGAACGAGGCTCTCCGACATGACGAAGAAACGGGTCCGGGCGGGCTTAAAGTAGACCAGTCCGGTCGACTGCAGCCTGCCCGCCACCAGGTGAGGATGGCCGCACACCGCGCAATGCGCGGTCGTCCGGCCCATTTCATTGAGGAGCCTGCTCTCCGCTTCGCCGTCCTGCGCATTGCGACCCGAGCCCTTCACCGGCAGAGCCAGCAGCAACAGTGTTAATGCGAAAAGGGTTATCAGTCTGCGGTTGTACATGCTGTCTATCCCCGTTACGGGACTCGATACGTCTCAGCTTAGCGTGCTCGTCAGCTCAGGATTCCGTCTTCCTTCTATCGAATGAGGTCCCGGGATCGTCCGCGTCAGGACTCGTCGGTCGGGGTCTCCTCGATACTCTCTTCGTCGGTATTTCGATCCTCGTCGCGCAGCAGCCGGTCCAGTCTCTCCGGATCGGTGAACGCCTGCACGAACCCGCACCGCGCGCAGACGCGCGCTTCCACGGGGACAAGGCTTTGGGACAGGGTGAAGAATCGGGTGTGCGCGGGCTTGAAGTACAGGTAGCCGGTGGATTGCAGCTTACCGGCGACCAGGTGCGAGTGGCCGCAAACGGCGCATCGGGCGACCTTGCGGTCGGCCTCGTGGCGGCCGGTGTACTTCTCGACCACCATGTCCAGGTTCTCGCGCGTGAAGCGCGTCGAGTCGCCGACCTTGTAGAAAGATAGCTTGCCCTCGCGCATCCAACGGTATATCGTGGGTTCGCTGATTCCCAGGTATTCGGCGGCAGCGGCGATGCTGAACCAAGACCGCGCCGGGCTCTTGTCGGACTCCTTCGCCATTTCGGCTCCTTTGCGTGTCGGACTAAGGCGCAAGGTATCGTTCACTGTTATTTACTATCATTATACCGGCCGTTGCCCCTGTGTCAATACCTAAAATCCTGGAGAATCCGGGATAGCGTGACCGCCGGCCGGTTGCCCGCGCTCGGCGCCCGGTGTATGCTCTGGCCTGCGGGTCCCATCAATACGGTGAGGAGAGGATCTTGAACGGGCAGCAGAGGATGCTGGCGGCGGCGCGGCGGGAGCAGCCGGACCGCGTTCCGGTGTGGGAACTTATCATTAACCGGCCGGTGATGGAGGCGCTGCATCCGGAGCTGTTCACGCCTGAGCGGCAGTCCCGCTACGAGCGCGGCTCGCAGGGGGGCTTCCTGCTGTTGGCCGACTTCATTGAGAAGGACGACCTGGACGGCATCACCGTTTTCGAGGACTCCAGGGCCGACTGGATCGACGACGCCCACTACCAAGACGAGTGGGGCATTGTCTGGCAGGTGGCCCCGAACGGCATCCCGTACGCCGTCGAGCATCCGATCCGAAGCGAAGCCGATCTGGACGGCTACCGGCCGCCCGATCCCGACGCCGAGCACCGGCTGCGCACGCTGCAGATGGCGATCGAACGCTTCCAGGGCGAGCGCTGCATCGTGTTCCTGGGACACGATGCCTTCGAGTTCAGCCACTACCTTCGCGGGCTGGACAATCTGATGATGGACTATGCGCTGAACCCGGAGTTCGCCCTTCGGCTGGC
>CAZZNQ010000087.1:0-16895 GCA_964655775.1 uncultured candidatus Brocadiaceae bacterium | reverse complement strand
TACGAGGCAGGCGAATACGAGTCCATCCCCCTCTTGGGCCTGGGAGGGCTTCCCTACTTGATCTCCCGACTCCGAGAAGGTGATGAGCGAGCATTGCCGATGATCGGCGCCGTGACGCGTCGTCAGAGCACCCGAGAGAGCCATTTCTCGCTCGGACCGGCAGGCCCCGCACCCACCGATTCAGCCCAGGACTGCCTCGATTGGTGGGAGGAGAACCAGGATTGGTGGAGGATTCCCTTCCCGGATGTCAGATCGGAGCCGGCCGATTGAGCCTTGCAAGCAGGGCGGCGGCTGTACCCGAACGAAGGTCGTGGCCAACGGCTTCTCGGCCCCCCGACCGCGAGCCCAAGGGACGTTGTGTCTGCACGAGACGACGCACAGAGGTTGAAGGGCACGAGACGATAAGACCCAGATTCGTCAACGCAACGGCGACTATTGGCGCATAGAGCATCGCCGCGACCAACTCAACGGCGCCTACTACGGCACCCATTTTCGCTATTACAAGAGTTACTAGTCTTCCCCGGACATCTGACTGGAGGCGGCCAATATGTACGCTGCAATAAGGATGGGACGAGCTTTGACGATAGCCCTTATGTTCGGCCTGGCCATCCTCGCGTTCTCGGCCTCCTTTGGCGCCGAAGAGGGGAGAGCGCAGGATATGAAGAGCGCCTTCGAAAAGGCGTATGACCAATGGCGAGATCTCATGAATCAATCCGAAATGATTGAGTCTTCTGGTGCCAGGATATATGGTTCCGAGCCTTTTCAGAGAATCGTCGAGCTCGGCCCTCCGGCGGTGCCTTATATCATCGAGGCAATGAGGGACGAATCCTATCCATATGCTTTCCATCTGCGTGTAGCGTTGTCTCGGATCTCGCGACGCCGATGGGTGGTTGAGGGCGTGCTGCGAGCCAGCAACGCACGGCGAGCTCAAATGTGGGCACAGTGGTGGCAAGGCGGCCAGAAACTCACCGACGAGATGTTCACCGACGCCTACAAGGTAGACGACGTGAAGCGAATTGCTGCGCTGGGCTGGGGCGCCATGCCGCGGATCGTCGAGAAGCTCAAGGAAGGCGACGAGGACCTCATGAAAGCCGTGCGTCAGATAGCGCTGGTCGAGGTACGGCTGAAGCGCATCCCGAGCGAGGCCGTGGAGGACTCCGAGTCCTGGATTGCGTGGTGGGAGAAGAACAAGGGCGACTGGGCCATCCCCTTCCCCGATCTGCAGAAAGAGAAGGATAAGGAGGCGGACGGCGAAACCGCGCCGGACCAGGAAGAAGCCCCCCAAGACGCAGAGAGCTGAAGTCGGCCAACGAGGCATACCCCACGGGCCGGTCCCTGCCGCCGGCCCGTTCGCTGTCCTCCGGCTCATGCCGCGCGCCGGTACCAGTGCGGCTGCGGCGCCGGCAGATGGATCATGTATGAAAGCAAGCTCGGGCAGAACATCCGTATCGAGCACGTCTGGGATCAACTGAATGGTGACGTCTACGGAGAGCCCGGTCTTTTCTTCGGCGACTGATCCGGGAGGAACGAAGATGTTTTGCACAAAGCATATCGCGATCGTTGTGGTGTGTCTGACGGCAATCTGCGGCGCGGAGGCCCTCTGCGCCGAAGATGCGGCCCCCCCTGCGGAAAGGACGAGGTGCGCACGGTCAAACAGAAACAGGAGGCGGCGCAGACGGAGTTCGAGGCGGAACTCGCGGCATACCGCGAAGCCCCAAGACTTCCCTCAACCAGTTCCACGTTGTCGGAAGAGCAGTGGCGTCATCTCAACAACATCGCCAAGCTCGGTCCCCACGTGCTCCCGGCCCTGATGGAGGAGGTGCGCCGTAGCCGACACGACAGGCTTGGCGTGCCCCTCATGCTCATTACCGGGGTTAGGTTCCTCTACGCGGAGTGGCCGGGAACAGATTGGAAGGGCAGCTACGACTGGCTGGATCTCTTCATCGAATGGTGGGAAGGCGGCCAGGAGCTGACCGACGAACTCTTCGCCCGCAACTACGCTACCGGCAACATGATGAAAGTGGCCGCGCTAGGCTGGGGCGCCATGCCGCGTATCGTCGAGAAGCTGCAGGAAGGCGACGAGGACCTCATGAAAGCCGTGCGTCAGATAGCGCTGGTCGAGGTACGGCTGAAGCGCATCCCGAGCGAGGCCGTGGAGGACTCCGAGTCCTGGATTGCGTGGTGGGAGAAGAACAAGGGCGACTGGGCCATCCCCTTCCCCGACCTGCAGAAGGAAAAGGATAAGGAAGCGGACGGCGAGACCGCGATAGAACAGGAAGAAGCGCCCCAAGCCCCGGCAAGCTGAAGTCCGACAAAGATCCCACGGGCCGGCGCCTGCCACCGACCCGCGCCATCTCACCGCCCGGCATCCGTGCCCTTGGCCCGGGCAAGGACTTCGGCACCGATCTCGTCCGCACGGGATCGGTAGGTCTGCCACATCGAGCGGACGAAGTCGCTGTTGAACGGACGGTAGGACTCACGAATGCCAAGTTCCCTGTCCACCCGGCCGTCCGGTGCTTCCGCCACCCAGCGGTCAACGTAGTCAAAAAAAGCATCGTGGTCCCAATAGCCCTTCGCTCCCATCAGGCGTGCGACCAAGGCCTCCCCTATCCAGGTGGGACCGTTCAGCGCGCGATAGCCTTCCGATTTCCAGCCGTCGTTTGCGCCTTTGAACGGCGGCCCCGCCCACTTCTCCGGCGGCAGATGCTCGTGCTTGCGCGATTCGGCAGTGGAGATCGTCCAGAGCACCTTCTGGCCGTGCCACCCCTCGCCGTAATACGTCTGTTGATCCTCGGCGAAGGATGCCTGGACGTTCTTCATTCCCTCATCGTCCAGAAGAACGCCGGCGAAGATGATGGGCAGCTTGCGGCCGGAGTGATGCCCGCCGTTGGCGCGCCAGAGGTCGTTGTCCGACTGCGTGATGCCGTAGAGGTCGATGCCGAGCTGCACGAACCTCAGGAGCAGCGTCTCGCGCTCGCCATCGGAATCCTCCAGAACCAGCATCAGCCCGACGTTCGAAACGATGTTGGTGAGCTCGCGCCCGTAGTCGGGCATGTTCTCGAGCGGGTGCAGCATGCGGCCGGACCATTCATAGAGATGGTCCAACCAGATGCGTTCCAGGAACCGCTCGTACCGCGCCACGTCTGGTATCTCATCGACAGGCTCAAGGTTTGGCAGAAGGTCCCGACGGAGATCGGATGCGCGGTGGAGCGGCTTCTCGGTCCCGCAGAACGGTGGCCGGAAGGCGTCGGCAGGCGGTGCCTCATCCACGCAGGTGAGCACCACGGCCGTGCGCAACGGCCCGCGCGCGTACTGCCCTGGGACGGTGTCCGGCGTGCGGTCGCCGATCTCGTTCAGACTATGAGTGCTGACCAGCGATTCCCCCGGTTTCAGTTCCAGCGGAAAGGAGGCACGCAGCGACGCGTCAAAACCCGAGATGCGATCGTCGTAGCCCTGACGCTTGCCGGCGGGCGGGTCCACCACCGAGCCACTGCGGCCGGTCGAGGGCGCCGGCGAGACGGACGCAACGGTGACCGGCCCCACGACGAAGTGGTCGCCGGTGACAAACTGCCCGACCGCGGCCGGCTCCGCGAACGTCCAGGTGATGCCGTACTGGCTGACCGTCTCTCTCGAAGCCGTCGCTGCCGTTTCGTCCTCTGCCGCGCTCAAGACACAAGGCAAGAGGCCAAATGCGATCACCAGCGCCAGAAGAACCCCTGCGTCCCTGCCGGTCCTCATAGTTTCGCTCCATCTCTTGGGGGCGTGCGTTTCCTGCGAAAAACCTACCACTATCCTACTACAGGCGCGGGAGACGCGAAAACGGGCAGCGTCCGGGCGGACGTGAGGCGCAGCCTCAGACGATCTCGACGAGCTCGATGTGGAACGTCAGATCCTGACCGGCCAGAGGGTGATTTGCATCGAGCGTGACACTCGACGACGTCTTCTGAGTGACGGTTACCGCAACGGCCTGTCCGCCCGTCAATCGCACCTTCAGGCGCTCGCCCACCTCGGCGTTTCGGAGTTGAGGAAAACCCTCCAATGGGGCGGTCGTGACCATGTCCCGACTGCGCACACCGTAGGCCTCGGCGGCCGGCACTCGCACCGTTACGCTCTCCCCCGGCTGCAGTCCGGTAACGGCCTTCTCAAACGAAGCGATTACCTCACGGCCGCCGATCGTGAACTCGAACGGTGGCCCACCTTCCGTACTGTCGAATACCTGTCCGTTGTCCAGCCGGCCGGTGTACCTGACCCGAACCGTGTCGCCAAGCTGCGCCTTTGGCATCCTGTCGTTCTCCGCTAGTCGGTCAGAGCTCCGCCAGCTCCCGCAGGTCGCGGATCTCAACATCCGGCAGCTCATACCTGCGGTCAGGCCTACGTCCGTCCCGGGAGACCCACACCGCCGCCATGCCCAGAGCCTTCGCCCCGCCCACGTCCCTCATCTGGTTGTCGCCCACGTAGACGGCATCAGCGGGCGAAACGTCCATCTGTTCGAGGGCCGCCCTGAACAGGATTGGGCTCGGTTTCACGGCCCTGTAATCGGAGGAGAACACGATCGCGTCGAACAGATCGTGTATGCCCTCATCACGCAGGGCATCGTGAAAAGGTCCACTACGGGACGTGATATTGGAAACCAATCCTAACGGACGCAACCGGCGCAGTCGATGAAGCTCCTCAGCATGCGTCGACGGGATGCTGCCCATCTCGTGGATCAGGAACACCTCCTCCAACAGCTTGCGCTCGCTCGCAGGCAGCTCCCTACCTCCCGGCATCATGTGCAGGAACTCGGGGACGGTCGGATAGTCGTCGAAGCGCGAGGGGTCGCGACCGAGGTCGATGCTCAGTCTCAGAACATCCAAGACAAGGCGGACGGCATCATGCTCGCTCAAGTTCCCACCCAGCGAGCGGTAGGTGGCGGCGATGTCTTCGCTGCTCTCGAAGCGGTCGGCTTCGAACATGAAAGTCTCGCCCATGTCGAGCAGGACGGCGTCGAACTGCTCGATATATCTATGTTCCATCCGTTCGGATCTTCCTCGAAATACCGGGCTCAGAGCACGATTGCCCCGCCGTCCGCAAGCGATCTGCGCAGAGCTTGAGGATCGACATCCGGCACGCTGCAGTCCCGCTCGCAGGCCAGCGCGCATGCCGTACCGGCGGCTTCCCCGGTCTGGTTGCAGTTCACCATCACGCGCACGGCTCCGTACGCGCCGCGGTCCGCGTCGATGAGACGGCCGGTCGCGAGGACGTTCTCGGCGCCCTGGGGCACGAGGCATCGGTAAGGAATCTGGTAAAAGCGTGGCGAGTCGTCTGACTCCTCCCGCCAGCGGCCTCGTTCCGGCTCACGGCCCGGCACAACGTAGAGCTCGCGACCGTCGAGAAAGCGAAACGTGAGGCCGGGCCTGTCCGAATGGTGGATGTCGACCCGGTAGGTGGCGTTCCCGATGGCGTCGTCGAAGCGGGTCCCGCTCAGGACCTCCTCTTCTGTGAGCCGGTGCAGGCAGCGCGCGTGCCGAGTCTCGCGTATGCCGATGCAGGCTCCGAGGGCGGAGATTCCCACCTTCGCGCCGCCTTCCACTTGGGAGCGGATGATGTCGTGCATGGCTCGCACCTGACGACGGCCTTCGATCTCGGCCCGCGTAAGTTGGTCGGCGTCCGAGCAGTCGGCACCGGACACGCGTGTGCCGGCGATCATATGGTCGTCCGGCAGGCCGGGGATGTCCGTGCCCCAGATGAAGCCGCGCGGCAGATGGCCCGGGATCTCAGTGTCGTAAACCAGCGAACCCAGACGCATGTCCGGATTACGGCGTCTCAGTTCCTGCAAGCCGGCAAACCGAACGCAGGCGGTGGGCGGCTGGATGTCGTCCCAGCGCTCGCAAGGAAGACCCGAGTCACGCAGCAGGTCGCCGTCGCCGGTGGAGTCGACGAAGAAGCGTGCGCGGATGGCCCGTCGGCCGGACTTGTCCTCGATCACGGCGACGACCGGTCGTCCGTTCTCTGAGATCGCGCCGACGTAGAAGGCGTGCAGGAATGGCCGGACTCCGGCGTCCACCACCAGGCGGTCGAGCTCGATCTTGAGTTCCTCGGTATTCATCGCGTAGTCGGTGCCGTCGTGCCCTCCCAACGCGCCTCGGCTCCTTAGCCGGTTGAGCACCTCGGCCGTCAGCCCACCGATGATCTGCTGCTCGCCGTTCACGTCGTGCAACGAGTGCCACACCGCGACAAGCGCCGCCGTGGCCATGCCGCCGAAGAAACCATGTTGCTCGCAGATGGCCACGGACAAGCCCCGCCGGGCGGCGGCGACCGCCGCAAAGACGCCCGTTGCCCCGCCTCCCACCACCAGAACGTCCACCTCGCAAACCACCGGCACGTCCCGCGCCGGCTCACGAATAGTCTTCATGCCAGTTCCTCGCCCGATATCGTCAGGATCAGTATACGAAGAGGTGTTTGGTCGAGAAGGTCGGGTCGCTGGTAAGCTGCACGCCGACGTGACGGAATCCGGCGGCGTCGCCCGGCGTGGGGATGTGCGTTATGTGCGCGTCGCAGCCGTCGAGCTCGGGGAACCTGTCGACGCAGAGCTGGGCGGCGTGATTGGACGCGGCGCTGATTCCGAGGGCGACGATCGTCTCCTCCAGGTCGAGGCTGACGGCCGGGCTGCCGAGCACGTCGACCTTCAGCGCGGAGACGGCCTTGATCAGAGTGGGAGCCAAAAGGTGTATCTCGTCGGGCACGCCAGCCAGTTCCTTCAACGCGTTAAGGACCACTGCGCTTGCGGCATGCAGGATTGGGGAGTTCTTGCCGGTTATGACGGTGCCGTCTGGCAGCTCCAGAGCTGCACCGCAGAAGATGCCCTCGCTGCCCTTGCCGGAGCGCTCCGCTTCCTGCGATGCCTGCCGGGCCGGGCCCACAACGCGCCTGTCTTCCGGCCTCAGTCCGAGCCGTTGCATGATCCCGCGAACACGCTCGACGGCATCCTTCTCGGCGAGGGCCATGACATACTCCGAGGAGTACCGGAAGTAGCGCCGCAGGACCTCCTGCCGGCCCGCTTCCCGCACCACTTCGTCGTCGGTTATGGCCTTTGATGCGGTGTTGACGGCCATCTCCGTCGGCGACCGGTAGCTGCCGTCGTCGTCTGTCAAGCGCTCCAGGATCCTGCGTCGTACGGGGAACGCCTCGACGTCGCGCTGGTAGCTGGTCGCCTTCTCGCCGCACAACTCCAGGTGGAAGGGGTCGATCACGTTGCCCATGCCGATGTCCGCCGTGGCCGCCTCGTAGGCCAGGTTGACCGGATGGTCCAGCGGCAGGTCCCATATTGGGAAGGTCTCAAACTTGGCGAAGCCCACTCGCGCTCCGCGCTGGCGTTCGTGATACATCTGGTTGAGACACGTGGCCATCTTGCCGCTGCCGGGACCGGGGCCGGTCACGATCAGAAGTGGATGATCGCTCTCGATGAAGGGGTTGCAGCCGTAGCCATCCTCGCTGATAAGCAGATCCAGCTCTGAGGGGTAACCCGGTGTGTTCCGATGCACGACAACGTTCACGCCGCGCTCGGCAAGCAGCCTCTGGAATGCCGAGGCCGCGGGTTGATCGTCGAATCTCGTCAGGACAACGGCCGCCGGCTCGATGCCGTTCTCCCGCAGATCGTCGATCATGCGCACGGCATCTGCGTCGTACGTGCTCCCGAAGTCGGCGCGAATCTTTTTCTGTTCCAGGGCAGCGGAGTGTATGCAGAGAAGCACGTCCGCCTTGTCGCGGAACTCATGAAGCAATCTCATCTTCACGTTGGGGTGCATGCCGGGAAGCACCCGGGCGGCGTGTGAGTCGTAGAGCAGCTTGCCCCCGAATTCCAGGTAGAGCCTGTCGCCGCTGCGCTCCATGCGCTCGACTATCGCCGCGGTCTGCTCCCGCACGTACACGTCATTGTCGAATCCCGTTGCCCGGCTCATCTTGCTCTCCTCCGTGCTCGCCGGCGCCATGATAGCGTCGGCACGCTCCCGCGGCAAGCGATGGTACGTCGCAGACGTAACGTTCCGACTTGGCTCTTGACGCAGAAGTTGCACGGGGCTAACCTGCGGTGGTAGCGGAACTTCGGGGCCGGCAGCTTACCGCAAACGGGATCGGAGGGGCGAAGATGGACAGAGATCAACTGCGTGAACGGATCAGCGGGGGTCTGTTTCTCAGTTCCATGATGGGCCGCACGGACGGCGCCTATGCGGCGGAGCACGGCCTCGGCGCCGACCTCGTGCAATTGGGCGCGTACCTGGCCGACAGCGAGGACCGCAGCCACCCCGAGGAGTCGCTGCTGCCCGAGTCCGTCCACGAGATGGCCCACGAGCTTCGCCGTGAGGTCCGCATCGTTCGAGAGCAGCTTGGCCATACGCCCATCGCCGTCAACGCGGCGTGCGGAGATCTGGACTCCGCGGTGAAGATGGCGAAGGCCTTTGAGGAGGCCGGCGGCGACATATTCGAACTGAACGTTCACGGTGGCTATGAGAAGATGCTATCGCGCGGCTTGCTTCGTGCGATGGCGCTGCCCCGGAACCGGCAGACCCTCCTCGAGTGGACGAGCCGGCTGTGCGAGCTGGACATCCCCGTGATGGTCAAGCTCTGGACGGTCATGCCAGAGGTGGACTACCGAGAGCTGCTGGAGCAACTCAGTCGGATCGCCGGGCTCTTCGGCGTGCATCTGAACGTGCGCGACGATGCGACGCGAGCGCCTAACCTGGAACTGGTGCGGGAGCTTCGGCCCTGCGCGCCCGGGCTCCTGCTCTGTTCGGGATACGTCCGCACAAGCGAGCACGTTGACGCCCTTAGGGCGGCAGGGGCGGATGCGGTAGGAATCTCGCAGGGAGTCATTGACGAGCCCGGCATCATCACCCGGCTCAGCAGCGAAGAGCGATAGCCCGCTCCGCCCTGCCGTCTCCGTTGGTGAGCTTGCGCGCACGTGGGGGCTGTGTTACGTTGAAGCTAGCCTGCAGGCGGCCTGACGCGAGGGAGCCGGGCCCCCTTCCTTAGCAACTACGACAGACCATTCGCCTCGTGGAGTGCAGCGATGATTCTGAGCGAGTACGTGCAGAAGGTTGACGGCGCTATCAAGCGTGATGACATACGTGGCGTCTTCGGCGACAACATAGATGCTGAGTTCGCCTACAACCTGGGGCTCGCCTTTGCCGACCTGCTGCAGGAATGCTCCGCCACGCGGCCCGTCAATGTCGTGGTGGGCCACGACATGCGAATGAGCGGCGCGCTGCTGGCCAAACAGCTCTGTCAGGGCCTGGACGACGGAGGCTGCCGGTCGGTTTTGATCGGCCGGGCCGGCACCGAACTGGTCGGGTTCCTGCCGGCGAAGTACGGCGACGTCATCGACGCCGGCGTGATGATCACCGCCAGCCATAACCCCAAGGACAACAACGGCTTCAAGTTCTTCGGCCGACATGGTATGCCGCTGTCACTTCTGGTGCGCTCGGGCCCGCAGGAGCCGGGAAACGAACTGCAGCGCATCGCAAGCGGCATCAAGAGACGCAGCATCCCCAAGCGGCTCGGATGGGACGACTTCGCCCCCGACTACATCCGCACCGCCATCGAGCGTGGGCGCTGCGCCTTCCATGACAAGGGGCAGGATGCCGATAACCCGTTCCGGGTCGCCGTGGAGGCGGGCAACGGCATGGGCGCCCGCATCATCAACGAATTCGCGAAGCTGACCCCGCAATTCGCTTGGAGCTTCCAGCACGAGGTGCCGGACGGCAGCTTCCCGGTGATCGTGCCCAATCCGCTCAATGCCGAGTACCAGAAGATGGTCAAGGAGCTGGTGCTGAGGACGGAAAGCAACGTGGGCATATGCTTCGACGGAGACGCGGACAGGGTCTCTGTGGCCGACGAGAACGGCGAGATGGTCCCGCCTCCCGTGCTGACCGCGCTGGTCGGACAGCGGCTCAGGCAGAAGCTGGGGCCCGACATCAAGATCGCCTTCAACCTGGCGTCCAGTTGGGTGGTGGCCGACACGCTGGGCGATCGCACGGACGTGCTGGGCGACGGGTCGACCGTGATCACGCCCGTCGGCTACGGGAAGATCAAGGTGATCATGAGCGAGGACCCGTCCATCGCTTTCGGCGCTGAGCACTCCGGCCACTACATGTTCCGCGAGTTCTGGTGTGCGGACAGCGGACTGCTTGCCGGCTTGCACATGCTGGAGCTGGCCGCCGAGTTGCACGCCAAAGGTAGGCCGCTCTCCTCGGCTCTCGAGGATCCCCGCAGCACGTACTTCCCGTCCGGCGAGATAAACTTCCAGCTTCCGGCGGACGTGGACGGAGACGCCATCATCGAGAAGGCAACCCGCGAGTTCGACGACCTGGAGCGGCTCTATGTGGTAGTCGACGACCGTTGCCGGATTGTGGACGAATACCCGCCATCGGGAATGGAACTCAGTGTTGCCGACGTTCGCGCGGAGTCGGAGAACTGGTGGTTCTGCATGCGGAAGAGCGGTACCGAGGGAACGGGCGGCGGCATACTTCGTCTCTACGTCGAGGCCTACAAGGACCGCGAACTGATGAAATCCCGACGAGACGCTCTGGTGGATTTCGTGGAGTCCAGCATAGGATCCTGACGCGGGAGGGCCGATGTCCGAGCGCGCTGGCATGCTCCGCCGCCGCTTGCTTGCAGCCCGGGACCGCCTGCTCGAAGTCCTGTTCGGGCCTCGCGACCTCGGACGGCGCGGCGAGCTCCGGGCGGCGCATCACCTCAAGAAGAACGGTTACACGATACTTGAGCGCAACTTTGAGGTGACGCGCGGCGAGATAGACATCGTGGCGTTCCGGCGCGGCGTGCTTGCTTTTGTCGAGGTGCGCTCCGTGACGAGCCCCGCCGAGATAGAGCCCCTGGAGACCATCACGGCCGCCAAGCAGCGCCGCGTGACGATAGCCGCCCGCCGATACGTAGCCCTGCACGATCTGTCCGAGGAGAACGTGGAGATTCGTTTCGACGCGATGACGGTTGTGTTCGAGGCGGACAGCCGGCGCTGCACGGTCCGGCACGTGAAGAACGCGTTCGGCCCGCCTGTGCTGCCCATTTGAGCGGGCGCACAACCAGCGGTGGGGTCGGGCGCTCCGGTCTCAACTTGAACTGATAGCCGTGCCTCTGGCATACTGAAAGCACATAGCTGCACATCCTGAGAGAGAATTGACAAGACATGGCCAAGAGTCGCGAACTGCCGGATTTCAACAAGAAACGCAAGCTGCTTTTCGGTCCGAAGACCACGCCCGAGCAGTTGGAGGAGACGGCGCGGCTGTTCATGGAGGCCGGGCGTTACGATGAAGCGCTGGAGTTCCTCCAGCGAGCCGATGCCGACGATCTGACGCGCCGGATCGCCGATGTTGCGACGGAAGCAGGCAACGCTCCACTGTTCATGCGTGCCATGCGCGTGTTGGGCGAGGAGGCCTCCGAGACGGACTGGCTCCGGGTAGCGGCGAACGCAGAGAAGGCGGAGCTCTGGAGCGCGGCGTATCTTGCCTACAGGCAGGCCGGGCGCGAGGAGGAGGCGGCTGCGGCCCATCGGAAGCTGCCGGGCTTCGAGTTGGCAGAACCCGTCGAGGAGGCCGTAGCCTTGCCCGAGGGCGGCGATTAGGACGCCGGTGAACTTCCGGGGGTTTTCCTGCACAGAATACGTTGTAGGGGTCTGAAGACGGCCACCAGCCAGGTTCACGGAGGATCCATAGTGTTGGTCGAGGCGGAAAACCTGACGAGATACTACGGCGCGTTCCTGGCCGTAGACCACATCAGCTTCTCCATCGACCGCGGCGAGATCGTCGGTCTGCTCGGGCCGAACGGCGCCGGGAAGACCACCACCATGCGAATGGCGACCGGCTTCCTGCCCGCAAACGAAGGAAGCGTGGAGATTGCCGGGTACGACGTGCGAACGAATCCCCGCGCGGCGCGTCGGCACATCGGCTACATGCCCGAGAACAACCCCCTCTACACCGAGATGCGCACCCGGGAATACCTCGGTTTCCGGGCCGCCCTGAAGGGAGTCGCGCGGCGCGAACGCAACCGCCGCATATCCGAGTGCATTGACCTGTGTGCGATACGCGATGTCGAGGATCAGATCGTCGGCACTCTCTCCAAGGGTTACCGCCAGCGCGTGGGGCTGGCCGATGCGATGCTGGCGGAACCGGACGTGCTGATCCTAGACGAGCCGACCATCGGTCTGGACCCCAACCAGGTGCGCGAGACGCGACGCCTCGTCGGAGACCTGGGCGAGAACCACACGGTACTTATCTCCACCCACATTCTGGCCGAGGTGGAGGCGATCTGCGAGCGCGTGCTCATCATCGACAAGGGCCGCATAGTGGCCGACGACAGCCCGCAGGCCCTGTCGGAACGCCTCATGCGCGGGTCGGTGACGGCCGAACTCCATGGGAACCCGGAAGAGATAAAGGCCGGTCTGGAGGGGCTGAACGCCGTGGAAGAGGTCCTGCTGGTCGAGGCGGACGAATGGAGCACCTTCAATGTGTTCCCTAAGGCGGGAGTGGATGTCCGCGAAGGGGTGTTCCGTCTCGCCGCCGAGCGGGGTTGGTCACTGCGCGAACTGACCCGCGGCCGCGCGTCGCTAGAGGACGTGTTCCACCGAATAACGCTGGGCAGCGGCTCCCAACCAACTGAACACGCCGAACCGGAGGAGGAATCTTGAGCGCTGACGCCAATGCGGCAACACCCGAAGCGACCGGCGCGCTGGCCCCCCTTCCCTGGGAAGACCTTGGCACCCACGCGTCCGGAACGGCTTTCCGCGCAACGACGAAGGAGTTGCTCTTCCGGCCGAAGCAGTTCTACCGACGGATGTCGCTAACGGGCGGCCTCCACGAGCCGACGACGTTTCTGGCCATCGTTCTGGGACTACTGATCGTGGTGGGATTCCCCGCCGCATTGCTGCACTTCGGCCTGACCGGACCCGACCCCACACGCGTCCCTCCGGAGGAATACGTAGCGGCCACGCTGGCTCCCCGCGTGGGGGGGCTGCTTCTGGTGCTGATGCCGCTGGTTCTGGTGGTGGTGAGCGTTCTGATGGTGTTGTTCGGCACGGTGTTCCACCTCGGAGCGATGACGTTCGGCGCGCGGAACTGGGAAGGTTCCGTCAGCGTCTGGCTGTACGGTTTCAGCGCCGCCCTCGTGCCGCTTATCGGCGCAGCCGCACTCAACCTCGTAGTCGGGCTGGTCGGCTACGGCCTTGGGATTACACTACCCGGAATCGGCGGCGCTTTCGAAAAGGTCTTGCGGGCCGGTGCCCCGATTCTGCTGGCGGCCGCCGGGCTCTGTGCGGCTGCCTTGCTGGCCGTGCACGCGGCACTGGGAGCTACGAACGGTTTCGAGCTTGACTCGACCCAGGGCGCAGCGTCGGCCGCAGCCGGCCTGATCGGCGTTGCCCTTGTGCTTGGCTTGGTCAGCGCCGCTTTCGCCGAGGGTGGACTGACAGGCGGAGCGCTTTCCGTTGCCGGGGGGCTGGTTACGATCGGCGCTCTCAGTCTCGTCTTCGCCGCGCGAGCGCGACAGGCATCGAGGGAGATCTGACCGATGGTGAACATCCCCGTCATAACACGGCGCGAGCTCAATGCCTACTTCCTCTCCCCCATCGCTTACGTTGTGCTCACCGGATTTGCCCTCGCACACGGGATTCTGTTCTCGCTGGTCATGGGGCCGCGAATGGACCCGACGGCCGGGGCTCAGTCTGCGCTGGGTCTGCCCCTCTGGCTGCTGATTCTGAGCGTTCCAGTCCTCACGATGCGTCTCCTGAGTGAGGAAACTAACAGCGGGACCATCGAAGCCCTGATGACCACTCCGGTCTCGGAGGCGGAGGTGGTGCTGGGCAAGTTCCTGGGGGCGCTGGTCTTTGCGGTGGTCATGTTCGTGCCCATTCTCGTTGAGATTCTATTCCTGCGCACTCTCGGCCCGGTCGACCTGGGCGTTGTTCTCGCCGGGTTCCTCGGTCTCATACTCATGGCCGGCCTGTTCATCGCGGTGGGGCTGCTCTGTTCGGCGCTCACGCGAATGCAGGTGGCGGCGGCCATCATCAGCTTTGTCATATTGCTTGGCCTCTACTTCCTGTGGTCGCTAACTCGCGACGCGACGACGACGGCCGGCGCCGTGCTGCGCTACATCTCTCCTCCCTGGCATTTCATTGGTATGACAAAGGGCATCGTGGACACGCGTAACCTGGCCTACTTCGCCATCACCACGGCCGCCTTCCTGTTCCTGACGGTCAAGGCTCTCGAACTCAGGAAATGGAGGTGACCCGCCGTGGGCAAACGAACCAACACGTGGACGCTCGTTCTGAAGTTCGGCATCCTGCTCGGCCTGGCGCTGATTGTGGGCGGTTTCATTGCGCGGGACATCCAGGCGCGGGCCTTCGCTGAGACCGATCGTCTGTCGAGGATCCTGTGGACAGCCGGAGCCGCTCTGGCCTTCATCTGTGCGGTGCTGGACTACCGCTTCTATCTCGGGATGCTCCGGAGCCGCCGTACGGCGGAGGGCTTCAACTTCGCCGCGGTCGTGCTCCTCAGCCTGGCTCTCGCCGGCCTCCTCTGCTACATCACCAGTCGTCGCTACCTGCGCATGGACTGGACCGGCAAGCGCAAGTACCAGCTCTACAGCAAGACGGCCAACATTCTGCGCAACCTGCCGGTGGACGTCCAGGCAACGGTGCTCTACTCGACGGTCGGACTGCCGCAGGAAGTGAATGAGATACTGGGCTGGGTGAACATGACCGTGGACATGATGGAGGAGTTCCGCGCCCTCTCGCCCAACTTCACGTTCACCGAACTCAACACCTCGAATCCCGAGGCGCAGGATCGCATTCAGGAGATCGTCCGTCAGGCCGGTGAGGACGTTCCCGGCGTCGGGGTCGTGTTCATTGCTGCCGATTCCTCGCAGTCCGTACCCTACGCACAGACGCTCCAGATCGACCCGCGCACCGGCACCGCCGACTACACGGGAGAAGATGCGTTCGCCTCGGCGCTGATGAAGCTTACCGAGGAGCAGCAGGTTGTTTTGTATTCCCTCACAGGCCACGGCGAGCGTTCGCTGGAAGGGAGCGTAAGCGCCGGAGGCCGCCCTGGCGGCGCCCTCGAGAGCGGGCCTCAGTTCTCGCTCTCGCGACTGGTGGGCGCACTCGAGAAGGACAACTACGAAGTGAAGCCGCTCAATCTGCAGGCGGCGGGAAGCGTGCCAGACGACTGCGCCGTGCTGCTGATAGCCGGACCGCGTGCACCGCTCCTGGAGGCGGAGATAGCGGCCATTCGCAGCTACCTGGACCAGCGAGACGGCGACCTGATAGTGATGCTCGAGCCCGAGGTGCTGCCCGAGTACGACAGCAACCTGGAGGAGTTGCTCGCACCATACGGACTCGAGGCGCGCACCGATGCGGTGGGTATTTCGGAGGGGATCGACTTCTTCGGGCAGACACGCACCCAGGCGGTGGTGCCCGTCTACGAAGAAGGCATGGCCTCGCACCCCGCTACGGCCGACCTTCAGAACTACCGCGTCTGGATGGAGCAGGCATGCCCCATCCAGGTCGAGCGTCCGGAGCCCAGGCCGCTCCTGAAGGCCCAGCCGCTCCTGACCGGGATTGAATCCAGTTGGGGCGAGGTGGACATCCGTGCCGACCAGGAGAACGTGGTCGAATACAATCCCGACCGTGACGTGTCCAGGCCCTGCGTTGTCGGCGCAGTCGTGCAGCCCGGCGCCCCGAGCGAGATGCCGCCGATGGGACCCGAAGAGGACATTCCCGGCCCGAAGATCGTGGCGCTGGGCAGCTCGCTTTCGTTCACAAATGTCGTCATCGAGACGCAGCCCGGCAACCGCTACCTGGTCCAGAATGTCGTGAACTGGATGGCGGGCAGGATGCACCTGCTGGGCATCCCGCCCAAGACCATCGAACAAGAGGACGTGGCGATCACCGAAAGCCAGTTGGCAACGGCGCGCTACCTGGTCATCGGCATCGTTCCCGGCTGCATGATCGCCCTCGGCGTAGTCGTCTGGATGATGCGCAGGAGATGAACCCTCCGAAGCAGGATGGATCTCTCATGAAGTACAAGTCAACTCTGATTCTGCTCGCTGCCGTCGTCGTCGCGGCCATCGTGGCCTATTCTCTCTCAAATAAGCCCTCGTCCGAGGAACTCAGTCGGCAACGGCAGCGCGTGCTCGCCGGCTTGACCGCCGACGACGTCCAGGAGATGGCCATCGAAGCGGACGGGCGCCGACTCGTGGCCCGTAGGGCGGAGAACGACTCTGACGAGTGGCGCATCGTTGAGCCTGTAACCGTTCGTGCCGACCGTTGGGCGGTCTCGGATGTCGTGGAGAAGCTTGTCAACGCGACCAAGGTATCCGCCGTCTACCCCGAAGGCGGTATGGAGCTTGACGCCGCCACCTATGGGCTCAAAGAGCCTGTGCGCACCGTCACGCTTCGGTCCGGCGACGGGCGCAGTTGGGTTCTCAGCATCGGCGAGAAGGCCGGCGTGGCGGGCAGCGTGTTCGTTGCCCTGGCGGGAGACGACGGCGTGTACGGAGTCAAGAAGACCGTTGCCGACGCGACCGACGTCGACCTCGCGGACCTGCGCAGCAAGCGGATCGCGCCCCAGGCGACCCTGTTCGACTTAAGGGAACTGGCCTTGACGGCGGCGCCTGCCGAGGACGAAGAGGGCTTTGAGGTCCTCTGCGCCAAGAACGATGACACCTGGGAGGTCCGGCAGCCATTCCTGGATGTCGCCGACAGAGACGCCCTCCGCACCATCACGAACGAGGTGCACAACCACAACATTGCGCGGGACGATTTCGTCAGTGACGATCCTGCCGATGCGGCGGCCTACGGCCTGGACTCCCCCGCCCTCTCCATCACGTTCAACACGGTGGACGGAACC
>CAZZNQ010000086.1:0-17660 GCA_964655775.1 uncultured candidatus Brocadiaceae bacterium | reverse complement strand
GCCCTGGAAGTACTCGTTGACCGGTCAGAAGCTCAACAGACGGCCGGGGAGAGTCTGGACGCCGTGACCTTGCTGCAGCTACTGGAGGCCGTGCCGCTGGTTGATCGGGCATGGGATGATCTCGCGCAAGTGCCGCCCGTTTCACCGGGGGCTCGGTTCGAAGACGCCAACCGGCGTGGGATGCTGCGAGCGCGCGTTGCCGCCGGGGAAGTCTCGCTGCAGCAGTTGCAAAATCTTGCCAACCTGTCGGCCCGCATGCGCCATCTGTGGAGCATCGAACTGGAACGCGCCGGCGTGCCTTCTGAGGCTATCCGCGATACCGGCAGTGCTATGCGGTGGGCTCGCGAGCAAGGGCTTGAATGGCCCATAGTGAAGCATGCCTTGGTTGGACCATCGCAGCCGTGCGAAGCTGTGGGGGCTCTGGACGTTCTCAAGTCGCACGCCACTGCCGAAGCCGGGGATGCTGAGCCCGCGGACACGACAGAGGACCCCGCACGCAAGCTCCCTCAACGCCTTTGGGCTCACGGCTATTGCCCCACCTGTGAGCGGGACGGAATCGAGTTCCTGACCCAGACGGCGTTCGCGGAGCGCGCGGGTTGCCACCGGAACACGGTCAGCAACCGTATCGACGCGGGGAAGTACTGGGCGAACGCGCTCAGGCAGGTGCCGTGGTGTCCCGACTGCAAGGAACGGACACCAGTAGGGGAAGGCCGACTGAGAGACGCAGACTGCGTCGATCAGAGCAAGTATCGGCTCACTTCTACCGACCGAAAGCTCACCATTGAGTGCTCACAGGTAGCCACGAAGGCAGCCTTCCCCGACTACGATCCCGAAATCCCGGGCGATTCGATGAGGGAGGCTATACTTCACCTGCAGAGCAGTGCCGTCAAGGCTGTGGGAGAGGCTATTGTTGCCGCTCGTGGCATGGCCAAACGCCCGGAGCTCATTGCCGCTGCCAAGAATGCGATAGAGGATGCGAAGCGCAGAGACGCTGACGCGGCGTTCAGGGCCACGGATTCCCTCGATGAGTACGATCCCGAAACGATCCGTGAACGCTGGTGAGCCAGCCACGCCGGGCGGTATGTGACATCCCTGTGACCCGTCTGCCCGTGGGGCGGCATACGATCACGGATTACGATCACATTCCATCCGTTTACTCTCCCCTCCTACTGTAAGCCATTCCTTCACCGTAGCTTCCCACCGTCACGAACGTTCCGTATGACGCCGTGACTATCGGTGCACGTCACCGATGGTTGCGCTCACTGGTGCAGTTCCGATCCGCAACGCCAGGTGCCATGATCGCGTGCGCACGTGGCGTCTGCCAAGGATGTAGACCCGCCCCGTGTCGACGTTTGCACAAGGATGTGCACGATTGTCGAACGTGCAGCATAGATGTGGAGACGAATGCGCTACAACTCCTGACCGCAACCGAGGTCGCCGACCTGCTCGGTGTGCATAAATCAACTTTGTGGCGCATGGCATCGGCAGAGCAGGTCCCCGGCCCGCTCAAGATCGGCGGCAGCACACGTTGGCGAGCGGCGGAGCTCGCGGCCTGGATCGCAGCCGGATGCCCGCCATTGCGGAAGTGGGCATGGCCGGAAGGGGGGACGCTGTGAGCGTCGAAATGATGGCCTTGGTCTGGCAACTTCCGGATGAGCTTCTCTACGTGGACGCCGAAGGTGAGGAGCACAAGTTCGCTGTTACGGCGATCCGCCAGCATGTCCTACTGGCCTTGGCAGACCACTGCAATGAAGACGGCCGGGCGTGGCCGTCTCAAAGGGGTTTGGCCGCGAAGTGCAAGACCAGCCGGCGAACTGTCGGCGAAACCCTTCGTGCCGCACAGCAAGCGGGCATTCTGCGCATCATGCACCAGGGGACTGGGAAGTATGGCGGCGCGCTGCAGACCGTCAACACGTACGAGCTCCTATTGCCGCCGTCCGGTGGGAAGTGGCTTCCCAGCGACCGGTGGGAAGCTGACGCACTCCCCGGTGGGAAGCCACTTCCCACGGAACCGTTAGTACAGCAACCGTCAAAGAGTAACGACTTGAGTAGACGCGACAGCCGGGAGGGCGAGCCTCCCGCTGCCGCGCCGGACATAGCGGCCCTGGTCGCCGTGGATACACGGCTGTCAAAGAAAGCGGCGCGGCGGCACCTGGCCGCCCTCTTCGCGAAGGCCCGCCAAGAGCATGTCGCAGCGGTTGCCGCGCGCATCGAAGACGCGTTCCCCGACGTCCGCGCGGACGGCCGTTACTCCGAGCGCGGCATCAGGTTCGGAGAAACCGACCCGCTTGCTCACGTGGCCGCAATCCTGGAAGACCTGCGGGCCGCCTTGCGGGAAGGTTTGTCAGTTCCCGAGTGGCTGCAGTGCGCCGGCGCTCTGGTGAATCAGGAGGCGGTAGCATGAAGACGCAGTGGGACAAAGACAGACAGCGCAACCTGCGCAAGATCGAATCGCACCTGCAGAAATGGAGGCGGTCCTCACGTCGGAATCGGGGCGCTTCCTCGGACACCCGATCCGGCGCAGCCGGGGGGCCGCCTCCGTCTGGGGGGGAAGTGCTGAAAGAGCGTGTGGGCGATGCGCTCGCCGATT
This sequence comes from uncultured candidatus Brocadiaceae bacterium, assembly GCA_964655775.1. Classification (GTDB taxonomy): domain Bacteria; phylum Planctomycetota; class Brocadiia; order SM23-32; family SM23-32; genus CAZZNQ01. Next base: position 15,070 of record CAZZNQ010000086.1, on the reverse strand, counting down.
GGGGACGCAGGAACTCACGGCCGACACAACCGTTTACTGACGGACTGGAAAGGAATCACGATGAGCACTGACCTGGAAGCGAACCGACGGGCGATACAGGAGCGCAAAGCCGAGATCATCCGCCGTAGGGAAGAGCTTGCGCGCAAGCAGCGGAAGGCTGCACAGAAGGCTGAGAGGGCCGCAGAGCGCAAGAGAGAACAGAAGGAAGCAGAGATCCGAAGACGCACGGACTCGCGCCTGTGGGCGCAAGAGGACGGCTTCTACGGCTCTGAGGGCTGGCTGCGCTGGTGGTTTGACGGCGCTCTTCACAACCGAAGCTACAGCGTTGATACCGAGGCCCTGGCGGATGCTGTTTGCGCCCGCGAGGTAGACGGCTTGCCCGCTTTCGCTTTCACGGATCTGATAGCGGCGCTGGACAGTGGCGACTACGGCACCGGGCCGATGGGGACCCTTGAACTGATTCGCGTTACTGACGAAGAGGGCGCTGGGTTGCCCGGTGACGTGCGCAAGGTGGTGATCGGGCACGATCCCGAGCATCTGGCCCGATACCGCGCACGCTACGGCCGGGACCCGACGTGGCCTACCGGCAGCCTGGGCCACTACTTCGCCCAGGACCGGCGGCGTGCGGAGCGTGATCTCGCCGATCCGCCGACGTGGCCGGGGCAGTGGGCACGGGATGGCGAGCCCGGGCGATGGCAAGACACGTTGCCGCTGGAACTCCTGTACAAGCCGAACGCAATGTTCAAGTCGGGCATCATGGCGATCCGGCGGCTTCCTGCAGAGGGGGAGGCACAAGCGGAGCAAGACAGTGACTGAAGGCACCGGCCAGAAGCTCGAACGCGACCCGAAGACGGGGCGTTTCCTTCCCGGTAACTCGGGGGGGCCTGGGAACCCGCTTGCAGCTGAGACTGCACGGCTGCACGCGGAGCTTGTGAGGGCGGCGACGCCAGAAGACATACGGGAGATCGCCCTCAAACTGATCGAGACGGCCAAGGGTGGCTCCATTGCGGCCGCCCGGGAACTGTTCGACAGGGTGTTCGGCAAACCGCGCAGGCACACCGACGTGAGCCTGAGCTTGCCCAGCTTCGACGTGCTGACACCGGAGCGGCTGGCGGCCCTCAGTGACACAGAGCTCATGGCCCTGATAGCGCAGACACAGGCACAGGCGCAGACCGGAGAGGAAGAAAGAGGTGAGACAGATGGAGACGATGAAGCCGCAGTTGACGAGTGAAGACCGGCACCGGCCCGCCCGGTGTTACCCGTTCACCGACGCCTGGCGCAAGGCGCTTGAGTTGCCGGACGATGCGGTGGTGAGTGAAGTGCTTGCCAGTGCTGTGATGGTTCAATCCATGTGTGGCGTGATGCCGGCGGTTCGCATCGTTCTGCGCGTGCGGTTCACGAGCGATGAGATCAGCGTACAGGAAGCGGCTGACGCCATCGGAGACCCGCCTGAAGACTGGCGGCAGATGTTCGCCGACGCGCTCCCCGAGATTGCAGGTGACCAGGGCGATGCGTGAGATCCCCCCGATCACCGAAGCCGATCTGAACCGCAAGGCCCGGTCAGTGCCGCTGGCGCATGCGTGGGCGAAGAGCCTGCACCTGCCGCGCAGAACACCAGTACGCAAAGTCCTGGTTGAGGCGCTCATTGCCCTGGCTGTGTTCGGCCTGAGCAAGCAAGCACTGAAGCTTGTCACCGAACGTCAGTCCGCACAACGCGACGGGCGGACCCCGCCGGAGCTCGACTACGGTGAGGCCCTGCGAGTGATCGGCACTCCGCCGGAGGCGTGGCCGACGGAACTCGATACAGAGGCTTTCGGGGAACTGTTCCCCGGCGTTCCTGTCCCTGATACCTGGAGACATATCCATGGCGTATGAGACCGAGAAAGACCTGAAGGTTTCGCTTGTGCTCGGACTGAAGCAGTTCGAACGTGGATTCAAACGCGCTGTGAAGGTCACGGAGCGGTATGCCAAGAGGATTACCCGGACAATAGCAGCAAGCACGGCGAAGCTGTCCGGCGGCGTAGTGAAGTCCGCTCTCAAAGGTGTGGTCGGGCTGGTCTCCGGCACTGTAAGCAAGGTGCTCGGGCTTGTCACGGGCCTGATCGGCAAGGTCGTCAAGCTTGTAACAGGTTTCGTCGGCAAGATCACCGGGTTGGTCGGCAAGGCCGTCAAGTGGGGGACGCTGGCGATAGCCGGTCTGGCGGCTGCTGCCGTTGGCTACGCGGCGAAGGTCGAGGACGCCTGGAGCAAGGTCCGAACGATCATAGACCTGGGCGGAGCAGCCGAGAAGGTCAAGAACGAGCTCCGCAACCTTGCTGTGAAGACCGGCCGGAGTCTGACGGAGATCATCGAGGGCTACTATCAGGTCGTGAGCGCGGGATATACCAGGGCTGCGGATGCGATGGCGTTCCTGAAAGCCACCTTGGAGGGCTCGATAGCGGGCTGGACGGAGTTCCCAACGGTAGTGCTTGCCACGTCGCGGACGATGCGAAACTTCGGCGTTGCAGCCGAGCATGCGCGCCTTGTCATGGATATGCTGCTCAAGACGGTGGACGTGGGCCAGATACAGTTGCCGGAGCTTGCCGCCGTGATCGGCCAGGTCGGCAACTTCGCTGGCGCGGCCGGTGCCCGCATCGAGGAGATGCTTGCCGCCCTCGGCATCCTGGCGCAGACAGGGCCACCGGAGATCGTGGCAACGCAACTGCGCGGATTCTTCGCCCGGCTGGCAACGCAGGACCCGGGGGCCATCCGACGCTCCGGCGGACTGGTCGGCTACCTGCAGCAACTCAAGGCTCAGGGGCCGGGCGGTATCACAAAGCTGTTCCCGGACATCCGGGCACAAGCCGCAGCGCGGTCGCTGATAAAGATGCTGCCACAGGTGGCAGAGGCTATCGGCAAGGTTCGCAACGCTTCCGGAAAGACGGCGGAAAACTTCGCGGCCCGCATGGACACTCTGTTGGCCCAATGGCGGCGAACGTGGCAGGCGGCGAAGGCTGTGGCCGAGAGCTTCGGAGCCCCTATCGTGGCCGTGCTCAAGGACTGGGCTAAAGACACGCCCGCCATGATCATGAGCGTGCACGGCGCGTTCGGCGCACTCGGACAGAAGGTCGCTGATGTGATGGCAACGGTCAGGGAGTTCTTCTCGGACCGGGTCTGGAACTGGCAGCGTGTGAAAGCAAACGCAGGTCAGTCCATAGGGCTGCTCAAGGATATGGTCGTAACCGCCCTGGAGTACGTGAAACAACGGACCATCAAGGTGCTGGCCGACTTGTGGGCGGTCATCGGCGAGGATGTGAAACGCCTCACCAATCAGATCATGGTGAGCATTGCGGCGACACTCAGGCGGGCAATAGCGGGGCTTTACAAGCCCACGCCTCAGGAAGTATCGGCGCTCGCCGAACGGCTGAAGTTCAGCGCGGAGGATTGGGGGCCGGAAGCCGCGTTCAGCTACCAAGGTGCGCTCTACGGTGTCCCCACGGGGCTTGACTGGCAGGGACGCCAGGACATGGCCCGGAAGATGATGATGGAGCAGGGCACTGGCCTAACAGCGAAAGAGATCCCTATAGCGGAAGCCCTTGGCGCTCTGGCGAACGTTATGCAGTCGGTTGGCACTGGCGCTGGCGACCTGCCTAACGCGATGGAGTGGGGAAAGCAGAAGGCGAAAGAGGCCGGTGATGCCGCTGGCGTTGCGGCCGATAAGCTCAGACAGCTTGCGACTCAGACAGACGCCGTGATAAACCGATTGGCCCCGCAGGTTGCGGCTGCCGGAGCTAACGGACCGTCGTGGGGCGCTCGGCTCAGCGGATGGCTCCAGAGCAGCGTTGCCGGCGAGCTTGCACGCGGCGGCTCCATGCTCAAAGGGGCGATGAACGCGGGCGAAGCACAGGCAGCTATGGGCATCCTCAATAGAGCCCGTGGCGCACGCGGAGCGATACCCGGTCTTGCTGGAATGGCCGACCGTGCTCAGCAGATTATCAATGACCACAGCAGCACAGAGGTCAAGGTGCCCATCGAAGTGATGGGGCTCATGACTCCGGACTTCGTACGATCGGTCCTGGTGCCCACGATCAACAGGGCGATTGCGATGGGATGGGTGAAGATACCTAAGAGGGAGAAGTAGAGTGGCCATTGCTGCCGAGTGTGTGCACTCCCCAGGGCAGTAGAGAGCGGCAGAGGCGATTATCTCCCCCCGGCCACGTCTCTGTGCGGTCGGAGACGTGGGCGCGTCTACGGCGCTCTCAGGGACGCAGAGCGCGTCTCCGGATCAGGCTTGACATTCTCGCCCGTCCGTTGGTAAGATCGGAGCGTCATGAATCGTGAGCTACGCACAACGGATGGCGGAAACGACGCGGTCCCTTGCCGGGGCGGCGTCTTTCTATTGCGGCGCAGGTGCCGGTACCCGCGAGGGCCGGAGCGTTCTCACGAGCGCATGACCACCTGCGCCGCGCTTTGTGTGTAGGAGGTGCAGCATGTTTGTCGTGACAGGCGTGCAGCGTGAGGATGGACTGATCGGCACGGGCGTTCTGAACTGGAACGCCGTGGAATACGTGACCGTCGATGATGACGGCCCCTGCGAGCAGTTGCTCGTTCACTTCGCCAGTGGCCGTCCGGCGCGTGTCGAGATGGGCTTTGAGGATCTCCAGGCCGCGCTTGAAAAGCAGACGCAGTAGGCTCCCGAGGGCCGGGGCGGTGTGATTCACTGTGCCCGGCCCTCTCTGTGTCACCGTGTTGGGGTCCGCAGTTTTCTGGTTGACCGGGTGCATGGCCACTGCTATCATCCGCATGCTAAGCGGCGACGGGCGCGCAACGCGTCCAGTCTCGGGGCGCTGGCAGACGATCCGCGGCCCGTTGCCATGGTCTTCATGGCCGGACTGCGCGAGGGGAGGGAAGTCGCATGAAGCATCAGCAGGGGCCTCAGTTGGCGGTCTACGTTCTTCTTGCGATGGCTCTCTGTGCGACGGGATTGGCGCGGGCGGTCGAAGCTCCCAAACCGGCCGTGCCCTACGGCAAAGAGGACCTGCGTCAGCAGGCACACGCAGCCGCCATGCAGTATGCGGCCGGCAAGTGCCAGCGAGAAGGCGCTCGTCTCATAGCGAGTCAGATGCGCCTCAACGAGATGCTGACGAAGCGCCAGGGCATTGTGCAGCAGGGGCGTTCTGCCCAAGGGGTGTTGCCACGGGTCAACGCGCAGATAGCGGACAAGGCGGACAGCTACAGCTACTGGTACGGGAAGGGCTCAAGGTATACGATGCTCGGACTGGTTCAGCGTTCGCATCGCAATCCAAGGCGTAGGAACAGCGCGCGTTTCTACACACCTGGAGCGGCGTCTTTCCTCGACAGGCGCGACCGGGAACTCAGGGAACTGGAGCGAACACGCGACGGGCTCAAGCGGCAGATATCCGATCTCAAGAAGCAGCTTGAGGAGCTAGATGAGGACCTTCAGGAAGCGCAGGCTGCTCACCAAGAGGTCCAGAAGGAGTACATGACGAAGTTCGCGGGATTCTATCGGGAGAAGATACCGGAGATCTCTGACGACCTGCTTGCCCAAGCGGTGAAGACTGCACGGGATCGGGCTGCGAAGCGGGCCGAAGCGATGGAGGAACTCCGACTGACCGGGCGCTGGGTCTGGGTTGAGGGCGCGCGCGAGGTAGCGCAGCTGACGCTCGGAAAGGATGGCAAGGGGACATTGGTGCGCGAGGGCGGCGACGGTGAGCCGCAGAAGCTCCCCGTGAAGTGGACTCGGAAGGCGGGCGCGTTGCGCTTGTTCTACTCCGACGATCCGAAGGGGATGCCTGTTGTGGCATGGCAGTTCAAGCCCGGTCCTGCTGACGTCCTCTTGGGCATCTGCGTCAATGGCCCGATGGAGCAGGTGAATCACCGGGCGCTGCTAAGGCAGAGGGAGCCGACAGGCCATGAAGCCCCGGAGGCAGATTCTCCGAAGCAGGAAGCGGACGTGCTGCAATAGCCCCTGTCGGCGAGTCTCAGCCGAAAACCCCGACCCCGCCAGAAGCCTGCTCGCTACCATGAGGGCCATCCTGAGACGCCCACAATCCAGGTATAGGAAGCACTTCCCAAGTTCCGGTACAGAAGCCGGGTTCTTCGCGGATGATAGCGGCGGTGATAGCGTTCACTCCTGACCTGTCGCGGTTTCGTCCTCTTCGGCGGCATCAAAGTCAGGCAGCATTGCCACGGCATCTGTCTTGCTCTCAAGCGCAACGTGCGTGTAGACCTCAAGCGTCAGCTTCACGTCCGAGTGCCGGGCCAACTCCTGAGCTACGCGCGGATGGACGCCCGACTTCGCAAGGTTCGTAACGAACGTCATGCGCAGGGCGTGGAAGTCGGCGATGCGCCCGCTGTCGTCTTCGTACTTGACCTCTGCGGCTTCAAGGTCCGCTTTCAGCATCTCAGCCGTGCGAGTCCACCTCCCGAGCGAGAACACGGGGGCGTTCGGCAGCTTCATAGCGCAGTGGTCGCGGAGCTTCATGGCAAGAGCGGGGCGCAGGGGCAACGTCGCTTCCTTGCGGTTCTTGGACTGGCCGGCCTCTACGCGCAACGTGGGCGGCGTCGCCTCCAGGTCCAGAGCGGATACCTTCAAGGTGCGGAGCTCGTTGGCGCGCAGGCCCGTCTCAAGCGCAGTCCGGTAGAGCAGGGCGCGCTCGCGTCCGCTGACGCCCTGGTAGTCGGAACCTTCGGCCGCTGCTCTGAGCAGCTTTCCGGCTTCCTCAGCGGTCAGCGCACGGCGAATCCTGCGCCGATCCCGCTCGGGATTCTGGCGGCTCAGGTGAGACAGAGGATTCGACGGTGCCCGTCCTGTCCGGTCAAGCCATGCGCAGAACTGCTTGACGGCCGAACGGTAGCCGTTCAGTGTGCGGATGCTCCACTGTTTCTTTTCCTCTGCTCGCCAGTCGGCAAGCACGTTCTCAACGGACTCGGTATCGAGATCGGTCCAGTAGCGTATTCCGGCTTCCTCAAGCAGCCGCTTCACACGTCCTGCCCGCTGCTTGATGTGCTTCTCGGTATCGCCCTTCTGACGCAGGTGCTTCTCCCACTCGCCTACATGATCCTCAAGGCGAAGTGCACCGGCTCGCTGGTTTTCGTCCAACAAGTCTACGTTGCGCAGATGCGCCAGGATTCGCTTCGGCAGTCGCTCAATGAACCGGGCAAGTCGGGGGCTCAGCCCGGTGCCCGTAGACCGGCAGGCTACCAGCTCCTCAAGGCGACGGTTCAGATCGTCGCTGGCGCGTCTGTCAGTGAAGGCGGCTATCCGGCGCTGACGTCCGGTGTGATCGGTATACTGAACGTGCCAGGTGGGGGACTGATAAGTACGTCCGTCCCGGCGGTAAGTTCGGCGAGAAATGCTCATGACCCTTGCCCCTTCTCTTGCTGTTGACCCTTACAGCATCTGCAAGGATACGGCCCAAGGGCACCCGCTGTCAACCGTGGTACTTGCTATGGTACTTAGTCACGGCGAGAAGATGCGTCCCGGTGCAACAGCATGCGACAGATTCACGAATCCGGTGAGAATGGCCTACGGGGACGCCAGAAGGCGTGAGAGGGCCTTAGAAGGTCTTTGGGAGGGGGGAGAGGATGGTGGGCCCAGCAGGGCTCGAACCTGCAACGCGCGGATTATGAGTCCGCTGCTCTGCCATTGAGCTATGGGCCCCCATACCGAATCCAAGTATAGGCGGCACATCGCATGATTTCAAGCGGGGCCGCGTCCGGTCTTACACAACTCTTATACCGCCCAGAGCGGCCCGTCGGCAGCAGACGCCAGCCATCTCGGCTCACTGGTACCCGCCCGGCAGAAGCGCCAAGGGATCACGTCGGGCCTGTTGGTGACTCTGGATCTTCATAGGCCAGGCCGGGTGGATAGCTGAGTTCCTGCCTTTTCCTACACCCGTGGCGGTTCCAGGACCGCGCCGCGGGCCGCGCTGGACACCAGTCGCTCGTAGCGGGAGAGCCAGCCGCGCTCGAACTTGGGCGCGGGCTTCTGCCACTCCTCGCGCCGACGCGCCAGCTCATCCTCGTCGACCAGCAGGTCCATCTTGCGCGCGGGCAGGTCCAACCTGATCTGGTCGCCGTCCCGAGCCAGCGCGATCGGGCCGCCGTCGGCGGCTTCGGGGGAGACGTGGCCGATGCTCAGGTTCCGCGTGCCGCCGGAGAAGCGGCCGTCAGTGACGATGGCGATCTTGTCGCCCAGTCCGCAGCCGGCGACGGCGGCTGTCAGCGCGAGCGACTCACGCATTCCCGGTCCGCCCTTGGGGCCTTCGTATCGGATGATGAGCACGTCCTTGGGCACCACTTTGTCCTGAAGCAGGTAGTCCATCCCCGCGTCCTCGCTGTCGAACACGCGCGCCGTACCGGTGAACTGCATCATCTGCGGGCTGACGGCGCCCTGCTTGACGACGGCTCCTTCGGGTGCGAGCGAGCCCTTCAGCACGGCGATGCCGCCTTCGGCTGCAACCGGCTCGTCAAGGGAGTGGACGACACTCCGATCGGGTTCGGGGGAATCCTCGATGATCTGCCCGACCGTGTCGCCGCAGACGTTGAGGCATTCCTTGTTCAGCAGCGAGGCCATAGTTTTCATCACTGCGGGGATGCCACCCGCCCACTCGAGGTCCTCCATCATGAGCTCGCCGCCGGGGCGGAGGGACGTGAGCTGAGGCGTATCACGGCTGAGCCGGTCGAAGTCGTCGAGAGTGATGCCCACCTCGGCGGCATGGGCGATGGCCGGTATATGTAGCGTGGTGTTTGTGGACCCGCCCAGTGCCATGTCCATTCGGATCGCGTTCTCCAGCGACTCGCGGCGGACGATCTGCCGCGTGGTGATCCCCTCGCGCACAAGGTCCATCACGCGCTCGCCGGCCATCTCGGCCAGGCGTTCCTTCTTGGCGCTGCCGGCAAGGCCGGTGCCCGTGCCGGGCAGGCTCATGCCCATCGCCTCGGTCAGGCAGGCCATGGTGTTGGCCGTGTAGAGCCCCTGGCAGGACCCGCAGCCCGGGCAGGCCTCCATCTCCAGTTCCAGGGCGTCCTCAGCCCCGAGCTTGCCGGCCTTGCAGAGGCCGACGGCCTCGAACGTGTCGCGCACCAGCGAAAGCCGCCGGCCCTCGAATCGGCCGGACATCATAGGGCCCGCGGTCACGGCAATGGCAGGTATGTCCAGACGACAGGCGCCCATCAGCATTCCTGGCGTGATCTTGTCGCAGTTCGTCAGCAGCACAAGCCCGTCCAACTGGTGGGCCTGGCAGATGGTCTCGACCATGTCGGCGATGAGCTCGCGGGACGGCAGCGAGTAGTGCATGCCCACGTGGCCCATGGCGATGCCGTCGCAGATGCCCGGGACGCAGAAGACGAACGGCACGCCGCCGCCGGCGCAGACCCCCCATTCGATCTTGCGCTCGAGGGCGCGCATGCCGATGTGGCCGGGTATCAGGTCGGTGTAGCTGCTGCAGATGCCGATGAACGGCTTGTCCATCTGTCTGCGGGTGACGCCGGTCGCGTACAGCAGCGACCGGTTCGGCATGCGCTCCAGCCCTTTCTTCGTAACGTCGCTTCTCAACGCCATAAGTGGGTCTCCCTCTCTGTTGCGGGCACAGGGAACATGAAGTCTAATCGGCGCCGTGCGAAGCTGTCAACCGGTGCGCGGACCTCACTCGGGACTGGGTGCCGGGCGGCGTATGGCCGGCCAGTACACCCAGAGATGTCCGCTGCGGTCGTGCTCGCCAAAGAATATCTGCCCGTCGCGTCCCACCGCGCTGCAAGCGAACTGATAGCCGTAGACGCGCTCAGCGAGGCACGATCCCATGAGGCCGAGGTCGCGCAGCTCGTGAGAGTCCGGCGTGTAGCAGAACAGATGCGGCATCTCCCCGGCGCGTCCCGCGATCCCGAAGAAGCGTCCGTCGCTGGTGACGGCCGCGCCCTTGCATCCGCGGAAGCCGGTGGGTTTTCCGAGCGAACGCACGGTGCCGGCGGCGGGGTCGAACGCGAACAGCACGCCGTCCGCTGCGCCGCCGCCGTAAATGACGCCGGTGATGGGGTCCAGCGCGAAGCTGTCCGCCTGGTTGCGCTTCGAGCGACCGGCCAGCGTCGGCAAGGCCATGTCCGTCATGCAGAACTCCCGCGCCGCGGGATCAAAGCGCCACAGCGTGCCCTCCGTCGCAGTGCCGTATACCGTGCCGTCGGATGCGCGGACCATGCAATGCGAGAACATCTCATGCTCGTCGACCGGCTGGATCAGGTCGGCCTCGGACGACTCCGGGTCCCACAGAAACAGCGTGCCGGTCTTTTCGCCGAGCCCGCAAAGCAGCGCCTTGCCGTCCGCGCCGTCCACCAGAACTGCGCACGCTATGCCCTCGCCGGGCAGGGGCACGCACGCCTTCTCCGCCTGCGTTCTGTAGAAGTGCCACTCGTGCACAAGGTCGGGCGGCAGACTGAACCGGTCGCTGAAGTATATGGCACCTTCTCCTTCGGCCATGCAGTCCTGGGGGTCGGTGTCCGGCCGTGAGGCGCCCGGGGCGGTGGTGGATATGATGCGCTTGTTGGGCCCTTCGATCACGGCCGTGGTCCGTGCGTTCTCTTCGAGCGCCATCAGGTCGACCACGACCCCGCTGATGCCACGTATCATGGCGGCGAAGACGTGCGCGCGCGTTCCTCCGGTGCCTCCGTAGACGACGTCGCGGTCGTCGACCGCAAGCGTGGTGATGTATGCTTCGTCACCGTCAATCGGCATCACCATCCCCGGAAAGCCCAGCCTGAGGGCGGCTGCCTGCCCTTCGGTCACGTAGGCATCATGCACCGACGAGCGGCCGACTCGCTTGCCCCTCGGCGGCCATTCCTTCTTGGTAAGATCAAGTGGCATATCGGAACTCCGTGAGTGCCAGGTTCGTTGTCTGGTCTATGTCAGCCCCACATGCGCAGCGGGTGCTTCTTGGGGTCGGGTGCCTTCTTGCAGTTCATCTTCATGCGGAACATGCCGGACGGTATCGCGCCGACGTTGCCGAAGAACAGGTCGCCGTTCACATCCATGCCTCCACGGGAGACATAGTGCGACGCTTTGCCGTCGGGGCGCTGGAGCCGGGCATAGTCCTTGCGCTCGTAGGTCTCGGGGTCCATCTGCACGACTATGCCTTGGAAGGACTCCTCGTTCTCGTCTCCCCAGGCGGATCTGTAAGGTGCAGTCCCGGGCTTCCAGCGGGAGACGGCGTAGTAGAGCATGCCGTCCGGCCCGAAGACCAGCCCGCCGCAGTGGTCTTGGAAGAAGGACAGTGGGTGACGGCGATCGCGGTCTGTCTGCGTGGCCGGGCCCAGGTCCTCGATCCGGCCATCGGGACCGTCCAGCGGGAAGTGGCGGAACAGGTGAGCCTGGTTGCACCAGGGCACGCCGTAGAGGGTCTCGCCGTCCGGGGCGGCCACGATATCGTAGATGACCGTATGCCAGCCGGACATGTATGGCGCGCGGGGGACGCGAATGGCGAGTTCTTCCAGGTGCCCGACATCTGGATCGTAGCGCAGGATCATGCCGCGGTCGTCTGTGGTATAGGCTCGGCGTTTGGAGTCCATCCAGATAGCCTGAGGGTTGACCGAACCGATTCGCCCGCAATCGGTGAACTGCCCGGACTCCAGGTCGTAGACAAGGAAGTGGTTGCGCGGCCAGCCCACCGCGTACATCCGCTGGCGGCGGTCGTCGTAGCACAGGCACCGGCAGCCCTCCTTGAGTATGAACGGCCTGCACCAGAGCAGTTCGTCCTTGGCCGTGTCATAAGCCATCAGCACGCTGCCGCGGAAGGCGCGCCGCTCGTCGCCCCAGTCGGCATTGACATTATAGGTCACGTCGCCCAGGCCCCGAGCGCTGGCGTGCGTGGCCGCGTAGAGGATACCGTCGCTCTCGGACGGAACAAAGCTGTAGTGGATCTTGCACTGTGTGGCCCTGCCGGAGGATGGGTGGTCGCCGCAGGACTCGCCGATGTCGATTACGTACTCGATTGTGTCCTTCTCTTCGTTGTAGCGCGTGACAATTGCCGCCGCTCCGCCGCGATGCTCGATGCATGCGCTGGCATAGACTCGGCGATCCGGACCGGTCAGGAGCGACCATGTCGTGTCCGAGATGGGGACCTGATGGTAAGGGTAGAAAAGCGCCTTCTTCAGAGCCAAAGTGCAATCTCCCTGCGCACGGAGTGTGAACTCGAACCAGGCCAAACCGCCCACACATGGAACAGCACGATAAGATATCAACCTGAAGGGATGTGTCAACGGACGCTGCGTTTTCGTTTCACACAGGGCACGGTGCTGGCTTAGGAACCGAAAACAACTTATTGACATTCGGCGTCTGCTGCCCTACCCTGGATAGGTGGTCAGAAGCACAGAATCTGTGCGGATTGCCCCGATTCGACTGCACGGAAGCGGCGTTTGGAGGTGCTATGAGGCTCGACACGCTTTTCGGTTTCCTGCTTATAGTCGGTATTCTCTGCATGCTTGCTTTCTCCAGTTTCATGGGGGAGGAGGACGGCACGGGGAGGATGCCGGCGCGCCGGCCGAGCCGCTCCAGGGGTCGAGTTTCCTCCCCAAGAGTCAATCATCGAACGCAGGGGCACCGGCAGCAGGACTCTTCCCCAGAGAGCTACGATAGCCCGGGTGCCATCGCCGACGCCATCAATGCACCGATTGCCCGGAAGGCACGTGAGGCCAGGGAGGCCCCCAAAGCTCCTAAGGCGCCCAAGGCGCCGAAGGCACCAAAGGTGCACGGAACCCCCGATGGTCTGCGGGCCGCCAAAGCCAAGAAGGCGCGCAAAGCGCTCAAAGCCCGCAAGGCTACTAAGGCTAGAGACCTACGCTGATAGTCCTGCCTCCCGATACGTTGGCACGGGCCTTTGCCTTAACTTGTGCGCCCGCTCGCCGGAGCGTAAACTTAATTGTAGAGCGTGAGCCGACACCGGAGATGTCCGGTGGGCTCACGCGTTTCTGTTTTCCGCAATACAGGTTGGAGACGTGGAATGAACGGGTATTCCGGACTTAACGGCGTCGCGACGCTGGTCGCGTTCGTGGCGCTCGCGAGCATGGCCCTCTGCAACGGCGCATCGGCACTCGACGCCCAGGATCAGGGAATCATCAATGAGTGGAAGAGAAGCGTCCTCGACCTGCAGAATGTGGCCCAGTTCACGGACGGCGAGGACATCACGTGGCGCGGCTCACCGTACCTGCGCGGGATGGTGACCATGGTGGCGGCGACGGGCGACACCGATTCCGCCGATATGTTCTGCAAGGTCTGGGAGCATCTGCAGGCGGCCGCCTCAAAGGACATCGACGGGCTGCTCGGCTGGCCCACGGAGAAGGGCTCCTACGGGCGTAACGGTCGCCGCTGCATCCCCATGGACGACGCCATAATCACCCAGAGCGTCGCCCGCTTCGCCTCCGCCGTCCGGGCGAACCCGGCCTTGAAGGTAAGGTACGGGGAAAGGGCCGAGTCCTATGTTGCGTGGGTGGAGCAGAACATCTGGCCCAAGTGGGAAGATAGCTGGCTGGACCTGAGCGGCTCCATCGACTCGATCCGGCGCGTCAAGAACAGCTATCAACCGGTGAAAATAGAGCTGGAGAAGCCCTGCGGCCTGTATCGCTACTACAACCCGGGAAAGCAGCCCGGCATGTCGCTTCCGCTGAACCAGTTCCTCCACGTGGCCGTCTGTTACCTGGACTTCTATGACGCAACCGGCAAGGAGTGGTACCTGGACAAGGCCAAGAAGATGGCGCTCGCCGCCAAACAGATCTACCTGGTGCCGGAAGGGGACAGGTGGAGCCACTGGAACTACTGGCAGCCGGTGTGGGAGGGCGACTTCAAGCGACGCAACGATCCCGTTCACTGGGTCGGCCCGCATCCCTACCGCACCAGCTACGCCTCGGGCGAGGTGAGCATGATGTCGCAGTTCCACAAGAGGGGGCTGGTGTTCACCGACGAGGACATGCAGCGCTTTGTGCGTCGGCAGTTGGACGTTCTCTGGAACGGCGACCGGGAAGAGCCCAAGTTCGAGTTCACGATGGAGGGCCGCGAGGATCCGTACCCTGCCTCGCTGTGGGGTTCGCTCGCATACGTTGATCCGACGATCAAGCAGCTTTCGTCGAAGAACGCAGGACGCGACGGACTGGCGGAGCTCAGTGCCTGGCAGCGGATATCGGCCGTTCCGAGCTACTACCTAAGCCTTAAGTCCGGCGACTGACCCGACGGGTCACTTTGTAGGACGGAGATACGCGCATGCGGGGCCGGTGCAGACCGGCCCCGCTTTCTTCTCTACGCGTTCACGCGACGCGCGCGGGGACCATGGCCGACGAAGCCGCAACGCAGCCGGACGGCTGCTCTCACGACGAAACGGCCCGAATGCGGCGCAACTACCTGCTGGGCATCGGGAATGGGGCCTTCGTTCGGACCGGCATGCAGTTCGTCAACCCGAACCTGATATTGGCCGCGTTCGTGTACGAGGTGACCGGGTCGGCGGCGCTCGTGGGGCTGCTGTCGACTCTCAGTATAGCGGGCGTGCTCTGGCCTCAGCTTTACATGAGTACCCTGATAGAGCATCGGTCGCGGAAAAAGCCCTTCTACGTGTGGGCTTCCGTCTTCAGGGTCGCCGCCATGGTCGCCATGGTCGCGAGCATATGGCTTACTGCTCGGACCGAGAGCGCGTGGGTGCTGGCCTTCTTCTTCGCTTGCTACTTCGCTTACCGAAGCCTGCAGGGGGCGGGCGGGATACCGTTCTTCGACCTGGTGGGGCAGAGCGTGGCCCCGGACCGTCTCGGGAGTTTTTTCGGCTGGCGGTCGTTCTTCGGCGATGGGCTGGCGCTGGCCGCGAGCTTCCTGCTGGTGCAACCGGTGCTCAACTGGATGCCGTCGCCGCAGAGCTACTGCCTCCTGGCGGCACTCGGCACGCTGCTGTGCGCCACCGGATGGGGCATGTGGTGCCTGGCAAAGGAGAACGGGAACGCCAGCGCGCCGAAGAAGCGAAGCGTACTGCAGACGATTTCGGATGGGATGCGGCAGGTGTTCGCCGACCGCAACTACAGGCGACTGCTGTCCATGCGCGTTCTC
>CAZZNQ010000085.1:17572-17898 GCA_964655775.1 uncultured candidatus Brocadiaceae bacterium | reverse complement strand
TCATGGGTGACTGGTCGAGAGCCGTACTGACCGACTCCAAAGGCCGGTTTCGTATTGACGGGGTGTCCCCGGATCGGGGCATTTGCGTGCACCACCATGAGTACCGTGACGCTACCGTAGGGGGCAACGGTGAGCCGCTGGGCAAGGACACAGAGAAGATAGACGTGCGGCTGCAGTCAGGACCAAAGGCCGCCGGGCGGGTACGGGACGATATGGGTCAGCCTATCGCCGGAGTGCTCATCCGGGATGACGGCCCCCACTGGACGGCCAGCGACCAGCAGGGCCGGTTCGAGCTCAAGACCGCCCTGGGATTCCTGGCGGAGATA
>CAZZNQ010000085.1:0-17562 GCA_964655775.1 uncultured candidatus Brocadiaceae bacterium | reverse complement strand
GATAAGAGGGACGCACTGTCTCCGTGCCGAGAAGGCCGGCTTCATCAGCGAAGAGGTCCGGGTCCCAGCTGCCGATCTGGCCAAGGGAGTCGAGTTCACGATGCGGCCGGAGCCGGTGATCCAGGGCAAGGTCGTCGGGCCGGCGGGCAACGCTGTAACCGAGTTCAGACTGATCCCCGATCCGGAGGCCATGCCGGACGGAATGCGGTACGAGACGGTTTCGGTCAGTGACCCCAAGGGGTTGTTCGCGCTGCGTGCAACGACCGATGAGCCCTTCGGGGTGGTAGTGGCGGCCGACGGCTATGCCCCGTGCAGGCAACAGGTGCAATGCAATCCCCAAGGCTCGATCACTGAGATAGCCCTGAGCGAAGGGCATTCCATATACGGCCACGTGACCGTTGAGCGGGCGGCCGCTGAGGACTTGCGGATAGAGTTGCGGCCCACACGTTACGTCCTTGGCAATGATCTGCTGAGCATGGACGTGGCTGTGAACGCGGACGGGACCTTCAGGCTGGAGCATGTCGCCGACGGTGTCTACAGACTCATGCTGCACGGTCCGCGGATCACGCCGGTCGTGCTGCACCTGGATGTCGACGCGACGGACGTGGACGTCGGAGACCTTGCGCCGCGCGGGACAGGCCAGCTCAGGGGCCGCGTCTGCTACCCGGGGTCGGACGCCCCCCGGTCCCTGGCACTGGGCGCAGCTTGGCACGAGCCGTCCGGCGAGAGGGTCCTGTTCATGGCGGACGAGAACGGCCGCTTCCGCTTGGACGACGTGCCGGTGGGAAAGATCGTGATCGGGTTCGGCCAATCCTGGAGCGGCTGCATTATCCAGCCACCGCTCACGGGAACCGTACAGATACACGAAGGTCAGGTGAATGGGATTGTGATCCGCTAGGAGGCAACTCCCGATCCGTAAGCAGCGCCACAAGCCTTGCCGGGCTGGACACTTTCTTGGTGTGAGTGTACGTTGGGCAAGAACAGAAGGAGGCAACCTGATGATTCGTGAGACAACGGACGGACTTCCGGCGCTCGGCTTCCTGGGGCTGGGCTCCATGGGCAGCGGCATGGCCCGAAACCTGCTGAAGGCCGGCTACCGCGTGCTAGCGTTCGACAAGTCACCGGAGCGGCTCGCCGCTGCCGTCAAGGAAGGTGCCACGCCCGCGGGCGACGAGGACGAGGTCGTCGCCGGAGCCGACGTCATCCTCACAAGTCTACCCTCCTCCGCCGTCCTCGTGTCGATCGCCGACGGCCACTTCATCCCCACTGCCCGGGCCGGGCAGGTCTTCATTGACCTCGGCACGACCGAAGCCCCGGAGGTGCGCCGCATCGCACGGGCGTTGGCGGAGCGCGGCGCCGCGCTGCTCGACTGCCCGGTCAGCGGCGGATCGGCCGGAGCCGACGCGGGGTCGCTGCGCATCTTCGTCGGCGGGGACCGCGCCGTCGCCGACCGCTGCCGGCGCATCCTGGAAGTCCTGGGTGACCCGGAGCGCGTCGTCTACTGCGGCCCGAGCGGCTCGGGTCAGGCGGTCAAGGCCGTGAACCAGCTTGCCATGGGCCTGGCCGACGCCGCTTACCTCGAGGCCGTCGCGTTCGGCGTCCAGGCCGGAGTCGATCCGGCGGCCATCGTCCGGGCAGTCGGCGGACCGACGGGCTGGCGCGGCTACTTCGCCTCGATGGCGCAACGGGTGGCGGAAGGCCGGGGCGACGACGTATTGGTGAAATACCCCGAGCTGCCCTACTTCCTCAGAGAGGCGCGCGAGCGCGGATTCCAGACGCCCCTGACGCGGGCCCTCTGCGACTACCTGCGCGAGGCACGCTGTGACTGGGTGGATAACATGGGCCGGCCGCGCCCGTCCCTCTGGAACGAACTGACGCGTGAACGAGATACGTGACGTAGCGGCAAGAGGCCCGTGCAAGCAGCTCAGGCGCCGGCGGAGAGCCAGTAGGCGAGGAGCTTGGTGACGAGGCGGGCGGCGACGATGTCGCTGCCGGGCGGATGCGGTGAGGGGACGTATTCGACGACGTCCGCGCCGGTCAGCCGCGCCCCAGACGCCCCGGTTACGGCGCGCAGGACGTCCATCGCCTGGGACCAGCTCAGCCCGCCCGGCTGCGGCGTGCCGGTGCTGGGGATCACGGACGGATCCAGGCCGTCGACGTCGAACGTGAGGTAGACGTCGCCCTCCAACCCGGCCAACGTCTCGATCAGGGCGTCCCACTCGGACCCCAGCCGGTGGGCGAAGTAGGTCGCGATGCGGTCGTCGCCGGTTGACAGTTCGTATTCGGCCCGCGACAGGCTTCGCACGCCGATCTGAACCAGCCGGCACCCGCGTTCCCACAGCCGCCGCATGACGGTGCCGTGCGACCACCGCAGCCCGTCCAATTCCTCCGCCAGGTCGGCATGGGCGTCCACCTGGACGATCGTGAGCCGCTCGGGATCGTCGGTCAGCCCGTGGACGGCGCCGTAGGTGACCGTATGCTCGCCGCCGAGGCAGACGAGTCGCCGGCCACGGTAGCCGCGCACGGCGCGCCGGACCGCCTCCAGATACTCCTCCACTCGCCGGTCAGCCGGGATGGGCTCTGCGGTGTGGAAGGCGAGGTCGGCAAACTCGACGAGCGTCTCCTCGTCGAAGGTCTCGACTTCCGCACTGGCGTCCAGAATTGCGCGGGGCCCGCCGCTGGTCCCGGCCCCGTAGGAGACGGTCGCCTCCAACGGCAGCGGCAGCACAACTGCGTCGGCATTCTCAGCCGGGCAGGAAGGCAGGTCCAGGAAGGTCGGCGGCGGGTCGACTGGCATGGGGGCCTCCGCGTTCACGGGCCGGGGATCTCGCCGAGATGCTCCAGCGCGCCACGCACCAGCAGCGGCCAGGCGATGGTGGCGTCGCAGTAGACTTCCGCGTAGCGGCCACCCTCCTCGGCGGGCACGAACTTGCCCCACGAGACGCCTTCCGAGTAGGTGCAGCCGCTCAGGCCTCCCCAGTGGACCGGCTCCGGGCAGATGCGCACGCCGTAGCGGATGCGGGGCACGCGCAGTTCGGACCCGACGCGCATGTTGATGATATCCGCCAGGGGGCCGACCTGCTGCGCCCAGTTGCGGGGCACTCCCCCGCCGATGGTGAAGATTCCGAGCCGTTCGGCGCCGACGGCGCGGCGGGCGTAGTCATAGAGGTCCAGGAACGGATTGAAGCTGGGCGGCGGCCGGAAGAACTCCTGCAGGTCGGCCTCGCGGCCCGGCGCGTAGGCGCGGGCTAGCGTGTGCGTGGCGACGTCGAGGCCGAGTTCGGAGTCGGTGAACGCGGGGACGTAGACGGGCACTTCGTGCTCGTAAGCGCAGCCGAGGATGCTGGGCATCATGCCGTTCTCGGACAGCATTCGGCCGATGCGGCGGTTGAGCTGGTGGGAGCAGGTGGGTTCCGACCAGTCCATGTCGGCGAGCACCTGGGCGACGGTCTCGGCGGCGTCGCAGAGGTTGGCCTCCATCTCGAGGGTATCGTAGACGCGATTGTATCCCCACTCGTAGAGCTGCTGGTCGGGGATGTCGGGGCGGTGCTTGTAGTGGGTGCCGCCGATGGCCTCCGAGAGCCCGTGGGCCATGACGGCGCCGGTGGCGACGATCATGTGCGCCATGCCGTGCTCGATCATCTCGCAGAGGACGCGGCCCATCTTGGCGACGGTCATGGCGCCGGAGACGGTAACAATGATGCGGCAGTCGGGGTCGTCGATCATCGCGGTGAGGACATCCAGCGCCTCGCCCAGGTTGCGTCCGCCGAAGGCCGTGCGCGACATGCGCCGCAGCATATCGGCGAAGCTGTCTGCGGATCGCACGTCCAGGGATTCGGTGGGTTCCAGGCCGTCCTCGCGACCGTCGTGCATTTCTCTGCGCATTGTGGCCTCCAGTGGAAATGTCGGATCGGTGGCCGTCCCGACGAGAATGCATCAAAACCGATACCTCCCGCCTCTGTCAAGCGGCGGACTCGCAGTAAGAAGGGCAAATATGCCCTTGCGCTTGAATCGGGGGGCGCAGAGAGGTAATCTGATCGATGGAGGGCGTCCTGTCCTTCCGGTCCGGAATGCGGGCCGCACTTCCCCAAAGCGAGGGTCTTTCATGTCCAATAACGCCATCGTCCCCCGTCAGGCATTCTTCACCAAGGGCGTGGGAAAGCACCGGAATCGGCTGGAAAGCTTCGAGGCGGCCCTTCGAGATGCCGACATCGAGAAGTACAACCTGGTGCGGGTCTCCAGCATCTTCCCGCCGCACTGCAAGGTGATATCCAAGAAGAAAGGGGCGACCGAGCTGAACCCGGGGCAGATCGTGCACGTGGTGCTGTCCGAGGCGACCACCAACGAGCCGTCGCGGCTGGTCGGCGCGGGCGTGGCGCTGGCCCAGCCCACCGAAGGGCACCAGTACGGCTACATCAGCGAGCATCACGACTTCGGCATGAAACAGCAGCGCATGAGCGACCTGGTCGAGGACATGGCCGCCGCGATGCTGGCGACGACGCTGGGCGTCGAGTTCGATCCCGAAACCGACTACGACGAGCGCAAGGAGACCTACCGTATGTCCGGCAAGATCGTCAGCACGCGTTCCTGCGTGCAGACCGCCGAGGGGGACAAGAACGGTCTCTGGACGACGGTCGTCGCCGCGGCGGTGTTCGTGCCTTAGGCTCTGTCTGAAGGATCGGTCCTGGATTCGAGCGGCTGCATTGCCAGCGGGTTGTGTCCGTCTGCATCGACATACCATGAAGGTATGCCTGCCTCGATGTCCTTGCCCACCGACAATTCGCGCGCTCTCCGGCGAGAGCGCGCTCTCTGTCCGACGGCCGACCCTTCAGACAGAGCCCAGTCAGCTTCCGGGCCAGGTTACCTCGCCGTCGACGACAAACTGCACGCCGCGCGCGTGCTCGCCGATCTCGAACCGGCCGGCTGCGGGGTTCGCAATCGGCCGGCCGTTTATGCGCAGGTTCTCGATGGTCACTTCTTCCGTCCGGTGGTCCTCGTCATACCCCGATATCTGTGAGACGGGATGGCGGCCGCCGGTGACCTCGACGTTCTTGACGAGCACGTTTCGCGTGGTCCCGCGCTCGGAGTCCTTCGAGTAGCGCGTCCCTTTGATTCCCAGCACGAGCAGGCGCGGGCAGTAGGTGCCGTCGTCGTCGACATCCTCGAACTTCTCGTCGCGCTCCTTCTGGATGCGCTCCCGAGGGTTGAACTCGTCGATCTCAAGGCGGATGTCTTCGAAAGTCACGTCGTGGATGTCGGCCCGGTCGCCGTGCTGGATATCCAGGGCGATGTGCGTGGTGCGCACGATGTCGCAGTCCCGAAAGACGATGTCGGCGATCTCGGGCGCGAAGGTCTCCGCGCCGATCTCCAGCGCCCTGCCCCAATCGTTCCAAAGCACACAGCCCGTGACGCGCACGTTGCGCACGGGGAGATGGCCCGTCGGGTAGCCGCCGCGCTTCTTCAGCCCTTTGATGACCACGCAGTCATCGAAGGCGCGGATGAAGCAGCGCTCGATGGTCACATCCGTGCTGTTGACCACGTCGATGCCGTCGGCGTTGTAGCGCCACAGGCCAATCAGCTTCACGTTAGATATCGACACGCGCTCGCAGGCGGCCGGGACGATGGTCCAGACGTTCGGGTCGCGGATCGTGATGCCTTCGATGCGCAAGTCCGAGCAGCCGGAGAGGCTTATGGCGCCGTGGGCCTCGCCCCGCTTGATGGTGCTGGAATCCAGGATGCCGCGGCCCATGATGCGGATACCCGAGGCGTCGACGGCACGGATGGCGCCGTGGACCACGGCCCCGCCGGCAAGGTACACCATCTGCCCGCTGTCGACCTCCATCACGCCCACGTTGTGCAGCCCTGGCCCGAAGTAACGCACCGCCGGATCCGACGCGTCCGGCGCGCCCTGCTCCATGGGGTTCGCGAACAGATGCAGCGCGTGATGAGTGCCGTTGACTTCGACGGTCACCTGCATAGGGCGCGGCATCCGGAAGCGGATCGTCGCGCCGTTGACTTCCGGTCGGATGCCGTAGCTGCTGGGTCGCACGGCGACCGATTCCACCGGCTTCGTCGACCGCACTTCGACCGTCACAGGACCGGCCATGTCCCACGAGGCGAAGGAGGCGATTTCCGTCTGGTCCAGCGGACGCTGATAGCCGGGCCATATCTGGTTCAGGGGCACCCGCGAGACGCGCGCCGAATAGACGAAGGCCTCACGCCCCTCAACCCACACTATGTAATCCTCGGACGGCGCTTCCCCTTCCGGCGCGTCGTAGACGCGGACTTCGCACGGTTCGTCCATATCACGTTCTCCATCGTGCTTTTCGACTGGATCGCGGTCCCTTACGATTGGGCCCGGAGCTTTCGTGGCCGGATGCAAATCGGCTCCGGCTTGCTTCGCACGGATTATAGGCGGCGCGCGCGTGGCGGGCGAGCGCCCGTTCCGTTGACCTGCAACCGGTTGGCTGATATCCTTGCCCCCGGTTTCGGATCGTGTGTCACCAAACTGGGAGCAGCATGTCCGCATGACTCTCCGCGCCTTCATTCTCGGCATCCTGATTTCCGCCTTCATGTGCTATGCGGACGTCTGGGCCGGCCTGAGTCGCGGTTACGGATGGACCACCGAAGGCCACTTCCCGGAGGCGACGGCTTTCCTGCTGGTGGTGCTGGTGCTGGTGGTGAACGTGATCCTGAAGCTCATACGGAAGCGTCACGCGCTACGCCAGCCGGAGCTGATGCTGATCTGGTGCATGATGCTGGTGGCGGCCGTTTTCCCCACAACCGGCCTGTTCCGACTCTGGTTCCCAGCGCTGGGCGGGCCTGCCTATTTCGCCGGTCGCGGCGACATCGCCTGGAAGGACACCTCCCTGGCCGCGGCGCCGCAGGAACTGCTGCTCAGCAAGAACCCCAACTCGGTCGCCGTACGCCAGTTCTACGAGGGCGCCGGCGAGGAGGCCCGCGTACCGTGGACTCACTGGGCCGGGCCCATGGCCAGATGGCTGCTGCTGTTCGGCCTGTTCTACCTGGCCATCTTTTTCATGTGCGCCATAGTCCGACGACAATGGGTGGAAAGGGAGCACCTTCTGTTCCCGCTCGCCCGGATTCCACTCGAATTCACGGAAGGCAGCGGCAGCCAACGCATGCTGCCGGACTTCTTCTACGAGCGCAGCTTCCAGGTGGGTTTTGTCGGGGCCATCGTCGCCCGCCTGTTCCGCGCCCTGCCGGTGCTGTTGGGCGGGGCGGACGTGGCAATGAACCTGCGGATACCGTTCGCCGACATCCTCGTGGACACCCCCCTGAAGAACATCGGGCTGGTGAACATGGAGATGTGGTGGCCCGTGATAGGGCTGGGCTACCTTGTGCCGGCGGACGTCTCACTGAGCGTCTGGTTCTTCTACCTGTTCGGCCGAATGGAGCTGCAGACGGCCGCCTGGGCGGGTTCGCCTCTCGGCTATGGCGCGACCCACAGCGATCTGATGGTCTGGCAGATGGCCGGCAGCTACATCGCCTTCACGGTGGGCGTGCTCTACATGATGCGACGGCACCTTGCCGACGTCGCCCGAAAGGCGC
The DNA here is from genome assembly GCA_964655775.1 of uncultured candidatus Brocadiaceae bacterium. Classification (GTDB taxonomy): domain Bacteria; phylum Planctomycetota; class Brocadiia; order SM23-32; family SM23-32; genus CAZZNQ01. The sequence goes on along the minus strand of CAZZNQ010000085.1, from coordinate 9,990 downwards.
TGGGGTTCGGCAGGGACGTGGACGATGCACGCGAACCGATCAGCTTCCCGCTGGCGTTCTGGGGGTTGATCGTGTGTTGCCTGGGCGCCATCGCGTGGACGGCCTACTATGGCCGCGCCTTGTGGCCGGCGGCGGCCCTGTTCCTTACGCTGATGTGCGTGCAGCTCGTGCATGCCCGGATCGTGTCGCAGAGCGGCCTCTACTGGACATGGCTGATATGGAGCCCGCCGGACATCATCCACAGCCTGAGCATGGGATACGCGTTCGGACCGACCATGGCCATTGTCGCCCACCTGCAGCGCGGCATCATGATGCATAACGTCTCGCTGGCCCCGGCCGCGATGCACAGCTTCCGCATAGGCGACGTGTTCGGCAAGCGCCGCCGCCTCCTGTTCCCCATCCTTGTCCTCACGATGGCGGTGGCGATCGGCGTCTGCGCATGGACCTTCCTGGACGAGGGATACATGCGCGGCATCCTGAACTTCCAGGATCAGTGGGGAAACATAAGCGGACCCCAGGGCATATTCCAGGCGGCCCACCAGAAGATCGAACGCCCTTACCAGATGGCCCAGCCTCGGTGGCTGCCGTTCGGCCTGGGGATCGGCCTCACCAGTTTTGTGATGCTGATGCGGGCGCGGTTTTACTGGTGGCCCATCCATTCCATCGGGTTGCTGGTGATCGCCAACTGGTCCGCGGACCGGATGTGGCTGCCGTTCATGCTGGGCTGGGCCACCAAGCTGTTCCTGATGAAGTTCGTCGGCGGTCGGGCCGTCAGGAAAGGGCGCCTGTTCTTCATCGCTTTCATCATGGGGGACTTCTCCATGACGGCGGTTTCCACCATCGTAGGCGCCATCTCCGGGGGCAAAATACCCCGCTGGTAGCGGCCGGTCTGCAGCATTCTCGCCGCCCTTTTGACGCGCCCAGCCCGCCCTGCTATCCTTGCGGCCTGCAGTGACGTCCGAAGGGAGTCCGTTCCGGAGAACCCCCATGACCTGGCGTGCAGCGGCCATCTCCATCGCCCTTATCGCCGTGATGTGCTGGGTCGACATCATCGCCGGGCTGAGCCACGGCTACACGTGGACCACTGAGGGCCACTTTCCCGAGGCCGCCGTGTTCCTGTTCGTGTTCGTCGTGCTTGTCCTGAACGTGCTCATCCAGCTTCTGCGGCGCCGATGGGGCCTGACGCGGCCGGAACTGATGCTGATCTGGTGCATGCTGATCTGCGGCGCGACCATCCCCAGCACGGGCCTGATGCGCTTCTGGTTCCCGATGCTCGCCGGGCCCGCCTACTTCAGCGCTCGGACGGACATCACCTGGCGGGACACGTTCCTCCGGCACGCACCGGACGACCTTGTGCTGACCAAGGACCCGAAATCCGTCGCGGCCCGCCAGTTCTACGAGGGACGCGGCGAGGAGGGCCGGATCCCGTGGAGCCGCTGGCTGCCGCCGATGGTGCAGTGGCTGGCCTTCATCGCGGTGTTCTTTGCGGCCGCCGTCTTCATGTGCGCCATACTGCGCCGCCAATGGGTGGACAAGGAGCATCTGCTCTTCCCACTCGCACGGGTGCCATTGGAGTTCACCGAGGGAGCGGGGCAAGCCGGCCTGTTGCCGTCGGTGTTCGGGCAGAAGGCTTTTGTAGTGGGCTTCGTCGGCACAGCGGTCTTCCGCCTGCTGCGGGCGGTTCCAGTGTTCCTGGGCGCCGATCAGCCGTGGAACCTCATGCTTCCGCTCAGCGACGTCTTCCAGGCGACTCCGCTGCGCTACACCTACTTCGCGAACTTCCCCCTGTGGTACATGCCCATCGGGTTCGCGTTTCTCGTTCCCGCCGACGTCTCGCTGAGCATCTGGTTCTTCTACCTCTTCGGGCGGATGGAGCTCCAGACAGCCGCCTGGGCAAACTCCCCTTTGCACTACGGAGGCACCTGGAGCCCGCTTATGCGCTGGCAGCAGGCGGGCTCGTACTTCGCCTTCACAGTCGGCGCGGCCTACATGATGAGGCGCCACCTGGTCGAGGTGTTCCGGTCGGCGGTCGGACTGGGAAAGAAGCCCGTCGATTCTGGCGAGCCGGTCCCATACCGCGTCGCCTTTTGGGGACTGACCTTCTGCGTCTTCGCTGCGGGGCTATGGTTCTGCTTGCACGGCATGCAGTGGTGGACGGCGGCGCTGCTGATGCTGATCCTGATGTGCACGCAGTTCGTGCACGCGCGCGTCGTGTCACAGAGCGGGCTCTACTGGACGTGGCTGATGTGGAGCCCCCCTGACCTGCTCCACAGCCTGACGCTGGGCCACGCGTTAGGCCCGGCGGGCGCCGTGCTGGCGCACATGCAGCACGGCACCATGATGCACAACCTTTACCTGGCACCGGCGGCGATGCAGTCTTTTCGCATTTCGACGGTGTTCGGTCGGCGCAAGAAGTGGCTCGCGCCCGCGATCGGGCTCGCCGTAGTCGCCGCGATTGCGGTCTCGTCCTGGGTGTACATGGAGGAGGCATACGATCGCGGTGCGCTGAACTTTAGCACCAACTGGGGAGGCGTAACGAATCCCCAGAACATGCTGAACGCCGCCCACCAGAAGATCGAGCGTCCCGATCAGATCGCGCAGGCGGAATGGTTGCCGTTCGGGATCGGCATCGGGCTGACGGGGGTGATCATGTTCCTGCGGGCGCGGTTCTACTGGTGGCCGATCCACAGCATAGGGCTGCTGGCCATATCCAACTGGCCCGCGGACCGCATGTGGCTGCCCTTCCTGCTCGGGTGGCTTACCAAAGTGGGAATGATGAAGCTGGGGGGAGGCCGCGCCATGGCCAGGGCGCGGCTCTTCTTCATCGGCCTGATACTTGCGGAAGCGTCGATGACGTTCGTTGCGCAGATAGTCGGTCTGGCCAGCAAGGGGGCCATCGCCGGGTTCTGAGGGGCTCTGGAGGCTTGGCACCGGTCGCGCGCGAGCACTATCTCACGCCGTGGCGTGCCCGCCTTTGAAGTTGCGTTCGCGCCCTGCTATTCTTTTCAGTCTCTGGTGTGTTCATTTCGGCAGTGAGACCCCGCGATGACCTGGCGCGCCTTCCTCATCGGACTCGTCTTCGTCGCCTTCCTTGCCTGGGGCGACATACTCGCCGGCCTGAGTCGAGGGTACGGCTGGACCACCGAAGGCCACTTCCCCGAGTCGGCCGTGTTCATGCTCGTGGTGGCCGTGCTGGTCGTCAACGTGGTGATCAAACTCGTCCGCCGCGGGAAGGGCCTGCGCCATGCCGAGATGATGCTCATCTGGTGCATGCTGATTGTGGGGAGCGTTATCCCCAGCAGCGGACTGATGCGCTTCTGGCTGCCGATGCTGGCGGCTCCCCCTTACGTGGCCGCCCGGCCGGACATTCAGTGGAAGACCTCGTCGCTGGAAGCCGTGCCCTCGGACCTCCTCGTTTCCAAGAGCCCCAACTCGATCGCGATCCGCGACTTCTACGAGGGCCAGGGGGAGGAGCGTCGCGTGCCGTGGACCCACTGGGCCCGGCCCCTCACCGCATGGATCGTGTTCATGGGGCTGTTCCACTTCGCCATCGTGTTCATGATGGCGATACTGCGTCGGCAATGGGTGGACAGGGAGCACCTGCTGTTCCCGCTTGCACGGGTGCCGATGGACTTCACGGAGGGCAGCGGCTCTCGGCGGCTGTTGCCCACCATCTTCTACAACCGTGCCTTCCTGGTCGGTTTCGTCGGCGGGTTCGCTTTCCGTCTACTCCGGGCGGTGCCGGTGTTCATGGGGGGCTCTCAGACCTGGGGCATCGACATCCCGATGGCGGACGTGCTGGCCGACACACCGCTGTCCAACATGTACATGGCCAACCTGCGGCTGTGGTGGAGCGTCATCGGATTCGCATACCTGGTGCCCGCAGACGTGAGCCTGAGCATATGGCTGTTCTACTTCTTCGGGCGTTTCGAGCTGCAAACGGCCGCGTGGATCGGCTCGCCGCTGCACGCAGGAGGCACCTGGAGTCCCCTCATGCAGTGGCAGCAGGCCGGATCCTACATCGCCTTCACCATCGGCGCACTGTTCATGACGCGCCGGCACCTGGCCGACGTCTTCCGCAAGGCTTTGGGCATCGGCAAGCAGGTGGACGACTCGGCAGAGCCGGTGTCCTATCGCGTGGCATTCTGGGGGTTCACCCTCTGCACGGTCGGCACCATAGGGTGGATGCTGTACTACGACATGCGCGTCATCGCGGCGATCTCGTTCTTCGCGGTGCTGCTCTGCATCCAGATCGTGCACGCGCGTCTCGTATCCCAGAGCGGCCTCTACCAGACCTGGCTCATCTGGCGGCCCGGCCAGTTGCTGCACAGCCTGAGCGGCGGTCACATATTCGGCGGCGCCGGCGCCGTCATCGCCTGTATGATGCCCCGGGTGTTCATGCACAACGTCGGCCTGGGTCCGGCGTCCATACACTCGTTCCGGATCAGCGAGGTAATGGAGAAGCACCGGCGCTGGTTGCTGCCTGCGCTCGCAGCCGCGCTGGCGCTCGCGCTGGGAGTGTCCACTTGGACGTTCCTGGACGAGGCCTACCTGCGCGGCGGGCTGAACTTCTCCAGCCCATGGGGCATGCTGACGAACGCGGAGAGCGCGTTCTCATCGGCCCACGCGTTCATATCGCGTCCACGGGCCACCGCGCAGGCGGAGTGGTTGCCGTTCGGAATCGGGCTGGTGCTGACGGGACTGGTCATGTTCCTGCGCGCCCGGTTCTACTGGTGGCCCGTCCACTCGATCGGCCTGCTGACCATATCGAACTGGTCGGCGGACCGGATGTGGCTGCCGTTCCTGATCGGATGGCTCATCAAGGTGTCGCTGATGAAATACGGCAGCGGCCGGATGCTGCGGCAGACACGCGTGTTCTTCATCGGCCTCATCATGGCGGAATCGTCCACGAAGGTGGTATCCACCATCGTGCGCACAATCAGCGAAGGCGCCATCGCCGGCTTCTAAGGGGGCGAACATTAGTCTTCGCCGGTTCTGTTTCATCGGCGCATCGGGGCAAGACGCCCCGCTCTACCCATTGCAGGGGTAGCGCGGCCGTCCCGGCCGCGTTGCTGCAAGCCAAACAGTGGAGTGATTATGTAACACCGCTTAGCTGCCCTATTCCTCCGACTTCCGCCAGCGGATGCCCGCCTCGGGCAGCAGCCTGCGGTCGCCGAACGTGAGCGCGGTGCCGCCGATCATGCCCATCTCGACGGGTTCTCCCTCCGCATCCAAACGCACGACCGATACCAGGGCATCCGTCTTCCCGGAACGGAACGAGGTCGGCGCGGCCGGATTGCCTTCTCGCTGCTGGTCGGCGCGCACGACGATCAGGTCCGTCCCGGCGTCGGCTCGCTTCACGGCCACGCCGTAGGCTGGAACCGGCCCACCGGTATCCAGCAGCCTGATCGACTCGACCGCGTCCGATGCCATGTAGGGATCCACCACCACGGCGAACACTGCCTCGCGCCCGTGGCGCCTGACGACCGCCTGATGACGGTCGCCGGGCACCGTGCCGGCGAAGACGGTGCTGCCGGGCCCGCCAAGGACCGTGGCCGTGACCTTATTGGCCGGATGGCCTGCCCGGGCATCGGTCGTCTCGGACTCGAGCACCGGTTCGGCCGCATCGCGGCTCCACGTACCACTCCAGTCTTCAGCCCCCTGCATCACGCGTGAGGCGAGAATGTGTTTGTACCCTCGTTTGGTCGAGGGCCCCATCGGCTGCAGGCTCGCGGGATCGATCCCGTCCAGGGCGTCCAACGTACCGCGGAAGCAAAGCGGATAGTCGAACGTGTGCTCGGCCGGGCCCCAGGCCCTGTACAGGTCCACCACGTAGCCGGGCATCTGGACGACGGTGCGGTCCAGGACAACGCCTGGATACGCGCCGTCCGAGACGCCGCGCATGATCTTGACGTCCCCGGCGTCGTGGAAGCACAGCAGCTTCCCGGTGGTCGGCGACTGGGCATGTTCGTCGACGGATAGCGTCCAGTGGGCGATGCTCGGGCGGGTCCACTCGCCGTGCCGCGCATCCTCGTACCGGTAGCCCTGCGGTTCACCGGCCAACTCGTCGCCGTCGGCGAAGAGTATCAGGTTGAGCTTGTCCGGGTGCCCGTGCGTGCCTCCGTGCGGACCGTAGTCCATCAGCAGGAACGTCTCGTCCCCCGCGTCTTTGCCGCGCAGTATGGCGTAGCCGAGAGCATCGAAGATCACGCTACCCAGGCCCTCGATCGGCCTCTCGGGCAATTCGCGGTAAATGCGCGTCGGGAAGTAGCAGCCCGCGGACTGGAACACCTGTCGCGGCGCGTCGTTGACGAGCTTCCCGTAGTTCGGATCACCGTAGCGCAGGTAGGCATAGTCGTAAGCCATCGCGGTCCAGGTTCCGCCGACGGCTGTACGGCCGGAGTCGTTGATGCCCGGTGCGGTGCCGTCCGGATAAGCGTACTTCAGTGGCGAGTCCCACAGGTTCTTCGCCTTGCACTGCTGGAAACCGTAGACGTCAATGCCCTTGCGGGCCAGCGGCTCCATGCAGGCGACCAGCGCGTTGCGGGCGAAGAGCTGGTAGCCGATGGCGCCCTCCTTCCACATGCCGTCCTCGCCGATGCCGTTGGCGATCATGTAACGCGTGTTGGCCGCGGCGATGTCGATCCAGTTCCGGTCCTCCAGCACGATACCGCCCTGCAGGTAGGCGGCGTTGTAGAAGTTCATCCAGTTGCCCACTGCGCCGCGCGCCTGCGCCGGTTCGGCCGTCCGCCAATCGGCGTCCTGTCGGTCACGGCGGTCCACTTCCTCTTGCCCCGAGCGCTTGCTGTTGATGAACGTGATCGCCGTGCGGATCAGATCGTTCTCCACCAGCCGGCGGTCGGCGTCACTCATGCATTCGGCGTCGTGAACCATGTCGTACGACTGGATGAGCGGCAGCAGCCACATCGCCTCACTCAGACGCTGGGCCATCACCTTGGAAGTATCGCCCGAGTGAACGCCCTTGTGCTCCTTGTAGTCGTCCGGGTAGAGACGCGCGTAGCCCACCAGTATCTCCCGCGCCTTCTCGGCGTAGCGTTCGTCATCGGTGAGTTGGTAGGCCCACCCAAACCACCCGGCCATCTTGCTCATCAGATCGTGCGCCTGCGCCTGGGCGTCGCCGCGGTCGCGCATCTGCGCGGGCACGGCCGGGTCGGGGTGCACGATCTCCCTATCGAGCCATTCGTCGCATGTGGAGATCAGCTTCTCCACCATCTCCACCGCGCGCGGGTCCTGCTTCATCGTCTCCCGCATCTCGACGATCTCTTCGCGCGTCAGGTATATGCCGGGATGACGGCCGAGGGGGATCGGATCAGGAAGAGTCACTTTGACGTCGGAGTAGTCACTCCGAGGCGATCCGCCTGACACGTAGACCGGAGCTTCCGGATTGTAGTCTGTCACGGACAGGTAGGGAGACAGGTCGGCGCTGGTGATCACCTCGATCTCGCCGATGCCGCCGTAGTTGATGCGCCTGCCGGTCTGAGGATTCAGGGCACCGGGATGCGTGGAAAGGATCTTCACCTCGACCCACTCGATCTCCCGGTTCACTTCGATGGTCTGGCGGGGTTTGTCGCGACGGTCCTCCGGCCGGATCACCTCCAGGGTCTTGCTCACCGTCGCGCCGTCCGAGAACGTCACCAGGATGTCCTTTGGCGACTCCGCCGACGCGTAGTCGCTGCAGATGAAGTTGACCTGCGTAACCGGCAGCCGGTCGATCAGTTCGATCCGGTAGAGAATGGGCACGCCCCAGGTTACGCAACGCGTGTGGACGTTGCCGTCCACGGCGGCCTCGGGCATCGTACTGCTGTCTTTGCCCGCTTCCTCGCCCAGGAGCCGCAGCGAGATGCGGCCACCGTTCTCCGTTCGGGCGGCGTTGTGGGCCTGAATCTCTTTCTCGATCTGTCTCCAGTTTCTCGGCCTCTCAGCCGCTCGTGCGTCGGCGCCCGTCCACGTCGCGGCTGCCAGGGCGGCGACGACACAGAGCGCTGCTACGGTCCAACGGAGCTTCATAGCTTTCCTCGCTTCAGGTTATTCTTCGTCCGAGTAGCCCGGAATGTGCTGCAGGGGCACCGACCACTTGGGATCCTGTATCAGCAGCCCGGCGTCCGGATCGACCGGCACTGACGGCTGCGGGTAGTCGCGCCAGCGATTCCCGTAGATGGGGCGCGTGTAGCCCTGGCTGCGGAAGTAGTCGATGAGTCCCCCGCGCATCTCCGCCACCACTCCCCTGCGGAACACAAGGCCCGCCTGGTTGCGGCGTTCGTCCGGATCGCTCACACGGTCAAAGAGGAATTCGCGACGGTCGGGCACCGAGTAGAAGTACTTCCAGCGGCGGTTCAGGGCCATATACACGGCCCTCTCATCGCGCTGGTACTGACTGTAAACCGTTCGTTCCTCGCTGCGAGCGCCCGATGCCGACTCGGCCAGGTCCAGGCCGTCGAGGGGCAGTCCCGACCAGCTCACGCCCGCCGCGTTCAGCACCGTCGGCATCACGTCCACCCCGCTCACCGGGGCGTCGCATACCTCCCCGGCATCGAAACGATCCGGATACCGCGCCAGCAGCGGCACGCGGGCCGTGGCGTCCATCATGCTGCGCTTGCCGAAGCAGTAGTAGTCGCCCAGGAACTCCCCGTGGTCGCTATGGAACAAGATCAGCGTGTCGTCCAGCCGGTTCGTCTCCTCGAGTGCGGCCAGGATTCTGCCGATCTGGTAATCGATGAACGATATGCAGGCGTAATAATAGGCTTTGATGTTCCGCATCAGGTTGTTGTCGACGCCTGCGTCGCGGAACTTGTACCGGTTCTGGAACTTGTTGACATACGTGTGAAGCGCCTCCGAAGAGTCGGGTCTCTTGGGCAGCGGCATCAACGGCGCCCGGTAGAGCTTGTGCCACGGGGTCGGCGGCGCGAACGGCGGGTGCGGATGTATGAAGCTGCTGAACAGGAAGAACGGCTCGGATTTGGGCTGGGTGCGCAGCCATTCCACGCTGCGGTCTCCCACCCAGTTGGTGGGGTGCAGATCGGGCGATACCTGGGCGGGCTGGGGAATGTAGTACATCTCGCCGCGGACACCGTGCGGATCGTGCAGGTGGGTCACGCCCTGCTCGCGCAGCCAGACCAGGTAATCATCGCGCTCCGGGCTTGCGGTGAGTTCCTCCTGCACCTCGCGCGTCTGGAAGCCCCGCAGGGCGAACAGGTCCGGGGTAAAGTGGCACTTGCCGATGCCGTGAGTGCGGTAGCCGGACTCGGTGAGGAGCTCCATGAAGCTGGGCCGGTCGTCGGGCATGGGGTGGCTGTTGTCGCTGCAACCCGTGTTGTGCGGATACTGGCCGGTGATCAGCGAGCAGCGAGCGGGCACGCAGACGGGAGCGGCGGTGTAAGCGCTGCTGAACCGCGTCCCTTCCGCCGCCAGCCGATCCAGGTTGGGGGTCCGGATGACGGGATTGCCCCCGGCGTGGATGGTGTCCCCTCGTTGCTGGTCCGTGAAGATGAGCAGGATATTCGGTCTGTCCGCCATGGTCTGCCTCCTGTGGGCCGGCGTCTGCGGCCGCGGACTGGTGAATGCAGGTCGGTGCCAATCTAACGCATGGCGAGGAGACCGGCAAGTTCTGCAGCGAGTTCACTTCTGCTCGGCCAGCATGCCCTGGAGGGCTTCCAGTTCCTGTCGCATCTGCTCGATTCGGCGACCGTATTCGGCCCAGTCTCCGTCGCGAAGGGCGGCCTGGGCGGCCTCGTAGTGCTCAACGGCCAGATCCACCGTCCGCTGAAGGGCCGCCGGCGCACTCGGCTCAGTCTGCCCAGGCGGACGCGCGTCATCGGCCGGCACGGGCTCCCGGACCGGGGCTCCACTGAATAGCACGCGCAGCGACTCGCCCAGCGTCGGCGCCATGGCAACGCGCTCGCCGTAGGCCGTGATCACCCGCTTGAGCTGGGGCACTGCCGCCTGCTCCGCGCGGATGTACAGCGGCTCCAC
>CAZZNQ010000084.1:0-18331 GCA_964655775.1 uncultured candidatus Brocadiaceae bacterium | reverse complement strand
ATCGCCGAGACGGGCGCCGGCCAGCACGGCGTGGGCACGGCCACCGCCGCCGCGCTGCTGGGGCTGGAGTGCGACGTCTACATGGGCGAGGAGGACATCCGCCGGCAGCGGCCCAACGTGCTGAAGATGGAGCTGCTGGGCACCCGCGTGGTGCCGGTGAGCACGGGTGCGCGCACACTGAAGGACGCGACGAACGAGGCGTTCCGCGACTGGATGGCCTCGTTCGAGCACACGCATTACGTGCTGGGCAGCGTGGTGGGCCCGCATCCCTACCCGATGATGGTGCGCGACTTCCAGAGCGTGATCGGCCGGGAGGCCCGGGAGCAGATACTGTCCCAGGAGGGCCGGCTGCCGGACCTGCTGGTGGCATGCGTGGGCGGGGGCAGCAACGCGATGGGCCTGTTCCACCCCTTCCGCAACGACGAGGCGGTGCGCATGGTGGGCGTGGAGGCCGGCGGGCGAGGGCCGGAGCTCGGGCAGCACGCCGCCCCGCTGAGCCTGGGCGCCCCGGGCGTGCTCCACGGCAGCCTCAGTTACGTGCTCCAGGACGAGGACGGGCAGACGAGCGAGGTGCATTCGGTCTCCGCCGGGCTGGACTACCCCGGTGTCGGGCCGGAGCACAGCTACCTGCAGGACGCGCGGCGGGCGCAGTATGCCTACGTCGGCGACGACGAGGTGCTGGAGGCGTTCAAGCTGACGGCGCGGCTGGAGGGCATAATCCCCGCACTGGAGAGCGCCCATGCCGTGGCCTACCTGATGAGGCCGGAGAACGTCACGCCCGAGGACCACGTGACCATCCTGAACATGTCCGGGCGCGGCGACAAGGACCTGGAAGAGGTCCACCGAATACTGGAACAGGAATCGTAGGGACGGGCCGGCATCCATGAACCGCATCGACGCACGTTTCCAGAAGCTGCAGGCCGACGGCGAGACGGCCTTCATACCGTTCTTCACGGCAGGCGATCCCAACGCGGATGCGACCGTGCGACTGCTGAAGGAAGCCGAGGGAGCCGGCGCGGACGTGATCGAACTAGGATTTCCGTTCTCGGACCCCGTCGCGGACGGACCGACCATTCAGGCGTCGTACACACGCGTGCTGGAGAGGGGGCAGCACGTCTCGGAGATATTCGACATGGTCCGGGCGGCGCGCGAGGAGACGGAGCTGCCCGTCGTGGCGATGGCCTCCTTCAGCCTGGTCCACAGGATGGGGATGGAGACGTTCATCGGCCGGGCGATGGAGTGCGGCATCGACGGCGCCACCATACCGGACCTGCCGATCGAAGAGGCGCTCGGCTTCTTCCCGATGACCGAGGAAAAGGGTTTCCGGCTGGTCTGTTTCGTCACCCCCGCCACGACGGCCGAGCGGCGGGGAAGGATCCTGGAGCATGCGCGGGGGTTCATCTACTACATCTCCGTGCGGGGGATTACGGGGCAGCGCACCGAGCTTCCGCCCGACCTGGTCGACAACCTCCGGGACCTTAAGACCCGCACCGACGTGCCCGTGGCGGTCGGTTTCGGCGTATCGACGCCGGAGCAGGCGCGCGGCATCGCGCAGGTGGCCGACGGCGTCATCGTTGGCAGCGCTATCGTGAAAGGCATGCACGCCGCGAACGAGTCGGGGGAGGACGCCGTGGACGCGGCGCTGGACGTGATCCGACGTATTTCGTCGGCGGTGAAGGCGCGGTCCTGAGTCCCGACGGACCTCACGGCGGCTTCTCTCTGGCCTGCGGGCGGGTTGCGGCGTTATAATCGGGCCACTGGCGGGTCCGGTCGCCCACAGGCGCCACGCTGCAGGAGCCCGGTCATGCGAATAGAGTGCCCCCACTGTCATGTCGAGCAGGACGTGCCAACTGGCGCGGAAGCGGTGGTCTGCCGGTCGTGCAAGAGGGGTTTCCGCGTGTACAGCACCAGCGGCGCACCTTCGGACCGGCAGGAGCAGCAACCGGCCAACAGCGCCGAACCGACGCTGACGGGGCCGAAGGAACGCTGCAACTGCCCCGAATGCCACAAGGAGATACTGGTCCCGGCGGGACTGCCCCGGGCGGTCTGTCCCCGCTGCGGCAACAGCTTCAACACCCACCCCGGGCCCGCCCCCGAGACCGACACCGTCCATTCCGCCCGAACCGTAGACGAAGAGAGCCCGCCCGACAGTGACGGCCGCTCCCGCGACCCCGGCGAGGCGGCCCTGCGCTGGATGCGCACGCACTTCGAAGGCAAGTACGAGATCCTGGACTTCATCGGACGCGGCGGCATGGGGGCGGTCTACAAGGCCAAGCAGCTCAGGCCGGTCCGGACGGTCGCGGTGAAGCTGATGTTGGGCGGCGCGTTCGCCTCGGACAGGCACCGGCGTCGGTTCGAACGCGAGGCGCAGGCCGTGGCGGTGCTCGGTCACCCCGGCATCGTGCCCGTCTACGAATATGGCGAGGCCGGCGGGCAGCCGTACTTCACCATGGAGTACATAGAAGGCCAGGACCTCCGCAGCTACGTCAACGCCGGGCAGCTCAGCCGCGAGGAGATCTGCCGGCTGATGGTGCGCGTGGCGGATGCGGTCCACTACGCCCACGAGCACGGCGTCATCCACCGCGACCTGAAGCCCGGCAACGTTCTGGTCGACGAGACGGGTCGGCCGCGTCTTCTGGATTTCGGTCTGTCCCGCACGTCGATTCAGGATGTCGAGGACTTCGGCACTCTGACGGCGAGCGGGGATTTCGTCGGCACGCCGCGCTACGCCAGCCCGGAGCAGGCGTTCGGAGGCGCGCACGACATCGATCGCCGCACCGACGTCTACGCCCTGGGCATCATCCTCTACGAACTCATCATGGGCATGCCGCCCTATCCGATAGACCAGAAGCACGGGCTGAAGGCGCTGGAAGTGCTTCGGGACTGGGAACCGGTCAGGCCGCGGGCGCTGCACCCGAGCATCCCGCGCGACCTCGAAGTGATCATGCTCAAGTGCATCGAAAAGGACAAGCAGCGCCGCTACCAAAGCGCCCAGGAGCTGGCGAGCGATCTGGAGGCGTTCCTCGAAGACCGCCCCATCAGCGCCCGCCCCGCCACTCTCACCTACCGCCTGGGTAAATGGGCCCGCCGGAACCGCCGGGTGCTTACGCCGATCGTCGTGGCAATCGCTGCCATCGGGATCATGTCCCTGGTCTTCCTCCAGCGCATCAAAGACCTGATACTCGAACGCCAGAGCGCGAGATCGGAGACGGCTGCCCTGCGCGAGGAAGTGGACAGGCTGCGGGCCGGAAGCGACACTTCCGAGGAGGCGGTCGGCGTATGGCTCCGGCAGGACATGTGGAAGAACGCCGCCTTGCTTGCAGCAAACGCCCGGAAACTGTACCCGGATGAGCCGGGCGTCGAGAGGCTCCCCGCACTCGTGCTTCGCCGGGCCGCGGAACGCACGGCGCGCGGCCTGTCGGAGTTCCAGGACATGCTCGATGAGCAGCACTACGCACGGGCCCTCGCCCGGGCGAGGGAGCTTGCCGGTCTGGCCGATCTGATGCCCGAGACGGCGGACTACGCCCACCTGGCCGGCAGACTGGCACGGCCGCTTGCGCAGTTCAACGAGTTGTGCTGGCAGAACGTAAAGGACCAGGTCGAGCGGTCGTGGCGCAGGGAGAATATGCTCGCACGCATATCGGCGTACCTCAACTACGCTCAGGGACTCGAAGGCAAACCATACATCGACGAGGCGGTCAGGCTCCGTGCGACCGTCTCGCAGGCGGGCGACGACTTCTTCCTCGAGAAGCATCGCCAGGCGTTCCAACGGGCGTCGGACGCGTACGACTGGGACCGGGCCGAGGAGATCATCCGTTCCGCTCGGCAGATGGCCGAATCCGCACAACCGGGCGAAGCCGGCGCGTGGCGGACCATCGCCGAGGAACTGCAGGGCGCCGTGGCCGGCGTGATCAGGCCATCGACGGCGACCGCGATCTCCTGGCATCGAACCGTCAACCCCCCTCACGGCGAGGGGGCCGGCCTCCGGTTCGTGCGCTCGATGGCGGTCTCGTCGGACGGCGCGCTGCTGGCCGCGGGTGTGCGCAACGGGTCCGTACTGCTGATCGATCCGAAGACCGGCCAGCCCCTCGCCGGCCCGCTGCGGTGTTCGCAACCCGTCCGCCCGATCGACCTGACGGACGACGGCTCCCTGCTGGCTGCCGGCTGCGACGACGGCACAATAGAGATATGGTCCGTCCCCAGCCATACCCGGGTGCTCACCATCGGAGCCCACCAGCATAACGTGCGCTCGCTCCAGTTCACGCCCGACGGTCGCGCGCTCCTCTCCGCGGGAGTGGAGGAATTGGGCCTGTGGAACGTCGATAACGGCGAGCGATTGGAGCTAGGCGAGGTGACCGGCATCCGGCCCGCGCGCCTGTCGCCCGACGGGCGACTGCTCGCGGCCGCCGGCCGGGATGAGAGACTGATGCTGTGGGACATGGAGTGGAAATCGCTTCACCACAGCCTGCCCACGGCGCACGAGGTGGACACACTCGCTTTCTCGCCGGACGGCTCCGTCCTGGCCACGTCCTACAGCGACGCCGTCCTCCTGTGGAACACCGAGACCGGCGAGCTCATCAGGCGGCTCGTGCCCGCGCCGGGGCAGACCAATGCGCTCGCGTTCAGCCCCGACGGGCGGCTTCTGGTCTCCGCCGGGTCGACCAAGACGGTGAGGGTGTGGGAGGTTGGATCGGGACGCCAGATCTGCGCGCTGGAGGGGCATACGGGGCCGGTCTTCGGCGCAGTGTTCACACCCGACCAGCGGCTGCTGCTGACCTGTGGCGCGGACTCGACGATTCGGACCTGGGGCATGCCCGATGCGAGCGCGCCGGCGGTGGACTCCCAAGACGCAGACTGACCGTGGCAACGACGTAAGGGATCGACTCAGGGCGGGCTTTTCGCTTGCGGCGATCGCGGGATTACGGTAACATTTTGATAAGCGCGAAGGTGGCGGAATTGGCAGACGCGCTAGACTTAGGATCTAGACCGCTTCGGCGGATTGGGGGTTCGAATCCCCCCCTTCGCACCAATTCCCCAGGCGCGAATAGTCGGGCGGGTGTAGCTCAACGGAAGAGCACCAGCTTGCCATGCTGGTTGTTGAGGGTTCGAGTCCCTTCACCCGCTCCATTTCTTTGTACTCTCACGCCCCCGGTTCACCTGCACGGTGTTTGGGGAAGAGCACGCTACTCCGCGCGCGAAACGGTCAACCTGAATGGGTCGCGGCCCTCTGGCGCGTTATCTCCAGAAGGTCGCCGAGGGTCTTCGCTCGCAGCAGGTCGCGGGGGGTGAACTTCGCGCCGAACGTGCTCTCGACGCGCGAGACCACGCGCAGCATCTCACGGGAATCGACTGGAATATCATCACCCAGAACGGCATCCTCGCGCACCTGCACGCCGGAGAGGTCCACAACCTCCCCCACCACTTCCGCCAACTGATCCAGCGTGATTTCCTTCGTCATCCCGCGTTTCCCGCGCTCTTGTCCGAGTCGTCGTCGCTCCGCGTCGTCGCGACGGAGTAGAAGTAATTGTGGCTGTGAAGTGCGGCGGCGGTGAGGGACTCGCCGTCCTGCGTCGAGAAATCGGCCACGACGAAGCGGCCGTCCTCGCGCATTGACTCCAGGAGAAGGTCGGTCATCGCGTACCGCTCCGCCCCGAGCGCTTTCAGGCCCGCCTCCTTCATCACCCACAGGCTCATCAGCACCGGCATGCGCATCTCCCCGGTCGCCGCCTGCATCCGTTCGGCCTCGCCGTGCGTCGTGAATCGGTCGGCGATCTTCCCGATGTCAAGGGTGGCCAGCTCGATGTCGATCCCGACGGGACCCACAAGGGTAGCCGCCGCGCAGGCGCTGTCCTCACTGTGTGCCAGGCTCACGGACAGGCCCTCCGGCGTTTCCCGTTCCACGAGCCGCACCACCGGGGCGCCCGTGGGTCCGCTCTCTATCACGATTCGGCTGACCGGCGGGGCGTCGTCGCCGAGCAGCGAACGCACAGCCTCCTTCGCCGCCACCCGGCCCGCGAGCCAGTGCGAGCGACGGCGCTCGTGCCGCAGTTCTTCCAGGGCCGCCATCTCACTGTCGTTCAGCCAATCAGCCAGGGCCTCGGAGTCGCCTCCCAGCAACGCTTCGGCCACTACAGAAACGCGGATCTCGGCCAGCGACAGCGGGCCGTCCAGGCCGATCAGTCGGGCCACCGTCCGACGCTGGGGGTTCCAGCGCAGGTCGTCGATCACGGGCAGATCCAGATGGTCGCCGTCGATCTTGTCGGCCCGGACGCTCACGGCGCCCTCGATCTTCTCCAGCACGCGGCCCATTGTGCCGATGCCTTCGATCTCGTTCACGAAGCTCCTGTCCGTCTCCGGCACGCTCTCGGCCAGGCAGAAACGCCCCTCCGTCGGGTCGTCGCTCCGGAAGAACCGCAGGCGCCTGACGCTGTGCAGGTAGTGCGACGCGTTGCGCGTAAGGAGGATGTCGGGCAGCGAAGCGATATAGAACACGCCGTCCAGGCGCACAGGGTTGCCCGTCAGGCTGAAGGCGCCCATCTCGGCGACCGTCTGGGCGAGGACCTCGCCGGAGACGGTCTCCGTGGTCAGCGAGGAGAGGCTGCGAATGTTGCGGAACACGCCCTCGCGCCCGAGCGCGATCGCCGTGTTCCAGAACTCGTCCAGCTCCACGCTGCAGTCACCCAGGCCCGATTTGGCGACCACCAGCGACGGCCGCGGCGCGGCTGCCCGTTCGCCCATCCGCAGCCGGCAGACCGCATGCTGTGTCTCCTGCGGCTCTCCGCCGTGCGGCGGCGCGAACAGGCTGTAGAGCTCGGCGGAGAACCAAACGCCCTCTCCCGCGCGCGCGACGGATCGCGCCCGCGTGCGCAGCTCCCGGGCCTCTCCCCGAGGGAAACGGACGGCCCTTTGGAGCTCCAGCTCCTCGATGTCGGTGAGTTCCAGGTCCGAGTCCAGCAGTGTGGCGGCGGTCTGGGCCATCATCTCCATCGCAACCGTGCCGGGCAGGATCGGCTCCAGCCCCACCTTGTGCCCGCTCACCAGTCGGTTCGTTGCAGGATCGAAGACGACCCGTCCCTCCGCAAGCCCCGGTTCCGGGTGGGTCACCGAATCCAGCAGCGGATGGCGTTCTCGGTCGGAAGCGGCGACAGCGGCCAGAACTCCGAACGGCTCCCTACCCCGGAATGCGGTTGTCTGCGGACCCTCCGAAGCCAGCTCCCACAGGAAGTATTCGTTGCCGTCCTCGCGGCTCACGAACGCGCCTCCGGAGTCGTGCACGCGCTCCATGGTGCTGCCCAGGCGCGTCATGCCGACCTCCAGCCACGGCCCGTAGAACAGGTTCAGCCAGCGGCCGGGGCGCTTCGCGCGCATGCCGGCAACCATAAGTGTGGAGGTAACGTGCCCGACTGCGTAGGCGGCAAGGCCCATGTGGCCCCACCGGCCGACAACGCTCGTCACGTTGACAAAGACCCGCGGGGAGGCATCGGCCAGCGCGGCAAGCAGGTTCGCCGTTCCCAGCGCTTTGGGCCGGAATCCGGCTACCAGGTGTGCGTCGTCGAACTCCTCGATTGTCTGTTCTACCAGCGCGCCGACGCCCGAGACGACGACGTCGATCCGGCCGTAGTCCTCCATGACGGAACGCACCAGATCCCGCACGGCATCGATTTCGGTAACGTCGCATTGCCGGTATTCGGCGCTTTCGCCAAAGTCGGAGAGCGCCTCCATGTTCGTCCGGCGTTCGTGCGCCCACACGCGCCGCCACGCCTCTCGTTCGACTTCCCTGGGCACCACCTTCTCGCCGAGCGCGGCCGCCTCCTCCAGGATCGCGTCGCGCGCATCCTCGAACGTCACGGGCGAGCGATTCTCGCCTTCACCTATCGCCGGCACCTCGCTCCGCCCCACCACGATGAAGCGACAGCCGCGACGAGCGGCAAGCTCGCGGCAGACGCTGGCCGTGATCCCCCTGGCCCCGCCCACGGCGAGCACGACGCTGTCGCCTGCCGGCAGCGCTTCGTCATCAGCCAGCAGCCTGTCCTCGACCTGCCAGCGTATCTCGTATCGTTTCCCGTCGCGGAATCCTATCTCGTTATGAACTCTCTCGGCAGCCAGCTCCCGCACGACGGTCTGCGCCACGTCACGGTGATCGCGGCCCGGTGCGAAGTCCAGATAGAGCACGTCCACCAGGTCCGGGTGGTCGGCGAACAAGCACCGGCTGAGCGCCAGGCCGACTCCGGCCCCGGCGGAAGACTCATGTGGGCTTTCGGCGCCCAAATCCCCGCCCAGCGAGGTCACTTCCACCCACGTCGGCTTCGCGGCTTCCGCATTGCGCGCGACGCGGACGAACTCCTTGACCACGCGCAGCATCGCGGCCGCGCGCTCGGAAGTGTCCCGCCACCACTCGTCGACCTCGTTCTCTCCAGGCAGCAAGGTCTCGCCGAGCGAGGAGAAGTCGACCAGCATCTCCACGTCGTCCGGCAACATTGCGTCGGCCGAATCGAGTTCCAGGACGGTGGCAGCCGCTCCCGCCTCGGCCAGATGACCAAGCATTGACTCACGGACTCCGTCCGGCGGGCCGAGCAGGACCACGCGCCTGCCCTTGAGATTCTGCAGATCCACGTCGGCCGGCAGGGGGCGTTCGCGCAACGCGCAAACGTAGCGATGGCAGTCCAGGTTCCAGTCTTCGGACTCGGCCGCCGCCTCAGCGGCCGCCGCCTGCCCTGCGGGTTCGCCTGCCGTCCGCTCTCCGAGCAGGTTGCGGAAGCGCCGGATCAGGTCCCGCAGCGTCGTCACGCGCTGCGCACCGCTTTCCGCCGGGGCCTCAAGGCGCACGTCCAGAGTCTCCTCCAGCTCGCGGACGATCTCGGTCTGTTTGATGGAGTCCAGCCCGAGTTCGGCCTCGACGTCCAGGTCGATGTCGATGACGTCCTCCGGGTAGCCGGTCCGCCGTGCGACGACGGAGACGACGGTCCCGGCGACGCTGTCGTCGTCCCCCGATCCCTCGTCCTGCCGGGCCGGGGCGGAGGTCGTTCCCGCGAAATGCTCGAAGTCGACCCGCACGAGGTCGGCGAGGAACCCGCTGCGCTCGGCAAGGTAACGGGCGACGTCGCCGGCCTCGGCACCCTCCAGAGCCTCCGAAACGAGATCGGGCGCAGTTGCGCTCACCGTCGCGGCGGGCTCTCCGGCAACCGGGTGGTGCAGGGCGCTTCGACTGCGGCGCAACGGCTGGCTGCCGCCCGCTATCACGGAATCGAGGTCAACATCCAGCCCGCGTGCGGCACAGAAGGCAAGCACGTGCAGCAACTGCCGGCTCGGGGAGACGCGGGAGACATTCGTCGGGAAGGTCCAGTGCGGCCGGTCGCCCAGAACGTTGTCGATGAACGAACAGAGCGTCGACCCCGGGCCCACCTCGATGAACAGGCGCGCGCCAGCCTCGTACATCGACTCGACGTTCGACACGAACTCTACGGGCTTGACCAGGTGCTGGGCCAGCGCATCCCTCACACGCGCCTCGAAGCCCTCCCCCGCCGCGTACGCCTTGCCGGTCACGTTACATTGGACCGGTATGGACGGCTCGCGCACCGGCACCATCTCCATCGCCAGCCGGAACGGCTCGACGCAGGACTGCATGAGCGGGCTGTGGAACGCACTGGAGACCGGGATGCGGGAGCAGTGAACGCCCATCGCCCTGAACCGTTCCAGGGCCTCCTCTATCGCCTCGATGTCGCCGGAGACAACCGTCTGCGCGGGACAGTTCTTGTTCGCCACGGTCAACAGCCCTTCGGCTTCGGCGATAACCTCCTCGACGCGTTCGGCGTGCGCTCCGACGGCCGCCATCGCCCCGGCGCGGTAGGCGTGATCGTGCACCTTGGCGCCGCGCAGCGTCGTCACGGACACCGCCGTGTCCAGGCCGAACGCACCGCCCGCGTACAGTGCGCCGTATTCCCCGACGCTGTGTCCGGCGGCCGCCGCGGGCCGTATGCCCGCCCGCCGGAGGAACGTCGTCAGGGCCACCCACATCGCCATCAGGGCCGGGTGGTTGTGGTCTGTCTGCACCAGCTTCGCGCGAAGCTCGTCGAGCTGCTCCTCGTCGGCATCGTCGGGTGCAAAGAGCAGCGGCAAGATCGACTTGCCCGACCAGCGCCGAACCGACTTGTCCACGTCGCGGAAGATGCCTTCCAGGAAGGGGTAGGCCGTGCGCAGGTCGCCGCCCATGTTCAGATACTGGCTTCCCTGCCCGGGGTAGACGAAAGCAACCGAATCGCCCGCAGCAACCCGCTCGACGCCAAAGTAGATGCCCTGGGCGGAGGTGTAATACGAGCGGTCCGGATCGCCGACAGCGTCCTGTGCCTTCTCGAGACGCCCGACCAGACCGGCCCTGTCCGGCGCGACGACGGCCAGCGTCGGCCCGTCCGGCGAACGCCTGTTCCACAGATCGCGCGCCATCTCGTGCACGGGGGTCCGGCCGTGGGACAACCGCGCGCGGACCTCCCGGCACAGGTCCTTCAGCGCCTCGCGGTCCTCCGCACGCAGCACCAGGAGGCACCCCTCACTCCCGCTGCCGACGGAACCGTCGTCCCCGGCCGGCGCCTCCTCCAGCACGGTGTGGAAGTTCACGCCTCCGAAACCGAAGGAATTGACCGCCGCCATCCTGGGGTGCCCCTCGTCTGGCCAGTCCTCGGGCTTGTCGATCAGGTAGAACGGCGAATGCTCCCAGTCGAAGCCCTTCCGAGGCTCGCCGGAAACGGCCGTGGGAAGGCGTTTTCGGTTGTGCAGCGCTAACGCGGCCTTGATGACACCCGCCGTCCCGGCGGCCGTCTTCAGGTGGCCGATCATCGACTTGACCGAACCGAGCGCCACCGAGCGAGGCGGGATGTCGTCGGTCTCGAAGATCGCGTGCAGCGACGTGAGCTCCACGCGATCGCCGTTCCAGGTCCCGGTTCCGTGGCCCTCCACGTAGGACACCCGCGCCGGTCCGAACGGCATGCCCTCGTAGGCCCGCCGCATGGCCATGATCTGGCCGTCGGGGTCGGGCGCGGTGATGCCCTTGACGGCACCGTCGCTGGAACTGCCGGTGCATCGGATGACGGCGTAGATCCTGTCGCCGTCGCGGCGCGCGTCCGCCAGGCGCTTCAGCAGCACCATTCCGCAGCCCTCGCCCATCACGAAGCCGTCCGCCTGCTCTTCGAACGGGAAGCATCCCCTGTCCGACAGGACGCCCAGGTTCGAGAACATGACGTAGGTGGAGGGGTCCATGCGCGCGTCTGCGCCGCCGGCCAAAGCCATGTCGTATTGCCCGCTCTGCAGGCCCAGAATCGCGGTGTGGATTGCCGCCAGGGACGATGCGCAGGCGCCGTCCAGGGTGTAGCTGACGCCTCCGAGGTCGAAGTGGTTGCAGATGCGGCCGGCGATGATGCTTCCGAGCGTACCGGGGCACGAATCCTCGGTGAAATCGGGTTTCCCTTCGGCGACGACGGCCTCGGCGTGCTCCGTTATCGCACGCTGCTGCTCCTCGGGCAGGGCCTGAAACTCGGGCGAACTGCGGACGGCCCTCACATATTCGGCCGTGTGGATGCGCATGCCGTACTGCACCGCCAGCTCGCCGCCCATGCTGTTGCCCAGAATCACGCCCGTCTTCTCGCGCGGGAAATCGCGCTCCAGGTAGCCGGCGTCCTGCAGCGTCTGGGCGGCGACCTCCAGCGCCATGAACTGCAAACGGTCGATGGCTGGTGCGGAGACCGGCGGAATCCGAAAGCGCACGGGGTCCTTCTGGAAGCCGTCCACAAAAGCGCCCAGCTTCGACGCGCTCTTGTCCCGCGCCTGGTGGGTGGAGTCGTAGAAAATGTCCGGGTCCCAACGGTCATTCGGGACATCGCGGAAGGCCGGCCTGCATTCGAGAAGGGCCTGCCAGTACCCCTCCAGGTTCTCCGCGCCGGGGAACAGGCAGCCCATGCCCACGATGGCGACCGCGTCGCCCGGGATCTCCGCCCGAGCGCGGGTCCGCAGTTCGCCGGCCAACACCTGGGCATCCGATGTGACACTGCGGTGCAGTTCGGCGATGGTAGTGCCCTCGCTCAGCAGCGCAATCGCCTGTCCGCACATCGCCGCGGCCTCGGCCTCTTCAGCATCATCCGCAAGTCCGGACCCGGCCACCGCGGCCGAAAGGTGATCCAGGGCACGCCGCTCGACGGCCTCCTTGCGCTCGCGGAGGTCGGCGCCCTCGCCGTCGGCCACCGCCTCAGCCTGGAGGATGGCCAGAGCCGAAGGCGTCCGGGCCCAGCGAGCCGGCAGATTCACGCTCCGGCCGGTAACGACCGTCTCCAGGCACAAGAGCGCGGTCTGGCGGTAGAGATCGGAGACTGCGCCCGTGCGCGCCGCCTCCTCGGTAACCAGATACGCCGTCCCGAGCTGCAGACCGGTGGCCACACCGCGCTCCTCCAGCGCCGCGGCGAAAACGGCCGCTGCCAGGGCGCCCCGTGCATCCGCTATGCCGCCCGCGAACAGCACGCCCAGGTCGCCCACGTCGTCGCGTTGCAGCACCTCGCGAGCGCCGATCTCCCACAACACAAGCGAGCCCAGTGCGCCGACGTGCCCGCCCGCCTCGCCGCCCTCCAGGACGATGCCCGGAACGCGGGCGTCCAGGAAGTCGGCCACGTGGGAGCCCGAGGGCGCGTGGAGGTAGGCGGTTACGCCGATCGAACCCAGCTTGCGGGCGTCTTCCGCGCTGCCGCCGGCCACAACGGCGAACCGCGCTCCCGCCTCGGCGAGATCGTCCAGGCCGAGGGTCTGCGCCCCCGCAAAGCCCAACAGCCCCACGCCGAACGGCCTGTCCTCCAGACTCTCTTTGGCATCCGCCAGAGCCTTCCGTGACTCATCGGGTGACAGGCCCACCGTCGAGAGGAACGGCACCCCCCCCGCGTCCGAGACCGCCCGCGCGAAAGCCGGTCTGCTCGAGACGACGGCCATCGGGCCCTGGACCACGGGAAGCTCCACGCCGTGCCGTTCGGCAAGCGACGAGCCGGCCACAAAGGGGAACCGTCTCTTCACCCGGCTCAGGCAGGCAACGGCGGTCGACTGATACTCCCGCACTATCGCGCGCACGCCGAGCCCGCGGGCTGCGAATTCCCGTGCGAAGGCGATGCCCTGCCCCACCGGCGGGAGCTTCGCCTCAGGTCCGAAACCGACGCGAGCATGCTTCCGAATCAGCTCTCGGAAACGGCTTAAACGCTGTGAATCGGGCAAGTCCGAAAGAAGCAGATCGTTCTCGGCCGCAACCAGTTCGCGGTAGGCGGCGCGTCCGCCCGTGGTCAGCGCACGATACGGTGCACCCAATGACTCGCCCACCATCGCCGTATCCGTAGGCGAAGAGGAGTTCAGGATGGCGCGCAGCCCCGGCGGCACGGGGGACTCCTCGGCCAGCAGCACCTGGCTTTCCAGCACGCAGCCCGCGGCCCCCAAGGCCTTTACGGCGGCGGCGCCCATCGGGCCCAGACCGCCGCGCATGATGAACGGCAGCGCGTATGCCCGCGCGAGTTCCTGCGCCAGCACCAGGCTGCTCTTCGCGGAGACGAAGCCAGCGGCCTCGAATCCGGAACCCATCAGGAAGTCCGCGCCGGCCTCCAGTCCCCTCCTCGCGTCCGCGATGGAGCCGGACTCCCAGCCCACCACCAGCCCCGCGGCCTTGAGTTGGGTGACGGTCTCGCGGCCGGGCCGGAACTCGTGGACTGCCGGGCAGAGCACGACGCGCGAACCCGGCGGCAGCCCATCGGTAATCCCTCCGAGCGTCTCGGCGTCGTCCAGGTCGACGCACACGGTCGCCGGCAGCAGGTCCGCTTCCTCAGCGCGGGCAACAAGACGAAGCCGATCGGCAGCGTCGCCGTAGCGCAGATCGAGGAACGGCTCGGCCAGGTCCAAGCACGCCTTCAGCAGAGAAACATCCGCTGTTCCCGGGGGCAACGCCACCCAGACCGACAGAACACTGTCCATGCCATGCGACACGTGCGCCATCCACCTCCAGGTTGTATCTCAAGTCGGCCGAGACGGGCCGGCGGGCCCACGCCGCGCCGGACGCGGTTCCGGACCGGGGATATCATAACAAAGGTTGCTCACTCGCGCATGCGGCACGCCGGATGCCCCGGCGCTCACAGATAGCCCAAGTTCCTCAGGCGCGCCCGCACGATGTCGTCGTCGCCCGAGTCGGTCGCCGGAGCAGCATGTTCCTGGCGCGCGGAGGCCAGAGGAAAGTCACGATGCAACACGGGCCGGCCCTGCAGGTGTTCCGCACTGTAGATGCCGTCCAGCACCTTGCCGTCCATATAGCTGGGCACGGGGATGCCCAGCGAGTACAGGACCGTCGGCGCAACGTCGAGAATGCTTGGCGTCAATCTGGACCCCGGCACGATGCCCGGGCCGCAGGCAGCGAAGACACCCTCCCTGCGGTGCATGCCGGTGAAGTGCGAGGTCGACATCCATGGCCGCGTGGGCCACTTGTCGGCGATGAACTCTCCGTTCCGCAGTATCACCATTATGTCCGGGGCCACGTCCACAAACGGTCCCTCGAAGACTTCCTCGCGCCGGAGTATCTCCGTGAACAGACGCCCGCCCGTTTCGGGGTCCCGCACCTTCTTCAGCAACTGGATGACCCTCCGGACAACGCGCTCATACTCCGCTCCGGGTTCTACGATGCCGTCTTCGGTCCGGCCGCGGACGTTCACATGAATGCCGCAGTCCGACGCGGACAGCATGCACGCCCTGGTGTGCTCCCAGTCGACGCAACGCCGCACCGCGACATCGCGGCGGCCGCCGCGCTTGCCTCGCCGCCCGGCCAGGCGTTCCGCGCGCGGCACGAACTTGCGGGCGAGCCACAGGAGGCCAAGACGGGCGCTCGCCGCCTTCACAAGCGGAGCGATCCGCGGGTAGATGCCGAGCATAGCCAGCCGGAGCGGGCGCACACGCAACAGACCGTGCGCCCAAAGAAGACCGTTGAGGCGGAATCTCCCCCGCAGCACGCCGAACCCGTGGTCCGAGACCACAAAGAACGTGGTGTCCGGCCCGAAGCGCCGGCGAAGGTAGCCGATGGTATCATCCACCCGCGAATAGAACTCACGCACGGTGCGGCGCACGGCGGAATCGCGCCCCTCCGGCTCCATTACACAGTACGGCCACAGCATGTGCTGCAGATGGTCCACCTCGCTGCTGACAAACATGAAGAAATCCGGATCGTGCCGCTCCAGCAGGGCGCGTACAGCCCGATCCCGGTGCTGGTGCTCTGCCAGGTTCTTCGCAGCGAAGTGGCGGGGCTCGAACTCCCGCTCCTCAAACTCGAACCAGTCCAGCCCTTCCTCCGACAAATCGTCGTAG
Organism: uncultured candidatus Brocadiaceae bacterium; assembly: GCA_964655775.1. Taxonomy (GTDB): domain Bacteria; phylum Planctomycetota; class Brocadiia; order SM23-32; family SM23-32; genus CAZZNQ01. The sequence continues at coordinate 2,977 of CAZZNQ010000084.1, read as the reverse complement.
AGAGAGCGGGGATAGACGACATCCGGCCCGGGGACCGGGGCGAGCATGCCGCTGACGATGAAACCGTTGACGGGCCGGGCGGGATGGGTCACGGGAATACGGTACATCCCGACCCGACGGCCCTCGGCGCCGATCAGGTCCCACAGCCGCGGAGCATGGCAGTCGCGGTCGCCGATGATGCGAACTCTGCCGTTGTCGGAATACCACTTGACGAAGTCGTACACCCCGTGCTTTCCAGGGTTAACGCCGGTGGTCATGGACGTCCAGGCCGGTCCCGTAACAGGCGGCATGGTGGAGATCAGATCGCCGCGCGCACCTTCGGCGATCAGTGCGGCGAGGTTCGGCATGACGCCGGCGGCGATCCATTTGTCCAATACGGAAAAGGAGGCGCCGTCGAGGCCGATGACGCATACCTTCCCCGGAGCAGTCGATGACATCAGGGGAACTCCGAGCGAACGGGCATTGGGGTCAAGAGGCCATTCTACTGACTGGACCATCCGGCATCAAATGGGAGGGGATTCTGGGCGCGGCAAGGGATACATGGACTCAATGGGTCAGCCAGTCGCCCAGGTTGAACCGCCAGTTCTCACGGTGGAGTTCCGGCCCGACGCCCCAGCCCAGGTCGGTCGTTACGACCAGCTCGATCTTCCAGAGCCTGCTGGTCCACGCCTGGAACCTGGCGCGCCTGAGCGCCGCCGACTCGGCCGATCCTTCCGGGAAGCTGCCCGAAATCACCCCGACTCCGCGAACTCTGAGGTCGGCCACCAGGGAAGAGATAAGTGAATCCAGAATGGTCTGCGCGCCGTCCTTGGCGCGAAGTTCGTCCAGGTATCCCGCGCGCCGTTTGGCCGCAACGCCGCAGACGGCGTATCCCACGCACTGACCTTCCACCGAAGCAGTCCAGCAGATGTACTCCCTGTCAGGACGGTCCAGGTAACGCCAGTTGAGATAGGCGGAATCGCGGACGGCCGACACGCAAGTCACCGGCTGCGACGGGGCCCCGATGCCGTCAAACTCCGGACCAAACCGGCCCAGGAGGGGCTCGACGACCACGCCGGGGTCTGCGCTGCGGGGACGGACTCTCAGCAACGGGTGAATCAGGTGCCCGGTGGCCGCCAGTGGTGCAGGAATGCCGCGTCCGGCAAGCATGCCAGCAGTGCTGAGGAAGCCGGAGTAGACCGGCACCTCGCCCAGATGGGCGGCCCCCAGCCTGGTCCCGGCGGGCTCTTGTTGCCGCACCACAAACCCATAGCCAAAGGCTATGCGGTCACGGATCGCTCTTTGCGCGCTGCGCTCGTGGAGTTCGGCGAAGCAACGCCAGGAGCGAGCGTCTGGGCGAATGGTCAGATCTCCGACCGCCCCCGCGCGGCAGATCTCTTGGCCTCGGTGGAACCGGACGTAGGTGTTGCCCAGAATGCCGACGACTTCTCCCCCACGCAGGGCAACTACGGTGGCGCAACCCTTCGCCGGGTTCTCCACGTAGCGCCACTGCCAGTAGCCAGGCGGACGACGTTCGCCGCGGGTGACGGCATGGCACTCGGACAGGCCCTGGGCCAACGAACCGACGTTCTCGTCGGAAAGCTCGACGAACTGGTATTCGGAGTTGCTGGCAGACACGGCGTCCATCCGTTGTGCGTCAAGGGGTGCGCCCGGCTCGGGCGGGGGCCGATGGGCGCGAGTCTGTCGGGCCGTGGACCGTCAGGGCTGCTCGCGGAAGTGGCGCCAGTGGAAGTCCACCACGTTCTCGGAGGCATCCCGCCAGAAGGCCCAGTTATGCGCGCCCAGCGATTCGCTGTACATGAACTGCACGATCTGGCGTTTCGGCCCTTCGGCCGAGCCGGCAGCCGGTCTCTCGCCGTCCTCGCCCTTCGAGCCGGCCTGCTGTTCTCGGGTCTTGCGGTTCTGCTCGACCAGGAAGTCGCGCATCTCGCGATTCCGCTCCAGCAGGAAATCCTCGGTGCCGCAGTGGAACATCAGGGGCGGGAGCGTGCCGCCGCTCTCGATTGTGTCGGTCATGCGGTTGTAAATGCCACAATCGAGGTATGCCTGCTTGTTCTCCTCGTAGTCGCCCAGCAGGGCGCTAAGACCCCGCCTGCCATCGCCGCGGTCGCCGCCGTAACTGAAAGCGCCGCTGAGAGAACTGACCGAAACGAAGGCTTCCGGCCGGGTGAGCATGTAATGAAAGGCTCCGTATCCGCCCATCGAGAAGCCGGTGACGGCCTTCTTGCCGGTGGTCCGATAGTGCCTGTCGACGTAGGGAACAAACTCGTCGAAGAAGAATGTTGTGAACTGCGAGTCGGGCCTGATGGTTGAGTCGATGTACATGCTGGCATCGTCACCGTCGAAGCAGGTCACGATCATCGCCCTCCGCCGAAGCGCCCGGCGCAACGGCGACATCTGGCTCCAGGTGTCGTGCGGCGCGCCCCGCCCGTGGAGCGTATGCAGCACGGGGTACCTCTCCTCGCCGTCGGCGTAGCCCGGAGGCACCACGACCACGGCCCGGATCTCGCGGCCCATCGAGTCGGAATGCACCGTGAATCTGTCGAGGCGACAGCCGTCCGGCATGGTCTCCTGGATGATGGTCGCCTCCGGGGCCGCGTCGGCCTGGGCGATAAACACAGGAACCAGGATACCGGCGAGCAAGACTGCACACGCGTTCATCTGACAGGTCTTTCACGAAGAAAGATGGTGGCGAGAGAGCGGCCGCCATGCTAACAGAAACATACTCCGGCGCAAGTGTGGGCGCCGTGTCGCTCGCGTGCTGATCTCTCGCATTCGCAGCCCTCGCCTGCTATCATCGTGCTCGGTCCGATTTCGACACCACCGGACATCGGGAGATACAGCGTTGTTCACTGGAATAGTCCGAGAGATCGGCAGGATAGAGGCCGTCCGCAAGGAGGCCGCCTCGGCCCGCCTCGCCATCGACGTGGGCACGCTGGCCGGCGATGTGGCCCTGGGCGACAGCGTGTGCGTGGAC
>CAZZNQ010000083.1:0-18711 GCA_964655775.1 uncultured candidatus Brocadiaceae bacterium | reverse complement strand
GCCTTCGAGTGCGAAGAGCAGAACGGCCTGCACATCTGGGAGGACGCATACGTCGTTGAGATAGTCGACCCCGAAACACTGGAGCCGGTGGAGGAGGGGGAGTTGGGCGAACTGGTGATGACCACGCTGGACCGACAGGCCATGCCCCTGCTGCGCTACCGCACACGCGACCTCACTCGGTTCCTGCCGGGAGACTGCCCGTGCGGGCGCACACACCGCCGTCTGGACCGCATCACCGGACGCAGCGACGACATGTTCATCATCAAAGGCTGCAACGTGTTCCCGATGCAGATCGAGACGGTGCTGATGGGCATCCCCGAGGTGGGGCACAACTATGTGATCGTGCTCGACACGCGCGACGGAGTGGACGAGATGCTCATCCGGGTGGAAGTGCGCCAGGAATGGTTCTCCGGTGATGTCGCGGCGCTTGACAAACTGGCGAAGCGGATAGTGTCCGAAGTGCGCGATGAGGTCCTGGCCAGCCCGCGGGTCGAGCTGGTCGAGCCGGGCGCCCTTCCGCAGCAAGAGGGCAAGGCCGTGCGCGTGCAGGACCTTCGAGAGAGCAAGGAGGCATGACCATGCCGAACCAGATATCCGTCTTTCTGCAGGATCAGCCTGGCCACCTCGACCGCGTTATGTCCGTGCTGGCGGAGAAGGGGGTGAACATCCGGGCCATGACCCTTACGACCACCACCTCCGGCTGGGGCGTGCTGAACCTGCTGGTGGACGATCCCCGGACGGGAAGGGACGCGCTGCGGGAAGCCGGCCTGAGCGTGGCCCTGCGGCCCATTGTGGTGGCGGTGATGGGCGACAGCCCGGGTGGACTGCACCGCACGCTCTCCCGCCTTGCTGACGCGGGTGTGAACGTGCAGAATGCGTACGCCACCATACTCGACCGCGGCGAGTCGGCGATCCTCGTGATCGACGCGGACGACCCGAAACGCGTCGAGACGGTGCTGAATGCCGCCGAGATTAGGACCATGACGGAACAGGAAGTCGCCAACATCTGAACGGATACAACATGACCGCAGACACTACAGTAGCCGACGATATCCCCGAGCGCTTGCTGAAGAATGCCCGTATCACACTGGAGGTCTCCTGCCGGGCCAAACCCGATGAGACGGTCCTGATTGTGGCAGACGACCGGATGATGCCCTTTGCACCGGCGCTGGCAGCGGCCGCGCAGCAGATAGGCGCCGTCCCGGCCATCTTCGACATCTCAACCTACTGCGATAGCGAGTGGTTCCGGACGGGGCGCGTCTTCGAGCCCCTGAAGGCGGCAATGGAGGAGGCCGACATCGTCCTCGGCGTCCAGAACTACGGTCGGCTGATAGACGATCCGGACATCCACGACTCGCTGCTCACCAGCGGGCGGCGGTGGCTCTACCTGCAGGCCAACGGTATGGACGAATGGGATATCACGGCGGAGGAGGTCGCGGCGGTCTCCCGGCGCACCCACGCACTGATGCGCTTATTGGACAACGCGTCAACCATACACGTGACCTCTCCGGCGGGCACCGACTTCACCTGTGGCCTGGGGGAGGGCTCCAAGCACGTCCCGATCCTGGGCATCATCCCCCTCTACGGCGAGGTGGCGGTCACCCCGCAGCACGGCTCCGAGAACGGCGTGGTGGTGGTGGACGGCCCGACGCAGATGGGCGTGCGCCCAAAGGACGAGCTGGACCGCGATCCCCTTGTCATAAACATCGAAAAGGGCTTTGTGGTGGACTACTCCGGCGATCCGGAGCAGGTGGAGCGTCTGCGCCACTTCATCTACGAAGGAGACGCGCCCAAAGACGGCCGGCTCAAGACCACCGTCGACGAGGAGGACGCCCCTGGCAACGTCATCGACGAGGTGGGCATCCTGACGACGATGATGGAGGCGAACGACAGGTACTGGTGGAGCGACGGCACCCACCACCACGACTGCACCCACATCGCCATCGGCAACAACGCCCATCGCGATACGCTCGTCCACGGGACCAGGCACATGGACGGCGAGGTGCAGAAGTCGACCGTCACCGTGGACGGCACGGTCGTGACCCGCGACGGCGTATTCCAGGACGGTCTGCTGCCGGAATGAGTGCCGATCAGGGCTGGTTGCAGGTTTCGAATGCCTCGGCCAGCGCCCTCATTCGGTCGCCCCTGGGCGTGAACTCATGCGCGAGGAAGAGGTCGTAGCCGGTCCCGGCGATGGCGTGGCAGATGGCGCGGTAGTTGAGCTCCTGCTCGTCGTCCAGGTCGCGGCGTCCTGGGTTTCCGGCCGTGTGGAAGTGGCCGATGCGCCCGATGTTGTCCCGGATGGTGCGAATGACGTCGCCTTCCATGATCTGCATGTGATAGATGTCGTAAAGCAGCTTCGCTCGCGGGCTTTTGGCCTTCTCGCAGACGGTCACGCCCCATTCGGTGCTGTCGCACTGGTAGCCTGGATGGTCAACCTTGCTGTTGAGAAGTTCAATGTTCAGGTTGATTCCCGCCTCTTCCGCGTAGGGCAGCACGCGCCGCAGTCCTCGCACCGTCGCCTCGATGGCCTCCGGTTCGCGCTGGTCGGGCAAGGTGTTGCCGCTGAAGCAGATCAAGCCGGGGATGCCGATGCGCTCGGCGATCTCCAGCGACTCGCGCACCTCGGCCTCGATGCGGTCGTGATTCTCCGGGTTGTTGAGGCCCTCCGTGAGGGTGCCGTGCGCGCACATGGTTGCGATGGTCAACTCGTGGGCTCGAGCGGCGGCGACCAACTCCTCGAACTCATCGCCGCGCCACCAGAGTTCAACGCCGGAATAGCCGATGCCGGCGGCTTCGCGGCACAGCTCGTCCAGGCTCAACTCCGGCGTCTTGAAACACGGATAGCAGAACGACTGTTTGATGCTCATCGTCATCTCCTGGAATCAGCGTTGCCTGGCGGCTCCTTGAAGAACGGGGTTGTCAAAACCCATTGCATGCCTTCCTTCATCAGCGCTGCTGCCAGCGGGGCGTCGTGGTTCCCGGCAACCTGGCGGAACTTCAGCATGGGTGAAGCACTCGCTTCGGCGAGTGCGAGCGATTGCCCGACCGGCACCACCGCATCCTCCGTCCCGTGGGCTATGTAAACGGGCATGGTAAGGCGATCGACGTTCCCTACGACGGAATGGCGCCGATATACCTCGGGCAACTCCTCGGGGGTGCCCCCGTAGGCAGACCGAATGGCGTCGGCGATCTCCGCCAGCAGAGAACCGGGTGGCTTGGCAGAGCACCACCAGTAGAAAGAGCCGATGCAGGAGGTGGGGCACATCGCCACCGCACCTGCGACGTCGTCCGGGTGGAGCACGGCGTAGATGAGGTTGCCTGTGCCGCCCATCGAGCCCCCTGCGAAGAAGAACCTGTCGACGCTGAACTCGGCCCGCACGAAAGCCAGAAGCGCACGCAGATCGGCCGCGGCGTCGGGCGACATATGCGCGTTGCCTCGCAGGTTCGGAGTGAGAACTCCGAGGCCGAGACCGCGGAACAGCGGCAGCCAGTCTCGACGTATGTCGGGCCGGGTGAAGAGCTGGCTGCCGTCCGACCCGTGGCCATGCAGATTCACCAGCCAGGTGGCGCCGGCATGCGGCCAAGCGAACGCCCAGTCCGAAGCGCCGTCCCGGGGGCTGCGGTAGTCGACGCGCTGCACCCCATCGGGTAGGGCCGCGAGCGAGGCGCGACCGAGGCGGACGTCCTCCAGTGGTGCATGACTTTCCGGCATGGTGCACCTCTCGATCAGGCCCTGGCTCAGGGGGACAGGCTGTATCGCTCGAGAATCGCGCAGAGGTTGCCGCCCAGTATCCTGCGTTTCTGCTCGACGGGGATGCGGGCGAACGCAATGGGGCCCAGCCCCCAGGCGATCGGCAGGTCCTGCAGATCGCTGCCGAACAGCAGACGGTCCGCGCCGAACGCCTCGACGGCTTCCTCGCAGGCGCGCGGAGGTATCAGAGGACAACTGCATATGTAGAGATTGTCGTGACGGCGCATCAGGTCCGCGTATGCCGCGGTCATGTGCCCGTTTATGTAGCAGGCGTCCGGGAACTTCTCCAGCAGCCCGGCGAGGTGGTCGGCGGCGCCCCAACTATGGTTGAGGATGATCTGCCGGCGTTCGTGCGCCCACTGGCAGGGCACCTCGAGCAGGGCGCCCTCCTGCGGATAGCCCTGGTAGTAGGGAATAAGCTTGATGCCGCGCAGGCCCATCTTGCTGCAGCGCTCGAGTTCGCGCAGCATCTCGTCGCGCCCGCGATGGGGGTTCAGCAGCGTGAAACCGATGAACCTGTCGGGGTAGCGCCGCACGGCGTCGGCGACCGTGTCGTTGCCGGGACGTTCGTCGCCGAAGACCCCGGAGAAGCTGAACACACAGGTCCTCTGCACGCCCAGCCGGTCCATCTCGCGGACGGTGCTGTCCAGGTCGCCGTCGGGCACGTGGTAGTGCGCGGCGAACCCGCCAAGATGGCCGTGGCAGTCGTGGAACCTGATCTGCTCCGGTCGCCGGCCGGTCCGCCCGAACTCGACGTACTCGTCCGTGGGTTCGGCGGGCTCGACGTCCGGGTGGACGGGTTCGCACCAGTCCAGAAGCTCCCGCAGGTTGCCGCCCGCGATGCGGAGTTTGTCTTCGTCCTCGATCTCGGCGCAGGCGAGCGTGGCCAGCGTCATGTGCGGGCCGAAGATGGGCCAGTTCGAGCCGAATATCAGGCGGTGCGCGCCCCAGCGCTCAGTGATGTACTCGACGGCGCGATAGAGCCAGTAGCCGCTCAACTCGATGCGCAGGTTCGGGCACGCATCCAGGGCGCGGTAAAGGGCGCGCTGGGTGCGACGGATGCGGAACTCGGTCACGACCACCGGAAGGTCAGGCCACCGACGGCACAGGTCGACCAAGGCCTCCCAGTCCGTCTTGTCCTGCCCGGACGGGCCGGGGCCGAACTCGTTCGGGCAGAGGAACAGCGGCACCCGCGCCTCGGACAGCGGCCCCAGCAAGTCGTCGATCGCCCAATCCGAGAGCGGGATCCGGTACTGCCCCGTGAACAGGAACAGCGCGCCGACGCGCTCCGCCCGCATCCGCTCGACGAGTTCGTCCGGCGGGGGCTGCTCGTCCGTCCCGGGCGGCAACGCCGCCCACGCCGGATGCAGGCGCGGCTCACCGGCCGTCGACTCGACGGTCCGCCGGTTGCCCTCCGCGGGATGGTTCTCGCGGCTCAGGCTGTCCACCACGAGCGCCTCGGCGATGCCGTAGTGGTCCATTTCGGTGAGAAGGTCATCGGCCGAGCACGGCCCGGTACCTTGCATCTTCACGTAGCGGCCCAGCGTGCAGCGCGCGTCGAAGTAGTTCCAGTTCGTTTCCGCCATCTGCGGTCTCCTTGCTCAGAGCCACGCCCGCGCCGAATTGTCCTGCTCGCAGTAGGCCGAGAACACCTTGTTCATCGCGTTCGCGATGTTCGCACAGTCCTCCGGCGAATACCACTGATCCACCGAGACAGCCACGCAGCGGTCGTAAAGGTCGTCCGCCACGGGGCACGCGCCGCGCTCGAGGGTGGGGCGTTCGCCTTCGCCCGCAACTGCACTGATCAGCGGATACATATAGGAATACTGGTGCCAGTCCGGACCGGCCTCGGAGCCGCGGATCCGGCACGAGACGCCCTCCGCCTTGAGCGCCTCCACGATCCGTTCGCCGAGCTGCACCGTCTCCGGGAAGAAGCGCAGCAGATAGCCGACCTCGCCCTCGGGGTCGTTCAGCTTCTGCGGCACGATCTCGCGGTAGGCGCCCACCTTCTCCAGGATCGCCGTCCGCGCCGCACGGTAACGGCGCACCACGTCGTCCAGCTTCGCGAGCTGCACCACGTCGACCGCCGCCTCCAACTCGGACATACGGTAGTTGGTGCCGACAAACAGCTCACCCTCGTATCGCGGTGGCGCGAAACGGTCCGGCCGCCACAGTCCGCCGCACTCGGCAAGCTGGCAGGCGCGCTCGTAGAGGCGTTCGTCGCTGGTGATGAGCAGGCCGCCCTCGCCGCCGCCGATGATCTTGTAGGCGGAGATGCTGAAGCAGCCGACGTCGCCGATGCTGCCCACAGGTCGGCCCCTGTAGCGCGCCCCCGGCGACTGCGCGCAGTCCTCGATCACCTTCAGCCCGTGCTCGTCGGCGATCGCCATCACCGGGTCCATGTCGGTTACGCCGCCCCAGTGGTGCGTGGGCGCCAGCGCGACGGTGCGCGACGTGATGCAGCCCTCGATCTTCGTCGGGTCCATGTGGAGCGACTCGTCCACGTCGCAGAACACCGGCACGCCGCCGCTGAGCATGACGGCCGCGGCGGTCGCCATGAAGCCGATGGCCGGTACGATCACTTCGGTGCCGGGTTTGACTCCGGCCGCGACGAACGCCGAGTGCAACGCGGCCGTCCCGGAGCTGACGCTCAGCGCGTGGCTCACGCCGAACGTCTCCTTAGCCAGCGCCTCGAACTCCGGCCCTTTCAGCAGGTCCGGGAAAGGGCAGTAGTAGCGCGCGAGATTCGCCGCACCCTCGCGCAGATCGTCGTCCGAGACCGCCTGCCGGATACGGTCGAGGGCGTCCCGCTTGAATCCGAATCTCTCGGCGACGGACATGAACTCCTCGACGCCGATCTTTGGGCGCTTTGTGCCTTCCATCCCGGCGAACGCCTTCGGCCCGCCGTCAATCGCCAGCTTCTCCATACCGTCCTCCTCGTCGCTCCCGCCTGCGGGGAGCTGTCTCAGCTTGCATGGGATACCGCGCCGGTGACCGTCCCCAGCGCTGAACAGATTGTAGGCTTCCGGAGCCGGGAAAGGAATGGACGGAACGGCTCATTCCATGTAACATCTTGCACGGATCGTGAGGCGTGTTGCTCCATTTCTAGGGAGAACGCCGTGGAGAACTGGCTGGGACATTCCTGGACGGGGCCGCCGCAGGAGGTGGTGCCGCGCGTCGCATCCGCCAGCTACATCAGCCGGGAGCCGGGCCCGCCGTCGCGCTGCATCGTGCGGGATCTGTGGGTGCTGGACTACTCGCTCTCGGACTGTGGGCGGGCGCGGGTGGGCTCTGCGCGCGCCCGCTGGTGGCCGCGCACGGGCGGCATCGTCCACTTGTATCCGCCCGGCACGCCGTATTGGGAGGATGCTTCCGGGGCCGAAGTGCCGCTGCGCGAGGCGTGGGCGCTGTTCCACGGCGGCGAGCGCGCCGGGCTGGCGTCGTTGATGATGCCCGAGCACGCCTTCGGACGCTTCCGCGACCCGAGCGGCATCGTGGGACGCCATCTGCGGGAGATGGCGATGGCCGGCAGCCGCCTGGGGGAGGAGGGTTTCTGGCCCGCTCAGGCTTCGCTGGCGTCGCTCTTGGGTCTGCTGCATGGTTCGATCGCGCAGCCCCGTGGGCCCCGCATCATCGATAGCGCGCCTGCGCCGGGTCCCGGCCTTGTGGAGAAGGCACGCGACTACTTCCGCGCCCACCTGCGCGAGAAGATCACCATCGCGGACGTCGCCGCGCACCTGTCCATGAGCCCGTCGGCGTTCTCACACGGCTTCCGGGACGAGGCCGGCCGCCCGCCGATCACCGACCTGACCGCCCTGCGCATCGACTTCGCGAAAGGGCTCTTGCTCAGGGGTCTGAAGCTGGACGCCGTCGCGTTTCAGACCGGCTTCTACGATGCGTTTCACCTCTCGAAGACGTTCAAGAGGGTCTGCGGCGTCTCCCCGAGCCGATGGCGGCGCGAGTTCCGCTGGTCGGAACGGTCCCACGAGAGGCCGGCAAGAAACGGCGAAAACATGTCGGGAACGTGACACAACCGTGACATTCGTTCCGTATACTTCGCTCTTGATGGTACGGACGGAACGGTTACCATGTTCACGGAGGATGGGGTGATGGCGAAAGCGCGATGGATTGTGACGGCTTTGCTGATAGCGGCCGCGGTCTGCGGGCCGGCGGTGGGGGAAGAAGTGTCGGTGCTGATGGAGGAGGGCGCCTACGCGCAGGAGGTGGTAGGCGACCTGGACCGCGCCATCGGCATCTATCGCAAGGTGATCGAGGGCGAAGAGGGCAACCGTCGCTACCTGGCGGAGGCCCGCTACCGCCTCGGCAGGTGCTACCTGGCTAAGGGCGGGAAGGATCAGGCGCGCGAGCAGTTCCGCAAGCTGGTCGAGCTCTACCCGGAGCAGAAAGCGTTCTCGAAAGCGGCTCGCGATGAACTGGCAAAGCTGGCACCGGCCGAGGCTGCCGGCACCTACACCTTTGGTCCGGTGACTGACCTGACCGTCAATGACGACGGTGCAGGCGAAGACTTCTTCATGGATCTGGACAGGGGCAGGCTCTTCTCGCCGCCCCCGGGACTCGATCTACACCAGACCGATGCCATGCGGCGCTGGGTGCGCGAGAACGGAATCGACGCGATGGGGGAAACGAGTACCAGCGTCCACGGTCTTGTGGGCATCGAGATGGTCGCGTTTCCCTTTGCGTCTCCGCGCTGGGACTCCGTCACGGCGGAGCAGTTGATTGGTGACCAGACGTTGGGCGCCGCCCAGCCGAACAGCCTCGTGCCTATCTCCGCCAAGGGCGACCTGCCCGCCACCTACATCTTCAAGACGCGCGAAGGCGGGACCGGCATCCTCCAGATAGTGGGGTTCTCAAGTGATCCGCATGGCGTCAAGATCCGCTACAAGCTGGTGCAGAAGGTGGAGGCTGTTGCCGGAGCCTACGGGGGCGAGGGGGCTATGGGCGGGGCGGGGCGCGGGACAACCGGCGCTTCGCTCACGTCGGTGGCGGTACATCCCTATCTTCCGCTGCACGAGACCGTCGACCGGTGGCTGATCCCGGGCACCGGATTGGACCTGCAGACAGGTACGATCCTGCCGTACAACGTCAGGACCCCCGATACGTTCTGGTATCGGCCTCCCGAAACGGAGGTCGAGTCATTCCGCCCCATCGGGACACCTTTGCGCGCCGTAAGCGCCGATCTCGTGTGGGATCGTTCGTCATATGGACTCAAGAAGCAGACCGACCTGCAGCGCCCGTTGATCTGGAAGCAGAGCCCGATCTCGCGCGAGGTCGCTGAGGCCCTGCAGGAAGACGTGGAGATCATGCTCGAGCACGCGGCGGTCGGACGTGCTCTGGAGATCTTGAACCAGGTGACGCCCCTGCAGATCGTGCACTTGGGACGGGAAGATGCCGGTCGGAGCGTGATGATCACACTTGATGTCCGGACGGCGCCGGCCAAGGCGCTGGACTACATCTGCGATCTGGCCGGACTCGCCTGGAAGGCCGACGGATCCCTCGTATGGATCGGCACACCAGAACGGATCGAGCATCTCGCCATCGTGCACGGACCGGACGTCGACCCCACAAGCGAGGCGACCGAGGCCCTGGGTCAGCCGATGGCCTTGATGCTCCAGTCAACACCCCTTGAACAGGTGGCCGAGTTCCTCAGCCACATGACGCCTGTCAAGGTCCACCTGTTGGCCGGTGCGCAGGCGCTTGGCCGGGAGCGGTCAGAGGTCACCATCCGGGCCGACCTGCCTCTGGCGGAGGCGCTGGACGCCGTATGCCGGCTCACGGGTCTCGCGTGGCGCGTGGACCGGTCTGTGGTGACGATCGGCACCCCCCGGGAGGTCGGACTGCTGGTGGACGACTTCGCGGAGGGCCTGGCTGGAAAAGACATGGCAGTATTGCCCTACCGGAGGTCGGCCGACCTTGAGTCGCTCCGGTCCCGCCTCGCCGGCCTTGAGCCTCAGGGCAAGGTCTCGCTTGTGCCCGATTCCGGCCTGCCGGTTCGGTACGTGGTGCGCACTGCCTCCGGCACCGAGGCGGAACTGGAGATCATGTCGGCCCAGCTAACGGAGCAGGGCCCGCGCCTGCACATCCGCTATGAGTTGCTGGCGGCGGGGAGGGGCGGTGAGCGGAATCGGATTCCGTTGATACGTGACTCCGAGGACACGCTGTCTCCGGTAGTAAGCGACCCGGCCAAGGCGGCGGCGATTCTGCCCGTGCTGAAGGGTCTCTTCGCTTCCATCTACGGTGCCGTGGGGCGCGGCGACGCGCAATCGGCGGCCAAGTCTCTTGAGGTCGCCCTGCCTCGCGTGCGAGAGCTGCACAGGAACCTGGTGGGCACGCACGCATACGAGCCGGTCGGCCTGGCCATTGAGCAACTGGAACTCATGCAGGAGGCGCTGCGGGACGGCAATCTGGACGCCGCGAGGGAAGTCCTGGACGGGTTCAACGTGTCCGGACCGCAACTCGAGCAGATGCTGAAGTCTCTCGCTACGCGCGAGCCAGCAAAGGACGCAGCCAGCGAGGCAGCGACCGGACGATGAACGTTGGGAAGCACAGATGGGGCGATAGCGGCGGCGCCGGGGACTTCGGTCCCTGGCGCCTGCTGCTCATCCTGGCGGCTGCGGTCGCCGTCCCCACAGCCTGCGTGCTCTACTTCACCAACCAGGCCATGCGCAACGCGCGGCTCGCCGCGCGGCAGCGGCTGGTCGACGCGTACGAACCGCCCCTGAACGAGGCGGCCGCTGAGATCGTCGACTTCTGGCAGCAGAAGGCGGACGCCCTGTCCGGGCTTGCAGCGGACGCTCCACCGCCCCAGCGTTTCGCGAAACTGGCTTGCTCAGGCGTATGCGACGGTCTGGTGATCTACGATGAGGAGGGCGAGCCGGCGTATCCGTTTCAGCCGCAGCCGGCGCCTCCGGACTCTGGAGAGCCGCATCCCTTCTGGATACAGCCGCGGGCGCTGACGGAGGCGGGCGACACCGCGGGCGCTGTGGAGCTGCTAGCCGCACTCTTCGCGGACCAGGAGCAAGCCGAGGTACGCGACTCCGCCGGCAGGCTTGTGGCGCCGCTTGCCGCCTTGAGGGCGATGGAGCTGTTGAACGGCCCAGAGGATGGCCAATATGGCGAACTCCGCGCGGCGTCAGCGGACCGGCTGAACGACTACGGCCCACCGGCAATGCCGTCCGCCCAGCGGCGGTTCCTGATGCGGCGGCTCCAGGAGATGCCCGGCGACCCGATTGAGTTTCCGACACTTTGGGCCGAGGAACTGACCGCCGAGTACCTGACGCATGCTCAATCCGCGCCCCGCGAGCTCGAGCTGACGCAGTCGGCGGTGCCCGGCGTCTGGCGGATGACGTCGGAGGACGGGCGCGTGGTGGCGTTGTTCCGCGCGGACGGTTTCATGGACCAGATGGAGACGACGGCGACGCAGGGAGCCGCGCTGCCCGGCACGGCCGTCTGTCTGCAGTATCCTGGCGGGCGCGAGGCCGACGACGCGGCCTTCATTGCGCTGCCCCTCGGCAGTCTGCTCCCGGGTTGGCGGCTTGCGCTGCATCTGGAAGGCGAGGATCCGTTCGCAGCAGCAGCGGAGCAGGAGGTGGCCGGCTACCTTTGGGCCAGCCTGCTCGGCGTCGGCGCGATCGGGCTGCTGGCTTTGGTGGGCGGCCGCCTGCTGCTGCGCCAGGCGCGGCTGACCCGGTTGAAGAACGACTTCATCGCCACGGTCACGCACGAGCTCAAGACGCCGCTCTCGTCCATCCGCATGTTCGCCGAAACGCTGCGCGAGGGTCGGTATGAAAGCGGCGAACAGGCCGACCGCTACCTGCACCTGCTGGTGAAGGAGAACGAGCGGCTCTGCCGGCTGATCGACAACTTCCTGGGTTTCTCGCGCATGGAACGGGACAAGCGGGCGTTCGAGATGGCCGAGCTGTCGCCCGGGGAGGTGGCCCGCGAGGCGGCGGATTCGGTGGCCGAACGCTTCCGGGCGGCCGGATGCGAGTTCGAGGCGGACATCCAGGACCCCCTTCCTCCGGTGTGGGGCGACAGGGACGCGCTGGTAACAGTGCTGCTGAACCTGCTGGACAATGCCTACAAGTACACCGGTGAGGAGAAGAGCATTGCCTTGCGCGCGATGGCCGTCGACGGGCAGGTGCGCTTCGAGGTCGAGGACAACGGCATCGGCATGTCGCGCGCGGAGGCGAGGAGGTCGTTCGAGCGGTTCTACCAGGCGGACGGCCGTCTTTCACGCCGGGCCGAAGGCTGCGGACTTGGGCTGAGCATCGTCAGGTTCATCGTGGACGCGCATGGCGGCACCGTCGACGTCGAGAGCGAACCCGGGCGGGGGAGCACGTTCGCAGTTACATTGCCTTCAGCAACGGCAGGGGAATGACGAGGATGCCGGAGGCGACGATCCTGATTGTCGAGGACGACCCGTCGATGCTGGAGGGTCTGCGCGACAACTTCGGCTACGAGGGATACTGCGTCCGCACCGCCGACGACGGCGAGGAGGGGCTGGAAGCGGCGCTCGACGGCCGACCGGACCTGATCGTCCTGGACATCATGCTCCCCAAGATCAACGGCTACGAGGTGTGCCGCGTTCTGCGCGAACGAGGCGTGGACGTGCCGATCGTGATGCTGACGGCGAAGGGCCAGGAGAGCGATATCGTGCTCGGGCTGGAGGTGGGCGCCGACGACTACGTGACGAAGCCCTTCGGCATCATGGAATTGCTGGCGCGCGTGAAGGCGTTGCTGCGCCGCTGCATGCCGACCGGTTCGCAGACCAGGTGCCTGGGCGACGTCAAGGTGGATCTGAAAGCCCGTTCCGTCAGTCGCGACGGTGAGGAGATCCACCTGACGCCCAAGGAGTTCGGGGTGCTGGAGTTCCTGCTGGAGCGGCCCGGCCACGCGCTGACACGCAATCAGATCCTCAACGCCGTGTGGGGGCACAGCGTCTTCGTCACGCCGCGCAGCGTGGATCAGTGCATCAACACGCTGCGGGCCAAGACCGAGTCGAGCGGCGCGCAGTTCATCAAGACCTTGCGCGGGGTAGGGTATCGGCTGGACCTCCCGGAACAGGACTGAGCCCGGCCCGGCGTTGCGCGCATCCGCCGTCCGGCCGTAGAATCGACACAATGTGGCGGGATCCCGCCGCGTAACCCAACCAGCGAGGGCACAGGGCATGGACGAATGGACTTCCCGGGCGGAGGGTATCTTCGACTCGCACGTTCACGTCATGGACCTCGACAGCGCGCCGTCGATGGAGGCCATCCGCGAGGCGACCGGCGTCGAGAAGATGTCGCAGGCCGCCATCCAGGATCCGGCCACGGGCGGCGGACTGCCCGAGGCGCTGCTGATGAAGCATCGGCATCCGGAGACCTACTACGTGTTCGCCGGCCTGAACCATGCCCAACGTCTGACCGACGGGCGGGTGTCGACTCCTTCCCTCGCCGAGCAGGTCGGCGCGTTCACGGAGATGGGCTGCGACGGGATCAAGATGCTGGAGGGCAAGCCCGATTGCCGCCGAGAGCTGCCCGTGCCGGTGACCGATTCCTACTACGCCGACTACTGGGCGCGGGTGGAGGAGGCGGGGCTGCCGGTGCTGTGGCACGTGAACGACCCGGAGGAGTTCTGGGACCCCGAGCGCATACCCGTCTGGGCGGGCGAGCGCAACTGGGGCTACGGCCCCGAAGACGCGAGCAAGGAGGATCTCTACGCCGAGGTTGACATCGTTCTCTCCCGCCACCCGCACCTGAAGATCAGCTTCGCGCACTTCTACTTCCTCTCCGCCGATCTGCCGCGCGCGGGCCGGCTCTTGGACGAACACCCCGGCGTGAACCTGGACCTGGCCCCCGGCATCGAGATGCTCTACAACATCTCCCGCGACCCCGAGGTCGGGCGCGAGTTCTTCATCGAATACGCGGACCGCATCATCTTCGGCACCGACCTGTTCAGCAGCCTGACGATCCCCCAGGCCCGCATCCGGGCCGGCATCGTGTTCCGCTGGCTGGAGACCGACGACACGTTCCGCCTGCCCGAGGAGGCCGATTCACTTCTGGGCCCGCCTGAGGACGGCGTCGTGCGCGGGATGGCTCTTCCGGAGGGGGCGCTTCGGCGGATATACACGGGCAACTTCATCCGGCTGGCGGGGCTGTCGCCAAGGCCGCTCAACGCGGACGCCGCCGCCGGCACGTGCCGTCGGCTGGCGGACATCGCGCACGCCATGTCGGGAGTTGCCCCTGAGAAGACGCCCGCCGGCCGGGTGGCGGACATCCTGGAAGCTTGATCCCCGGGGGGCTATTCGCTTCCCGAACTGCACTCCTCGCCCGAACTGCCGACCACGTCGACGCGCCGCAGGATGATGGGCCGCCCGAAGACCGCGATCAGCACGAACGCGCCGAGCCCTATCAGTCCGGGCAGGTTCGACCGCGCCAGCCGGAACACCAACGCAACCGCCGCCGCCGATGCCCCCAGAGCCCCCAGTCCGGTCAGGATGCGGTGGCCCACTCTCTCCATGAACGCAAGCCCGCAGACCACCGCGAACGTGACCAGGAAGGCCAGGCTCGCGGCCTCGACCAGATCGGTCAGCGTCCCGATTACGGCGAGAACGGCCGCCATCGCGCCTAATCCCATCACCGCCCGATCCGGTATCCCGGCCCTGTTCGTGTGGCAGAGCACGGCGGGAAGCTCCCCGTCCTTCGACACCAAGTGCGAGAGCCGCGCACTGGCGAAAAGCGTCGAATTGATGGCCGATCCCGTGGAGAAGCCGGCCGCGACGATTACAACCACCAGACCGACGGTTCCCAGTGCCTTCCGTCCCGCTATGGCCAGGGCCACCTCCTGGTTCTCCAGGATCTGGTCCGCCCCGATCAGCATCGCCGTCCCCAGAGCGACCAGAACGTAGACGCCGATCACCACGATGACGGCCGACAGCACCGCCCGGGGCAAGGTCTTCTTCGGGCTCCGAATGTCGTCGTAGTCGTAAGTCAACAACTGAAAGCCCTCATAGGCCATGAAGACCGAAGCCGCCCCGAACAGCGCCGCGCCGATGCCCGATTCCGGCACGCCCCTGGAGAG
Source organism: uncultured candidatus Brocadiaceae bacterium (assembly GCA_964655775.1). Classification (GTDB taxonomy): domain Bacteria; phylum Planctomycetota; class Brocadiia; order SM23-32; family SM23-32; genus CAZZNQ01. Next base: position 3,875 of record CAZZNQ010000083.1, on the reverse strand, counting down.
CATGTCCGGCTGCCACTTCGCGATGCCGAGACCGGCCAACCCCACCAGCACCACCAGCTTGAACCACACGAGGACAACCTCCACTCCGCCCGCTTCTCCCACCCCGCGCAGATTCAGTCCGACGAACATCGCAATGATGGCCACGGCCGCCGCGCGCGGGAACCACGGCCCCAGCCCCGCCAGTTCTCCGACATACTCACCGAAAGTGAAGGCGTAGACGGCGTTTGTGAGGACGTAGCCGGCGGTCAGCACCCAGGACAGCCCGCCCGCGAAGTCCTCGGCGTGCACCTCCCGCAGGAACGTGAACGCGCCGCCTCCCTCGCCGTAGTGCTCGGCCAGCTTGGAGTAGCTGTAGCCCGCCAGGAAGGCGATGGCGCCCGCCACCACAAAACTGAGCCACGCCCAGGCTCCGGCGATCTTGATGACCACCCCGAGGGTGGAGAAGATGCCGCCGCCCACCATCCCGCCCACGGCCATCGACCACGTCGCGTTGAACCCGAGTTTTGTGTCTGAATCGGCCACTGCCCGCTCCGTTTCGTTGTTCCTTGTAGGCCCGAGCCACGTTCGGTTTGCGGATTGCGCACGCTCAGACAGGTGCCGCATGAAGCCCCCGCCTCAATCCCGATTGTAGGATAGGCAGAGCAACCTGTCACATCCCGCGAATCGTGAACCGTCGCCACAAGGGTTCGCCCTCCTGACTTGAGAAAGGTAAGCCGGCAGGGCTCCAATGTCTCGCTGCTTTTGACGTGCGTTTATTCGGGACCCGGCGTTCCCTGCACGACGCTCCTTACGGGCGTCGGGGACGCAACACCCGCGCCAGCGCCTCGCGCTTGTCTCCCGGAGCCATCTTGGCCGCATCGAGTGCCGTGAAACCCGCTTGCGTGGCATCATTCACGTTTGCCCCGGCCTCCAGCAGGTCCCGGACAATGCCTTCATGGCCGTTCATGGCAGCGGCGGCGAGTGGGCTCTGCTCGGACTCGGCCAGGCTCGGTACATTGGGATCCGCGCCCGCCGACAGCAGGAGTTGCACCGCCTTCCTGTGTCCCTGTTCAGCGGCGACCCACAGCGGGCTCCCGCTCCTGGCGGTTCCGTCCGGTGGTGCTCCGTTCGCCAGCAGCAGTGCCATTGCCTCTGTTTTGCCCAGGAACGCGGCGGTCCTGAGAAGCCGTGCTCCCTCTTCCGGCGTAATGCCTTCCGCCACACGCGCACGCAGTTCCTCAGTGTCGCCCCGACGGATTGCCGTTGCCAGGGATTCGTGGCGCGTGGGCAACAGCGACGAAGGAAGGAAGTGGAGCGCGATAAGCGTCGTTAACCCCAGCCCCACCGCCAGGACGGCGGCGACTGCTATGCGCATCGGCAGGGACAGCGACCTCCAGAGCCACACCGAGTCCGGGCTTGAGCGCTTGAGCATCCGTGACGCCTTCTTACGCCTAAGACCCCGCCAGCCGTCATTCTACCATTCGGTCCCGCCCGTCCGCCAGCCGGATATCATCTGTTGTTGTTCGACGCAACATCTCTCAGAACGCCATCCAGTTCGGCGTTCTCGAGGGCCTGGCAAAATCGAGCGGTGTGCAGCCTTCTTTGTGGCGGGTGTCATGCTGTCCGACCCCACAGATTCTCCGGGCAATCTCGACGAAGTGGGCTGCCCGTCATCGCCAGTCGCCGTGACGAAGCGTCCAGGCCAGTTCGCGTGCGCGCTCGTGGATGTAGACGGACCACAGGAACTCCAGCGGCGTGTAGACATCCGCGTCCCGGGGTAGACGAAACGCACGAGTTTGCTGGGCTGGCGTCCTTTCTGGTCACCATCTATTTCAGACGGCCCGCCGCGTCCCAGCAACGGCCAGGCTATGGTGGCCGCACCTCAAGCCCCGAGCATTCTCCTGCGATGCCTTCCGCCAGCCCCACCAATGCCCCGAGCCTTCGGTCGGGGTCCCTGATCTTCACGCACCACGCGAGTGCGTCCCGAGGATCATGGATCTCTGCGTGGGTGCGCGCCAGGGCCCGCAACACAGGCGGGTCGAATTCCTGAAACGCCGTCGCGTAGTCGCGTTCGGCCGACGGCCCCACGGTCAGGTCGAAGCGGATGGCAGACGCGGCAAGGCTCGCAGCGATGTTCTGCGTGGAGATCAAGCCCCATGCCCTGCCGTAGGTCGTGGGATCATACAGGATGCCCCAGGTGCTGGGCTCTTCCCAACAGAATACCGGACGCGCTTCGGGCGGATCCCCTGTAACCACGAACAACTCCGGATACGTGATGCCGTCCGCGACCCGGATTGCCTCACCTATTCTCCCCGCATTGGCCAGCGCCGTGGCGATGGCCAGCATCGCCTCGGCCTTCTGCGACGACGGGGCCATAGCGTCGGCGGCCCGGGTGGCATTCAGAAGGTCGCCTTCCGAAACCCGAGCCCTGCAGAAGCCGAGAAGAACCTCTGCATTCTCGAGCCGGTAGCCCATCAAGTAGTAGCTGCTTGCCTCCCGCAACCGGGCGTACTCGCTAAGTGCCTCGTCGAGGTCCCCTTGCAGAAGGTAGATCTGGACAAGTGCCCGAGTCTGATCGCTGTACAACCTTGCCAGCATGTCCGGGAGAATCTGGCCGAGTCGCGGGCGCTTCGTGAAGTCCAGATCCTCGGCCGCGCCTCCTGTGGGAGCGTCTTCGGGAACGGATGCCCTGGCGGTCGACAGGGCGTCCTCGAACAGTCCGGCCTCGGCCTGTGCTAACGCGATCTCTCTCAACTCGTCGTAGATCTGGACTTTGGAGACCCATCCGGTTCCCACCTTCCGCGCCTCCGCCTTCGCGATGGCCTCCTGGAAGACGTTCGATGCCGCCTCCGCAGCACCGGCGCGGGCATAGGCGATGCCAACCGCACGCAGGAAGTCGAATTGCACGGGCCTATGCGTGGCAGCGCACCGGGCGTCCTCCAGGGCGACTCGGATCGTCGCCAAGACATCGGATCGGTTACCCGTGCGTTGCTGAACCGCCGCCGCGTCCAGCAGGAATCTGCACCGCCGCCCGGGCTGGAACGCCGCCGTCAGGAGTATGATCGTGTGCTGCAGGATCATGTTGGCTGATTCCTGGTCCCCCTGTTCAGTAGCGATCGAGGCGATGTCAATCAGGAGGAGTACTCGCCGACTCGGGCTCAGCATCTGCGCGGTCTCGACGGCTCCGTCAATATCGCCGCTCCTGGCACGCTGGATGGCCACCGTTCGAACCAACTCGCTCCTGGGCACCACGTCGTCGAATTCCTCCGCGATGGACAATGCCCTTGTGAAACAGCCTTGTCGAGCACACTCGATAGCCACTTGTGTGAGGACTTCGGGGCGGTTCCGACCAATGCGCAGAGCGCCTTTGTGATCCCCAAGACGGGCCAGGGCCTTTGCTGCAACGGTCTGCGGCGGGAGATATGATCCAAACTTGTTGATGGAAGGCTGCAGCATGTTGTCGTCTTCGAGTATGTCCTCGGTTGCCGAGTGCGAGGTTTCCCGCAACGCCGTGATGAGTCCAGGAACCAGGTCAGGGGGCCGGACATCGGCCTGGCGAACTGCGCAAGAAACGGCAGACAAGGCACACACCAGAAGAACCGGCACACCGGAGCCAAACGGGCTTGCTTTCCTGCGCCAGGGCCTCAGTCTGCGATGCATGGACTAGCTACCCCACTGCGCCGAGAACGAGAAGAAGACCGTGACTGTGTCCACGATAGGTCAAGTCCAGGATCTTGTCTACCTGTGAATCTCCAGGGATTCACCGTGTGGGCGAGCCGCAGGGACCGAAGCGAGTTCACACGCTGATGCGTCCGACCCGGCCAGCCACTCGGCTATCTCTTCATCGATCCGCTCAGGCTCCATCCTCAGGTATATCCTGCCCAGCCACTCCTCGT
>CAZZNQ010000082.1:0-18892 GCA_964655775.1 uncultured candidatus Brocadiaceae bacterium | reverse complement strand
CCGTATAACCCCCGTCCCCGTCGTCAACTACGGTTTCAGTTAGCGGAGAATCCTCGACAGTGCAAGCATCCGACCAGGTATCCGACGTTACGCCGGTGTCGGCGTCGAGGGTGCGGAACTCGATGGTGTGGTCGCCGGGCTGCGTGACAGACACCTCCTGCATCACGGACGCCGTGAACGTGCCGTAAGTGCCGCCGTCCACCCAATCGCCGCCGTCGAGCCGGTACTGCAGCAGGTCGACCGTGTTGAGGGTGATGTCGTGCCCCTGGCCGTAGACGTTCAGATTCGTCAGCGCCTGCGCCGCGCTGGTTCCGCTGAAGGTGTAGGCGGAGGCGTCCGGATCGTACGCCCCGGAGCCGGTCAGGCTGAGGGGCACATCCAGCAAGTCATACAGACCATCGCCGTCCGAGTCCTGCCAGCCGACCATCTGCAACGACGTCGGCGAGGACGTGTGATCCGCGTAGGCCGGGATCTGGCGCGACGACTCCGCCATCAGACTGTCGACGCGGGAGGCCGGGTCCGGGTTATCGTCGGCGGCGTTCAGATTCTGGGTGTGGTAGTAGCCGCTGTACTGGTTGTAGGAGTTCGAGTTCGGGTACTCGTCCAGGGCATAGAACATGTGCCCGGTTTCGTGGGCGAGCACCTGCCCCATGCGCGTGCTGCCCCAGCCGTCGTTGTCGTACGTCATCACGCTGAAGGGGCCACCCAGGTAGGCGTAGGCGAAGTAGTCGTCGGTGAAGAGCCCGTCCGCATCAACGCTCGAGTCGACCAGGAACACGGTATACGCCCAGTCGGCATCGTTGGTGGTGCGCAGATCGTGGTTCCACTGGTGCACGTCGGAGTAGATGGAGGCGGAGGTGTTGTAGCCGACCAGGTCCAGGAAATCGTCGATCCACAGGTATTGGTCCGAATGGGACCGGGTGATGGGTTCATAGCCGGTTGAGACGGGCGTGTCGGTGTAGGTAAAGTCGACCTGGAAGGTCAGGTCCTGGCCACTCGGGCCGGTGGAGAAGAGGTCGAACGTGTCCTCCCACCACTGGAGCCCCTCCAGCACCTCGGACCGGACAAGGTCCTGCTCAGCGGCCGTCCAGTCTTCGACGTTCGGGTCCACACTGCCGTCCGACTCGAAGAGCACAACCGAAACGTATACGTCGCCGATCATGAACTCCGAGGTGTCGTAGACGCCCGCGTCAAGAGGCGTATCTCCGGGCGCGGAAGAGGTGAACGGCGCCATCGAGGACGCATCCTCGTCGGGCGTCAGGAACAGGGCCGGCATGGCCAGGTCTGCCGTGTCTGCCGAGAGTAGCAGTCGGCGCTCGAGTCGTTCCACCTTCAAACCGGCGCGCGAACGGGCACGCGCCTTCCATTCGAATCGGCGAGCCATGTGATGAATGCCTCCGGACGGATCGCTCTTGACTATCGCGTAAACGGGCGGCCGGCAGAACGCAATGCAGAACTCCCGGGATTCGCCAAAGTGATTATACCCCAACAACTGCCGTCGTGCAGTCAGTTTATCACGGGCCGGGCGGCAGGCCCTGTACTTGCCGCCCCGGCGGCGATGGGCCATACTGTTCGCATTGCCTGAGAACGCCCTCGCAGCATCAGGAGCACCACGACATGTGCAGAGCCCTGCTGGCCTTGCTGTTTCTCACCGGCATCCTCTCCCCGGCTTCCCCTTCCTCTGCATCCGGCGCAGGTCGTGATCGGGGAACCACTTACTACGTTTCGCCGACCGGCAGTGACAGCGCCCCCGGCACCACGGGTGAGACCGCGTTCCGCACCATCGGCCGGGCCGCGCGATCAGCAGGCGGAGGCGATACCATCCACCTGCTGCCCGGCACATACCGCGAGACCGTTGCACCGGCGGCATCCGGCACCCAGGCGGCGCCGATCCGCATCGTCGGCAGCGGCGACGGCGGCACGGTCTGGACCACACCGCCGGCCGCAGGCCGGAAATGGGAGGACATGTTCGCCCTGAACCTGCGGGACAGGAGCCACTACTCCATCGAGGGAATCACCTTCCGCGACTGCGGCGCGTGGATTCTCCTCTGGGACAGCTATCACGTCACCATCCGCGATTGCACTTTCGACGGCGCCGAGATCTACAACTGCCTGCGCGTCAACAACGGCGGCTACAACCGCATCCTCGACTGCGATTTCCTCCGCGCCATCCCTTACGAGGAGAACGAGCAGGGCGTGCCGAAACGCGGCGCCGACTACATCGAGATCTTCAAGAACTCGCATCACAACCTGGTGCAGGGCTGCACGTTCGGCGAAATAGCCCACGTGGCCGTTCTTATCAGTGCGATGGCAGAAGGCAATGCGCCGCACCACAACATCGTGCGCGACTGCACCTTCACCGATCCGCGGTGGAAATGCATCGGCCTGCACAGCGCCCCCCACACGCTGATCGAGAACTGCACCATGAGGGGCAAGGCGGCTGTGTTCGTGCAGTACGAGAGCTCGGACGACATCTTCCGCCGCAACCTGCTTGTCGACTTCGAGAGCAGCGTCGGCGGCGATGCCACCATGCGCGGCGCCATCCGCATCGCCTCCACGAAGGACAGCGGCGCCGACTGCGACGCCAACAACAATCGCATCTACAACAACACGTTCACCGGCAACCAGCGCACCATCACCAGCTACGCCGCCCGGTTCCCCATGCACGGAAACGTGTTCAAGAACAACATCTTCTGGGACAACGAGCAGACGCTCTGGCTCTGCCAGCCGGACTACACAACCGCCAGCCGCAACCGGTTCGTCGGCAACGTCATGGTCGGCACGCGGCCGGGGCAGCCGATCATAGGGCTGGCGTCCGACACCTACACGCTCGCCCAAGCCCAGGAGAAGATGCCCGATCTGTACGATGACAACTTCGAGGCGGATCCGCAGTTCGTGAATGCGGACGCGGGCGACTACCGGCTCCGGGCCGGCAGTCCGTGCATCGACGCGGCGGTCGCCCTGACGGTCACCTCCGCCGACGGCAGCGGCACCGAGCTGAGGGTCGAGGACGCGCGCTACTTCTGCGACGGGTACGGCATCATCGAAGGCGACAGCGTGGTTGTGGGTGGCCGGCCGGCGGTGAAGGTGGAGAGCGTGGACTACGAAAGGAACGTTTTGACGCTGGCCCGCAGCCTGTCCTGGCGGAAAGGCGAGGCGGTGAACCTGCCCTACTCGGGCGACGCCCCGGACGTCGGCGCCCTGGAGGCAGAGCTGTAAACGTAGCGGTTTCACCAGTCAGGACCAGGCCGAACGTCGCGCCCGCGGCGGTCGGGCTCCGAAACACCAGAAAGGACTCACCGTGAGAGCAAAGACAGTTACGCTTGTGCTGGCGGTTTGTATCGCAGGGGGCGCGGTCTTGGCCGCCCCCGAAAGGGAGGAACACATGGATAAGAAGGACGGCGCGCCCCGCAAAGTCGTGGTCGGCAGCTTGATGTACAACATGTTCTTGGTCGACTGGCCCGGCCTGGACGCGCGGCTGGACAAGTTGGGCGAGTGGATCGACATGATGGCCGAGAAGGCCGAGAAGAAGTACGGCAAGGCACTGGACATCGTCGCGCTGCCCGAGATAGCCGTCAACGGCGGTTTGAGCGGTTCCGCGGCCGAGGTGTCCTTCCCGCTGGAAGGCCCGGTGCTGGAGAAGATGGGCGCCAAGGCGCGCGAACACAACTGCTACGTCACCGTGCCGATGTACCTGACCGAGGATGAAGAAGAGGGCGTCTACACCAATGCCACCGTACTGCTGGACCGCAAGGGCGAGGTCGCCGGCATCTACCGCAAGGTCTACCCCGTCATCATCCCCGGCACCGGCGCGCTGGAGGGCGGCGTCATGCCGGGCAAGGACTTCCCCGTCTTCGACTGCGATTTCGGGCGCGTGGGCATCCAAATCTGCTTCGACATGGCCTACGACACCGGTTGGGAGGTGCTGGGCAAGAAGAGCGCCGAACTGGTCATCTGGACCACGCAATCGCCCGGCCAGATCAAGGCCGCCTTCCGCGCCATGCGCAACGACTACTACGTGGTAACCAGCACCTGGCGCAACAACGCCAGCCTCTTCGACCCAACCGGCCATAAGATCGCCGAGATCCGCGACACCGAAGGCAACGGCGTGCTGGTCGACCAGATCGACCTCGAATACGTGCTGCTTGGCTGGCAGCGCCGGCTCGACAACGGCCGAGTCTTCGACGAGAAGTACGGCGACCGCGCGGGCTACCGTTACTCGGCGGCCGAGGACGGAGGCATATTCTGGTCCAACGACCCCGCTACGTCCATTCATGAGATGGTGAAGGAACTCGGCCTGGATGCACGGGGCACGAACGTGGAGGACAGCAGGAAGATCCAGCTCGAGCTGCGCGGCGGCCCGCCCAGCACGGACTGAGGCCGAGACACAAACCCCAACGGAGGCCGGTCATGGAATGGGAGACGGATCTGGATCCGCTGGTACGTTCGATCGAGTTGAACGTCGGTGACTCGCAGTCCGTGCGGCTCTCGGACGGATCGCAGGCCGAGGTGAGCGTCATCGGACTGACCGAGAAGCGAGACGACCTGCGCAACGCCGTCCGCGAGGCACGGGTAACCGTGGAGGTGAACGGCGAGCGCGCCGAGATCGTCTCAGCCACCTACCACCTGCCCGTCAAGGTGGGCGGCGTGCAGATGGACTGCCCCGTCACCGGCGGACACATCATCGAGGACCGCAATCGCTGGGGCCTGAAGGCGGACGTGCGCCTGCGCTTCTGGCCCAAGGGTTCGCCGTGGATACGGCCCGGCACGTTCGGCTATCCCGTCAACCAGCGCTGGTTCGCCACCAACACGCAGATGGCCAACGAGCCGTGCTTCGTGGACGGCGTGGAGCGGCCCGGCGCGACCCGCGTCTACTACCACGACGGCCTGGACTTCGGCGGCGCGGAGCGTCTGGTGGACGTGCTCGCCGCCAGTGACGGGCTGGTGATCGCCGACGGCGAGGAGCGCCTGCCCGGTCACGAGGACGCCGGCAAGCCAAAGTACGACACCGTCTGTATCCAGGACCGGCGCGGCTGGTATCAGTACTACGTCCACCTGCAGTCGGTGGATCCGGCCGTGCATCCCGGCGAGACCGTGCGCAAGGGCCAGCGCGTGGGCGCCCTCGGCAAGGAAGGCAGCAGCGGCGGATGGTCGCATCTGCACTTCTCGGTCAAGAAGCGGCAACCCTCCGGGCTATGGGGCACCGAGGAGGCATACGCCTTTGCGTGGCAGGCATACCAGGGGGAGCAGGACCCGGAACTGATCGCCCACGCACGGCCGCACAGGCTTCTGTGGAGCGGCGGTTCGACCACACTGGACGCCTCGCTCTCATGGAGCGCCGGAGAGAAGCCGCTGACCTATGAATGGACCTTCACGGACGGCACGCGCGCGACCGGACCCGTGGTCGAGCGCGCGTACCCCGAGCCGGGCGTCTTCAGCGAGGTCCTGAAAGTTACCGACACAAAGGGCAACGTCGACTACGACTTCGCCGTCGTGCAGGTCGCCGACCGCGATGACCCGGAACGCCTGGCCGCCGGCATTCATCCGGCTTACTTCCCCACGTTCGATATCCGCCCCGGGGACCCGGTGACGTTCAAGGTCCGGTCCTTCGGTCAGCCGCCGGGGCCGGAGACATGGGACTTCGGCGACGGCAGCGATCCGGTGCAGGTGGAGTCCGACGGGAACGCGGAGGTCTACGCGCCCGACGGCTACGCCGTGACCGAGCACGCGTTCGCCGAGCCCGGCGACTACATCGTCTCCGTCCGCCGGACGAACAACCACGGATTCGAGTCCACCGGCCGGCTGTTCGTGCGCGTGCAGGGCGCCTGACAGGAATCGAGCTGGCCCCAGAGGTGGCGTGGCTGCTATAATCGCCCTCCCGGCGGCATGGCGTTCGAGATTACGCAAGGGGTAGGCGATGATGCGGATCAGTTCGGCGGCACTCTGGGCGCTGTTACTGGCTCTGGCCATGATGGTCGGCTGCCTGGAGTTCGACGGGCAGACCGTGTACGTCGCGCACGACGAGGCCGGCGACCGGCTCCTGCTCATCTTCGAGTACCGCAACCTGTACGACACGGGGGAACACGGCGATGCCGGGGAGCAACTGCGTCGCGCCCTCGACTCGGAGATCGTCGCGTTCCTCGGCAGTTTCCCGTTCGCATTTCCACTCGAAGAGATTCGAACGGGCCTGAAGTCCGGCGAGGGAGACTACGGCAAGGTCTCCGAACCGATTCGGCGCGACTGCCTGGAGGTGCTGAGCCGCATTCGGGTGCTCAACGCCGGCTTCTACCGTGACGCCGCCGACCGTCCCTGCGCCGCGCAGGTCGTGGTCATCGAGAACGTCGGAAAGACGCTTCCCCTGGCCAACAACACCATCAACGCCCTGCTGCGCGAGCAACTGAACCCCGCATCGCAGAACAGGTACGCCCGGATCGCGCTAGACGCCGCGCGCGAAGACCAGGCCTGGCTCCGCCTGAGCGGCAATGCCCTGACGCTCCAGTTTCCCTGCACGGAAGAAAGTCTGCAGGAGGTACGGTCGGACCTTGTTGGGCAGGCCCTCGGCGAGCATGGGCCGGACTGCAGTCAGACGCTGGAATGGCTGCTGGGACAGCCGGTGCAGTTCTGGCAGGAAGACGACCGGTTGCGCCTGAAGGTCGGGCTCAAGAGCCGGCCGACGCATCTCCTCCTCGCACCGTCGCGCGGTGACTACAAGCCCAACTTCGGCGACTACATCGACCAGAAGTACGGCTACCGACTGGATGAGATGTTGGTCCGCTACATTGAGGAACCCAGTGCACCGGCCGAGACCAAGCAGGAGATGGCAGCCCGCATGATGGCGCCGCGCCTCTCGGAGCAATCGACGGTGCGGGTACTGACCCGCGCTCTTCGCCGGGAGCCGTCCAAGGCCCTCTGGGCAGAGCTGGCAGCCGTCCGGCCGAACGTCGCGAACGGCAGGACGCAGGATGCCCTGCTCGACTACTGGGAGCAGTGGCTTTGGGAGCAGGTCGGCACCCCCGACCAGATTGGCGCAGAGCGAGAGGAGTGAGAGATGCCCGTAGGTTACGACAGCCCGAGGAAACTTGTCGCGGTGGCCGGCGTGGGCCTGGTCATATTCGGCGTCCTGAACTGGAATCTCCTGCTCATTCTGCTCGGCGCGGCGATCCTCGGCTACTTCACGTTCATCGAATGACCGCTGCTACCCCATCGGTGGAGGCCCCGGCTTGAAGACCATCGTCTGCATCGGGGCCGGTTACGTGGGCGGCCCCACCATGGCCGTCATCGCGCGCCACTGCCCGGAATACCGGGTCGAGGTGCTCGACATCGACCCCGAGCGCATAGCCGCCTGGAACAGCGACGCCCTGCCCATCTACGAACCGGGCCTCGACGAGGTGATACGCGAGGTCCGCGGGCGAAACCTGTTCTTCTACGACGACGTGGAAGCGCACATCGACGGGGCGGACATCATCTTCGTCAGCGTGAACACCCCCACCAAAACGTTCGGCGAGGGCGCCGGGAAAGCGGCCGACCTGCAGTACTGGGAGCGAACCGCCCGCACCATCGCCCGCTGCAGCACCGGCCCGAAGATCGTCGTGGAGAAGAGCACGCTGCCGGTGCGGACCGCCGAGGCGATCGAGGCGATCCTGCGCAGCAACACCGGCGGCATCGAGTTCCAGGTGATCTCGAACCCCGAGTTTCTCGCGGAGGGCACGGCCATCCGCGACCTGGAGGAGCCGGACCGCGTGCTGGTGGGCGCGCACCATTCCCCCGGCGGCCGCCGCGCCATGGAAGCCGTCGTGGACATCTACGCCCACTGGGTGCCGCGCGAGCGCATCGTCACCACCAACCTCTGGTCCAGCGAGTTGGCCAAGCTCACGGCCAACGCCTTTCTGGCCCAGCGCGTCTCCTCGATCAACGCCGTCAGCGCGCTGTGCGAGAAGACCGGCGCCGACGTGAGCGAAGTCGCCGAGGCCGTGGGCATGGACAGCCGTATCGGGCCGAACTTCCTGCGTGCGGGCGTGGGGTTCGGCGGAAGCTGCTTCCGCAAGGACATCCTGAATCTGGCCTACCTGAGCGAGTACCACGGCCTGCCCGAGGTCGCCGCTTACTGGCAGCAGGTGGTGGAGCTGAACGACTACCAGAAACACCGGTTCGTGCGCGAGATGGTCGGGGCCATGTTCAATACCCTGGCCGGCAAACGCATCGCCGTGCTGGGATTCGCGTTCAAGCCGCAGACCAGCGACACGCGCGACAGCCCCGCCATCACCATCTGCCGGCGTCTGATCGACGAGCACGCAACGGTGGTGGTGACCGATCCGAAGGCGCTGGATAACGCCCGCGCCGACCTGGCCGGAGCGCCGGGCGTGTCGTTCGTGGAAGACCCCTACCAGGCCGCCGAAGGCGCGCACGCCATCGCCGTGCTGACCGGCTGGCCGCAATACCGCGAGATGGACTTCCGGCGAGTGTTCGACGCGATGGAGCGACCTGCATTTTTGTTTGACGGCTGCAACCTGCTGGATCACCAAGAACTGGTCGGCATCGGCTTCCACGTCCACCGCGTGGGCGCGCCGCCTCTGTTGCCCGCCGACTTCCCCCATCCGGAGCCGGACGACCGATGAGCTGGGCTATCGACCGTGAGCCGCTGTCCACCACGGTGGACATGAACGTGAACGAAGAGCGCGAGGTGCAACTGCCCGACGGCAGCCGGGCAGTTGTGAAGCTGACCGGGCTGCATGAGGAATGCGACGAACTGCGCGGGGCTGTCCGTCGGGCCGCCGTGCACGTGTTCGTCAACGACGACTGCATCGAACTGGTCTCCGGCACCTACCACCTGCCGGTCCGCGTCGGCGGAGTCCAGATAGACTGCCCCGTCACCCGCGGCTACACGGAGAACAGCCGTCGCAACCAGTGGGCCCTTCATCACGACGCCCGCCTGCGCATCTGGCCGCACGCCTCGCCGTGGGTCGCGCCCGGGTCATTCGTCTACCCGCTGCGGCAGAAGTGGTTCGCCTCGCAGACCCAGATGGCCAACGAACCGACCTACGTGGACGGACCCGAGCCGCCGGGCCGGACATCCATCTACTACCACGAGGGACTGGACTTCGGCGGCGTCGAGGGGACGATCGAGACGGTGGCGGTGGATGACGCCCTGGTGGTCTCGCTTCTGGGCGAGGTGCTGCCGGGGCACGAGGAGACGCCGGCGGCGGCGGTCCGGCGAGACGTCGTGTACCTGCTGGATCACCGCGGCTGGTATCACCGCCACAGCCACCTGCAGTCCGTGGACCCGGCGCTGGAGCTGGGGGGCATGGTCAGGCAGGGGAAGACTGTGGGAGTGATGGGCAAGGAAGGTCACAGCGGCGGGTGGTCGCACCTGCACTACGGCCTGAGCCGCCTGCAGCCATCGGGCAAGTGGGGAGCCGAGGAGGCATATGCCTACGCGTGGCAGGCTTACGTGGCGGAGCACTCACCGGCCCTGATCGCCGTCGCGCGCCCCCACCACCTGATCTGGTCCGGCGAGACTGCCGTGCTGGACGGCTCGCGCTCATGGAGCGCCGACGGCATGGAACTCAGTTGCGAATGGACCTTCTCGGACGGCTCCACGGCGACCGGCGCCTTCGTCGAACGCGAGTATTCCGAGCCCGGCGTCTACTGCGAGACCTTGAAAGCAACCGACCCAACCGGCCGCGCCTCCTACGACTTCGCCGTCGTGCAGGTGGCCAACCGCCGTGACCCCGAGAACGGACCGGCCGGCATCCACGCGGCCCACGCGCCCACGTTCGGCATCCGGCCCGGCGACGAGGTGACCTTTGCGGTCCGCAGCTTCGGCCTGCCTGCCCAGCCCGAGGTGTGGGACTTCGGCGACGGCAGCGCGCCCGTTCAGGTGCAGTCGGACGGCAACGCGGACGTCTGGTCGCCGGACGGCTACGCCCTGACCCGACACGCGTACTCCGCGCCGGGCGACTACATCGCCTCGGTGCGGCGCACAAACGCCCCGGGCTTCGAGTCCACGGCCCGGCTGCACGTTCGCGTTGAGGCGGACTGACGCGCGGCCGTCAGCCCATCAGCTCGCGCATGCGGTCCAGCCGTTTAGCCCAGTACTCGCTGCCGGACGGCTCATAGCGCACCGGTTCGACGCTCTCGCGCACCACGCGGCGCAGGTCGTCCAGGGAGCCGATGCGGCCCACGGCCATCGCCTGCACCAGCAGGTTGCCCAGCGCCGTCGCCTCCGCCGGCCCGGCCACGACGGGCATCCCGGCGGCCTCGGCCGTCATCCCGCACAGCATGCGGTTGCGCGTGCCGCCGCCCACCATGTGCAGCACCTGGGGCGCCACGCCCGCCAGTCCGGCGATGCGCTGGAGCGTGTAGGCGGTCTTCAGCGCCAGGCTCTCGAAGATGCAGCGGGCCATGTTCGCCTTGGAACCCGGCGGCGTCTGACCCGTCCGGCTGCAAAACGCATCGATGGCGGCGGGCATATCGGCAGGGGCAACGAATGAGTCGTCGTCCGGGTCCACCAGCGGACCGCCCTCCGGCGCCTCGGTGGCGGCGGCGCAGACCTCCTCGATGCCCATGCCCTCGCCCCGATCGTCCCAAATGCGCATGCACTCCTGGAGCAGCCACAGACCGGTCACGTTCTTGAGCAGCCGGTAGGTGGCGTCCACTCCGCCCTCGTTGGTCACGCCCACGCAGCGCGCCTCCTCGCTCAGGAGCGGCTCGCGCGTCTCCAGCCCAACCAGCGCCCACGTGCCGGAGCTGACATAAGCCCACGGCACGTCGCCCGATGCCGGCACGGCCGCGACGGCACTGCCGGTGTCGTGCCCCGCGCAGGCGATCACGTCCAGCTCCCCCGCTCCCGGCGCCTCGGGCCGGTAGGTGCCGACCACGGTGCCCGGCTCCGTTATGTCCGGGAACAGCTCGCGCGGCACGCCCAGCCGCCCGATGATCTCGTCCGACCACTTCCGCGTCCGGGCGTCCATCATCTGCGTCGTGCTCACCATCGTCGCCTCGGCGATGCGCGCCCCGCACAGCTCGTAGGTGAACGCATCCGGCATGAGCAACAGCCGCTCGGCCTTCTCCAGGTTCTCCGATTCGGCGAACACTTCGGCCGCGAGCTGGTAGACGGTGTTGAACTGCAGGAACTGGATGCCGGTGATGGAGTATATCTCCTCGGCGGAGATCACCTCGTCGAACACCTTCTCCATCATGCCGTCGGTGCGGGGGTCGCGATAGGCATGCGGCTGGCCGAGGGGACGGCCGTCCGAGCCGTAGAGCACGTAGTCTACCCCCCAGGTATCCACCGACAGCGACTGCGGTCGCGCGCCCGCCTTCAGCGCGTCCCCGATGCCGGCGCGGACCTCGCCCAGGAGCCGGTCGAACTCCCAGTACTGCCGGCCCTCCCGGCGGACCATTCCGTTGGGAAACCGGCGTATGTCCTTCACCTCGAGCCTGTCGTCGTCCGAAAGGGTGCCCAGCAGCACGCGCCCGCTGGACGCCCCGAGGTCCACACCCAACGCCTGGAAATCGTCGCCCATCTGCACCACCTCCGCTGATCTTGTCGGCTCGCCGGTCCATGGTCCCGCGCGCCGGCCAGTAGCCTAATGGAGCGCCCCGGGCAGTTCAAGAAACCGCCCGACATCCCTTTTCGGCGCCCGCCCTTGACGCCGACACGATAATGGGCAACATTGTCCGGAACGTGCGCCCGCGGTCCCCGGAGGGCTGCGCAAGACGCCTCACCCAACGCGAAGGATGTACCCCATGGCTGCCAGGACGTCCAGCAGCGAAAACGTCATTACGTGCCGTCATCATGGCTCCGACTTCGACAGGGCCGACTCGAACTTCTACTCGCTGGACATCGCCAGCGATGGCTGCGTCTACTACACGCTGAGCTGCCACCGGATCGACACCCACGCCCGCGTGTACCGCTACGACCCGACCACCGACGCCGTCGACCTGATGTTCGACATGGGCGAGGCCGCCGGCGAGACCGGCAAGATGTGCCTCCCCCAGGGCAAGAGCCACAGCCCCTTCTACGAGCTGGACGGCGCCCTCTACCTCGCCTCGCACTACGGCTACTTCGCCACCACCAACCAGCGCGAAGAGCCCGCGCCCGTCCCCGACGGCTACCACCCCTACGTCGGCGGGCACATCATCCGCTTCGACATGCAGACGCAGGATACAGAGGACCTGGCCGTCGCCCCGCCCGAGGAAGGCATACTCACGCTGAACATGGACCCCGAACGCGGCCGCCTCTACGGCCTGACCTGGCCAAAGGGCTTCTTCCTTATCTACGACCTCGAAACCGGCGAGATGCGCAACCTGGGACAGGTCTCACGGGGCGGCGAACTCGGCCGGGGCGATCAGTACTTCTGCCTGGTCCGAAGCCTCGCCATCGATCCCCGCGACGGCAACGTCTATTTCACCAACGCCGACGGCGAGGTGCTCGTCTACCGGCCGGACACGGACGCCGTCACCTCCTTCGACGACGTGCGCCTGGACCGCGACATACTCGGCTGCTGGGACCCGCACAAGCCCGGCCACCAGGGCTTCAACTGGCGCGACGTCCAATGGCACGAGCCGTCGGGCACCTTCTACGGCGTGCATCCCAAGAGCGGCTGGCTGTTCCAGTTCGACCCGCCGAACCGTCGGCTGGACCTGATCGAGCGCATCACGGCGGAGAAGCTCCTGCGCAGCGGCCGGTTCGAGCCGTTCCGCTACGGCTACCTCACGTTGCAGGTCGGCCCGGAGCGCGACCGGCTCTATTATCTGACCAGCACCTACGGCGAGAAGACCGAGGAAGGCCCGAACCTGAACCAGCAGATCCACCTGATCACCTACCACCTGCCCACCGGCGAGTACTGCGATCACGGCGTGCTGAAGCTGGAAGACGGCCGGTTCCCGCGGATGTCGCAGTGCCACGCCGTGCACCCAAACGGGCGCGGCTACACCGCGCCGTGGATGCCCAAGCTGGACCCCAAGCCGGAGCCCGGCCGCAAGCGCCCGCTCCACGCCTGCCAGCTCATCAGCTACCCCAACCCGCTGGCGGGGGAGTAGGCGCCCTTCACAACGTATCGCATTACGGCCACACGCGCGTCCGATACCGACCCCGAGCCCTCCGGCCCCCAGCATACGCTCATCGGGATCCAGTGGATGTCACTGAGACTTCGGCTCCCTGATCCTCCATAGCTGCACGATTATGTCGTCGCCTTCGCCGGCCTCATATATGCCGTCGGGTCCGTCCGAGATCATCGCGAAGTCAGCACCGACTCGCCAAAGCCCTGCACCCTCGGCTCTCGGGACCCCGACGTTGCCGTCGCCGTCGATGTCTAAGTGCAGTCGATAGGGCCGGCCCCACGGATCGCGGACATGCAACCCGTCTGAGAAGCCCGGTTTCAGCGCCGCGTACACTTGCTGGACGTCTTGCTCGCTCCCCTCTTTGGCGGAGACGGGCAGACGGCCCTCAGCGGCCCGATAGCTTTCCACACGTATGAACCACAGCAGCATGTCCCCGCGAGCGGATGCAGCCGGCGTTCGCGGTGCCGGAAGGAAGTCTTCGGCGCACGTCCGCGCCGTGTCGGCAAGCAGAGGGTAACAGACCCAGACGAACAGGGACGTGACCGCGATCGCACCAATACATCCGGACGCCCGCCACCACCCTTTCTTCGTGGTGATCATCATGGGCGTGACTCCTCAACAGGGGCTTCGCAATCCTGAAAGGCCCGCACTGCCCCCCTCACCCTCTCCAGGTCCGGCCAGGGCATCGGTAACTCCCGAAGCGAACGCCTCAAGTCCCATTGCTCGGAAGCACACCTACCCCCCTCCGCCAGACCGATCTCCACGACTTCCCTTGCCAGTTCGGGATCGACAGCCGCGATCTGCGCAATCGTCGCCGTTATATCGGCCATCCCGGTGCCGTAGAGGAACTCCGATCTTCGCTGGTTCGCCCGATCATGTAAAGTCATCGGGAAGAGGCCCCAGTAGAAGTCCCGTGCTGCAACCATAGGCCCGCCGACCTTGGCCGTATGCCATTCGTGATGACAGACTCCACCCGGACTCAGCGGCCCCATGAATCGGCTGAGCGTCGAGTCACGCTCCTCCACGGTGAGCGGGAGCCTGCCCCAGATCGACAGGTACGCCAGGTACCGCACGCGCCTCATCTTGCCGCAGCGGCCACAGTACTCCCAGTCGACGCGCAGGTTGCACACCACCAGCAGCACCGCCTGCAGCAGCAATAGCAGCGCGATGATGGTCCGCCGTCGCCTAGCCTTCATCCCCTCACGCCTTCTCCTTCTCCCGTTTGTTCGGAGCCCAAGACCGCGCGATATCTCTGCACGCCGGCCTGCCCCGCCTCATTCGTCGTCGATGCCGTCAGGCCCGGGCATCCGTTTCCTGGACGGTGCCTTCTCCTTGCGCTTGCCGGTTCGCATCCACTCGGCCATCCTGTCCCAGCCCCCGGAATCGATCTCGACCTTGTCCGGTCTTCCGTCTCCGTCCCGATCGCGGGCGGTAAGCAGGCTCTCATCGCGCCGTCTCAAGTTCCACACATCTGCCACGCCGTCGACGTCCGTGTCCAGGGCCCAGAGCACATTGCCGCCCAGATACCACGTCCACCTGTCTACCCGCCCGTCCAGGTTCCAATCATACCACCCCTTCAGCACGCGACCATCGGCATAGACGGTGAACGTGTCCATCGTGCCGTCGTTGTTCCTGTCCACTTCCTCCCTCACCAGTTCTCCCTGCGGCTCGGGGTCCAACTGCCGGATCCGGTCGCCGCCGACGACCAGGTTGAGGCTGCTCCCGGCATACTCGCGTCGGCGATCCCACTCCCCGTCGAAATCGGCGTCCTCCAGCAGCAGATAGCCGGCGTCCTCGCCCGTCCCGCGGGGTTCCCAGCGCCGGTCGGGCCGGCCGTCGCCGTTCCTGTCGTCCTCGATCTGGAGCACCTTCCCGTCCCGACTCGTCACGCGCCTCGTGACCTTGCCGGTGAACGTCAGGTCCACCTCGACCGTCAGCTCCGAACCAGCCAACACCTGCCACTGGTCCACCACGCCATCGTAGTTCCGGTCGTCCTCAATCAGGTTGGGCTCCACCCAGTGGTCCCACTCGCCGTCAGCGTTGCCGTCAATGAGGACGCGGTAGCCGTTCGGCACGCTAATTCGGACCCCGTGCAACCTGCCGTCGGCATTCAGGTCGTTGCCGCTGGCGACCCAGCGCCCGTCCTTCCGCGCCGTCACGTCCAGCGACGGCCAGTCGCCGGCGTGGACCTCACTCTCGATCTCAGTGAACTCGACGTCCAGTTCCCCCAGCTTCTCGCGGAACTGCGTCCTGAGCCTCGCCTCGGCCCGCTTGAGGAACTCCGGGACCTGGCCCGGCGGAGCGTCGCCGGCCGCTACGGACCGCCCCCACGCCAGAACCGCCCCGATGGCAATCGCAAGACAGACGGCTGCCCTGCCGTGATATCCCGTCATGTCTACGTTCCCTCCGCTGTTGCCCGACTGTCTCGCGCCATGCCACAACTCGTTTCAATTCTGGGCGTCACGAGGGCCGCCGCCATTACCTCCCTGCACCGCGGGATCCAACCCGCAGGTTTCTCGAATTCGTCGCCACTGTTCCAGGTTCGGCCTGGCGGGACCCGCCAGGCTCTCGACAAGCGGCCGGGCATGTTTCTCGAACTCCTCGTTCGTTGCATATGGATACAGGAGGATCCGCGCCGCCGCCAGCGCCAGTTCCGGGTCGAAACTCGCCAGGTTCTGGAACAACTCGACGCCCCCCAGGTAGTAGTCGGCGTGCGATGCGTCGGGGTATGCGTGGATCGTGACTGCACTCCGCTGACTCCTCAACACCCACTCGTGGTCGCAGGTTCCGTCCTCCATCAGGGGCAGGAGGACCATGCTGAGCGGCGTGTCCTCAGTTCTCTCGCTGAGCACCAGGCCGTCCTGCCACCAGCTCGCGGGATTGAGTGTCACCCGCCTGCGACGCATGCCACAGAACCGACAGTAGTAGCTGCTCCATCTCAGCGAACTGACCAGAAGTCCCAGAGACAGCACGAGGACAGCGAGGAGGATGCAGCGCTTCCTTCGCTCGCTCGCCTTCGCCTGCCTGTCCGCAAAAGAACTCATCGGTCCGCACAAGTCTGAAGAATGCCGCCGGAGACGACTCGAACTCCGTCGTTCCACCGGCGGCCGCTTGTCATATGCCCTCCACAGTCAGTTGAGCCTGACGGGTGCCCATGATCATCCATGGCCCCAAGCAGCCGCTAAAGCTGCGGCGCAGGCGACGATATCGACCAGGAACAGCAGGTACGCGCCCCATTCGTAGACTTGCTCCCGCGTCATCTGATAGAGGCAGAAACAGATTATTCCACCCACTAATGGGACCACCAATAGGAACACACCGACGCCAGGAGACACTACCGTCACTCCTCTGTCAGTTCCTCAGCAAACTCTCAGGCTCCTCCCGTCACGGGTAGAGGTCCTCCGGCAGTCGACGATAGCGGATGCCGACGAGATAGTTCTCGGGCATGTCGCCGAGATAGACGGACGGGGAGACGCCCAGCGGGTTCGCGTTGCGGTCCCAGGCGCTGACGGTACCGCGCACCATCCACCGTATGTCCTCGTCGACGGCTGTCACGGTCTGGATCGGTTCGGGCTCCCGGGGCGTGAAGGTGGTCCGGCGGGGCTCCACGAATGCCCAGCCGTGCCTGGCCAGCTCCATGGCGAGGCCCGGGCGGAGGTCCGCGCGACTCACATCCAGCTGGGGGCTGCCGGACGTCTGGACCAGGATAAGGCCGTCCGCCCAGAGCTCGTCGAAACCGTCCGATTCACTGAACTCCAACCTCGAGCCAAACGCACGAGGATTGCAGGGGAAGACGAACAGCCGAAAGACGTAAGTGTGCGCCCCCTCGACCTCGGCCGTCGTCAAGCCGATGCCTTGCCCACCGACGTTGCCGTCCAGATCAAGTCGCGGAAGAGGCGGCCTTTTGTCGGCGCTTGTCCCCACGACGCGCGCGGCGCGAAGGTCGTCCTCCCGCACTTCACCAAGGTAGGCGGACGGGGATGCCCCCAGCAGATGCGCATCGCGACCCCAGGCGGTGACGGACCCGCGCAGAATCCAGCGCGGTTGCGTATCAGCACCCGTCGCGCCGCGCTGTTCGGACGGAGTCCGGCTTCCTCGGGACCGCATGTATACTCGAAGTGTCTCCAATCCGCAGTGCAGATCGCTGAAGCTCACGTCCAGTTCTGGGCGCTCGGAGGTTCGAGTCAGGAGAGAGATGCTCCTGAACGGGTTTTCAGACCCATTCGAATCAGCGGCTGGTTCGGAAGACGCGTCGGCGTTCGGAGTGAGAGGGTACGCATAGAGCCGGAAGACATAGGCGTCGGCCCCCTCGATCTCGCTCGTGGTGAGCCGGAGGGTACGCCCAACGATGGCCCCCTCCAGGTCCATGTGCATGCTGGATTCCGCGCCGTCGGCGCGGCTCGGCGCTCCGTCGCCGCCGGGGGGCTCCACCGGGAAAGACAGGTCAATCGGCTCCTGGCCGAGGGGCACCATGCCTGACTCATTCACCGGATTACCGTTCTGGTCGCGCGCCACGGCCCGACACGACACTCCAAGGTAGCATTCATCGGGAGGGTCTTTCTCCCCCAACCCGGAATCGCTCAGGAAGCTGCCAGGGTACTGGATGGATGCCAGCCTGAAGCGCATCCGCCTCTTCAAGTCCGCCCACGAGACCGTTGCGTCGGCCTCGCGTGTCTCCAGGGTGTAGAAACGCTTCTCCGGAACCCGGACCTTCCGATGGGGTGGTCCGCCCACTCTGGATGAGCCCAGCGCCCCGTAGAACTCCAGGTCGTAGTAGGTGGCGTCTTCGCAGGGCGCCACCTGGAACTGGATCTCGGCATCGGCCGGAACAGTCCGAGCTTCCAGACTGAGCGAGGGAATGAGCCTCGTTGTCGGAAGGATGAAGGGCGAAGGCGGTCCTGGCTCCATGGAAAGTGGCACAAGCCACAGCTCGTCGGTATTGAGGAGCGACGACACGTGCCACCTGTGCTCATAGGACCACGAGTCTTCCTTGCCTGCGGGTGCGGCGACCAACTCCTGGATCTGGTAGCTGCTCGGAAAGAGGTGAGCGCGATGGACGCCGGCCTGGGCATCGTAGGGTACTCGCATTAGAAGCGGCTGCTGTCTCGGGTCCAGATTGACGCCATCGTACATGGGCAGCATGAGGAGAACGACGTCTTCGGGTTCTACACCCGGCGGACATTGGACGGGGAAGTCGACCGGCCGGCTCCATAGCCACGGCTTGCTCTCATAGTGCGAGTAGAGCACCGCCTGGCCGCGGGCCGCGCCGGCCAGCACACACAGCCACGTCAGCAGCAGGATCATCGCGCCCCGGCCCCAGTGGTCCGCGTGGCGGTTCCGGCCGGTCCTCTGCTGCAATGTCCGAGAATGACCCTTTCTTACAGATGGACTCATGTGTTTCCCCCTCTGCCGGTCCGACACAGCACGTCTTCTTGGGTAACCATACTCGCTAGTGCTGAACCGCGCGACCCGCGTCGGGGAAGCGTTGGCCTCATCCGAGCAGTGGTCCGGGGCTACTTTTCGGACCCCGTGCTCGCCGACATCACTTGTGACGAGTCACAGTCCCAGCTGCCGAGATACACAGCCCTACCCATACCTACCCTATTAGACGTAAGAACGGCCCTGTTTCTTGGCTGAAGAATGCCGAAAACCGCGAAAAAGCCCGAAATCCTGCCCGAAGAAGGCACGCCAGATGTCTCCCGAGCCGGCCGGGCGCCGTTGGGGTGGGCCTGCAGACGCAGTCGGCCCGCCGGATCATACTCATACATCGTCGCCAGTCCCGTCTTCCCGTCCAGCACGGACGACATCCTCCCCAGTTCGTCATACT
>CAZZNQ010000081.1:0-18971 GCA_964655775.1 uncultured candidatus Brocadiaceae bacterium | reverse complement strand
AAGGGTTGCGCAGGGGCGAGATATGCAAAAACCCCGAAAGCTCTCGCTCTCGGGGTCTTGCGTTAACGGGAAGGCGCTTGGACTTCCGCTACAAGAGGGTTGGCTCCCCGGCGAGGATTCGAACCTCGAGCCTAGCGGTTAACAGCCGCCCGCTCTACCGTTGAGCTACCGGGGAACCGAACGCTTCCGTGGTTGGTTTACTGCAGGTCCACTATCATAGCAGATGCGGCGCGCAATTCAACTGAATGGCCCCCGCGCTCAGGAATCCAGACTACCATCCGCCTCCCCCCGCCGGCTCGGCCTGCCAGCGAAGGATCGCTTCCGCAACCACCAGGTCCTCCGGAACCGTGATCTTGATGTTGTCGTAGCGGTCCTCCACCACGCGGGCCTCCGCCCCCAGCCGCTCGACAAGCTGGGCGTCGTCCGTGCCCTGGAACCCGTCGTCGCGAGCCACGGCGTGCGCGCGAACAAGCAGATCCCTCCGGAAACCCTGGGGCGTGCGCGCATACCACAGCTCGGTCCTGGGCAGCGTATCCAGGATACGGTCCTCGGCACCGACGCGCTTGACCGTTTCGGTCGCCCGGACAGCGGCGATAGCGGCCCCGTGTGCCGCTGCGGCTCGTGCGACCGCCTCAATGGTAGGGACGCTGAGAAGCGGCCGTGCGGCATCGTGCGTCAATACGATCTCAATGCCGTCGCGGATCGCCGCGAGACCCGACCGGACGCTTTCCTGCCGCGTGGCGCCGCCGCACGCCACGGACGCGACGCCGAACTCCCGCTCCAAATCGGCCCGCACGCTGCCGTCGGCGAACTCGTCCGCATGGAGCACTACCACCACCTGCGCGCACCCGCCAGCCGCAAGCAGGCGGTCCATGCAATGGAACAGGATGGGGCGTCCCAGCAGCTCGGCAAAGGGCTTCTTCAGCCCACCCATGCGGCGCCCGGTGCCGGCCGCGCAGAGGATGACGGCGTATTCCGGCACCTGCTCACTTGAGGGCATGTGGAGTCGTCTCACTTGATGCACAGAAGGGAGGTCATCGCGCGTGCGCGCTCTCAACCAGGCGTGCGAAAATCATCCGGCCGGTGTCGCGGGTGATGGTGTTGCGGACAACGACTTCCACCTCCTCGCCGATCCGCTGCACCGCGTCCTCGACGATGACCATGGTGCCGTCGTGCAGGTAGCCCACGGCCTGCCCGGCCTGCTCGCCGCGCTTCAGCAGCTTGACGGTGATCCGCTCGTCCGGCAGCGCAATGGGCTTCAGGGCGTTGGCCAGCTCGTTGAGGTTGATGACGTCCACTCCCTCGACGCGCGCCAGCCGGTTGAGGTTGAAATCGTTGGTGATGAGTCGGCCGTTGACCATCTTAGCGATTCTGACGAGTTGCTCGTCGACGGGGCGGCTCTGGTCGGTAACCATCTCCTGCACACGGATATCGATGTCGGGGGCTTCGCGGATCTCGTTCAGGGATTCCAGGCCCAGCCGCCCTCGCTCGCGTCGGAGCTTGTCGTCGGAGTCGGCGATGCGATGAAGTTCGCCCAGCACCACGTGCGGGACGATGAGCGGACCGTCCAGAACGCGCGTATGCAGTATGTCCAGCAGCCGGCCGTCTATGATTACGCTGGTGTCCACCACGATGGGCCGCACGCCCTTCTGTTCGGCCCGGAATTCGACGTACGGCACGATCAGGTTGAATCGGTCGCGGCTGCTGTAGATGAAGGCTATGCCCAGGTAGCTGTAAATGACGATCAGCGCGCCGGTCATGTCGTCGCGGATGGCATCCATGGTTGTCCGGTCGATCGCCAGGCCGACCGTCGCGACCGTGAGCGTCGCGAACAGCATGCCCAGTAGGGTGCCGAAAACCACGGAGGAGATCAACGCGACGGGGCCGCGGCAGACGAGCCATTCGGCGACAATCACGAGGAAACTAACGATGATGCCGATGACGAGCACCGAGAAGGGGTGTCCCAGACCCAAACCCACTGAGTACGCCGTGCCGGCACAGGCGAGGACGAATATGGCCCGAAACACCCAAAACGCCATGCCTTCACCTCTACCGATGGAGCGTCGGCCGACCCACAGACCCGATCTTGTGACCCGTTCTCCCATTCGTGGGGGAACGAACCGTATTATAGCGGACCGGCGCTTTGAGTCAACGCGTTCCACGCCGTCGCGTGGCGGCCACTCACCCGTCCGTATCGTATCGCCGGAGCTTGGCGTAGAGAGTGCTCCTGTCAATCCCCAGCATCTCGGCCGCTCTCGTCTTGTTGCCTCCCGTCTGCCGCAACGTGCGCACGATGTGGGCCTGCTCCACCTCGCTGAGGGAGGGCAGATCGGAGTCCGCCGCATCCATCGCCGCACCCCGAACGTTCTCGGGCACGAGTTCGGCCCCCAGCAAGGCACCGTCGCCCATGATCACCATCCGTTCGACCACGTTCTGTAGCTCCCGGACGTTCCCCGGCCAGTGGTACGAGCTCAGCAACTCCTCCGCCTCTTCGGTAAACCCGGCAATGGGCCTGCCGCACTGTGCCGCGAACTTGCGCAAGAAGTAGCCGGCCAGAAGCCGAACATCGCCGTCGCGCTCGCGCAGGGAAGGCACTGACAGCCTCAGCCTGTCGACTCGGTAGAACAGGTCCTTGCGCAGACGGCCATCGGCGATGGCGGCAGCGGGGTCACGGTTGGTCGCCGAGATGATCCGCACGTCCACGTCGCGATCATGCGTATCGCCCACGCGGCGAACCTTGCACTCCTCCAGCACTCTCAACAGTTTGCTCTGACACTCTGTTGACAGCTCGGCGATTTCGTCCAGGAACAGCGTACCTCCGTCTGCAAGCTCGAAGCGCCCGGGTTTGTCGCGCACCGCCCCGGTGAAAGCCCCCCGAACGTGCCCGAACAACTCGCTCTCGATCAACGTGGAGGGCATGGCGGCGCAGTTGACCACTTCCAGAGGCCCATCGCACCGCAGGCTGTGGCGATGCAGTGCGTGGGCGACGAGCTCCTTCCCGACTCCGCTCTCCCCCACTATCAGCACCGCCGCTTCTGTCGGCGCCGCCTTGCGAATGAATCGGTATACCCGGCACATCGCATCGCTTTCGCCCACCATATCGTACCGACGCTCAAGCTGCCTGCTCAGGTCCTGGGCTCGGCTCACCATGCGCGAAGCAAACCGTGTGAACTCGAGGGTGAGCGCAGTGCCGACGCCGGCACAGAAAAGAAAACGGAGCGCGCTGAGTGCAAACGCTCCCCCGTCGGACTCTCGCTCGCAGTAAAGCCACCCCAGGAACCTGTCCCCGATACTGATGGGTGAGCAGGCCACGGCCATGCTCTCGGCGCCAGTGACGATGGCTGCCGTGGGCCCTTCGTCCCGCGCCCTTTCCAGCAAGCCGACGTCGATGCCGAGGGCATCCAGGTTCGGTGTGAAGGCGCCGCGCTCCGCAACGTAGGCCCTGGGCTCGCTGTCGGCTTCAACAATGATCGGAATCACGCGCTCGGCACGCATGGCGCCGCACATGCAACGGCTAACCTCACCCAGGAGTTCTTCGACGGTGCGGGCGGAATCGAACCCGTGCGCCAGCTCAATCAGGTACCCCATGCGGCGCCCCAGCAAGTCGCTCTGTCCGCAGAGTTCCACGCGCCCACCGGAGGGACGCGGCACATGCGTCAGGCGGATGGTCTGGGTGATGTCACGCTCGGGCGCTTCCACTTGGGAGAGCTGGGATGACGCCATCGGGGCTTGATCCGCCTCCTTCAGGAACGAGAACACCACGTTGCCTACGTGTATCTCGTCCATATGCCGGATGCGGGCGGCGACGACGCATTCGCCGTTGACCATCGTGCGGTTGCGGCTACCCAGGTCGTTGACGTACCACTGCCCCTTCCGCTCGGAGAACATGGCGTGGTAACGAGAGACGGTGCGGTCGTCCAGAGAGATGTCATTGTCGGCTGCTCGACCGACCGATATCCGCGAGCCGACGAGGTCGAGCAGCTCTCCGTGTCCGGGGCCTTCCTGTATGCGCAGGCGGGGCATCAGAGCTTCTGGTAGGGCTCGAAAAGCTGGATGTACTGGTCCTGAGCGTAACGATCTGTCATCCCGGCAATGTAGTCGCAGACGGCCCGATGAAGGCCGATCTCCCGCGCCCAGGCTTGCTGCTGGGGCGGTAACTGTCGAGGATCGTCGACATATGCATGGAACAGACGGTTCACGAAGCGCGTGACACTGTTGGTGACGCGCACAACCCGGTAGTCTCTGTAGAGCGTGTCGTGGAGGAAGTCCTCCAGGGACGACTTCGGTTCGGAAAGCTCGGGGCTGAACGAGATCAGCGCAGCGTCGCTCTCTTTTGCTTCCTGCCACGAGCCGACTCCGGCCTCCTGGATCCGTCTGGAACTGAATGAGACGGCATCGGTGACGAAGCGATCTATCAGGTAGCCCACTGCGCAGCGGAACAGCATGGTTTCGGGCAGTTCCCCACGGCGGCGCGTCACCGCGCCGGTGGCTTCCCGCACCAGTTCCAACTCCATCAGTGCCTCCGGCTGAAGGATACCGGCCTCCAGGCCGTCCTGCAGGTCGTGGTTGTCATAGGCTATCGAGTCGGAGACGGCAACGGCCTGCGCCTCGAGCAAGGGCTGGCTGTCGCCGAACTCGTCGGACTCCGGCCGGTCCCAGCGGGTGTGGTGCTTGACGATGGACTCGCGGACCTCGCGGCTCAGGTTCAGCCCGGGGAAGTCGGGGTATTGGGTTTCCAGCAGATCGACCACCCTGAGGCCGTGTCGGTTGTGCTCAAAGCCGCCGTGCTCCGACATCAGTTGCCGGAGCGCCTCCTCGCCGGTGTGGCCGAAAGGCGTGTGGCCCACGTCGTGGGCAAGGGCGATGGCCTCGGCTAGGTCCTCATTCAGGCCCAGCGCCCGGGCGAGGGTCCGGCTGATCTGGGTGACCTCCATGGTGTGGGTGAGGCGGGTCCGGTAGTGGTCGCCCTCGTGATTCAGGAAGACCTGGGTTTTGTACTCGAGCCGACGGAACGCTTTGCAGTGGATGATGCGGTCGCGGTCGCGCTGGTAGCTCGTCCGGTAGCGGGCGGTCGGCTCGTCGAATCGGCGACCCTCGGACTCAGCGCTCTTCATCGCGTAGGGTGCCAGAATGCTGAACTCGCGCCGCTCCAGTTCCTCGCGCCTGACCATCGCGGATGCCCCCCTTCAACCTTGTTCGTCCTGTGCAAGCGAACGCAACATCTCCCAGAGACTGTCCAGCGACTGCGGGATCACGCGGGTATCTGCCACCACCGACATGAAGTTCGTGTCGCCCACCCATCGCGGAACGATGTGCCAATGAAGGTGAGTGGCCACCCCCGCCCCTGCTGCTGCACCGAGATTGGCCCCGATGTTGAATCCGGCCGGCTGCATGACCTCCGCGAGCATCTCCTTGCATCGCTGCAGCATCCGAACCATGGCGAGCATCTCCTCATCCGAGAAATCGGACAGGTTAGCCTTGTGCGCGAGAGGCGCCACCATAAGGTGCCCGTTGTTGTATGGCCATCTGTTGATAACGCACATGCACTGCTGCTCGCGCATAACGACCAGGTGCTCGCGGTCCGCTTCAGAGCTCGCCGCTGCGCACAGGAAGCATCCTTCGTCCTTATCGGCGATGCTCACGTAGTCGATGCGCCAGGGCGCCCAGAGTCGGTCCATTTCGTTCTCTGGCATATCGGGACTTTCGTTTGGGTTCGGATTACGCAGGGCAAGAATAATGGCATTCTGCGACGGCTTCCAGTGCACGGCGGCCCGCCGCGCGGAACGGATGGGTGGTTGGGCGCAGAAAGCCGAGCGCTCGGTAAGCCGAGTTCTGTCTCCCCTGTGAGGGGC
The DNA here is from genome assembly GCA_964655775.1 of uncultured candidatus Brocadiaceae bacterium. Classification (GTDB taxonomy): domain Bacteria; phylum Planctomycetota; class Brocadiia; order SM23-32; family SM23-32; genus CAZZNQ01. The sequence continues at coordinate 13,119 of CAZZNQ010000081.1, read as the reverse complement.
GGCGGCCATTCCTCTAGAGGCGCCGTTGCCGGCGCCCTCAAGCGGCCTACCCGGGAGTGCAAGCGAGACGGGCAGCCTCATCCTCCCCTATTCGGCCTTGCTCCGGGCGGGGTTTGCCCTGCCCCCGGCGTCGCCGCCGGGGCGGTGGGCCCTTACATTAAGTCCGCATCGCGGACCCCACCATTTCACCCTTACCTCTGTCGGCAGACAGCGGCGGTATGGTTTCTGTGGCACTTTCCCTGGGATTGCTCCCGGTGGACGTTATCCACCGCCGTGCCCTGCGGAGCTCGGACTTTCCTCGGTTGCAGGATTCCCTCTCGGGAGTCTGCAGCGCGGCCGCCTCGAACGCCCGGCGTTCTGCTCCTCGCATTATACCATGCTTTCGCGTCGCTTGCCCGCGGCCCCGGACGGTTCCGTCCGGTTGAGTTACCGTGAGAGGGGCGGTACAATCCGCGTCATACGCCGCTTGAAGGATCGGTGGATATTCGGAATGCTCCAGCCCACGGCGATGGCGCGCCACGGGAACTCGACGCATGTTCTACAAGCGCATAGACCGCTATGTCGGCGGCAGGTTCCTGGCCTACTACCTGGGCTCCCTGGGCCTGATGGGGTCGCTCTATGCCGTCTTCGACGTGTTGAAGCGTATTGAGGATCTTCGCGAAGCCGGCATCGAACACGCGGCGGGAAGGCTGGCCGCCTACTATGGATACCTGCTGCCCGTCTTCCTGGTGGACGTGGCTCCCGGCGTGACGTTGATCGCCGCCGGACTTGTGATGGTGCACATGGCGAGGCGACGCGAACTGCTGACCCTCAAAGCATCGGGCACCAGCATGCACCGCATCACGGCGCCTATCTTCTTCTGGGCATTGCTGCTCAGCATCGGCGTATTCGCGGTGAGGGAAACCGTCGGGCCGGCCTTCACCCGGAACAAAGAGATAATCGGCAACACTCTTGAGGGCAAAGTTGAGACGCAACTGCTACTCAGCGACCAGGCGGCCTCCCGGGAGGTATTTGTTGCCGAGTACGATTTCGCCGCCAATACCATCAAGGGTATAACCGTGATGGAGTTCTACCCCAACGGCATGCTGAAGCGAACCGTCTACTCGCCCAGGGCCGCGTGGGGAGCCGAGAATGAGCTCGTCCTGGAGGATGCCGAGATCCAGGAATTCGAGGAGACAGGCTCCTCGGAGTCGGAGATCACCGCCGTCCCGGAGCTACGTATTCAGACCGCCCTGCGCCGGTTCGATTTTGTGCGCGCCTCGGCGGAGCGCAACGAAGGTGGAGCGCCGTTCCAGACGCTCGCCGGGCTGATCCGGCAGGCGCGTATCTACCCCGAGGTGCCATACTTCCGGGTGACGTTCCATTCGCGTTTGGCATCCTTTTTCACCCCGATTCTGCTTCTCCTGGTCGGCATCCCTTTGCTGGTCGGGTTCGAGCATTCGGTGGACAGCCGTTTCCTGGGCGTCGTGGTCAGTTTCGCGGTGGCATCCGCGTACTACGCCCTGGTTTTCGTGCTAAGCAGCCTGGGCAGCTCGGACGCGATAGGCCCGATTCTGGCCGGTTGGCTGCCGGCGATCCTTTTGGGCGTTCTCGGCCTCTGGCTGTTCGAATCAATGTTGACCTGACGCTATCGGCGCTTTGGCTTTTGCGGGCGCCAGGGAAGGTGCGCAACGTGTATAGTGTTATCCTCTACGGGTTCAAGGGAGTGGGCAAGACCACTCTGGCCCGGCTGACGGCCGATCGACTGGGCGCGCCGTTCATCGATTCCGATGCCGTGCTGGAGGATATCTTCGCGGATACAACGGGCGACTCACTCACCTGCCGCCAGATATATCAACAGGAAGGTGAGTCGCGTTTCCGGGAACTCGAACGAGAGGCCGTAGCCTATTGCGGCATGCAGCGGGGCGCCGTCATCGCACTGGGGGGCGGCGCGTTCCGCGATCCGGACAGCCGGCTCGCACTGCGCGCCAACAGCATATTCGTGTTTCTGGACGCGCCGCCGGATGTGCTCGCGAACCGGATCGGAAAGAATGTTCCCCCCTTCCTGGACCCCGAGGATCTGGCGGGTTCCATCGAACACCGCAATGCCCCTTACCTCGATCTCTACAGGGCCCATGCCGACATAGTGCTGGACTGCAGCAGCGGCAGCCCGGGCGATCACTGTTCGGCACTTCTTGATAGGCTCACCCAGTACGCGTCGACGGCGATGCACAGCCCCAGCACGTTTGGCGAACTGGTGCGGATGACCACCTTCGGCGAAAGCCACGGGCCCGCGATCGGCGTGGTGATCGACGGCGTTCCGGCGGGAATCGAGTTCGATGAGGAGCGAGTCCAGAGGGAACTGGACCGACGCCGGCCGGGGCAGAGCAAAGTGACAACGGCACGGGCCGAGGCCGACCGTTTGAACGTCATGAGCGGCGTCTTCGAGGGGCGCACCACCGGAGCTCCCCTCTGCCTGCTGATCTACAACCAGGGCAAGGACCCCTCCGCCTACGATAAGCTTTGGGACATCTTCCGCCCCGGCCACGCGGACTTCACCTACTTCCGGAAATACGGCATCCGTGACCACCGAGGCGGCGGCCGCAGCAGCGGACGCGAGACGGCGGCACGTGTGGCGGCCGGCGCCGTGGCGCTCGTCGCAATCGAGAAGCGCGGCATCGGCGTGACGGCCCACACGCTGGAGATAGCCGGAGTTCGAGCGGAGACGTTCGAACCGTCCGCCATCGAGGCCAATCCCGTGCGTTGCGCCGATCCGCAAGCGGCGACGCGCATGGAGGCGGCCATACTGGAAGCTCGCTCCGAAGACGACTCCGTCGGCGGGATCGTCGAGGTGCGCATCTCGGGTCTGCCGCCGGGGTTGGGCGATCCGGTCTTCTACAAACTCGATGCGGTTCTCGCCCATGCGATCATGTCGATCGGGGCAGTGAAGGGCTTCGAGATCGGCCGGGGGTTCGCCGCCGCTCGCCTGAGGGGGAGCGAGAACAACGACGAGATGAGCGCCGAGGGATTCAGGTCTAACAACGCGGGCGGTATCCTGGGCGGCATATCGACCGGCCAGGACATCATTCTGCGCTTCGCCGTGAAGCCGACCGCCTCCATCGACCGGCCGCAGCGCACTGTGGACACACAGGGCCGTGAGCGCGTGATTGAGATAGGAGGCCGGCACGACCCATGCATCGTTCCCCGAGTGGTACCGGTGGCCGAGGCCATGTCCGCGTGGGTGCTCTGGAACGCAGTCCTGTGGCAGGAGCGCCTTCACGGACTGCCCGAGTGAGCGATCGCCAGGGCGCCGGAACTGTGCCCCCCACCCCCGCCTCTGCTGTCACCCTCTATCGCCGTGGCGGCTCCATTCCATACGGAACCGCGCCGGAATCGCCTCCACAGGCGCTGCCTCGCCTGCCATCTCCTTCTTGTATTGAGATTGGGATTTGACATCTTGTTGCGAATCGTTATCATTACTGGAAGCTTCGCGATTCTTGGTGGCAGTTTTCACGTCTCGTTTTCGGTAGGAGGAGTAAGTGATGGCTGAGCAGCAGACACGCATGCCGTTGATTGGTGAGAAGGCGCCGGCGTTCAAGGCGGAGACGACGATGGGTCCGATTGACTTCCCCAAGGACTACGAGGGCAAGTGGGTGGTGTTCTTCTCGCATCCGGCCGACTTCACGCCCGTATGCACGACGGAGTTCATGACCTTCGCCAGCATGCAGGACGAGTTCAAGGCTCTCAACGCCGAGCTCTTGGGCCTGTCCATCGACAGCACGTACAGCCACATCGCATGGCTGCGGACCATCAAGGAGAAGATCTGCTACAAGGGCATGAAGGACGTTGAGATCCAGTTTCCGGTCATCAGCGACCTGACCATGGAAGTCGCGCACAAGTACGGCATGCTCCAGCCGGAAGCCAGCACGACCCAGGCGGTCCGTGCGGTGTTCATCATCGACCCCAACGCGATCGTCCGTGCGGTGCTTTACTATCCCCTTTCCAACGGGCGCAACATCCCGGAGATCAAGCGGATGCTCGTCGCCATGCAGCACGCCGACGAGCACAACATCGCTACTCCTGCGAACTGGCAGATCGGCGATGACGTCATCATTCCGCCGCCGGGCTCGTGTGGCACGGCCAAGGAACGCGTCGAGCAAGCCGGAGACGACTACGAGGTACTCGACTGGTTCCTCTGCCTGAAGAAGTGCCCGCACAAATAAGGCACTCACACAGCGGCCGGCCCGGGATTCGGGTCGGCCGCCTTCTTTTCAGTCGGCAAACCGGAGTACCAGACACGGACCGGGAAGCAGGACCTCGATGCCGTGGTGTTCGGTGTCCGAAAGCAGGCGAATGTCGTTGTTGCCGGGAACGAGGTGGTCGGGGTCGACGTCTGCTCGCGTGAAGACCACGTCGTGGATCGACCGGCCGGACACTACGTTGTAGGGATGCCCGTTCAGCGTGAATGGCTCCTCTACCTCCCCTGCTCCGCCGTCCCATACCTTTAGGAGCAGTTCCGCTCGGACCACGTTAGAAAGGTCCTCCGGCAATCGGATCGTCGCACGTTGCTCCCGCCCGGCCCTGGACCAGAACGGCGTCGGCATCTCGCTGCAGGAATACAGTGCCACGGCCGGACGGCCGGCGGCGAATCGAAGTCCTCCCAGCGGCTCGGTCTCATAGTGGACGTCTTGCGCGAGGTGAACCACGGCCTTGAGCGCAAGCGGCCCGTCCTGGTCGGGGATCATCGCGGTATCCCACACCACGCTGAACGGCGCTGACTCGGCCGTGCCGACGTGATTGACCGGCTCACGGTGCAGCGTGAATCCATGCCAGTCGAGCTCCTGGCCGTCGCCGTCGTCATCGAAACCGTGGTAGCGTGCGTAGTAGTCGACCGATGAAATCGGCCCGGACGCCTCTTCGGGGAAGTCCAGCTCCACCTGGACAGTCTCCCCCAACTCCGAGGGCGCCCGCACCTGCGCGGAGAACCGGCCCAGATCGGTGCCGTCCAGCAAAGGATGATCGCCGGCAAGGTAGGCGCGCACGCAGGCATTGTCGATGATGTAATGCCCCCAGAACCCGCCCCCGCGATCGCAGGTGAACTGAAACGCGTTCCAGCCCTGGACAAGGTCGCCCAGCTCGAGGGGCACACTCGGGTATGAATAGGTGCACGCGCCCTCCTCCGTGCCGACCTCCGGCAGCGCGTATTCGCTCCGCCCGTTCAGTGCGAACCGCTTATCCGCCGTATGCGGATGTCCGCCCCATAGCTCGAGGTAGAGCTCCGCTCCCGTCAACGTGAAGAGATCCTCGGGCGCATCCACCAGCAGCAGGCCGTTGGTGCGGGCTTCTCCTCTATGGCCGAAGCGCTCGTCCAGGCTCATCGCCGGGTCGTTCACCCGCAGAAGGCGCCCCGGGCAGTTGTTCCTCTGCTCGTTGCGTTCCGCCCAGTACTCCCGGTAGTAGCGCCCACCTGTCGCTCCGTTCTGCATATCAGCCGCCCTCTCCTGTGCCGACAGGGCCGCAGTTGCAGCGGCCAGTGCCGTCACTACTACCAGTGCGCCGCCTAATCGAGTGATCCGTACCATATTTGAACGCTCCATCGCCCGACGTGCTCGCCCGGCCTCGGCTCCGCCACCTCTACGCATCGGCACCGCCGGAGGGGGCGTCCGGGCTCTGCGCGACTCCCGCGGGAGCATGTACCCCGGAGGCACGGACTCGCCGACCATCCGAGTCGATGCTGAACGTGCCGCTCAGAGTCTCGACCTTCGGCGCCTTCTGTCCTATCCGCCAGACAAGCAGCGTGATGGGCGGGCGACGCTGATCCAGAAAGGTAACGATGATTCGTCCGAAGCCCAGCATCCGCTCCATCAGATCGCTGGTGTCCACCGTCGTGCGGTACTGGTCGCGTTTGATCTGCTCGCCGCTTTCGGTCGGCCCCCACTGCAGGTTCATGTAGTTCGGAGTCAGGGCGATATAGTAAAAGAGTCCACGATACCACGAGACGACCAGCGTGCTCAGCCCCACCACCACGAACAGCAGGTAGGTCCAACCACTCATCTGAATGCGCACGTGGCGGAACACGCGGAAGAAGGACCCAACCTGCCCGATCAAGTGAAGCATCAGGAGCGAGAAACCTATTGCCAGCGCGGCAATCAGCGTGACCTTCAGGTTGACCTCATACTCCTCGACGATCAGGTTCAGCAGGAACACGCAGAACCAGACGCCGCCCACCCACGTCGGCGGAACCCAATCGAACCAACCGGTGTAGTCTCGGACCAGCGTGACCACTCCCGCCAGCAACGTCACCACGATCGTCGGCAGATACAGCACTTTGGGCGACCAGGAGAACACCACCAACCATTCGTTGATGTCCGGGTCCGCAGCGATCCGCTTCTCGGACTGCAGGCGCGTGCGAACGGTCCTGCGCAGGATCAGGAAAGCCACCACGGCCGCAATGACGATGCCGGCCAGGATGTAGACGAACAGCATGGTATTCGACGTCCAGTCCCATCCGGCGTCCACCCCGCCTGCCGGGGCCGGCACATTCGTTGGACTCGGTGCGTTCATCGGCATCCCTTTTCCGTGTGAGAGTGCAGGGCAACGGGCTTGAGCCCGCAACGTTACGCGTCCGACTGCTCCTGCGGCGCCAAGACCGTTCCGACGCCATCAGAAGGTAAGCACTGCCTGCCCGGATGTCAAGCCGGATTCGGACAAGTGCTCAGGGGAAGCCACACCCGTTGAAAGCCAACTGAGAGAAGTGCAGCGGCTACGAGATGCTCTGCCGATAAGTTCGTAGGCGTCGGTACCAGCGGAGGTGCAGAACGCCGCAGAAGACCGCGTACACGGTTATGGACAGCCCCACGACCGAGAATACCAGGAGGAACATCCATTTCCCCGGAGCATCGTCCAGAAGGGCCTCGCCGACATTAGTCACCATACCGAATGCCGCGAGGCCGGCAGCCAGGAAATAGAGGACGGCCACCCCAAACGACACGCCCTCGCTCCTGCGGAAGATGGAAATGAAGAGCAGCACCCCGAAGAATACGCCCTGCGGCATAGCGAACACGGCCCCAAGAAGAACGAACGGGGTGGCGGGATTCAGGATGCCGGCGATGCATAGACCTATCACGGCCGCCGTGCAGACCAAGACGCAGATCGAGTTGACCATCACCAATGCTGATGGTCGCGGCGTGTGGACATTGCCTCTTCGGTCCATAAGTTCTCTCCAAACCAGTTCCGCTCGTCTTTCCAGCAGCGGGACCCCGATCAGATCGGACCGCATTGCGGCATCCCACCGCTCTCACACGGCTTGCAGCACCAGCACCCAATCCCCCCAGTCGGGGGCTTGGGGCGCCGGGCACTCGCCGGTCCCGTCGGACTTGACCATCCCGGCATCGACCTCATCCCCGGTGACCGCGCTCACGTAGAGAGCCCTGTAGCGCACGCCGTCTTCCAGCCCCATCAACCGAAGTGACCGCCGGTACGCCGGGGTGTAGATGAACTGGATGCGGCCGTCCGGGCGACGGTAGTGGTTGCCGATGGCCGGGAAGAAGATCACGCGCACCTGGCGCGGAATGCCGGCGGCCGCGGGCTTGATCGCGTCCTCGGGCGTCGAGCAAGGGCTCACCCAGTCCGGTCGCGGTTCGAACTCCCACCAGGGGCAGCGCTCCAGCAGGCGCTTTGCGATCCCGAGTTGGTTCGAGCCGGGCAGCCGGTAGCCGCGCTTCCACGACGCCGTGCCCCAATCTCCGCCCGAGCTGCCGCCCGGCACTCCGGCCTGCCAGACGCCGTCCGCACCGTACACGTAACCGGCCGCGCCGGAGAGCACCGTCAACCAGAACAGCAGCCGCTGCACGTTCGCTCCGCATCCACCCTTGATCCCCTCGTAGGCAGCCTCGCCGACCATCGACGGGCATCGCGGCTCGCGACGCACACCGCGCGCGATCATCTTCACCGCGTTCGGCACGGCGAGCATGTCATCGTGGCTGCACTGCGGGAGGTTCAGGTCGATCAGAGACGGATCGTCGACCATGTCGCGGCTGTCGTACATGCAAGGAGTGTGGTTAGTCGTCGGCCTTCCGAAGGGATCGGCGCGGCGGACATAGCGGATGACATTGCCCCAGGATTGCTTCACCTGCGCGAGCCACTCATCGAGCCGGCGCTGTTCCTGTTCCGAGAGCGCGCGCGGGCCGAGGTGGTCCATGAAGAGATCGAAGATCGGATGGTCGCGCGGCGGAATAGTCGCCTCGCCGGCCCCGCACCAGATCACAGGATATGCCGCGTACCTGGCGATGAGGTAGCGCCAGTAACGGAGCAGAGCCGGTTCGCCGATTCTCTGAAGCGTGCCACCCCAGCATCCGACCAGCATTGGCACTATGCCGTTCTCAACCAGATGAGCGATGCGCAGGTCGGCCGTATCGAAGAACTCGGTACTGATTTGGCTGTACGGCTCCGCCCACGCCGCGGCCCCTCCCCTGGACCATCCCATGACGTGGATGCCGACGGCGTTGAAGCCCTTTTCGCGCCGGTCCGCCACCAGCGTCTTGAAGTCGTCCGGCCAGCCGATGCGGTCGGTCAGGCACGACCACCACGTATCGGCGAGCATGAAGAACGGCGTTCCGTCCGCGTGAACGAGACACCTTCGCAGGGGGCCGACCATCGGGCCGCCGCGCAGCAGGAGTGGGTTGTCGCCGCAGTAGGCGTCGACACGCAACTCGCCCGACCGCCCGTGCAGCCCCTCGTCATCGGGATCCGAGCAGACCGTGTGAAACGTGTGCCGGCCCGGCACCGCGGACGAATAGCGGACATGCCAAGTGTCGCCGCCCGACCAGAACGCGGGCACCGCCTTCTCGTTTCCGTCGGGATCGGTGAATACCACGTCCAGATCCACATCCTGGAACGGGTTATCCACCGCCCTCGCGGCGTGGAACGTCCACTCCGCGACGCCGTTCTGTGTGAGGCTCTCCGGGCCGGCCATCTGTAGATATCTCCAATGGCGGAATCGGCCGTTCACTCACGCCAGAGCTCGGGGTCATCGTCGTGCTCCAGGTGCCACTCCCTACAGATGCGGTGCAGTTCGGAAACGGTGTCCGAATACTCGCCGCTGGATGCCAGATTCGTCATCTCCAACGGGTCGCTCTCCAGGTCCAAAAGCTCCGGCACATCTTGGGGATCGTACACGTACTTGTAGCGCCCAACCACGGTCGCGCGGCGGAAATCGTTCGGACGCAGCGTACCCGAATACTGGCTGAATACCGGCGCATTCGGCAGCGGCGCCTGCTCCTCGAGCGTGGGCCGCAGCGAGCGACCGTCCAGGTCGATGGCCTCGAGCGACTGCAGGTCAAGCACCGTCGGCATGATGTCCAGGTGCGAGACGGGTGAGTCGACGCGCGCCGGCGTGCATCCGGGGATGCGGAACATGAGCGGGACGCGTATGGCCTGGTCGTAGAGCTCCATCTTCTGATACATCCGGTGCTGTCCCAGGTGATCGCCGTGATCGACGGTGAACACGGTGACGGTATCGTCCTTGAGTCCGCACTCATCAAGGGCACCCAGTGCACGGCCGATGCAGCCGTCCACCAGGTTGACGAGACCCAGGTGAGAGGCCCACGTACGGCGCCAATCATCCTGCGAGACCCCATCGCCAAGCTGCCCCGCTATTCCCTTTCGGCGCCCGGGCGGTTCTCCGTTGGCCGGCACACCGACGTTTGTGGGCAGGTCCAGCTCCTCCGGGGGGAACATAGACGCGTAGGGTTCCGGAACGATGAGGGGAGGATGCGGCGCCCACAGGAACAGGAACAGCGCGAACGGTGCATCGTGCCCCGCGCGGATGAACTCCACGGCCCGGTCCGCCCAATAGCAATCGAGGAAGTCCTCCGCGGGCGCGTCCCACGTAGCGGTCTGCGGCCCGGAGTAGCGTTGCTGCACCTCTTCGCCATCCACGACCTCGCCCACCGGCTTGCTGAAGTCCGGTCTGCCTGTGGTGCGCGGAAGCTCCACCCCTCGCTCGCGGTAGTGGCCCGAGTAGTCGCTTCGGTCCACCCACAGATCGAACGGGACACGGTCCCTTAGGCCGGGATCCACGCGTATATGGTCCACGCCAATGTGGGCGACACTGTATCCGGCCTCGGCCAGATGCTGCTGGAGCGGCATATAGTCGCCGGCGGACTCGCCGCCCCACTGGTTGTAGATCATGCCGTTGCGCGTCGGGTAGACGCCGGTAAACAGCGCGCTGCGGGCGGGCACACAGAGCGGGCAGGTACTGTATGCCCGGGTGAAATACACGCTCTGATCGGCCAGACGGTTCAGGTTGGGCGCGACCTCGATCCCGGCCTGCACCATGCCGATACTGTCGAAGCGCTGATGGTCGGTCATAATGAACAAAAGGTTGGGCTTTTTCGAAGGCATGAAGCATCCTCAAGTGGGGTAACAGTTCAGACCATAACGATGCCGATTATAGCGCGCACTGCGCGACGCCTCCACTTCCCTTCAGGACGGTTCGCTGCAGTCCTCGGTTACCTTGAACGAGAGGGGTGCTTGTGTTATTCTCGACAACTCCAAAGGCAACAGAGAGCAAGCCTTCAGGGGTGTCGCTCCCCCCACCCTGGTTGCCGCCCGCAAGGCGGGATCTCCGAAATGCCCACGGACAGCAGCTTTGCGATTTCTCTTTGACCGTTTTCCGCCGGACTCAGTTTTCTGAACGGCACACCGTCTTGAAAGGAGCAAGTCCTTATGGGTTCGAAAACCACTAAGCGGATCTACTTCTTCCAGAAGGGATCCGCTGAAGGTCGCACGGACATGAAGCAACTGCTCGGTGGCAAGGGCGCCAACCTGGCCGAGATGTGTAACGTTGGCCTGCCCGTGCCCCCCGGCTTCACCCTCACAACTGAGACCTGCGCCGACTTCTACAAGGCCGGCAAGGAATGGCCGACCGGCTTGGAGGACGAGCTCAAGAAGAATATCGCCAAGCTCGAGAAGGTCACGGGCCGCAAGCTGGGCGACAAGGAGAACCCCCTTCTGGTGAGCGTGCGGAGCGGCGCCGCCGTCAGCATGCCCGGCATGATGGACACCGTGCTGAACCTGGGCCTGAACGACGATGCCGTGCAGGGGCTGGCCAAGCAGAGCGGCGACGAGCGCTTCGCCTGGGACTGCTATCGCCGCTTCATCCAGATGTTCGGCAACGTGGCTATGTTCATCGCCCATAGCCAGTTCGACAACGTGATGCACGAGGCCCGCGACAAGGCCGGCGTGCAGTTCGACAGCCAGCTCGATGCCGACGAACTGAAGGAGATCGTCAAGAAGTTCAAGGCGATCTACAAGAAGAACACCAACGAGACCTTCCCAGAGGAGCCGCTGGCGCAGCTTAAGCGCAGCATCGACGCCGTTTTCGGCTCCTGGAACAATCCGCAGGCCATCCGCTATCGCGAGATCAACGAGATCAAGGGCCTGCTCGGGACCGCCGTCAACGTCCAGACGATGGTCTTCGGCAACATGGGGCTCACCAGCTTCACCGGCGTCGGCTTCACCCGCAACCCGGCCACCGGCGAGGACAAACTCTACGGCGAGTATCTTGTTAACGCTCAGGGCGAGGACGTTGTGGCCGGCATCCGCACCCCGAAGAACGTCAGCGAGATGCCGAATGAAGACCTGAGCGATTTCGAGGAATCGCACATCGAGCCCGACGAAGCCCGCAAGCTCTACACCAGGATGTATGATCAGCTCACCGAGATCAAGCACACGCTGGAAGAGCACTACAAGGACATGCAGGACTTCGAGTTCACGGGCCAGGAAGGCACGCTCTACATGCTGCAGACGCGCACAGGCAAGCGCACGGCGATGGCGGCCGTGCAAATCGCCGTCGAAATGCATGAAGAGGACCTGATCGACAAGAAGACGGCCGTTATGCGGGTCGAGCCCAACCAGATCGAGCAGCTTCTCCACAAGCAGTTCGACACGGACGCCAAGAAGAAGGCGGAGGACGAGGGCCTGCACCTGGCCACCGGCCTGCCCGCCTCACCGGGCGCCGCGGTCGGCAAGATCGCTCTGACGGCTGATGACGCCGAAGTCATGGCTGCCACGGAAGCCGCCGATAAGAGCGGCATGGGCGTGATTCTGGTCCGCGAGGAGACCAGCCCCGAGGACATCGGCGGCATGCACGCGGCCGTGGGCATCCTCACCGCGCGCGGCGGCATGACCAGCCACGCGGCGGTTGTGGCGCGCGGCATGGGCAAGTGCTGCGTCGCCGGATGCGGCGCCGTCTCGCCCCAGACCGGCAAGAAGACGGTCACCATCGCCGGCGAGAAGTTCAAGGAAGGCGACGTGATCAGCCTGGACGGCACCACCGGACAAGTATTCGGGGGGCCCATTGACGTCACCGATCCGGAACTCACGGGCGCTTTCGGCACGCTGATGGAATGGGCCGAGGAGTTCCGCTCGATGGGCGTCTGGACCAACGCCGACACCCCGGACGACGCCCGACAGGCGGTCGAGTTCGGAGCGGAAGGCATCGGCCTCTGCCGCACCGAGCACATGTTCTTCGAGGAGAGCCGCATCTCATACGTGCGCCAGATGATGCTGGCCGCGCCCGAGGTGCGGGCGATGGAGGCGGGCCTGCGAATGGCGCAGTTCGCCATCGAACAGGCCGCCGGTGAAGAACTTAAGGCCGCCAAGGCCAAGGTCAAGGAACTGCAGGCCGAGCTGAAGGAGACGCGCAAGCTCTACGATGGCGCGCTGAAGAAGCTGCTGCCCGCACAGCGGAAGGACTTCGAAGGCATCTTCAAGGCGATGGACGGCAAACCCGTCGTCATACGCCTGCTGGACCCGCCGCTGCACGAGTTCCTGCCGCACGACCCGAAGGTCCAGAAGGCTCTGGCCGAGCAGATGGGCATGAAGGCCTCCGAGGTCGCGGAACGCGTGGCTTCGCTGAAGGAACTCAACCCGATGCTGGGCCACCGCGGCTGTCGGCTGGGCCTGACATACCCGGACGTCTACAACATGCAGGTCAAGGCCATCATCCAGGCCGCTGTGAAGTGCAAGAAGGCCGGCGTGGATGTTCGACCGGAGATCATGATCCCGCTGGTGGGCGCCGCTGTCCGCCGCAGTGCCCCGGCATGGCCTGCAACGCAGCAGATGGCCGTTTATCGG
>CAZZNQ010000080.1:0-19069 GCA_964655775.1 uncultured candidatus Brocadiaceae bacterium | reverse complement strand
GCGGGCGCGGGATCTGGTCGAGGAATCCAAGACGCTTCTCGCGTTCGCGGACGAAGAGGCGAATGTGGTCCGGCGTGGTGCCGCAGCAGCCGCCGATGACGCGCGCGCCGGCTTCGTACAGCTCTGCGAAATGCGCCGCCATCTGTTCCGGCGTCTCGTCAAAGGCGGTCCGGCCTTTCACCAGCCGCGGCAGCCCGGCGTTGGGCTTGGCCCAGAGCGGCCTGTCGGTGGCGGTGGTCATGGCGCGGATGACCTCGACCACGTCGCGTATGCCGGCTCCGCAGTTCGCGCCGACGATGTCCGCCCCGAAGCGCGTCAACTCCTCGGCCGCCTGCTCCGGCTTCACGCCCATCATGGTGGCGTAGCCCTTGGGCCCTTTGCTGAAGGTCATGGACACGGCGACCGGCAGATCGCAGACGTCGCGCGCCGTCTTGAGCGCGAGCCCCGCCTCGGCCAGGTCGGTCATGGTTTCGATTATGATGCCGTCCGCGCCACCCTCGGCGAGGGCGGTGATCTGCTCGGCGAAGGCGCTCAGCACGTCGTCTTCGGTGAGGGTGCCCAGGGGCGCCATGAATTCACCGGTCGGGCCGACGGAGGCGAACACCATCACGTCGTTCCCGCCCGCCTGGCGCGCGATCTCCGCGCCGCGGCGATTGATCTCGACGGTGTGCGCCTCGAGCCCGACCTTTGCGAGCTTCAGCCGGGTGCCGCCGAACGTGTTGGTGAGGATAACGTCCGCGCCGGCCTCGCAGTATGCCTGCGCCACGGCCAGAACGTCGTCGGGTCGTTCCAGGTTCCACTTTTCCGGCGCCTCTCCCGGCGGCAGGCCGCGTTCGGCAAGCTGGGTGCCCCAGGCGCCGTCGGCCACCAGCACACGCGCGGTTTGCAGTCTGTCTTCCCAGTTCGCCATGGTATTGCCTCCCGAGGACGGTGCAGGAAATGGTAACAGCCCGGTGGCGCATGTCAAGTATGCGCGCCCTCTGACGTGCTCGCGGCCGCCCCTGCGCGAACGCCATTGCGTTGACAGGTTGCGGGCTGATGGTGTAATGTCAGCCTCTCACTTGGGACCATTCCACCACAACACCGGAGATCGATCACATGGCACGCCTGGTGAAGGTCGGCTTCATTGGGACGGGCGGGATTGCCACGCGGCAGGCCCAGCCCCTGGCAAAGGATAAGGACGTTCAGATCGTAGCCGGGGCGGATGTCAGCGAGGCCGCCCTCGATAAGTTCGCCGAAACCTACGGTGTCGAGCAGAAGTTCACCGACTACAACGAGATGCTCGAAAAGGTCGATCTGGATGCCGTGAGCGTCTGCACTCCCAACTACATGCACAAGGATCCCACGATCGCCGCGCTCAAGGCGGGCAAGCATGTGATGGTGGAGAAACCGATGGCCATGAACGCGCAGGAAGCGCAGGCGATGGTGGACGCGGCCAAGGAGACCGACGGCGAACTGACGATGGGCTTCCAGTACCGGCTGGGACCGGACGCGCAGACGCTGAAGCGGTTCGTGGACGGCGGCCACATCGGCAAGGTGCTGTTCGCCAGGTGCCAGTGCCTCCGCCGGCGGGGCGTTCCGAGCTGGGGCGTGTTCGGCCAGAAGGAACTCCAGGGCGGCGGCCCGCTGATCGATCTCGGCGTGCACGTCATGGAGTGCGCCCATTACCTGATGGGAGAGCCGAAGCCTGTCGCGGCCAGCGCCCAGATGTTCACCTACATGGGCGACAAGAAGCCCGAGACCGAGGCGCCCTGGGGCGAGTGGGACTGGGAGACCTACACGGTCGAAGACCTGGCGATCGGGCTCGTCCGGTTCGACAACGGGGCGGTCATGTCCGTCGAGGCCAGCTTCATCGCCCACACCCCGAAGAACGTCTTCAACGTCCAGATCATGGGCGAGAAGGGCGGGCTGCTGCTGGATCCGCCCGCCGTATACAAGGACGAGGCGAGCACCATGGTGGACATCGCGCCCGCCTACGTTCCCAAGTACCAGGCGATGGACAAGAAGATGACCGACTGGATCGCCAGCATCCGCGGCGAACGGCAGACCGAGTGCCCGGCAGAGGCCGGCCTGATGATCCAGAAGATCCTGGACGCCCTCTACAGGAGCGCTGAAGAGGGTCGGGAAGTGCCTATAGACTGAGGTAAGCTGAGCTTTTGAGACAGGAGGGGCTGTCCATGTCGGCGAAGCGATGCGTCTGGATTGCGGTTCTGGTTTGCACGATGGCGGTGACGGCGGGGTGCCGCGCATATGACCCCGCCGCGGAAGGCGGAGACCCGGGAGGGTTCTCGGTGGTCGGCACCGGGCATGAGATGGGCCGGGGAGTCGTCAACGTTGCCTTCAGTTGGCTGGAGATTCCCTACCAGGTCGAGTCCCACGTGCGGAAGGTGTCCTGGAGCAGCCCGTTCGGAGTCATCGCTGCCGTGTTTGAGACAACGTTCGGCGTGATCGACGGCGCTTTCACCACCGTGGGGCGCGCCACAGGCGGGCTGTTCGAGATCCTCATGAGCCCGTTCCCGCCGTACGACCCCATGATGGACCCGCCCTTTCCTCCCTATCTCAACGCTTCCCCCGAGGAAGTGGAGGAGTAAAGGGGGCGGCCGTTACTCGACGACGTAGACCGGGACGACTCCGGCGTCAGGCTCGGAGAAGCTGAGCTTGTCGCCGCGGAAGATGCGGCCGTATACGGGGCCGGCTATCACGTCGCCCTCGTGGGCGGCGGCCAGAAGGCGAACGTCGAACCGCAGGTCGGAATCCCGGGACCAGCGACCCGGCCCGAAGTAGCCCTGCACCACGCTGTTGCCGGCCTGCATGCGTTGCCGCAGTACGTGTCCCGCCTGCTGGGAACCCGACCCGGGCTGCAGTATCGTGACCCCGCGCCCGCCGCCTCCCAGTGCCTCCTTTACCACCAGGCGCAACCCCTGCTCCAGCATGTAGTAGGCCGCGGGCTCGATGTCCGAATCGAGCAGATGCGACCAGAGCAAGTTGCGGCGGATGACCTGCTGTTCCGCCTCGTCCGGCTGCAACCAGTCCTCGGAAGACGGATCGACCAGCAGCGACAGGAACGCCTTGTTCGTGTAAGCGAACATATCCAGCGCGGGGAAGGTCTTGACCAGGCCGCCGCGCACCGCCTCCCCAAGAGGCGACTTCGGGTCCACGTTCGCCCAGTCAGAGAGATTCTCCTCCACGTACAGCACGTCGATGCGTGAACCGTCGCGCAGATGCAGGCCGTCGTCGCGCAGTTCCATCTCCTCCTGGTGGCAGAGCCGTATCTCCGGTGCGCCCTGTTCGTGCATGCGCGCCGCCAGCCGTTCCAGCTCGTCCACGTTGAACATGTCTTCGTTGTTGAAGCCACGCAGGAACGCGATCCCGCCGGCCTGCGGATCGTGCAGGGGCTTCAGGCCGTGCTCGTAGAGGAAACGGCTGAACTCGACCTCGCTTGCGGGCTGGACTCCGTCGATCTCGGAACGCAGCAGCGGGAACAGGGCCTCGTGGCTCAACCGGGCGTAGTGCGCGTAGCCGACGGCACAGTTCAGCTCGATGGCCTTGATGCCGTCGTCGGCCACGTGCAGGTCGACCGCGAAGATGAACGTGCCCTGTGCGGACGGATCCGGCAGCAGGGGCAGGAGATCGGCCGGAATGAACGACACGAGACGGTCCCAGAGTTCGGGGTCCTCGGATGCCGCGCGCCGCGCTTTGCGCAGCAGCTTTGCCAGTGCCACGAGCACCGTCTGCGCCTGCGCCAGGTCGCGCCGGTGGAGGAAGATGGGATAGGGCGAAGCGGCGGGTATCTCTTCCAGAGCCGAGCGTGCGGCCTCAAGAACTCGGTCGGCGTAGGCGGCCGCCACCGTCTGTCGCCGGTCGCCCTGCGCCAGTTCCGCTTCGTAGGAGCGCACCTGCCCGAGCAGGACGTCCGTCGCTTCGGCGAAACACTGCTGGAGTTCCTCGTGTTCGTCCGGCTGAAAGTCCGAGAGCAGGAAATCGACGATGCCGTCGTAGTCGGAGCGTCTGGCCGAGTTGATGCCGATCTTTATGCGGAAAAGGTCCTTGCGGCCGACGGTTTCGAGGATGGAGCGCACGCCGTTGTGTCCGCCGTGTCCGCCCTTCTGGCGTCCGCGCACGGTCCCGAGCGGCACATCCAGATCGTCGTGCGCGATGCCGTAGAGGTGTTCATCCAGGCCATACCGTTCGGTGAGTGCGGGCATGATCGCGCCGCAGTCGTTCAGCGACGTGTTAGGCTTGACCAGCAGAGCGGCGCTCTCGGACAGCGCGCCCTCGGCTACCCGGCAGTCAGCTCCCTCCAGGGACTCGAAGGGCCCGAACCCGCACTGCTCCCGCAGGTAGTCGGCGAAAAGAAAGCCGGCGTTGTGGCGCGTGCCGGCTCTCTGTGGTCCGGGATTCCCCAGGCAGATCAGGATGATGCGGGGTTCGGTTCGCGCCATATCTCTCCGGAGAAGCTCTCGAGGATCACGTCGTCGCCGTCGCGGCCCTTAATGTATTGGTAGTTCAGCGGCACCTTGCCGTAGGGCGTGTCCAGCACGTATTGCGGGATCGCGAAACCGGTAGTGCGGCCGCGAAGCGCGCGGACGAGCCGCACGCCGCGCTCGATCTGCACGCGGAAGTGCTCTGTTCCCTTCAGTATCTGGCACTGGTAGAGATAGTAGGGCCGGACGCGCGCGGCCACCAGCCGCTCGCCCAGTTCCTTGAGAACGGCCGAGTCGTCGTTCACGCCCTTGAGCAGCACGGTCTGATTGCCCATCGGGATGCCGGCGTCGACGATCCTGCCGCACGCCTCAACGGCCTCAGGCGTGAGCTCTTTGGGATGGTTGAAGTGGGTGTTGATCCAGAACGGCTTGTACTTGCCAAGGCGTCGGCACAGTTCCTCGGTGATGCGGGAGGGCAGCGTGCAGGGCGTGCGGCTCCCGATGCGCACGAGCTCCACGTGCGGGATCTCGCTGACACGGGCGACCACGTCCTCGATGCGATCGTCGGACATGAGCAGCGGGTCGCCGCCCGTCAGAAGCACGTCGCGGATATTCGGGTTCTTGCGGATGTATTCGATACCCTCGTCCATGTTCTCCGGCGTGATGGGGCAGCCGGCCGTATCGACCATGCGCTTGCGCAGGCAGAAGCGGCAGAACGTTGCACAGATGGAACTCACGCAGAACGCCACGCGGTCGGGGTAGACGTGGATGAGGTTGTCGACGGGGGAGTGGTCTTCCTCCCGGAGCGGGTCCCACACGCCGAGGTCGTCCTGGAGCTCCTCGATGCGGGGCACCACCTGCCGGCGGATAGGGCAGTCGGGATCATCGGCATCCATCAGGGATGCGTAATACGGGCTCAGACCCCAGTTGAACGTTCCTTCTATCTGCTCCAGTCCCTCCCGCTCTTGCGGGGATAGATTGATGTACTGCTCAAGCTGCTCAACACTGTTCACACTGTTGCGCAGCTCTTCATGCCAGTCCTTCATGAGCCGTACTCCTCGTTTGCGAGCATCTCTCCATCGCCAGATGCATGATGGAGCCTATCAGTTCGGTGTGAGTAACGCCGGCGGCCGCCGCCAGCTCCGGCAGAACTCCGTAGAACGGGCTGAGGCCGGGCAGCGGATTGATCTCCAGGAACCAGGCGTTGCCCGCTTCATCGAGCATGTAGTCC
The DNA here is from genome assembly GCA_964655775.1 of uncultured candidatus Brocadiaceae bacterium. Taxonomy (GTDB): domain Bacteria; phylum Planctomycetota; class Brocadiia; order SM23-32; family SM23-32; genus CAZZNQ01. Next base: position 13,414 of record CAZZNQ010000080.1, on the reverse strand, counting down.
ACGCGCGCGAAGTCCCGTGCGTCGATGATCTTGAAGACATCCACCGCCCACTGCCGCAGGTTCTCCTCCAGGCCGTCCGGCAGCGGGCAGGGGCACGTCACGTGGCGGTCGTGCGCCTTCTTCGCCTCGGCGGAGTACATGCCCTTCGTGGCCCGCACTTGTCCGACGGGGAAGGTTCGCACGCGACCGTTGCCCAGCAGCCCGACCGTAACGTCCGTGCCGCGGACGAACTCCTCCACGAGGCAGGGCTGGTCGAATTCCCGCAGGCAATGCTCGACTACCTCGGTGAGGTCCCGCACGTCGTCGACCACGCTCTCCGGACCCACGCCGGCGCTCGAACCGCCGAAGTTCGGCTTGGCGATTACGGGAAAGCGCAGACCGGACGCTGCGTCCAACGCCTCACGTGGCGATCGGCAAAGGGCGAAGGCCGGCGTCGGCACACCCACGCGGGCGGCCAGGTGCTTTGTCACGGCCTTGTTCAGCGATATGCCCAGTGCCACTGCGTCGGACCCCGCATAGGGGATGCCCATGTGGTCCAGCAGCGCCGGCACCAGCGACTCCCGGGACGGTCCTTCTCGCCCCTCGGCTATGTTGAGCACGCAGTCCGGTGCTTCGCGTGTCAGGGCATCGATCACATCCGGGCCGAACGGCACCGGCACAGCCCGTCCGCAGCTCTGCCGCAGGGCCTCCAGCAGCGCCTGTATCGTCTCGGGCGATTCGTATTCGGCCTCCACCCAGGAGCCGATGCCCGGAGTTGCTTCGTCGTATACCAGAGCCGTCTTCATCATTGCTGCACTTTCTGTCGAAAACCGTCGAGCACCTCTACCAGGCGTTCCCTGTCCACGTAGTAAAACGCACTGCATCCGTCCTTGTGACAGCCGACGAGGCCGGCGCTCTTCAGGATGTTGAGGTGATGGGAGAGGCATGGCTGCGAGATCTCGAGCTTCTGGGCGAGGTCGCACACGCCTGACGTCTTCTTCTCCTCCTGCGCCGGCAGCATGCGCAGTAGCCGCAGGCGGAGAGGATCCGCCAGTGCCTTGAACATGGGTGTGTAATCCTCGAGTCCGCCCGTGGCCGTCATGCCGGTCCTTTCCACCCAGGCCGTCGCCTGAGTCTGCCTTCGGATGGGGATGGGTAAAGCCGCAGCCGGCTTGATTGTCGGCTGCGTGAGCAGATCCTGCCCCCGCGGACCTACATCCATATATTTCAATATATCAATATACCCGCGCCTGCCGGACGCGTCAACCCAAGGCTTTCCACTTTTCTGCAGGCGATCCGGCGGAAACGTTTGAACCCTATCGCCGCCAACGGCACCAAAAGAATGTGCTCCGGGGGCCGTTACTTTTGCGCTTGATTGCGCGGGCTCCGGGAGTATAATGACGGGTGATGGGAAGTCGCCTGCGGCTTCCGTGACGCGCAAGGGCAGGATGAGCAACGTCATAATAGTTATCGTATGTTCCCCCCTCCTTGCGTGCCGGACCCGCGGGGACGGTTCCGGTTTTGTGCGGATTCCAAGCTTCCCGGCTGTGGTACAGGGCTTGCCGAGGAATAAGGTGTTGGATTCTGAAGCAGGCCAAAGAAGGCAGTTGGCGACTTCCGATCGGGAGACAGGATCGGATTGACATTACTGGTACGTGGGGCTTTGGCCGTTTGCCCCACCGAGGCCGTGGAATGCCCACTTCGAAGACACGCAAGTTCGGCGATTTCCTTATCAAGCGTACCTTAGGCCACGGCGGAATCGGCACCGTTTACCTTGCCGAAAGGGCGGCTTCCGGGGAAGAAGTCGCTCTGAAGGTCCTGCCCAAGTCCGCCGCCGCCAACGGCGAATACTCCCGCCAGTTCCTCACCGAGGCCCGCATCGCGAGCCGCCTCGACCACCCCAACATAGTGAAAGTCCTCGGCTACGGACGCCAGGAAGGCCGATATTACATGGCCATGGACTACGTGGAGGGGGAAAGCTGCAAAGCGCGCATCAGCCGCGAGCGGAAGCTGGACTGGCAGGCGGCCATCGGCATATGCATCCAGGTGGCCGAAGGGTTGGCCGCAGCGGCGAAAGAGGGCATCATCCATCGCGATATCAAGCCCGAGAACATCCTGCTGGACAAGACCGGACTGGTGCGCGTCGCCGACCTGGGCCTTGCCAAAGAAGTCGGCAGGTCCGAGCCGCTGCCGAGCGACACGAGCCTGGGTACGCCGGATTACATGAGTCCGGAACAGGTGAACAACTCCGAGACGGTAGATCTGCGAAGCGACATCTACTCCCTTGGGGCCACCCTGTTCCACATGATCTGCGGCAAGGCGCCGTTCACCGGCCGAAGCGCTTACGAGGTGATGGTGAAGCACGTCTCGGCCGACCTGCCCTCTCCTCTGAAGTACGTGCCCGAGCTGCCCCTGCCCGTGCGCGACGTAATGCGAAAGATGATGGCCCGCGATCCGGAAGATCGCTACCAGGATTACGCTCAGCTGCTGCATGAACTGCGCGCGCTGCTGGCCGGCCAGCCGGTGGTGGCCGAGGAGTTCGACGATGCCAGCATGCTGAGCGACAACGGCCTTCACCCGGCGCACGCCGCGCGGACGCACAGGCGGTTGTGGCTGGCCCTCGCGGCGGTGCCCATCGTAGCCGCCCTGCTTTGCCTCGTATACGTGATCGCCTCGCCTTGACGCGCCCCTCCCTTTTCGTTGTCTTTCGGCCATTCGACGCACCGCCCGATTGTGCCCTATAATGCATTCATGGCCTTCCGGCCGGGTCCGGGCCGGGAGCCTTTTCTTTAGGATTTAATACGTCGGAGGGCATCATGTTGCTGCGAATCGTTCTGGGTGTGGTTCTGGGAGGCGGCATCGGCCTGGCCGTCGGCTATGCCGGCAAGATGATGGGCGGCCAGTGCCCGATACTGTGCAATCCCTACATTTCCACGGGGCTGGGGGTAATGGTGGGCCTGCTGCTGGCCAGTCGTTCGGCGGGCGCCTCGTCGCTGATGACCGGCGAGCACCTCGTCCATCTGCAATCCGAAGAGGCCTACAGGCGGATCGTCGAGCAGCCGGGCGTGGCCCTGGTGGAGTTCTACACCGAGCACTGCCCGAGCTGTGTGAAGCAAGCGCCGGTGATCTCCGCACTGGCTGACCGCTACGCCGGCAGGGCGAAGGTGGCCGTCGCGGACGCGCGCAAACTGGGCGGGATCGCCGCCGAGTTGGGGATCCGGGCCGTACCGACCACAGTGATATACAAGGACGGCGAGGCGGCTGCTACGCTTCAAGGCGCGAAACCCGAAGACGTGCTGGCGGGCGAGATCGAGACGCTGCTCGGGCCGGCTGCTGAGGATGATGCCAAGTGGGTGGAAGCGGAATTCGAGGGAGACGACGAAACGTGAGACTGCTGATAGTGGGAGGGGTGGCCGCCGGGATGTCCGCCGCCACCCGTGCCCGTAGACTGGACGAAGAGGCCGAGATCATCGTGTTCGAGCAGGGGCGCCACGTATCCTTCGCCAACTGCGGGCTGCCCTACTTCATCGGGGGGGCCATCACCGACAAGGCGCAACTGCTCGTGCAGACGCCCCGCCGGCTGAGGGAACGGTTCAATATCGACGTGCGAATCCGCTCCCGCGTCGAGAGCATCGACCGCGACGCCGGGGAAGTGCAGGTGCGCGACCTGGAGACCGACCGCCTCTACCGCGAGCCCTACGACAAACTCGTCCTGGCGCCCGGCGCCCAGTGTCTCAGGCCGCCTATCCCCGGCCTGGACGGTCCGGGCGTCTACTGCCTGCGCGATATTCAGGACATGGACGACATCTGGCACACCATCGAGGACCAGCATAGGGGGCGCGACAGTAGGGAGTCGCCCGCCCGTGCCGTGGTCATCGGGGCGGGCTACATCGGCCTGGAGATGGCCGAAAACCTGATGCACCGTTCGGTGAAAGTGGCGGTAGCTGAGGTCCAGCCGCAGGTGATGTCCACGCTTGACCCCGAGATGGCCACGCCGCTGGAGCGCCATCTGCGGGAGAAGGGCGTCGGGCTTCAGCTCTCCAACGGGGTAGCCGCCATCGAACGCGACGGCGAATCAATGGCCGTCAGGCTCCAGGACGGTACGCACCTGGCCTGCGACCTGGTCGTCCTGGCCGTCGGCGTTCGCCCCAACACCGAACTGGCAAAGGACGCCGGCCTGGAGATAGGAGTGACGGGCGGGATAGAAGTCGACGAGCACCTGCAGACAAGCGATCCCGACATCTACGCCGCGGGCGACGCCATCGAGGTAACCGACTACGTGCTCGGTCGTCCGGCGGTGATCCCTCTGGCCGGTCCGGCCAACCGGCAGGGCCGCATCTGCGCAGACAACGTCTGCGGGCGCGAGAGCACGTTCCGCGGCGTTCAGGGCACCGCGATCGTCAAGGTCTTCGATCTCACGGTGGCCACCACCGGCGCCAACGAAAAGGCTCTGGCCAGGGAAGGCGTCGCCTGCCAGAAAGTCTACGTGCACCCCGGCAGCCACGCCGGCTATTATCCCGGCGCCACGCCGCTGAGCATGAAGCTGCTGTTCTCGACCGAGGACGGCCGCGTGCTCGGGGCGCAGATCGTCGGCACGCGCGGCGTGGACAAGCGGATCGACGTGCTGGCCGTGGCCATCCAGGCGGGCATGACCGTCTACGACCTGGAGGAGGCCGAACTGGCCTACGCCCCGCCCTACGGTTCCGCCAAAGACCCGGTAAACATGGCCGGCTTCGTCGCCGCCAACTACCTGCGCGGCGACATGGACATAGTGCACGCCGATGAACTGGACGGCGGGGACTTCGCGGTGCTGGACGTGCGGAGCGTCGGCGAGTTCGAGGCGGGTCACGTGCCGGGGGCGCTGAACGTGCCGCTGGACGAGCTCCGAGACCGGCTGGGCGAGGTGCCGCGCGATCGCCGCATCGCCGTCTGCTGCGGGGTGGGTCTGCGGGCTTACTTCGCGGTCCGCATCCTGGACCAGAACGGCTTCGACGTTGCCAACATACCCGGCGGTTTCACCACGTACTGCGATTTCTACGGGCCGGACGCGCCCGAGTGCGCACATCCGCCCGATCAGGACGGCGACCCCCTCGAGGCGTTCTGGGCGGACGTGGAGTAAGGCGGCGGCTTGTTCGTCAGATCCTCTCGCGGCCGACGGTGGGAGGTCCGACCGGCGTCAGCCGAAGCGGCAGACTGCCCGCGTCAAGCATCTGGACCAGTTTCCGCAACGGCGGCATGTAGAAGTTCCCCTGCACCTCCAGCGTTCCGGACGTCAGCGGGCCGTCGATCTGCCTTGGCGGGAAGAACATCTCGCCGTCTATCAGCATGGCCATGCGGCGTCCGGCGTTCAGCGCGCTGATCCTGGCCATCCGCTCCGCGTCCGCGGGCTCCAGCTCGAACGTGAGAACGGCCGTCCGGTGGAGGCCAATCTGGTTCACCTCGACGTTCTGGAAACCGCGTATGCTGAGGACCGGCTCCTGCTGGACCACGTATGCGTCCTCCCTGGTCTCCAGGTCGCCCGGCTTGCTGAGGATGTAGGTCCGGTAGCGATGCACCCGGACCTCGTAGCCCTCCGGCAACGTGTCGGGATCTTCCACGGTCAGGATGTCGTCCTCGGGGTGAAGCAGCCTGAACTCGGCCCATCCCGGCAACGTGAGCCAGTCGGCGGCGAGTGCCGGATCGGAGCGCGCCCGCAGGTGGATACGGACCATAGCCGGCTCCACGGCGACCACTGCGCCCTTGCTGTAGCCCAGGCGACGGCGCATCTCGGTCAATCGTCGCCCGAGCACGTCCATGGTCTGCGCGAGTTCCTTCTGGGTAGGGTTGCGCCCCTCTGCCTTCAGGCGGTAGGTGTACGTGTAGGTTCGCGTGCTTGCGGCAGTCCAGACCAGCGTCAGCAGGATCACCACGGCAGCGAAGATGCCCAGCACGGTCAGCGCCTTAGCGAGGTAGGCGCTCAGAGCGGATTGGCGGTAATCTCTTCTCACGGCAAGCGTCCGACGTGGCAGGGGCTCGGCTTCATGCTTCCTCGCGCGGGGCAGCCGGAGTCACCGGTTTCTCCGGGCGCCCCACGCCGATATGCTCGGCCTGTATGCGGTCACCCAGATAGCTCTCACGCGCCACCGGATCCTCCAGGATCTCCTCCGGCGTCCCCAGCGCGACGATGTGCCCTTCGCTGAGGATGTAGGCGCGATCGGTGATGCGGAGCGCTTCGGGCACGTTGTGGTCGGTGATCAGCACGCCGATGCCGCGGTACTTCAGGCCGATCACCAGGTCCTGCACCTCGCCGACGGCGATCGGGTCAATGCCGGTGAACGGTTCGTCCATCAGGATCAGCTTCGGTTCGGAGCAGAGGCAGCGGGCGATCTCCAGCCTTCTCCGTTCGCCGCCGCTGAGGCTGCGCGCGGTATGGGTTCGCAGGTGCGAGAGACCGAATTCGCCGAGCATCTCGTCGGCCTTGGCCACGCGATCCTTCCTGCGCACGCCCTGCATCTCCATAATGGCCGTGAGGTTCTCCTCCACGGTCATGTGCTTGAAAAGGCTGGGCTCCTGCGCCAGATAACTCATCCCCAACTGGCTGCGCCGGTGCATGGGGAGGCGGGTGACGTCGCGGCCCTCGAAAGAAACCATACCCTCGTCCGGCTTGATCAGGCCGATGCACATGCGGAAGGCCGTGGTCTTGCCGGCGCCGTTGGGCCCGAGCATGCCGACGGCCTCGCCGCGGTCCACGTCGAAGCCGACGTGATCCACCACGGCCCGTCCCCCGTAATGCTTGGCCAGGCCCTCAGCCTGGAATAGCTTGCCCATGATCGTCTTGCCGGAGAGAATGGTGTCACTCAGCGAGGTGCATTCTAAGGGAGCGCAGGCCCTCATTCAAGCTGCGGAACGGCCCGGCGGCGCGGCAACACGGGCTCGCCATGGACACGCAAAGCCTTTGAGCCGGGCGGGATGCGAGGCTGTAGTGCTCGCATTCTGGAGGCTTGCAAAGCCCGGGTCGGTTCACTATAATCGCCACAAAGCTAAGAACCCCAATGGGAGACACTCGGCATGCCACCGCGGAAACCGATCGGTCAGATGCTTCTCGACAGGGGCCTGGTTGACAAAGAGCAGATCCAGCGGGCCCTGGAGTACCAGCAGAAATCGGGCGAAGACCTGAGACTCGGTGAGATCCTGGTCAAGTTCGGCTACGTCTCCCAGGAAGACGTTCTCCAGTGCGTCGGCGAGCAGTTCGACGTGCCCGTCGTCGACCTGAAGAAGGTCCGGCCGGAGGTGGAAGCCGTCGACGCCGTTCCCCGCAGCACCGCCCGCATGCACAACATCCTGCCGCTGAAAAGGCAGGGCAACTCGCTGGTGGTTGCCATGGGCGACATGGACCTGTGCACCATCGACAACCTAAAATTCATCCTGAACCTCGGGATCAAACCCGTTCTGGCCCCCGAGGAGGACATCGTCGAGGCGATCGAGCGCTATTACGGCGGTGAAGAGTCCACCGTGGAGAACATGCTGCGCGACTTCACCGAGGGTGCCTTCTCCGAGGAAGAGGGAACCGAAGGCGAAGAGGAAGAGGATGGGAGCGATGCGCCCATCGTGCGGTTGGTGACCCTGATCGTGAGCGATGCCGTGCAGGCCCGCGCCAGCGACATCCACGTGGAGCCGATGACGAACCGCCTGCGTATCCGCTACCGAATCGACGGTGTGTGCCAGGAAGTGGAGTCGCCGCCCAAGCGACTGCAGAACTCCATCATCGCCCGTCTGAAGCTTATGGCAGGCATGGACCTGGCGGAGAAGCGGAAACCCCAGGACGGTCGTATCCCGATCACTGTGGCCGGAAAGCAGCTCGACCTGCGTGTGAGCGACATCCCCACGACGGACGGCGAGAGCATCGTCATGCGTATTCTGGACAAGGAGTCCGCACGCGTGAGCCTTGCCGAACTGGGATTCCACCCTTCCGACCTCGATCATTTCCGCCGCATCATCCGGCGGCCGAACGGCATCTTCCTGGTGACGGGCCCGACCGGTAGCGGCAAGACGACCTCGCTCTACGCGGCGCTGAACGAGCTGAACCGACCGGACACGAAGATCATCACCGCCGAAGACCCCATCGAGTACACCTTCGCCGGCATCAATCAGTGCCAGGTGCAGACCGAGATCAACCGCACCTTCCCCGTGATCCTTCGCGCTATGCTTCGTCAGGCGCCCGAGATCATCCTGGTGGGAGAGATCCGTGACGAAGAGACGGCCGAGATCGCCGTCCGCGCTGCCCTGACGGGCCACCTCGTGTTCAGCACCCTGCACACCAACGACGCGCCCAGCGCGATCCCGCGACTCATCGATATGGGGATCAAGCCCTTCATGGTCGCCTCCTCCGTGCAGGCCATCATGGCGCAGCGCCTGGTGCGAACCGTGTGCGACAACTGCAAGGAGCCCTACGATTACTCCGAGAAGATGCTGGGCGCTGTGGGCCTCTCGCCGGAAGAGGTGGAGGGCATCACCTTCTACCACGGCAGGGGCTGCGGTCGCTGCCACGGCACCGGCTATCACGGCCGATTGGGCATCTTCGAGCTGATGGAGATGAACGACGACCTGCGGAACCTCGCCTTCGCGAAGGCGCCGATCGGCGAGATCCGTGAGAAGGCGCGTTCCTACGGCATGTTGACGCTGATGGAGGACGGACTGCGCAAGGTCATCCAGGGCGATACGACCCTGGAAGAAGTCATACGCGTTGCCGGGGCGCTGGCGGAAAGCGAGTGAGGCGGGCCGGCGCGCCGAGCACAACTGCGACTCGCCGGGCGCGGCACGGGTGCCGCGACGGCCTGCACAACCCAGAGGAGGCCCGTTCCGAATGATCCAGATCGACAAGGTCCTCGCAACCGCCATCCAAAGGAACGCCGAGGACATCATCTTCACTGTGGGGCGCCCCCCCATGCTGCGGCTTGACGGCGCCCTGGAACCTCTGAAGACGGATACGCTGGGCCCTGAGGACACCGTTGGCCTGATGAAGAGCATCACGGCCGAGCGCTACCAGCAGGAACTACAGGAAGAGGGCTCGGCCGACTTCGGCTTCTCCTTTCGCGACATCGCGCGTTTCCGTGTCGGCGCCTTCCGCCAGAGCGGAGACATCTGCCTGGTTCTCAGGCTTATCCCCAGCCGGATACGCAGCTTCGAGGAGTTGGGCCTGGGCCCTCAGGTGCAGGAGATGCTCTTCCGGCCGCGCGGCCTGCTGCTGGTCACCGGCCCCACAGGCAGCGGCAAGACCACGACGTTGGCAACGATGATCAATCACATCAACCTGACCCGTAAGGTTCACATCCTCACCATCGAGGACCCCATCGAGTACAGGCACGATCACAATAAGTCGGTGGTCAGCCAGCGAGAGGTGGGAGTGGACGTTCCGGCGTTCTCGGAAGCCCTCCGGCGCGCGTTGCGCGAGGCGCCGGACGTGATCCTGGTGGGCGAGATGCGTGACCTGGAGAGCACGCGACTGGCCATCACAGCGGCCGAGACCGGTCACCTGGTTTTGTCCACCGTGCACACCCAGAGCGCGCAGAGCACCGTCGAACGTATCATAGACGAGTTCCCGCCGAACCAGCAGGCGCAGGTGCGTATCCAGCTTGCCAACAGCCTGCTGGCCGTTCTGGCGCAGACCCTCATGCCGCGCGTGGGAGGTGGGCTGGTTGCCGCGTACGAAATCCTGCTGTGTACGCCGGCGGTTCGGCATCTGATCCGCGACAACAAGACGTTCCGAATCGACTCGACGATACAGACCAGCCGCGACCGGGGCATGCAGCTTTTGGACGACCATCTGCTGGAGCTCTACGGACAGGGCCTGGTGGAGCGGACGGACGTGATGACGCGCTGCCGATACCCCGAGGACGTGGCCAAGAGTATGACTGCGATGGAAGTCTGACCCCTCGCAGAGAGACACCACTAGCGGGAACCAACGACGATGGCACAGAACGCAGGACGACGCAGGAAACTGCTCGGTAGGATTCTCAAAGACATGGATCTGGTTACCGAAAGCCAGATACAGGAAGCCCTGGCCATCCAGAAGGAACGGGGCGGCCCCATCGGCGAGATCCTGGTGGAGCGCAACTACATCACCCGCGATGACCTGGCCCTCGCCCTCGCCGAGCAAGCCGGCATGGAGACGGTGGCCGTGGACGCCATCGAGATTCCACCGGAGGTCATCTCCATGGTCTCTCCCTCCATCGCGCAGGTCTACAAGATCGTTCCCGTCCGATTCCAGAACGGCGTGCTTACTATCGCGCTCGCCGATCCGACCCACCTGAAGACGCTGGACGACCTGCGATTCCTCCTCAACTGCGAGATCGAGGCCGCCGTCAGCACCGAATCCGCCGTCGAGTCCGCCATTCAACAGCATTACGACACCACCGAGGACGTCGGCGACGTCCTGAACGAGCTCCGCCAGAGCGTGGAGGAGATGGCGGACTATATGCCGGAGACCAGCCAGTCCATCGACCTGGAGAGCGTCGAGGAAATGGCGAACGCCGCCCCCGTCCGGAGGCTGCTAAACCTGATACTGCTGCAGGCCATCCAGGACCGCGCCAGCGATATCCATTTCGAGCCGTTCGAGGACGAGTTCAAGGTGCGATACCGCGTCGACGGTGTGCTCTACGAGATGGTTCCCCCGCCCAGACACCTGCATGTGGCCATCAGCAGCCGTATCAAGGTCATGACGCAGACGATGGACATCGCCGAGCGTCGAGTGCCGCAGGACGGGCGAATCGAGCTGAACATCGCCGAGAATCCCATCGACCTGCGTGTCTCGACCCTGCCCACCATGTTCGGCGAAAGCGTGGTGATGCGTGTGCTGGACCGCCGGATGGTCGCACTGGACATCAACGAGATAGGGCTGCGCCGCGACGACATGGACAAGGTCCTGCAGTTGCTGCGTCTGCCGCACGGCATTGTGCTCTGCACCGGCCCGACCGGCTCCGGCAAAACGACCACGCTGTACGCGGGCCTTCGCGAAGTGAACGACGTCGGTGTGAAGATCCTCACCGTCGAGGATCCGGTCGAATACGACATCGCCGGCATCATGCAGATGCAGGTCCGTTCGGATATCGGCGTGGACTTCGCCCACGCGATGCGCTATTTCCTGCGCCAGGACCCGGACATCATCCTGGTCGGTGAGATCCGCGACCGTGAAACCGGCGACATGGCCATCCAGGCGTCCCTGACCGGACACGTCGTGTTCAGCACCGTCCACACCAATGACGCCGCGACGGCCATCACGCGTCTGATCGACCTTGGGCTGGAGCCCTACCTGATCAACGCAACTCTGGAGGGCGTTATCGCGCAGCGACTGGTGCGGCGCATCTGCCCGAACTGCAAAGAGGAATACGAGCCCACCCCCGAAGCGATTCTTTCCCTGGGCGTTAGGCCCGAGGAGGTGAAGGGCAAGCGCTTCTACCGCGGGCGCGGCTGCGATCGCTGCAACAACATCGGCTACTATGGGCGAATGGGCATCTTCGAGATCCTGAACGTCAACGATGAGCTGCGTGAGCTGATGCTGCACGACACGTCGACACAGGAGATCCGTGCCCAGAGCCGAAAGATGGGGTGCCGGTCCCTGCGAGACAGCGGACTTCTGGCGATTTACGACGGCCAGACCACGATCGAGGAGGTCGCGCGAAGCACTCTGGCCGAGTAGCGTCGGCCCGGTGGCGCCGGCGGCGTGAGCCGCGTTTCCGGGGGCGGGATGTCCGCCTCCGGAAAAAAAGGATTGACAACGTCGGCCGCTCTGGGGATAATGGAGGCGTACGAAAATTGGGAAACTTTTTTATGGCGACGATGAGTCTTGAAAACCAAGTGTCCGGTAAAATGGCGGCACTCAATCGGCGGTTGAACGGTATGGAGGAGGTTTAGGGAAGATGCCCAGGTTCCAATACGAGGCGATGAACGCCGAAGGGAAGGCCATCGTCGACCAGGTCGATGCCCGCAATCAGGACGAAGCGATTGCGAAGATCCGGCAGATGAATCTGTTTCCGACGCGCGTTGTTGAGAGGAAGGAAGAAGCGCCGCGAGCGGGGGGCGGGCGCAGCAGGCGCGTGCGCAAGCGATCGTTCACCATCGGCGGCGTTAGCTCGAAGCAGCTCACCACGTTTACCCGGCAGCTCTCCACGCTGACCGACGCCGGCATCCCCATCGTCCAGGCGCTGAACATTCTGGAGCACCAGATGAAGGCGGGGGCCCTGAAGAACATCGTGGGCTCGGTGGCGGACGAAGTCGAGGGCGGCACCTCGCTCTCCGAGGGCATGTCCAAGTACCCGAAAGCTTTCGACAAGCTCTACTGCAACATGGTGAAGGCCGGCGAGACGGGCGGTGTGCTTGAGCTCACGCTGCAGCGTCTGGCCGACTTCCGCGAGAAGGCCGCCCGACTGAAAAAGCGCGTCATCTCCGCCATGGTCTATCCGGCGGCTGTGCTTACGTTTGCCACAGTCATCCTGATCCTGCTGGTCATCTTCGTTATCCCGAACTTCATCGACATGTTCACCGAGCTGGGCGTGGACCTGCCGGGACCGACGAAGCTGCTGCTGGCCATCACGAACTGGTGCACCAACTACTGGTATCTGATCCCGCTGATCCCCTTCGGCATCGTGTTGATCTACAAGATCATCGTCAGCACGCGCGTGGGCCGATACGTTGTGGACTGGATATACTTCCACGTCCCGTTGTTCGGGCCCATCATCAATAAGAGTGCCATCGCCCGCTTCTCGCGGACGTTCGGAACACTGATCGGCAGCGGCGTGCCCATCCTGGAAGCGCTGAACATCTCGCGCGACACCGCCGGCAACGCCGTGCTCGCCAACGCCATCCAGACGGTCCACGACAGCGTGCGCGAGGGCGACCCGATCGCCGAGCCACTCGGCCAGAGCAAGGTCTGCGACGACATCGTCGTCAACATGGTCGACGTCGGCGAGGAGACCGGTAACCTGGACAACATGCTTTTGAAGATTGCCGACAATTACGACGAAGAAGTGGATGCGGCCGTCGAAGGCCTAACCAGCCTTATGGAGCCCATCATGGTCATCGGGCTGGGGCTGGTCATCGGCTTCATTGTCATCGCGCTGTTCATGCCCCTGATTAAGATCATGACGGAGCTTTCGGGCTGACCTTAGAGATACCGTTAACACGGAAACGGACCGGGAAAGGAGCAAACGCCATGGAAGCTGCCCATATCCTGCACAGTAGGAGGCGGCGAGGCGGATTCACGCTGGTCGAACTGCTGGTGGTCATCGCCATCATCAGCATCCTGGCCGCCATGCTGCTGCCGGCGCTGTCCACGGCCATGGAAACGGCCCGGCGGGTGGTGTGCCTCAACAACCAGAAACAATGGTATGTGGCGGGCAATACCTTCATGGCCGATCATGACGGCTATCTGCCGCCCGGCACCTGCTGGACCGGCCCGGAC
>CAZZNQ010000079.1:4931-19116 GCA_964655775.1 uncultured candidatus Brocadiaceae bacterium | reverse complement strand
TACCGAACGAAGCGACCTGTGCCTGGCGGTGCGTTCGGCAGCCCGCGCACCATGCGAGGCCCAGTATGGCCAGGGCGGCAAAGGTCAATGCGTAGAGTCGGCGCGCCGGCGCGGTTTGTGTCTTCATGTCACGCATGATCGCAGGTCATTCGGTTTCCATTTGCTCGTGCAGGTACTCGACGGCTGCTTCGAACTGGGCCTCGCCGGCGCGTTTCAGTTCCTCCACCCAGGCGCTCAGCGCCTCGGCATCATCCCTCGTCGGAATCGGCGGCATCTTCCCGACGGGTATGTCCGCCGTTATGCCCTTGCCTTCCACCACCTTGTCTCCCGGCAGCTCGTAGCGGGCGACGGTCAGTATGAGGCCGCCCTGGTTGGCCAGGGTTATGACGCTTGTGACCGACCCCTTGCCGACGGTGGGGGCGCCGACAACCGTGGCCCGATCCCGCGCCTGGAGCACGCCCGAGAGGATCTCCGCCGCGCTTGCGGTGGCCTCGTTGACCAGCACGGCGACGGGTACCGACTCGGCTAGCACTACCTCGGAGGAGGCGCGAAAACTCTTGTTCTCCCCCTTGTCGCGCCCTTGCGTGCTGAGTAGCGGACCGCCACTGATGAACATGTCGCAGACGGCTACGGCCTGTTCCACCAGGCCGCCGCTGTTGCCACGAAGATCTAGAATCAAGCCGCGCAGCTCGCCCTCCTGCCGGAGTTCACTGAGGGCTTGCTTCGTCAGCCGCGCGCAGTTCTGGTCGAAGCTGACGACGTCCACGACCCCGATGCCGTCGTCGCGCAGATCCCACGTCACGCTGGGCAGGTCCATGGTCGCCCGCTGCAGCGTCTTGGTTAAGCGCTCGTCGGTGGCCGGGCGGCGGACGGTTATGGTAACCTCGGTGCCCGCCTTGCCGCGTATGCGGCGGGCGATCTCTTCCAGGCTGGTGCCCTGCACGTCTGCCCCCTCGATCCCCACTATCAGGTCTCCGACCTGGATCCCCGACTCAAGGGCGGGCGACTCCTTCATGACGCCCACGACCAGGGGCAGCCCGTCCGTCTGGGAAATCGTCACCCCGATGCCGCTGAACTCCCCGCGCGTCTGTTCTCGCAGGACGCGGTTCTCCTCCGGCGTGATGTAAGCGCTGTACTTGTCGTCAAGGCTCTGCACCATGCCGCGCATAGCCGCCTGGAACAGGCCCTCGGCTTCCGCCTCGCCAATGTAGTTCTCGGGTATATAATCCAGCATCTGGCGCATCGCCTTCATCCGGCGCTGCGTAGCCTCCGACGGCCGGTAGAACAGAAGCCAAACGACGCCGTGGAGGGCCATCAAGGCCAGCAGCGTGTACGTGAGCAACGGCAGCTTGCTGGACCTGGACGCGCGTTCTTCCGCGGAGTTGCTTTGTCGGTCGCTCATGTGACGCCCCTGCGATGAGACGGTGTGATTGTACACGATGCAGGACGGTCCGGAAAGCAACGGCAGCGAACCGGCCTTCAGGTGGCAATGATTCGGTCGAAGGCTATAATGCCTGGCTGACACTCAAGAGGGGGGTACGTCATGACGGTGTGGCCCGAAGCGGGTGATGCTATATGGGAATTCGTGGGGCCCTTTGATCCTGCGGCACTGTGGCGCCTGGCCATGGCGGCCGTTCTGGGCGGCACCATCGGCTGGGAGAGAGAAAGGCACGGACGGGCGGCGGGGCTGCGCACCCACCTGATCCTCTGCGTCGGGTGCGCCCTTATGATGCTCGTGTCCCTGTTTCTGCCCGGACGGTTCAGCGCCCTGACTTCGGGAACGATAGTGCGCGCGGACCCATCGCGAATAGCGTCCCAGGTGGTTGCCGGCCTGGGCTTCCTCGGCGCGGGGACCATCCTGGTTCTGGGCAGGCAGATCCGCGGCTTGACGACGGCCGCCTCCATCTGGGTGACGGCAGGCATCGGTTTGGCCGTCGGGGTCGGATACGTGATTCCGGCGATCTTCGCGTGGGCCGTGGTCGTGCTGGCCCTTCTGCTGCTGGGTGAGCTGGAAAGGAAGATGGCCAAGAGGGACCGCTACGGCGGCCTGCGACTCGTCTTCGAGGACAAGGCCCCGAGCCGCGACGAGATCAAGGACATACTCACGCGACACAAGATCGAGCTTCTGGAATGCAGCGTCGACCGTAACCGCACCGTGCGGATATTCAAGATCGATCTGCGCTACGGTTTCAATGTGGACTTCCCCGAAGTGACCGAGGATCTGTACGGAGAACTGCAGGACAGCGGCCTGACGCGCATCCACTGGACGTAGCGCGCCTCTACTTGCGCTTGTGGAAGTTCTTGCGTATCCCGCACGCCCGTCGCGCGGCCGTCCAGGTCTTGAAGTACTTGCACGCGGCGCTGTAGAGCGAGCTGTGGTTCTCGCGCATGTTGGGCGCGGCCAGGTCCTCGCCCTCCTTGTAGAGCCGCTTGATCTCCTTCTTGATGATCTCCTCGCTCCAGCGGCGGCGCTTGTAGACCGTCTCCGGCCGGATGCCGGCGGCCTTCAACGCCAGGTCCCAGCCGTCGAAGTAGTTCAGGGCGGCGTTGAACAGCTTGGAGTCTTCGTCCTGCATGGCCTTGGAGTTGAGCGGCTTGCCTTCCTTCTGCCGCTCCTTGATCCGTCGGATGATCTTATCTTCGTCCCATGCCTCGTAGCGCCGGATATCGCTCGGATCGATCCCGGCGGCCTCCAGCGCCGCATCCCAACTGCCGAACTGGTTGTCGCGTATTGCGGCGTAAGCCATCGCCGAGTACTTCTTGTTCTTCGTGACGCTCGTCCAGGAGAGATCGGCCCCCTGCTGATGGGCGGTTTGAATTCCCTTGATGATCCGCTCCGGCGTCCACTTTGGTATCTTGCGGACCTCGTTCTCGTAGTCGATGCCCGCCTCCTTCACCGCGTCGCCCCAACTCCCGAAATGGTAGTTGGCCGCGGCGAGCAGTCCCTGACGGTGCCGGGCCATGCGGTTGTATGAAAGGTCCTCGCCCTCGTCGTAGAGCGTCTTGATGCGCTCCGTTATCTTCTTCTTGCTCCACCCCGACCCGGAGTTTTTCGCGGCCTTCCTGGCTGCCATGGTCTGCCTTCTATTCTCATAAGATATTGTTATCGCGTTTTTTATGACCAACCGGATTGCGTATTGAAGCCGATTGTCGCAACTCCTGCTAAAGGTCAATGCTACCAACAACAGTTTCGATTCGTCAAGAAAAACGGTCGGGACCGTCCCCCTTCGTGGCCGACTTCAGACTGAAGTGGCGAGTGCCTTACACCGGCGTTAGAATGAGTAGTAGCGGCATCAGAACCGATCTGGAGGACGTATGGGAGCGCCGGCGAAAGACAACGGAATCCGCATCGCACTCCTTCGTGCGGCGGTGCCGCGCTGCGCCGCCGTTGGCCTTCTCGCGCTGGCCATGGTCTGCGCGGGGGTGCGTGGCCAGGACTTGGAGCCCTCGGACCGAATCGCGCTGCCCCTTGCCGCAGACGGGCTGAACCGGTTGCGCACGGCCGACCGGTTTGCCGAGGATGCGCAGTGGAGCGCGGCCCTTCCGGTGTATCAGCAGATTCTCGATGCCCGACCCGAACGCCTGGTCTCCACGGAAGGCGTTTACCGCCCGGTGAGCGCCGTGGTGGAACGCCGGCTCGCTTCTCTGCCCGAGCGACCACTCGCCGCCTATCGCCTGCTCTACGACCCGCCGGCCCGCACAATGCTGACGGAGGCGCTGGACCAGGCGGATACCCAGAAGCTGCTCGAGACGACAAGGCGATTCCTCTACACCTCGCACGGTCCGGCGGCCGCCAGCGCTGCGGCGTCGGCGCTGATGGACCGCGGCCGGTTCGCGTCTGCTCTCCAGATCCTTTATCGCACAGACGCCGTCCGCCTATCCCGCGAGATGGCGGACTGCATTGCCCTAAAGAGTCTGCTCTGCCTCGCGCACCTGGGCCGGCGCGGGGAGGCACAGGCGCTGGTGGAAGACTTGGCCGACAACGGCAGGACCGTTCTACGATGTGGCGATTGGGAACTGAACCCGGAAGATATCGTCGCCAGCGCATTCACCGGACCGGCGGCGGTGCTTGACGGAGGATCCTCGCATATCACTACCGCCGGGGACCGTCTGCGCGAGCGACCACTTCGTATCTCTGCCGGCGGGGTGGACGCACCCAGGCCGTCCTGGCCCGGCCACCCATCGCTGCATCCGACCGCATCCGACGACCTGCTTCTCGTGAGCCGGAGCGGTGTTCTCACGGCCGTGGATACCCGCACGGCGGAGACGCGGTGGATTGCCGGCGCCGATTCAACCGCACACAGGCTAATGGCCCGGAGCTGGCCGGGATGGTGGGATTCGTCTGACGATCTGGCACTGTTCCTGCCCATCGACGACCTCGATGAGTGGCGCGCTTTCGGAAACCATGGTATGGCCGGGCTGACCCTGGCGGACGGAAGGCTGTTTGCACTGGGGTTCAGCGCCTCGGCGCAGAAGCTGCCCCACCCGATGTGGGAAGCCACGCCCGACCGACTGCTGCTGACGAACGAGCTTCGTTGCGTGGACGCGGAGACCGGCGCGCTGCGGTGGATCGCCGGGGGGGACGCGCGCTCCGGTGATCGTGCCCTGTCCGAATCGTGGTTTCTTACGCCGCCCGCCGTGGCCGGAGACTGTGCCTACGGCCTGACTCTGAGATACGGGATTCTGGAGGCGGTCTGCCTCGAGCTGGACTCCGGCGAACTGCTGTGGCGCACTGAGATCGGCGCAGTCGATTCGCGGCAGCAGGTCCAGCGCTACCTGATGGAGTTCATCCTGTTCGATGCCAACAGGCCGATCGTCAGCGATGGCTTGGCGATCTTCCCAACCGGCCAGGGCCTGGTGGTGGCGTGCGAAGCCGTGGACGGCCGGATTTGCTGGGCGACGCCGTACACCCGGTCCGTCGCGTGGGTCAACCAAAGGAGCCAGCGCCTGAACATCCCCGCTTCGTCCTGGGTGCCGACCGCGCCGGTCGTGGTCGATGGGACCCTTGTGTTCGCCCCTGCCGACGCAAAAACGCTCATGGCCCTGCGCGTTGCCGATGGAAGATCGGTCTGGACCAAAGCGTTCGACAACGGTGACGCGCTGCTCGGCGCGACGGGCGGACGTCTGTACGTGCAGGCGGACGGCCTCCACTGTCTGGACTCCCGTGGCGAGTTGATTTGGAGCGCGAAACCGTCAGCCGTGGTGACGGGCCTGGGATTCCTTGCCGGGAACCGGCTCGCCTTGCCGACGGCGGAGGGGCTCTACGTCCACGACGCGACGAGCGGCAAGTCCTTGCGTCGGCTCCCATTGCCCTTCGGTGTGCCGTGCCGAGGCAACGCGTTCCTGACGCCGGCGGCGGCTGGAATCGTCGACACCGAAGGCCTGACGCTGTGGACGTTAGGCGCGGCGGGCGCGCCGCTTCTTCGTCCCCGGGAGGGCACGGCGGAGGACCTTCTGAGTCGGGTCAGACAGGGCTCGCCGGACACGTTCGATGCGTATCTCGCGATATGCCGCGAGCGCGGCCTGGAGCCGATGCCCGCGTCCAGCGGCACCGCAAGTCTGTGGACGGAGCTCGCCGAGGCCGTTCGCACCGAGTGCGCTATGTCGCCGACAGCCGCTTCCGCCTGGGAGGACCAGGCCCAGCGGACGCTGGCACGCGCCGTCCTGGACGGAGACGAAGACCTGCTGACGGAGCTGGCCCGCTGGACGCCGATGGCGGATGCGCGCCGGGGCGCCCTGTCCGCACTTGTGGATACGCTCAGGCGCAGGGGACGCGACGATCTGGCAAGACGGGCGGCGGTGCGGCTACCGGACCCTGAGAACTCTGAGAGGTCACCGACTGGCGTTCGCCGGTCGACCGGAATAGGCCGACTCGGTGGTGTGGCGTGGGAGCGGCCGGGCAGGCTGATCCCGCCCGCGACGGCTGAGGACGTCCTCGAGAATGCCGCCATCCTGATCGCCGACCAGGGCATCGAAAAAGTGAACATCCTCACAGGCGACGCAGTCTGGACGTCCCCAGTTCCCGCGGAAGCGCAGGCGGACACAGCCACCGCGCGCGCCGGCCCGGGCGTACCGTGCTTCTGGAAAGCGGGCGGCATCCTGGGCGTAGCCTTTCGGCGTGCCGTCTACGGCCTGGACACCACCGGCAACGTCCTCTGGTCTCAGCAGTTCGACACGGCCGTATCTCGCCTGAAGGTGAACGCGCCCGCTCCACGCACGGACGTAATCCAGCGCGCCTGGCGCGGGCTCTCCTTTCCTGAGGGGACGAACCCCCTCCGCCGGCTTCCGCTCGACGGATTCTCGGTCGGTCGCGCGGCCGTCTGTCGCCAGGTGGCAAACGCCGAGATGTGTACACTGGACGCGGCGACTGGCGACATCATCATGCGTGAGGACGGCGCGGAGGGATACCGCCTGAGCGGGAAGATATGCGCCGTTCAGGACGGCACCGTCTGGGTATTCGAAAGAAAGAAAGAGGCCTGCCTGCTCCAGGCTTACGGTGCGCTGAATGCCCGGCCGATCGCACGCTGGGATTTTGCGCCAGCCGTAACCGCGTTGTCTATCGACCTCCTCCGTGACGGTCGAATGCTGCTCTGCCACAGAGATGGCGTTCTCGTCCTGGACACGGACCGGATGCGCATAGTGAGCAGCTGGAAAGTGCCGGAGGGCATCGAGCGGCTGCTGTACGCCGATCCGGAACTCGTGGTCGTCCGCACCGGGCGCCGCGATGCGCTGCTCCTCGACACGCGTTCCGGCAGGCAGATCGCGGCCGTTAGGCCGGCGGAGGGCGCGGAACCGGTCTGGTGCGGGCGAGCCGGCCGGCTTGTCTACCTGCTGGAGGCCGACGAAGCGGGCGCTTACGCGCCGTACGGCCCGGCCCTGTTCGCCTCCGGCAGCAACTTCACCATGCGGGCCGTCTCCCATCCACAGGGCGACACGGTCGCGCGCGTATCCGTCTGGGAAGGAGATAACGCCCTTGCCGGCCCCCCCGTTGCCTGGAACGGAGCGTGGGTGATTTCGGTCTCTACCCGCGAGGGGGTTCGCCTGGTAGCCCTGGGAATGGAGGCCCTCGAACGCGGGCAGGAACTGCAATTCAACACCGACCCGCCGGCGATGCCCGCCCCGCTTCTGCCTGCGGGCGACGTGCTGCTCGCGGGCATCGGGGAAAAGGTGGTCGGCATAGCGCCCTGACGGTCAGCTCGTGAGCGCGTAGAGCACGATCTTCATGACCAGCAGGCTTGCCGACGGATCGAGGACCGACGGACAACTGTGGCATGGGTGCCCATCGATGGCGCTGCTGAGATCGTACTTGCTGTAGACGACGACCGCGCGGCCGTCGCGCTCCATGTATTCGAGGTAGGGCCGCTTCAGGTTCGGCGCGTCCTTTCGGACGGCCTGGCTGTAATCCACCTCCCCCAGCGGGCGCCCCAGAGCGTACAGCGGGTGGCCGACGGGCAGCACCCGAAGCGCCGAATCGGGGAAGATCTCGTTCATGGTCTCGCGGAACGCCCGGTCGAACCGGCTGCTGCCGCACGCCGCCTCGGCGAAGATGAACCCGCCCCGCTCCACGTATTCCGCGAGCGCGTCCTTCGTTTGCGCGGTTAGCTTCGGATCCTGAACGCCGGTAATGTAGAGCATCTGTGCCTCGAACGGGCTCTGCTCGGTCAGGTTGAGCGGCACCGTCCTGCTGAACACCTCCAGACCGGCCTCGCTGCGCACGGCCTGCAGCACGCGCCGCCAGGCGACTTTGTGCGGCCGCCAGTCGCCACGGTGCATCACCTGCCCCACCGTGAACGCGCCGCGCCTCAACACCGCCTCATCATCCTCGGGGGGGCGGCTGAACTCCGGCTTCTCCAGCTTTCCTTGCAGCCGCTGCAACCCGGTCACGTAGGCGATGATGTTCATCCCGAGCTTGAAATTGACGTGGTCGAAGTCCGCGACGTCCCAGGGGCAGGAGAGCCCCTTCGGGGCATAGAGCACAGAGATCCAGCAAGGCCCTTTGATGGCTTCCAGCGGGGGACGCTCTCCGGCCGGGACGTTGAAGTAGACGGAGTAGATGGGATGGTCGTCGCCCAGCGGCGCCAGTTCATCCTCGGGATAGAGTTGGGCCATCATCTTGCGGAACGAGTCGTCGAACGCCCGGTCGCCACCTTCCGCCTCGACGAGCACCACGCCGCCCGCCTCCGTGTACTGCCTGAATCGCGCGCGCTCCTCGTCGTCCCAAGCGGCTATGCTGCTGCCGCTCAGGTAGAGGATCGGGGCCGACATCAGACGGTCCAGAGGAGCGGACAGCGGCACGATCTGCCAGTCAAGTCCCCGTCCCAGTTCGTCGCCGGTGAACTGGACCAGGAAGCGGGCGTCGTAACGATTGGCATTCCACCGTCCGGCCCAGCTTGCCTTGTGGATGACTATGGGCGCGTTGCCTTTTGCCAGGAACAACAGGCCGAAGCATTTTCTGAGAAACGGCCATTCGTTGCCGGACGAAACGAACATCCGGTTCGCCGGGTTCAATACAAGGTAGGCGGCGCCCTCCCGGTACCAGTCGTGCCAGCCGAAGTAGCGCTGGGCGAGTATCACGCCGACCCGTTCCAGCGCGTAGAGATAGTAGAAATGCCAAGCATTCCGACCCGGATTGGCGGCGACGCTGAACGACCGGCTCATCCAGTTCAGGCCGCCCTGGATCGGGCGCACGTCCGGGTAAACGCCGCAACGCTTGCGGTTAACGTGGATCCACGTATCACAGATGTAGAGGCTGGCAACGCCGGCGGCGGTCATGCTGCCGTAAGATGGAGTGGAGCGAGGCGTGTAGCCCCAGCCGCCGTCGGCATTCTGGCCGCCCTGGA
Source organism: uncultured candidatus Brocadiaceae bacterium (assembly GCA_964655775.1). Taxonomy (GTDB): domain Bacteria; phylum Planctomycetota; class Brocadiia; order SM23-32; family SM23-32; genus CAZZNQ01. The sequence continues at coordinate 10,276 of CAZZNQ010000079.1, read as the reverse complement.
GGTAGACGCGGGCCTTCTCCCAGACCTCGGGCGGGATGGGCACGCCGGCTCCGGCCGCAGCGTTCAGGCCAAGCAAAGCATACTGGGTGTTCGAGTAGTCCGTACGTCCGGACATGTCATAGGTCCACCCCCCGGATTGCTGCTGCGCGGCCACCAGGTAGGACGCCAGGTCGGCCACCACGCGCCGATGCGGGTCGGGGTCTACGGAGCAGAGGGCCATGAGCTGGAGCGACTTCTCGTAGACGTCCCGCCCCCGTTCGCCGGTGCGCCCTCTCAGATACTCGATCCCACGGACCACGGCAGGATCGTTCTCCGGCACGCCCGCAGCCCGAAGGGCAACAATCGCCAGGGCCGTGTGCCCCACCGTATACTGCTGCTGCTGACGCACAACGAAGGCCCCGTTAGCGTCCTGCGCCTCCCTGATGTCGGCCACCAGGTAATCGATGCGGGCCTGAAGCTGCGCCGGGGTTACCTCTGGCACCGCGATCTCGACGGCGCCCGCCAAGCCGGCAGGCAACAGCAGTGCCACAAACAACGCCAGGCGTCCCGCCCGGCAATTCACTGGAACCATTCCCGCACCTCCAGTTCCGCGCGTCTACTTGCCCAGCACCCGCCTGCGAGCCTTCTTCCAGGGACCGAGAATCTTGTTGCTGAGACGGACAAACCACGGCCTGGGTCGAAGCCTCTCGATCTGCTCGGGCGTAAGGCGATCGCGCATGACTCGTCGGTAGTGTTTGCGGGCGTGGTACATATCCGCCTTTTGAGCCACGCGGCGCAGCCAGCGCGCCGCCGTCGTATGCCCCAACCAGCGCGGAGGGATGTGGAAAGCAACCTGCCAGTCCATCAGGTAAGGGCGCTCGCCCGGCCCGATGATGACGTTTCCCGGCTTCTCCAGGTCGACGTAGGCGATGCCGCGAGCATGCACCTCCCGCAGCAGGCGCAGAAGGTCCTCGAAGAACTCGCTGGAGACCTCCGAGTGCCGGGTCAGGTGCTCGCCGGGCACGAAGTCGCGTACCAGCCCCGTTTGCCCGTACATCGCCCGTAGCCGCGGTATGCCGCGGATATCGTGAACACGTCTCATCACCCCTGCCTCATAGGCGGCCATCATCCGCCCCATCCAGCGCATCGGCACCCCGAACCAGGGCGCCTCGCGGTAGCACTTGAGCACAACACGGTCGCCGTCTCCCGCCCGGTAGAGGCCCACTGCCGATATCGACGAATGCTTGTATGCTTCGTCCAGCACATACTCGCCTCCGCCCAGCATGAACGCTTCCGGAAGCTCCCGCCGACCGAGCGCACGGAACTGTTCGGCGATGGTCATGGGTTGCTTCCGCAGTGAGAGTTACGTGGTGTTCCAGTCAACCCGCGGGAGCCGGCAACGTCTCGATCCGATGGAGGGCCTCTTCCGCCTTCAGCCGGACCAGTTCCGACGAGTCCTCGCGAGCGGTCGCCAGCAGGCTTCGCGCCCGCTCCGGCGGAAGCGTCATCGCGGCCAGGCTTGCCGCTGCGGCCCGCACCTCCTCGGACGGGTCCTCCGCAATCGCTCGCCGGACGTCCTGCTCCGCCTCGGCCCCCAGCACAAGCGCAAGCGACCGGAGCGCGGCCCGCCGAACCACCGCCTGCGTGTCCCTCTCCGCCGACGCCCTCAGGGCCTCAACGGCCTCGTCGCTTTCCGTCTCCCCGAGCCGACGGGCTGCCAGGAGCCGGACGCCAGCATCGATGTCTCGCTCCAGAACGGTGGCCAGTTGCGGGGCCATCGAGGGCTCCACCTTGCCCCTCAGGGAGACCAACGCCTGTCTCCGTACCTCGGGATCGCGCGCGGTGAGCGCCTTCTGCACCAACCCACGTCTGCCCTGAAGCACCCCACAGCCCGCCACCAGTGACAGCAGGCATGCCGTTCCGCAGATAACGACGCTCCTCATCGTGTCGGCCCTCTCTATGCGCGAATGAACCGGCGGGAACCACCACCGTTACGCTTCCACCAGATACACCACCGGCTGCAGTTCGTCAAGTCCGGCCGGCGCACAAAGAGAGCGGGCGACACCGGAGCGGAACTCCGATGCCGCCGCTGCCACAACCACAGGGGAAAGAGGAATCCCCAGTCCGTCACGGTACTACGAGCATCATACCCGGCCGCACGTCCTGCGGGTCCTGCAACCCGTGCACGGTCCGGTTAGCTGCCAGGATCTCCTTCCAGCGGCTGCCGTCTCCGTATACCCGCAACGCTATATCGTAGAGCGTATCGCCCTTCTTCACGGCGTAGGTGCGCGAGGTCTTCCTCTCGTCCGTTGAGTTGCTGGACAGCACCGGGCGTTCGACCGGCGTCTGGGCGACTTCTGCTCCGGAAAGCGACGTTGCCCCGACCTTCGGGATTTTCAGCTTCATGCCGGGCCGAAGCAGCTTCGGATCCGGCACTACGTCCCTGTTCGCCTCCTGGATGACGCGCCACTTGGCCGGGGTCCCATAGTACTTCTTGCTTATGCTGCTCAACGTCTCGCCTCTGGCCACAGTGTGGGTAACCGTGCGGGGAGCCACAGGCTCGGGTTTGGGCAGAGGCGGAGCGGTCGGCTCGGGCTCCTGCCTCATGGCGATTTCCTCGGGCATTGTGTCGTGTATCCAATCCCAGATGGTGGTCTCTTCGTCGGGCCCGGGAAACTCGTCGGCGGGCGGACCGCCGACCAGCATCACGCTCTCTTCTGTTTCGTCGGCGGGCGGCGGTTCCTCCTGCTGGACGCGAACCTGGTCGCAGAGTTCGCTGATACTCGGTTCCACTGCGTCGTACTGCTGCACGCCGGTCCCGCCGGCCGTGGGAGTGTCCTTCACCTCCCCGCCCCACATGCACAGCAGGATGATGCCTACCGCAATGAGGGCCAGAATGCCCAGTAACTGCGCCTCTCTCAAGTTCATGTCCGAAGACCCCCGTCTCCTATTCTTGTCTGATCACACGCCGATAAGGTAGACGATTCTCACCTCGCATGGCAAAACTCCGTCCGGCAACTCCGGGAAAGACCGATCACACAACGAACTCGCCGTGCCGTAAGCTATTCTTATAAAATCTTTTACGACTTCTCCGAACCCGGAATAGAGGCAGGACAAGAAGAGACATAGTGTTAGAAGAAAATGAACGATCGAAAGGTGAAAAGACGTTGGCTTCACGTGGCGCCCCCCGAGCGCATCTCAGGACCCGTCGAGGCCGGAGTTGACGATCGACCGGAGGTGCGCTATTCTTGTTCGTCGCCCGTGACCTGGCGGGCAACCTGCCGGTCGGAAACTGCATTCCGGATTCGCTATCGAAGGAGCAACGCAGATGAAAGCGGAAGTGGACGAGGACCTCTGTATAGCGTCCATGAGTTGTGAGACCACCTGCCCGGAGGTCTTCAAGGTTGTGGGCGGGATATCGCGGGTCCAGGTGGACGTAGTGCCACCGGAGGCCCAGGAACGGTGCAGGCAGGCGGCGGAAGACTGCCCCGTCAACGCCATAACCATCACCGAATGAGCATCAACGGGTGGAGAGGGGGACGACGGTGGTGGAAGCCACCGGCTCCTGCATCTCCATGAATAGCTCCACGCAGACGCGGAAGCCGTAGGTGGGGCTCAAGCTATCCGGTTGCGCGGCGTCGCGCGTGGCACATTGGAGTTCCTCTGCGGGGTGCGCCCAGGATCCGCCGCGCAGGACTCTATACGTTCCGTTCTCCGGTCCCTGGGGGTCTTCAACGGGCGAGGCGAGGTAGTAGCGGCTGTCGTACCAATCGTTGCACCATTCCAGCATGTTGCCGTGCACGTCGTAAAGGCCCCAGGCATTCGCCGCTTTCTGGGCCACGGCGCGGGCCTGCTGTTCGGAGTTCTCCCTGAACCACGCGTATTCTTGGAGCGCGCCAGCCCCGGTACTCTCTCCGCCGCAGTAGAGCCCCCCGGATCCGGCGCGACATGCGTACTCCCATTCCGCCTCTGTGGGCAGGCGAACGATGAGCTTGGTGCTCCTGGCCAGCTTCATGCAAAAAAGCTGTGCCTCCTCCCAAGTGACCGCTGCCGGCAAGCCGGCGGTGCCGACACCGTCCGCTTCGGCCGGCTCCGCCAGCACCCGGCCCGTCACAGACTCATACTGCTCGCGTGTTATCTCGGTGTCGGAAACGTAGAAGGGACTGGTGATGCGAACCCGGTGCTCGGGCCGCTGGTCGGCATTGAAGCCGCCCTTCTCGGCCGAGCAACCCATCACGAACTCGCCGGCCGGGATGAGAGTGAGGGGCAACGATACACCCGGCCCCAGGTTGAGTTCCCTGCCCACGGGCACGTCGAGCAGGTTTGAGGTGGTCTGCTGCCGTTCGAGTGCGTCGGCCGCCGTGAACGGCCACTGCGTGAAGCGAAGCCTCTGGCGGATTTTATCCAGCGCCTGTCGGGCATTCTCCGCGTAAGTGCTGTTGGGGCACTCCAGCAGGAAACGCTGCAACGCGGCCGCAGCACGTTCCTGCCGCTGTATGCGATCGCTGACAGCGTCCCAGCAGATGTCGTCGAATCCGGCGGCTGTGCTCCTCAGTTCCTGTCTGAACTCCCCCAGGTCCAGCCGTTCCGCCAGATTCGTCAGTTCGTGCAGCCGTTCGCGCGCCCGCTCAAACTGAAGCTGCGACACCAGCCGGCGGACCTCGTCCGCTTCGCCCACGGCCGCCGACGCGATGCGTTCGCGGACCTCGTCGGCATACCCGTCGAAGTCGTAGGCGGCGCCCAGCATCTGGTCGGCAAACTCGGCCATCTCAAACGCCTCTTCCCACCGCCCCGCCGCGAAGAAACCGTCCACACGGCGGCGCACGCCCTTCACGTCGGTGATGAAACGCTTGAGTCTGTCCTGCTGCTCCACCAGGGCCTGGGCCTCGCGCTCGGCCTGCAGCACCTCCTCGCGCGCGCGCTCGCCGGCCTTGGCCAAAGACCAGATGAACACGACCGTCATCGCCACCAGGATGGCGATCGCCACGCCAATGGGCATGAACACGCTGCGGTGCCGCCAAAGCAGTTTGCGGAACCGGTAGAAGGTGTTTGACGGGCGGGCCTCCACCGGCTTCCCGCGGAGGTAGCGGTCGATGTCCTCGCTCAGTTCCACCGCGCTCTGGTAGCGGAGTTCGCGCTCCTTTTCCAGGCACTTCATCACAATGCAGTCAAGGTCCGAGTCTATCCGCGGGTTGATCTCGGACGGGCGCTTGGGCGTGTAATCGCGGATCTTGCGGAGCGATTCCAGGGGCCGGCTGCGGTCTATCCTGTACGGCAAGGTGTCGCAGAGCAACTCGTAGAACAGGACCCCGATGGAGTACACGTCCGTGCGGTGGTCGATCTGGCCCCTGCCGCCGCGGGCCTGC
>CAZZNQ010000079.1:0-4921 GCA_964655775.1 uncultured candidatus Brocadiaceae bacterium | reverse complement strand
ATGTCGATCTCTTCTGGGCGGCCCAGCGTCTGCTCGGGGCTCATGTAGGACGGGGTGCCCATCACCTCGCCGGCCTCGGTCATCTGGGCGCTTTCATCGCTGTAGTCGCCCGCCATCCGCGCCAGACCGAAGTCGAGAAGGCGCGGGTTACCCTGCCCGTCCACCAGGATGTTGTTCGGCTTTATATCGCGGTGGATCACTCCGCGCTGGTGGGCGTAGGCGACCGCCTTGCAGATGTTGCGCACCAGTTCGCAGATCGGCCGCTTCTCCAGGCGGTGCCGGATCACGTACTCCTTGACGTTGCAGCCCTCCACGTATTCCATCGTGAAGTACGGCTGCCCGCGGACCTCGCCGTATTCGTACACGGCGACGATGTTCGGATGTTTCAGCCGGGCGACGGCCTGCGCCTCGCGCTCGAAACGCGTGCGGTGTTTCTCGGAGGCGAAGCGCCCGTGGAGCATCACCTTCAGCACGACGATGCGCGGCGGCTTCTTCTGGCGTGCCTTGTATATCGCCCCCATTCCGCCGTGGCCGAGCGACTCCAGCACCTCGTACTTCTCGTCGAACTCACCCCGCATGCCCTCCATGCGCTGGCGGTCGAGGGCACGGGAATCGTTGCCGACGGCGCTGGTCTCCTCGGGCACCATCGGCCCGCCCGTCGGGCTCTTGTGGACGAAGCTGGTCTCGGTGACCAGCCCCGACGCCTCGTCGCAGCCGGACGGCTCGGTCACCACCCGCTGCCCGCAGTTGCCACAACGGATCGCGTGCCCGCGCGCCGGAACGGAGAGTTCCGCCTGGCATCGGGGACAGCTCACCGAGAGGCGTTTGTCCGCGTTGAACTTCCGCAGGCATACTCCGCACATCACGGTGGACGCATTGTCCCCCGCTTCAAGCACCGCGTCGCAGTAGGGGCAGGTGACGCGAGCGGGACCGGAGGCGCCGGGAACGCCGTCCGCAACGTCCGCGAACGGGTCTATCCCGCCGCCACGGAGTGGGTGCGGGTCCGTTGGAGGCATACGTATTACCCGATCGGTGCCGTCTTCAGAAATGTCGGTCCAGACCACGCGTAAGTGTAAGCCAGACGATGGGGCAAAAGGCAACGGGACCGACCGAGAGGTCCACAAAACGGCTTATAGGGGATTCTTAGACCCTTTCAGGCCCACAGAAAGCCACGCGGAAAATGCTCGGTAGATGCCGAAAAGTGGCAAAAGGAAACCTGCCGGGCCGCGCGGAGGCCCGCCCGATGCACCGCACTCACTCGGCCTCTCAGCCCTTCACCACGCCCACCGGCAGCAGGCGAGCCACCTTGCGCGCAATGCCTGTCCGCTCCATAACGCGGACGACCGCGTCCACGTCCTTATAGGCCTCGGACATCTCCTCGGCCAGCGTGGTGCGGCCCTCGTAGCGGACGGCTATGCCTTTCTCGGAGAGCTCCTGTTGGATGCTGCGCCCGGACGCCTTCCTGACCGCCCCCTTGCGGCTCATCACGCGTCCGGCGCCGTGACAGGTGCTGCCCCAGGTCTCATCCATCGCCCGCTGGGCGCCCGCCAGCAGATAGGAAGCGGTGCCCATGTCGCCGGGAATCAGAACGGGCTGCCCGACGACGCGGTAGGGTTCCGGCGTCTCGGGATGCCCGGGCGGGAAGGCGCGCGTTGCCCCCTTGCGGTGCACGCAAAGACGGCGCTCCTCCCCATCCACCTTGTGGGTCTCGTACTTGGCGATGTTGTGGCAGACATCGTAGACCTGACGGATACCGAGCTGCTCCCGATCGCCCCCGAAGACGTTGTCCAGCGCATGTGTCACCAGGTCGAAGATCGTCTGCCGGTTAGCCCAGGCGTAGTTCGCGGCGCAGGCCATGCCCGCCAGGTAAGTCTTCGCTTCTGGCGAATCAAGCGGCGCGCATGCAAGCTGCTTGTCCGGCACCTCAATACCGTACTTGCGCGTTGCCTTCTGCATCGTCTTCAGGAAATCGCTGCAGACCTGGTGTCCGAACCCCCGGGAGCCACAGTGTATCTGCACGCACATGAGCCCCTCCGCGATGCCGAACGCGTCCGCGGCACTTTCATCGAAGACCTTCTCGACGACGTCGATCTCCAGGAAATGGTTGCCGCTTCCCAGCGTTCCCAACTGGGGCTTGCCCCGCTCCATGGCCTTGGAACTGAGCACACCCGGATCCGCGCCCGCCAGCGCTCCGCCCTCTTCGGTGCGAAGCAGGTCGTCCGGCACGCCGCGACCGTTCCCGACGGCCCAGCCGGCGCCCTCGACGCAGACTCGCTTCAAATCGGTGTCGCTGAGCTTGCGAATCGCCTTCTCGGAACCTACGCCGCACGGCACCTGCCCGTAGAGCTCGTCCACCAGATCATCGATGGCTGAGCGGGCGTCCTGGCCCTCTATGTCGGTGCGCACGAGCCGCACTCCGCAGTTGATATCGAAGCCGATTCCGCCCGGCGTGACGACGCCGCCCTTTTCCGGATCGAACGCCGCCACCCCCCCAATCGGGAATCCGTAGCCCCAATGCGCATCGGGCATCGCCAGCGAGGCCCGCACTATGCCCGGCATCTGGGCCACGTTCATGCACTGCTGAACGGCATTATCGCTCTCGATCCCTTCCAGGAGCTGCGAGTCGGCGTAGATGCGCACCGGCACGTTCATCTTGCCCGTCGGCGGGATCTCCCACACACACTCGTCTATCTTCTTGATCTCGTAGTCTCGCTCGGCCATCTGGCCCCCTCCAAGTCGTCACGCGTCTGCGGCGCCCCCGCACCGCACCACTTCAGTACTCTATCAAGGGACTCGGCGGGCCGCAACCATTCGGCGGACTGTCAGACATCGAAGACAATCCGCGTGCGCAGACCCGATTCCGTCTCCTCAATACGCAGGTCATGGTAGGTGACGGCCTTGATGTCGTTGCGCAACTCGTGGCGCTGGCGGTCGAGCGGCTCGCCCCGCACGGTGCCCTTGATCTCGCCTTCATTCATCTCGTCGACGCGGACATCGCACAGGACCAATCCCTCGACATCGACAATGTAGAGGATCTCCTCGAGCCAGGACACCAGCATCTCATCGGCCTCCTCTGCACCGGCGGTCACCTCCACTTCCCGTTCCTTCCGCACGCCCGTGGGGTCCGCCAACAGCGAGATGAAACCGCGCGCGGCCTCCTTGAAAAGCCCTGGCATGTCCTCTGCCCACACCTCCAGACCGACGTCGGCGGTGTGCTCGAATGTGTCGAATCCTCTCTTGTCCCTGGCCATAGCCCCTCCCATCCGTTCGGCTCCATGTACAGTATACGCGAAGCACGCTCTCGGTCCCTGCCCGAGGTTGTGTCTGCAGCCCACCCGTGGTAAGCTCACGGCGACTCAGGTATTCTGGGGAGGAGCTTGATCTCAATGGCGGAAGTCGGATTGCTTGTGGCTGGCCTTGTCTTCGGGGGGATCGTCGCCTGGTTCTGGGGATCGGCGCGGGGGCGGGCCCGAGCGGAATCCCGGATCGGCGAGGCGCAGAACCGCGCGAGCGCGGCGGAGGGTTCACTGGGCGAGGTCCGTGCACGCCTTCAGGAGGCACGCCAGGAGGCAGAGCAGCAGCGCGAGCGACTGGAGGCCGAGTCCCGCGCCAGAACCAAGGCGGAGACCGAAGCCGCCGAGGCGGCGAAGAACCTCGCCGAGCAGAAGGAGCTGCTGGAACAGGCCCGAGCCAAACTGAGCGACACGTTCAAGGCGCTCTCCGACGATGCCCTCAAGAGCAACAATCAGGCGTTCCTCGAACTCGCCAAGAAGTCGCTGGAGAACGTCCTGACCGACGCCAAGGGAGACCTCGGCAAGCGGCAGGAGGCCATTCAGTCGCTGGTGAAGCCGCTGACCGATTCGCTGAAGCGCTACGAGGAGCACGTGAACGCCCTGGAGCAGAGCCGCCAGAAGGCATACGGCACGCTGGAGGAGCAGCTCAGGGCGCTGGCGGGCACGCATCAGCAGCTCGAGAAGGAAACCCGCAACCTGGTCACGGCGTTGCGCACTCCGCAGGTGCGCGGGCGCTGGGGAGAGGTGAGTTTGCATCGCGTGGTGGAACTGGCGGGCCTGTCCGAGCACTGCGACTACAGCGAACAGGTCACGGTCAACTCGGCGAACGGACGGCTGCGACCGGACATGGTGGTCAACCTGCCCGGCGGAAGGCGCATCATCGTGGACGCAAAGGTAGCGCTCGACGCCTATCTCAGCGCCCTCTCAGCCGAGACCGACCAGGAGCGACAGGAGCATCTCGTCCACCACGCGCGCCAGATGCGGACGCACATGCAGCAGCTTTCGCAAAAGTCCTACTGGGACCAGTTCGACGTGACGCCGGAGTTCGTGGTGATGTTCGTCCCCGGCGAATCCTTCTTCCACGCGGCGCTGGATCAGGACCATTCGCTGATCGAGGACGGCATGCGCGACGGCGTGGTGCTCGCAACGCCGACCACGCTGATCGCCCTGCTCAGGGCCGTGGCATACGGCTGGCGGCAGGAGCAGCTCGCGCAGAACGCACAGGAGATAAGCGAAATCGGACGCCAGCTTTACGACCGACTGCGCACGCTGGCCGAGCACTTCACCGACATGGGTCGGTCGCTCACCCGCGCCACCGAGGCGTACAACCGGACCGTCGGCTCGCTGGAGGCGCGCGTCTTCCCGGCGGCCCGAAGGTTCAAGGAACTGGGCGTGACGGCCGGCGACGACATCCCCGCGGTGGAACAGCAAGACACAACGCCTCGCTCGCTTACGTCGCCCGACATCACCGATGACGTCTAAGCCGACTCAAGGCTCCTCATCTGTGGCCAGCCGCTTGTTGTAGCGGATAATCAGTTCGCGGTACCTCGCCGGCAGCCGACCCTCGCTGAACGCGTCCTCTACCGTCCGCCGCTCTGAGGCGGGCAGTCCCGGTAGCCAAGCGCCCC
>CAZZNQ010000078.1:0-19391 GCA_964655775.1 uncultured candidatus Brocadiaceae bacterium | reverse complement strand
GCTCGTCCTCGTGGTGGCGGTCCGGCCAGGCCACCTGCGCGCCGGCGTCCATCTCCTCCCGGTGTTCCCGATAGAACTCTGTCGCCCGGCTCCCGTCCCCGCCCATGCGCATGTCCTCAGCGCGGATCTCCGCGTAGCGGTCCCAGAGCTTCTGGTTCGTGGGGAAGGCGTAGACCATCTTCATCCGCTCTCCCTGCCACTGCGGGTGCTTCTCGCGGTCGAGGATGCGGTCGGCCATGTCGCCGGGCTTGATGACGGTGCAGGGCATGATGCCCGATATCTTCCTGCCCGGTCCGGACAGGCCGAGCACGGCGCCGGCCAGGATGCTCTCCCGCGCCTGGCACTGGGAAAGGCTGCGCGCCGACTCGTCGGTCTGTGGGTCGTCGAGGATGACCAGGTCGGGCCGAAAGGATTCGCCACCCGCGGTCTGGTGCTTCATGCCGCGGATGCGCCCGGTGATGCCGGCCACCTTCAGGATGGCGCCGCTCGCGAACGACAGTCCGTCCCCCCTCAGGAACCGCGCGTGTTCGGGCCGGTTCCACCACGCCTCCTGCGGCCGGATGGTCGGCAGGACGATCTCCTTCGCGGTCCACTCGATGTGCGTGCGCTCGCCCTTGTAGAGCTGCCCGCTGCACCGATTGGCAATGCCCTCCAGGCACTGGATGGGGTGGCAGACCTCCGGGAAGTCCTCGGCCAAGAGGTCGCTCCCGTCCAGTTCCATCTTGATGCTGTCCAGCATCTCGACCGCGTGGACCTCCGACGCGCCGATGAGGCACACGAACTCCCGGTGTCCGTGGAGCATGGCCCAGAGACAGGCGCACTCGGCGATGGACGTCTTGCCGCTCCCGCGCGGCATGGCGAGGGCGAACAGGCCGCCGTGCAACACCGCCTGCTCGATGCGCGCGATGACCTTCAGGTGGTCAGGCGACCAGGCAAGGTGGAACGTGCGCGGGAAGTAGGACTCGCAGAAGAAGCGGAAGTCGCCGGCGGCCCGCGCCTTCCGCACCTGGTCCACGACGGGAGGCAGGTCGCCGATGTCGCGCCCGGCTCCGATCCGGAACCCCGCCCGCATGCGGTGGCGGTAGAGCTGGCGCTCGTCAATGACCGTGCTGAGCGGCGTTGAGTTGAGGAGCCGCACGAGGTCAGCGGGCTTCAGGTTGCGGGGGTCAATCGCCACGGGCGGCCAGCTCCTTCACGAGCCATGCGGCGTAGTGCACCAGGTTGACCGTCCCGTCGGCGTTCACGGGCGCGCCGGCGGCGATGTCCGCCTCCAGCGTCTGGCGTCCCACGCCGAGCACCTGGGCGGCCTTTTCTATGGTCAGGGCCGTCGGATTCAGCTTGTTCTCTTCGGCCATGTCACATCTCTTTCACTGGGTAGGGCTTGCGACATGCACAGAATCTGCGAAACTGCGCGGAATCTCCTTGCGCTCGGGGCCAGAACATGCCCTGATGTGTGTGAGGAAAACGATGGTAACCCCTTATGCAGAAGGGAGATAGGAGATGAAGACGACGCGCATAGACGTAGAGGGGACGAATGGAGAGGTGACCATCACCCGCGACGGCCAGGACATCCGGATCGACGGCCGCCGGCTGGTCAAGGCCATCGAGGCCAGGGACGGCAGGACGGCCGTCGTAACCGAGGGATTCCAGCTGCTGGGCGACGCATGCGACGCCGAGCACAACGCGAAGGTGGCCCGCATCCTCCAGGCGACCCTGGACGGCTACCGCGGCACGGCGGGCGACGTCGCCGACTACGCCCGCGTCATCCAGATGCTCGCGGACTGAAGGGAGGACGCCGTGGACTACGCGAAGCACACCGACGGCAAGGGACGCATCAAGGACGTCGACGAGTTCATCGCCGACGAGCAAGCCGGACGGCGGAAGAGCGGGCGCATCGACGACAGCGGGCCTGTCCGCTGAGACGGTCTACCGGTCGCGCCGCAAGGACGTCGACGCGCTGCTGGACGTGCTTCACGAGGAGGTCGCGCACCACGCCGAGTTCGCCCGAAAGGAAGGCGTCGACTTCGGCCACGCCGGCGACCTCGGACACGTGGGCGGACTGTTGATCGAGGCGCTTGCCTTCCTGGCCCAGCAGGAGCCGGAAGACATTGAGCGCCGATTGAACGACGGGAGGTGACGACGTGGCATCGAGCCGGGACATGGTGGTGTTCACCCTGCGCAAGGCGGCCGAGGTGCTTGAGCAGCACGACGGCTGGCTCCGCCTGCCGGGGTGGGAGAGTGACGACGAGGCGGCCGCGCTCCGCGCGGTCGCCCGGGCCATCGCCAGCGACGGCGTGGACCCGGAGAGAGGCACCGATGTGCCGTTGGCCAGCGTCGGCGAGCTGGTACGGTATCTGGCCGACATGATCGAGGATTGAAAGCAGCCCGCATGATGTCGAAGCAGGAAGCAGCGGACGTCCTGGAGGACGTGAAGGAGCGCATCATCGAGGCGCTCGAGGAGGCGCGCGCAGCCATCGAGGACGCCGCGCCCGAGGAATGGGACTGGGCGGAGGCCTACTGGTGGTCGCACATCCGCACCGCCCTGGACGAGGACCACGACTACGTCGGTGGCGCGGGGCAGACGCTCCAGACGACCATCGACTCCCTCAAGAAGGTGGAGGACTGAGCGATGAAGAAGGACGAGGTCAGAATCGGCGGCGTCTACGCTGCCAGGGTGTCGGACAAGATGGTGTCCGTGCGGCTTGAATCCGAGAACCCGCACGGCGGCTGGAATGGCACGAACCTCAAGACCGGCAAGGCCGTGCGCATCAAGAGCGCCCAGCGCCTGCGAGGGGCTGTAGCCGAAGCTGCCCAGGAGACCACCACGGCCAACGGGGGCGCCCAGGGCGAAGAGAAGCCCGACCGCGAGCCAGAGGCCAACAAGCCCAAGAAGCGCGCCACACGTGCGAAGGGGGGCGCCAAGGAACGCGCCCTGCCCGCACGCCGAAGCCTTGGCGAAGGCATGAGCGGCCTGGACGCCGCGGCGAAGGTGCTGGCCGAGGCCGGCGAGCCGTTGTCGTGCAAGGCCATCGTCGAGCGCGCCTTCGAGAAGGGCTACTGGCGCTCCGACGGCAAGACGCCAGCGGCCACCATCTACGCGGCGATACTTCGGGAGACGCAGAAGAAGGGCGACACCGCCCGCTTCCGCAAGGCGGCCAGAGGCAAGTTCGAACTGGCGCGCTGACGTTGTCAGACGCCCTTCCGTCCCACCCCGGTCGCCATCGCGGCCGGGGTTCTCTCTCGGCGGGCAGGGCAGGAACCTTGCCCTGCCAGGTTTTGCAGGCGGGCATCCAGGCCCACTGCCGGCGCGGTGCGTGTCCCGCATCCTGAGGTTGCCCCGCAAACGGCGTTTCGCTACACTGCTTGCAGGATGGCCTCGGAGACGCAGGTGGGCAGCGCGGCTACTTCGGCGGCGAATTGTTCTAACCGTGTCCCGTCCGGCCGACCATCCTCCTTCGCTCCTCGCTACGGCTCGGAGCTTCGGAGGACAAGCCCTCTCTGTGGCCATTGCGATCGCGCCGGTGCCCTGCCGGAGCGAAGGAGATGGTCGCCCTCCAGGACTCGCCATCGCGAGCAAAGGAGGGCGGAGTAGGGCACGATCTGCAGGAGATCTGGACATCAAATACGTGTACCTGCTCCAGAGCACAGTTGATCCCTCGAAGCGCTGTATTGGCGTCACTTCTGATTTTCGCAGGCGGCTCAGAGAGCACAACGGCGGCAAGTCTGTCCACACACGGAAGCATGCACCCTGGAAGACCGTCGTCGTGATCCGCTTCGAGGACGACGCCAAGGCTTCATCGTTCGAGCAGTATCTCAATGCGGGTTCAGGCCACGCCTTTGCGCGGCGCCACTTCTGGTAATCGCCTGTTCCTTCCCCAGATTTGTGATTGCTCGCAGTTGTGCGTCCATCGTGTACTGGACCTGGGCGAGCTTCCAGGCAATGGCGGTGAGTCTACCGTTTGCTGCCCCTTCCGTTTGTAGCTATCATGGTGCCGCCATTCTTGGGGCTGCTGCACTGCATCGGGTTCGTTTCGGGAGGGCGACAGTCGTGGAGCGTCAGGTGGAGCCACCGACCTATCTGCTCGCGTGCGTAGTGGGGATGTTGTGTCTGGACTTCCTCGTGCCCGTGGTTCGGCTGATATCCGGTCCCTGGCGATGCCTTGGGGCGCTGCCGATACTCGCCGGCCTGGCCGTGAACGTCTGGGCCGATCAGATCTTCAAGCGGGTAGGCACGACGGTCAAGCCTTCCGAGGTCCCGACCTTGTTCGTGGTGCGGGGGCCGTTCCGCTTCAGCCGGCATCCCATGTACCTGGGAATGGCGGCCGTCCTCATCGGTGTGGCGGTGGCGTTGGGCACCCTCACTCCGTGGATCGCGCTACCGGTCTTTATCGCGGTGATGGAGGTGCGCTTTATACCCGGTGAGGAACGGGCGATGGAGCGCGAGTTCGGCGAGCCCTACCGCGATTATCGGAAGAAGGTCGGGTGCTGGTTCTGATTGCCCGCGCACCTGACCGCTGTTCCGCGCCCTCCCGGATCGTCTACGGCGCGTCGCTCACGTCGGCCCTGGAAAGCGCCTTCCGAAGATGGTCAGGCGGAAGCCGCAGTCGACTTCGGCGAGAAGGTGGCTCACCAGGGTGCTCGTGCGAACCGGTCTCCAAGCCCTTCCAGCTGTTGAATGGACCCGTCGCAGGACGGTGTCTGAGGCGAGGTACTCTCTCATCGCATACGGGAGAGACTGCACTCCTTCACTCAGATGGGAGGCATGGGTTCGCGTGTTCACAGCATTCCGTCGCCGTGCCTCAGGGCCGGTTTCTAGCTACTGCGTGCTGGATGAACTTGCCAAATCCGACGACGACCCCCAAGACGACTGCCATGCCCAAGTAGAGGATAACGGCCGGTCCGATGTTCTGGGCGAATCCTGGATACGGGCTCCAGAGGCTTAGACCCGATGCAAGGAACAGTGCACCGAGAATCCAGATGCAGACGAACGCAACCCAAAGGAGGATCTTACGTCTGGCCGAGACAGAACGAGCGAAAAGACCCACGGCAATGAGTGCAAACGCCGCCACGGGCAGGGGGCCTCCTAGCGTCATAAAGAAGGCGCATTTCCTCCCCTCTTCTTCCGCCGCAGATCGGTAGGATGCGCGTTCCTCCGGTGTCGTGTCGTTGCGCCCGAAGCCTTGTGTGCGCATTGCCCGGAAATATGCTGCAGATTCGCCGACCTGGTAGAAGTGCGTAACGTAGAAGGGCAACGCGAAGAGCGCCCCGATGACAATGACGACGGCGATAACGGAAGACGCCTTTGGGAACATGGTCTCGATGCCTCCTCCAATAAACCGAGCGTCTCCGCGGGGAACGCTCCCGCCAGTTGGCTGCGATATGTACTGAGTCGAGCCTCGACAGCGACAGCGCCTCCTTAGGAGCGATCCGCCAACAGCGCCAATCCAGCAACTCAAGATCGAGGCCCGACCGCATCCCACTTATCCGCAATGGGTCGGTAGTACGGATCATGTCGCAGAGCATACTACCGCTCCCTGCAGTCTGCAAGGCTGAAAACGGCAGCCACGATCCAACGACACAGAGTGCTACAATGAGTGCGGACCCCGGGGTCCTGGACGCGGCCGGGACCCCGCTTAGTACCGACCGACGAGGATAGAGCACGAGAAAGGGCCGCTGGAATGACCGACGACAGCAAGGGATCAGAGAACTCGCGTCTGCTGGACCGGGCATTCGTCGACGGGATGGGCAGCTTTCTGTGCCCGTTGGTTATTCTTGCCAGCACCATCTACGGGAATGCCGTTATGTCCCCGGACACGCAACTGCGCGCCGGCTGGTTTGTCGGCCTCGTTGTGGTGCTTCCCCTGTTTGTCCTTGGCATGGCCCTGTGGTGCCGCGGCATCTGGACACTGCACCGGCTTCCCAGGTTCAGGGATGAACGTAGACAACGGAAGAGAGGGGTGACGGCCACTCTCCTTCTCATCGGATTGCTTCTTCATGCCTGGGCGTTCCTGCGCTTCCGCTTCCTCTTTCTGCTCCCCTTGCTCATCTTTGCCTGATGCTTCTTCCGGGGCATTACCCTCTCCATGGCTGCGGTCTGTCTTGAGGTGGTCACGACGTGCAGGGAGATGCCCGGCCTGCCTCCGTCCGTTACAAACTCGTTACGAACGTTTCGCCCGTCTTGCGTTACCATACGTGTGGAAGAAGATGAGGCACGGCGGAGAGCCGGCAACGATTCGTCGGCTTTCGGTATCGCTGGGTTTGAGGAGAAAGGGCAGGGCGATGAAGAGACTGGTTGCGGCGTTCTTGCTGGTGTTGGCGCTGGGCGTCTGCGGCGCGGTTCGGGCGCGGGAGGCCGCCGCCGATCTGAAGCTGGATCGCGTGGCGCTGTTCAAGAACGGACTGGTGTACGTCGGCTCCAGCGCGAGTCTGCCGCGCGCCGATTCGGTGACGCTTGGCCGCCTGCCCATCCCGGTCTTCGGCACGTTCTGGGTGACGTACCCGGAGGGAGTGGAAGTAGAGTTCGTCGTGACCGAGCTTGTCGACGTGAGCGAGGACCAGGAGGCCGCGTCGATCATCGACATGCTCTCGGCCAACGTCGGACACGAGGCGACCGTCCACCAGGGCAACGGGTCGCTCAGCGGGACTATCCTGCGCGTGGTCCGGCCGCCCGCGCAGCCGCGGCCCGTGCCGTACCTGATGAGCAGCGCCAGGCCGCCCAATCCCGCCACCGGCGGTCACGGACTGTTGCTCTTGAGGACGGCCGACGGTGTCACCGCCGTCGACCCCGGCTCCCTGACCCGCGTTGATATCGAGGAAGCCGGCGAGACCTATGCCCGAACGGAACGCGTGCCGTCGCTGCGCATTCAGCTCGCCCGGCAGGCGGCGGGCAGTCCGATCAACGTGAGCTATCTCGCCCGCGGCATGACCTGGTCGCCGAGCTACATGATCGATCTCACCGATCCCCAGGAGGCGTCGTTCTCGGCCAAGGCCGTGGTCGTAAACGAGCTTCTGGACCTGGACGGCGTCGAGGTGGAACTGGTCACCGGCTTTCCGCATGTCCTGTTCTCGGAGGTCCAGAGCCCGATCTCGATGGCCGAGCCGCTTTCGCAGTTTCTGAACAGCCTGCGCCGGGGAGACGGGCGCGAGCGCAACGATCGCGCATGGATGACGCAGCAGCGTGCGGTGGTCTCCAACTTCATGGGGTTCCCAGGCGATCGGTACCAGGGCATCCCGCCGGCCTACAGTGCCGAGCAGCCGGGCCAGGCGGCGGAGGACCTGTTCTTCTACCCGGCAGGAAAGATGACGCTGAACAGCGGATCCACGGCGATGCTGCCGTTGTTCACCGTAAAGGCTCCGTACGAGCACGTTTACACGTGGGAGATAGAAGACTCCCTGGACGAACAGGAACGCTACCGGCAGGACCGCCGCAGCGACGAGCCCGAGGAGGCGCCCGTGGTCTGGCACGTCTGCCGCATTCGGAACACGACGCAGATGCCCTGGACTACGGCGCCGGCGCAGTTCATCACCGGCGGCCGCATCGTCGGGCAGGACACCTGCTATTACACCCCGGCGGGCAACAAGACCGACGTCCGCATTAATCGCGCGCTGAACATGGTTGCCGATCAGGCGGAGTACGAACTGGAGCGCGAGCGGAACGCGGCCCGGTTCTACGGACGGTCGTACGATCTCGTGACCGTTCGGGGCGAGTTGAAACTCTCGAACAGGGTCGGCAAGAATGTCCACGCCGAGGTGATCAAGCACCTGTCGGGCGAGGTGGTGGCGTTCACGCCCGACGCGAAGGACGTGCCCACCGCCAAGGGCCTGAAGAGAGTGAATTCGCGGCACGATCTGATCTGGACGCTTGACCTGGAACCCGGCGAGAAGGCGGATCTGTCCTACACCTACAAGGTCTACGTAAGGAACTGAGAGCCGGAGGAGGCGGGCTCGTGTCAGGCAGGAAGGTACTCGTCATCGAGGACGACGCGGCGGTGCGCCGGGGCATCGTGGACGCCCTGCAGTTCGCGGGATACGAGACGCTGGAATCCTCGGACGGCCGGGCCGGGACAGAGACGGCCGTGCGCGCCCGGTACGACCTGCTTCTCCTGGACCTGGTGCTGCCCGGGCGGGATGGCCTGGAGGTGCTGCGCGAAGTCCGCGCCGCCAGGCCCTCGCTGCCCGTCATCATCCTGACCGCCCGGGGGGATGAGGCGGACCGCGTGAGCGGCCTGCGCCTGGGCGCGGACGACTACGTGGTCAAACCGTTCAGCATCAAGGAGTTGCTGGCGCGGATAGAAGTGGTGCTGCGCCGCTCGCCCGAACGCCCATCGGACGTGTCGGAGGTGCCGATACCGGGCGGCGTGGCGGACCTGGCACGGTGCGAACTGCGTTTCGACGACGGCGAGCGCTGCGATCTGACCGAACGGGAGGCCGAGTTGCTGCGTTACTTCGCCTGCAACCCCGGCCGGGTGGTCTCGCGTGACGAAGTCCTCTCGCGCGTCTGGCGGATGAGCCCCGAGGGCATCGACACGCGGACCATCGACATGCACGTCGCCCGTCTGCGCCGAAAGGTGCGCGACGATGCCTCGTCGCCGCGCGTGATCGTGACCGTACGGGGGCGCGGCTACATGTTCGGCACCGTGGAGGATGCGGAATGAGGCGGACATGGTCGGTCTGGTTGGGGTACAGCCTCGCCTGTGCCGTGCTTGCCGGCGTCATGGCGTGGATCACGCTGACGGCGCTTCGGCTGGATTCCGAGCGTGCCGACGCGCTTCGCCGGGCGGCGCTGGAGGAGAACGTGCGGCTGGCGCTCTGGCGCATGGACTCGTGGCTCTCGGCTCTGCTGGCGCGCGAAGCCGCGCGCCCACATGCGAGCTACGCGCACACGCCTGGACGCAATGGGAACAGCGCGTCGGAGTATGTCATCCTCCGCTTCGAGTTCGGGCCCGACGGCCGATTGACCTCGCCTCAAGTCCCGAACGGCGGACCGGTTCGGAGAAGCCAGGCCGCACAGGCGGCCGCACAGTCGGAGGGGGGCGGGCAACACCTCGCGACCTTGCGGGCGGCCACCTCGCGTGAAAGCCTCCTGGCCCTTCTTCCTGACCAGGAGCCTTCCCCGGAGCCCATGCCTCGCGGCAAGACTGCGTCCGTCGACCCGGGCGTCCTCTCCGCCAAACGGCAGCAGGCGTTTGCCAGCAACGAGTACCAGATGCGCACGGAGAACTTCATCCAGATGCAGGCGTCGCAGTCCGCGGTTCTTTTCGGGGACAGTGCGGGCCCGATGGCGCCGGTCTGGGTGGGCGACGAGCTGCTGTTGGCCAGGAAGGTTGGGGCTGGGAGCAGGGCCTACGTGCAGGGCTGCCTGCTCGACTGGCCGGCGCTGCGCGGGTCGCTCGTGGAGTCGGTCGGTGACCTGCTGCCCGATGCGGGACTGCGACCGCTGGATGCGACGGGCGAGGAGGAGACCTCTCGCCGTCTCGCCGCCCTGCCGGCAGTATTAGTCCCCGGCGAGCTGCCCTCGCAGGAGGAGGCTGGGCCGTGGTCGCCCATCCGGGCGTCGCTTGTCTCGGCATGGGCGGGAGCAGTCCTGGCCGTCATCGCTGTTGCCGTGCTTCTTAGGGGCACGGTGGCCCTCAGCGAGCGCCGGGCCGACTTCGTCTCGGCGGTCACGCACGAGCTGCGCACACCCCTGACCACGTTTCGCATCTACACGGAGATGCTGGCGGACGGCATCGTGAAGGACGACGAGGCGCGTTCAAGCTACCTGAAGACCTTGCGGTCCGAGGCGGAGCGGCTCTCGCACCTCGTCGAGAACGTGCTTTCCTACGCGCGCTTGGAGCGGGGTCGAGGCGGTGCGTCCAGGGAGGCAGTGGAACTGGGGTTCCTGCTCGACCGCGTGAGCGAACGCCTTGCCGGAAGGGCGGCGCAAGTGGGAATGAGACTGGAGGTCTCGGTGGGGTCCGAGGCCGCCGGCGCCGTTGTGCGCGTTTCGCCCACCGCGGTCGAGCAGGTCCTTTTCAACCTCGTGGACAACGCCTGCAAATACGCGGCTGATGCGGAGGATCGGCGGGTGCTTATCGAGGCCGCACTGGGGGCGGACCTGGCCGCTATCCGCGTGTGCGACCACGGTCCCGGCATACCGCCGCGCGATGCGCGCCGGATCTTCCGGCCGTTCCGCAAGTCGGCACAAGCTGCAGCGGAGTCCGCGCCCGGGGTGGGGCTGGGCCTGGCCCTGAGCCGCAGGCTGGCCCGCGACATGGGCGGCCGGCTCACGCTGGAACGAACGGCCGGGGGTGGCGCCTGCTTCGTGCTGGAATTGCCGCTCGCGACGTAGTCCTCAGGATGAACCCCAGATGGGCACGTTGAGCACGCAGGGCATCGGGGTTAGAATCCCGCCGGTTCCACGGTTCCGCGCACTGCTTTGGAGGCGATGAGATGGCCAGGACTCTGGAAGTCAGGATGCTCGGCCCGGACGGCGAGCCGATGCCCGCCGATGACCTCGGTTCGCTGTACGCCGCCGACCTTCACTTCGAGCCGTCGCCGAGACGAAGCGAGATCGGCGCGGACGGTACGGTGCGGATCGAGACACCGCAGCCGGCGACGGTCCTGCATGCACGCATCACTGTGCCGGAGTTCGGCACGGTCTGGGTTGTAGCGGACAATGCGGGAGAAGGCTACGACGACCGCTCGGGGGGCATAGACTTCGTTCGCGAGGCCGCGCGTTCGCGACTGGCCCGCGTGGAGCGACTGCTTGCCGTATCGGGCGGCTCCCTGTCGCCGACATCTCGGGCGCACTTTGACGGCGCTTCGGAGTTGCTTGAGGCGGCCGACAGGGCCAGCGGCTCGCAACGGGCGGCGCTGCACCTTAAATCCCTGTCGCACGGTCTCTGGGCGGGCGAGCTTGTCCTGTTGGAGAGCGCGCAACGGTCGATTGCGGCCTCCGAGCTGCGGACGGATTTCCTCTTCGGCTGCAATGCGTTCTTTCGAGGCGAACATGTCGATAGGCTGCGGCGCGCCTTCGTGGAGGCCCTCAACTTCGCAACGCTTCCTTTCTACCTCCGTCGGCTGGAACCGGAGGAGGGCAAACCGGATTATGCCCGCGTGGACGAGTTGCTTGCCTGGTGCGAACGGGAAGGGCTGACCCCCAAAGGGCACCCGCTGTGGTGGGGGCACGAGGCCGGTACCCCCGCCTGGCTGGAGGGCGCCGACTGGGAAGCGGCCCAACGCCATTGCCGACGGGTCGTCAAGCGGAGCGTGGAACGCTATCGAGGCCGGATCGGCATCTGGGACGCCATCAACGAGGCGCACGACTGGGCAAACGGGCTCGCGCTCTCGCAGGAGCAGCAGGTCGCGATCACCCGGATTGCCTGCGATGCCGTACGCGAGGCTAACCCGGACGCCACCGTCATTGTGAACAACTGCCTCGTTTTCGGCGAGTACGCCGCGTCCGGCGAAGTCCACCTGGGCCCGACATTCGAACGAGTGCGAACCCCGCTCTCCTACCTTGCCGCGCTGGCGGAAGAAGGCGTGGATTTCGACGTCATCGGCATCCAGCTCTATTTCCCCGCGCGCGACATGCTGGCGGTCTCGGACCTGCTGGACGAGTATGCCCGGTTCGGCAAGCCGCTGCACATCACGGAACTGGGCGTGGCGGCCGGTAGGCGTCCGGGGTCGAGCGAGCAGGAGAGCAGACAGAGCTTGTTCACGCGCGGACGATGGCACCAGCCGTGGCGCGAGCAGGTGCAGGCCGATTGGCTGAAATGGTTCTACACGATCTGCTACGCGCGGCCGGACGTAGAAGCGATCACCTGGTGGGACTTCGCCGACCCGGCGTTCATCCCGATGGCCGGGCTGTTCCGGGAGAACGGGATACCGAAGGAGGCGTATCTGCGTCTGCGGGCGCTGACCCGCCGTTGGCTTGGCAGGCGGTAGCCGGCCCGCGTGCCTCAGATGCTCAGACCCGGAGGGCTGAGCTGGGTGGTCAGGCCGCCGTCCACGTAGAGGATCTGTCCCGTGATGTAGGCGGCTGCATCCGAGGCCAGGAAGGCGACGGCCGCGCCGATCTCCTCCGGTTCCACAAACCGCTTCAGGGGTATTCCCTCGCGTCGCCTGCGCCGACGCTCGGCGCGCTCCTCATCGCGGGGCGGAGCACCGGGCCGCACGGCGCCCGGCGCCACGGCGTTCACGCGGATTCCGTGGGGTGCCAGATCCAGCGACATCGAACGTGTCAGGGCGTCGATTGCGCCCTTCGAGGCGTCGTATCCGGAGCTGGCCCTGTGCGACCGCAGCCCGCCGACCGACGAGATGTTGATGATGCTTCCGCCTTCCGCGCTCCCTGCCATCAGACGCGCCACCCTTAGGCTGAGCTCGTAGACGATGCGCACGTTCAACTCGAAGGACACGCGGTAGTTCTCTTCGTCCAGGTTTAGGAAATCCGTCGAGCGCAGACAGGCGGCGTTGTTCACCAGCAGATCCACACCCCCGTATTGCTCCAGCGCCTCCTGAAGCACGCGGTCGGCTCCCTCCTTGGTTGCCGCGTCCGCCGTGACCCAATGGCAGTCGACGCCCCGTTGGCGAAGTTCGTCGGTCACGGCCAGGCCCCGCTCCTCGGACCGGGCTGTCAGTACGAGGCGCATTGCCTGCCGGCCGAGGAACCGCGCGATTCCTACGCCGACGCCCCGGCTCGCGCCGGTGACGAGAGCGCACCTGCCTTCCAGGCCGGGGAACGAGGCAGAGATTGGAATGGGCTCTGGTTCGTGTTCGGGGATTGCCATGTTCGTGGTGTTCCCAACTCAATAAGGGGTCGCGTGTCTTCCGGGGGACTGCTGCGGACCTCGCGCAGGCGGCCGGCCGGACGGCGGGCCAATACAGGTTCTACATGGCAGCATCACTAACTGTCAAGCTCCCTGGGTCCGCGCCCCTTGCCTGCAGGCGCGCCGGTGCATACAATCGGGTATCCTCGGAGGGTATGGGATGGAGAACGGCCATGTTCCGGCTGTGTGTGCAATGGTTACTGGCGATGGTGCTGATAGCCGCGTCTTCCGGTTGTGTGACTGGAGATCAAAGGATGGCAACGGATTCGTTTGTTGATGGGCTGCAGGACGACGACGTGGTGGTTTTTGTGGGCGCACATCCTGACGACGAGACGCTGGTCGGGCCTCTTCTGGCTTACTCGGCGGAGCGCTGCCGGGAGGTGGTGGTCGTCTCTCTCACGAAAGGGGAATCGGGGTGGAACCTGGCCAAGGAGGACCTGACGCGGACGCTCGCCGAGGTGCGCGCTGAGGAGTTCGACTCGGCGGTCCGCACTCTCGGAGCCACGCCGGTGACGTTCGACTATGTCAACGGTGTATCCAAGGCCCATCCGGACGGGCTTGCCGTGCTGGACGAGGAGGAGACGGCCGTGCGACGATGGCGCTCGCCGGGAGGACGCGAGCAGGGAGCCGACGTGGCTTACGAGCGGTGGGCGCGCGAATGCGGCGACCCGGCGCAGGCGCTCTCGGACCTGTTCTGCGAGAAGGGGGCCACGCACGTCATCGCCCTCGATCCGGAGAACGGCTATACCAACCATCAGGAGCACGTGGCCGCCACAAGGGCGGCGGTTGCTGCAGTGCGGCAGTGCAACCGCGAGCGCGGCCGCCGGATATCGCTCTACTATGTTGTGCGACCGTCCGACGCAACCGAGGACGCTGAACTCGTCACGACCGATGACCTGAACGCATCCGGGGACAAGGACTACGGCGGGATCGCGCGGAAGTCGCGTGCCTTTTACGTGAGCCAGTTCCGTTTCGACGATGCGCAGCCCAAACCGGTGACGGACAAGTGCCTGGTGCGCGCTGACGACGTGGATTAGGCGCTTACTGGGTGCTGTCGGGCCCGCCCCGTGCGCAGACGAAGGTGAGTTCCGCGCCGAAATAGAAGATCAGCGAGGCGTAGTAGACCCAGACCAGCAGTACCACGAGGGACCCGGCGGCGCCGTAGGCCGAGCCGATGCTGCTGTAGCCGAGATACCTGCCGATTGCATACTTGCCGATGGCGAACAGCACGGCCGTGATACCGGCGCCGAGAAACGCCTCGCGCCACTGCACCCGGGTGTCCGGCAGGGACTTGAATGTAGCTGCGAATAGCGTGGCATAGACCAGCAGCGATATCACCACGTCCAGCACCTTCCACAGGGATGCACCGGTCGGTATGAACCAGGCCAGCGCCGTCGTCACGGCCAGGGAAACCAGCAGCAGGAAGGCCATGCCCATGATCAGCCCGAGGCCCAGGAGCCTCTTGCGCGCCCACGCCCATAGCATGTTGCGGTCCTCCCCGCCGTGGGCGTTCCATATCTCGTTCATTGCCTTCTGAACCTGTCCGAACACGGCTGTCGCGCCGATCAGCACGGCCAGACCGCCGACGATCGTGGAAAGCATCGCTCCCTGCGAGGACTGCTCGTGGATGCTCGCGGCGAGTATGTCCAGCACCTGGCCGGCCTGGGGACCCGCCAGACCCTCCAGTTGGCCCATCAGCTCGGACTGGGCTTCCGGTCCGATTAGGCCCGCTACCCCGATCAGAATCATCACCAACGGCGAAAGGGAGAGCGCCGTGAAGAAGGCCGTGGCTGCCGCCATGGTGAAGCCCCGGTCCTCCAGAAACTTCCCGATTGCCGTCGTCAGGCTATACCAGAGTGGCTTCAAGCCCATTCACCCGTCTCCTGCGGCTCCGGAGTCACAGGCCCGCGCCTGCGTCATCCGCTGCGCCCTCAGCGGCTCCGTGGGCCGTGGTCGGCCACACGGCCGCTGCAATCAGCGCGGGCGTCAATGCCCTGGAAAGCCAGATCGCCACCGGTCCCTCCTGATCCCTCTTGTCTGGCGGCAGAGGCCATCGGCGGACCGTTTCCGATTCTCTTGCCGGTGCCGGACCGGGCGGAGGCGGATTGTAGTCCCGGGGCGGGCTCGCTTCAAGAGCCTTTGATCCCGGCAGAAACGACCTGGGCTGTTGTCCACTGCGAGTCTCGGAGAGCGCGACGCGATGGCCCGGGAGGCGCAACCTTTGACGCGCACGGCGCGCCTCGGTACCATGTTGCCGAGGCGCCCTAAGTGTTATCCGCGCTCCTCATCGCGCGTGGGTCCAGTCTGACATTGCGCAACAGCGAGCCGGCCTTGATGCTCTGCTTGCTCGTTGCCGCCCTGGCCATCCACCGTCAGCTTTTGTAGACAGACCATGCAAGGCAGCAACGAAAACGAAGCGCGTCCCCATCTCTCCGTGGTGATCCCCGCCTTCAATGAGGAGGAGGTGATCCAGCCGTGTCTGGTGGAACTCGAGGAGGTACTGGCCGGCGATGGCATCCGGGAATACGAGGTCATTGTGGTGGACGACGGCAGCACCGATGCCACGTTTGACCTGTTGCGCGACATGAGGTCCCGGATGCCGCATCTCCGCCTCCTGCGGTTCAGCGAGAACAACGGCCAGAGCGCCGCGTTCGACGCCGGCTTCCGGGCGGCCAGGGGAGAGGTGATAGTGACCATGGACGCCGACATGCAGAACGATCCGCGCGACATCGCTCGACTGTTGGGCATGACCGACGAGTGGGACGTCGTCTGCGGATACCGCCGCGAGCGGCGCGATTCGGTGGTCCGGCGCCTATCGAGCAGCATAGCCAACTCCGTGCGCAACCGGCTGACGGGCGAGAACATCCGCGACGTGGGCTGCTCGATGCGTGCCATGCGAACGGACATGCTGGACGGTCTGGTGCTCTACGCCGGCATGCATCGCTTTCTGCCGACGCTGCTCCGGATGAACGGTGCGACCGTCACCGAAGTGGCGGTCAACCACCGTCCCCGGGAGCTAGGGACGCCGAAGTACGGCATCGGCAACCGGCTGTTCCGGGCAATCCGCGACCTGGCCGCCGTGCGTTGGATGCAGGCGCGGCGTCTGCACTACACTATCTCGGAGACCATCGAGTGAACGCCCTTGCGCTCATTGCGAAGACGGCGGCCCAGCGGGGATCCTGGTGGCCGGACGACCCGGTCGGCCGCTGCTGGGTGGTGTTCGGCTTCATGGCCCAGGCCGTGTTCGCAGGGCGCTTTCTGGTGCAGTGGATCGCATCGGAACGCCGGGGGCGCAGCCACATGCCAGTGGTGTTCTGGTACATGAGCCTCTTGGGCGGAGCCATGCTCTTTTCGTACGCCGTCTTCTGGAAGCGCGATATCCCGGTGGCCCTGGGGCAGACCACCGGCATCATTGTCTACACCCGCAATCTCATGTTGCTTCGTCGGGAGAAACTGGAGGCGCGAACCCGTTAGAATGCCGAGTGAATGCGGTGGACGGTGGCAGCAGGCCGTCCACTCAACCCGATGAGTTGCGATCACAGACCTGAGGAATAGAATATGGTTAGGTTCATGAAAGCACGAGTTGCCAGAATGCTGTTCCTGATTGTGGCTGTGCTGTGCAGCGCGGGCGCAACGGCGCTGCCTAACCTGGACAGCCCGACCAGGCCGCTGCTGCCCCCGGCGGGAAGAGCGTTCCAGGCCACCACGCCCTTTCGGTTCGCCGTGCTGAGCGACACCAGGGGCAACATGGCCATCGCCAGGGAGGCCCTTCACCGCATCAAGCGCGAGGAGCCTGCCCTGGTGCTCCATTGTGGCGATATCGCGCAGCGCTACACCTCCCGCCAGTTCGACTGGGTGCTGCGCAATCTCCACGAGGAGGGTCTGGCCGTGCCGTTCTGCCCCGTCCCGGGCAACCACGACATCGACCGGGAGGCGGATGATCCTCTCGTGCGTCACGAACTCTACCGTGCCGCCTTCGGGCCCCCCCGCTACTGGTTTGCCTACGCCAACGCGCTTTTTGTGGCTTTCGACAACTCGACGGAAGAGTGCAGCGCCGAAGACCTCGAATGGCTGGATGAGACCCTGTCCGATCTCAGGCACAGATACGACGCCTGCTTCGTCTACATGCACGTTCCACCCCGGGACCCCACGCCCGGCGGCAGCCATGCCCTGAAGGAGGGCGAAATGGAGAAGCTCATGCCCGTCCTGGTTCGGCACAGCGTCTCCGCGGTCTTCTGCGGACACCTGCATACGTATGCGGAAGACAACATCGAGGGCATCCCAATCTACGTGACAGGCGGTGCCGGCGAGGAGAAGGAGACCGGCAGACCTCACCATTACCTCGTCTGCGATGTTGAGCGGGACGGTAGTTTCAGCGTCGCCCGACGCGACATTGCCGGACTCGCAAACCACTATTACCCGGCGTATGTTCTCCACACCAAGGTACCCTGGCTGGCGATGCTGATAATCACCGGCCTCGCTTGTGTGTGCGTGCTCGTGCTCCTTGGCCCATTGCGGGTGCCGCACGATGAGTAAGAGGCGGAGCCCAGGCGGCGACCACCCGTAGCGTGACTCCATCGGCATACACTTGCCCCAAAACCAGCCGTGAGACGCTTCGAGCCCTGAAGGCGTTGCCGGATCCGGACCCGCAGAGCTGCGCCGGCGCGTCGTGTTGGTGGTGAGGGCGCAGGGGATCGAACCCTGGACCTACGGATTAAAAGTCCGTTGCTCTGCCTAACTGAGCTACGCCCTCTCATGCGGCGGGGTGGATGGTGTCCTCAGATGGTCGGTGCGCTAGCCACGAGCCGAGTACACGAGACTCCCTCCTCGCATGACTATAGCCGAACCGTGGTCTTGCGGTCAAGGCGTCGGATGTTCCGCAACCTGCCGATGTTCGGCAGGGAATGAGGCCGTCGTGGCCGCACCTGCGGTGAACGCGAGGGATCTGTTACGCAGCGGGTGAGGCAAAGGGCCAGCGTTCGGCCGCTACCCCTTCGGTGACGTCTCGCAGGGCTTCTTCCTTTGGGGCCAGCAGCGGAAGGGGGAAAGCGCCCCGGGGCGGCATCCCGACGGCGCATTCGGTTTCCCGGAAGTGCCGTGGCTGGGGCTCGACTGCAGGACGTGTCGCAACCGGGGGCGCAGGGGCGTTTTCGGTACCGCAACCGTGGCGGCATCATCGAGCGGTCCTGGTGGCGTCCGGAATCTCCTAAAGTGCATTGTAAGGGTCTTCTGATAAAAGGTTTACAGCACCTTTAATCCGCCTGTCTGGACGCGTGGGGTACGCTCCCCATTTCGCCGTGAGTTTGACTCACGTGGCCGGCGTCCCGTATAATGCCGCACTAAGTTGTAGAAGACTCAATGGAACTGGCAGCAGGGGAGAGATTCGGGCAGATGCCGGCGCGGAAGACTCGCTCGGGGGCAGTTAATGGGACGCGGAAGCGTAATGCCGACCGCGGTTCCGCCCAGAGCTACTTCGGATGGACCGACGATGCCGACCCCGAGAGGGATATCTTCGTCCGCAGCGTCCTGTTCTCCGTGCTGGTGGTGGCCATCGTCTCGGTCGGGGGATGGTTCCTGATCGGAGGCATTGGCGACACCTCCACTCCCCGGCCGGCGCTTAGCGCGGATGGCGTTGCGACCAACAGGCCCGTCTATACGCTGATGCTCTTTGAGATCTCTCCGAACGCCAGTGCCACTGAGCGGCAGAACCTGGTGTCGGGGCTCAGCGAGGAGGCGCGATTGAGGCCGTTGGTCGGCCGGCATGCCATCGAGTGTGTGGACCTCGGTGGAGGCAAGAGGGCCCTCTGCGTGGGCAGGTTTGACAGCGAGAACGATCCCGAACTCCAGGACTTGCGGGATAAGTTCCGGGGTTTCACGGAAAGAGGCGAGAGGCCGTTCGAGTCCGCCTCTATCCGCAGCTACGGTGAGTAGCTCCCACCTTCGGAGTCCGTTCTGACGCATTTGAATGAGAGAGAATCACTATGTCACTACACAAGAGTCTTAAGCAGACCAACGCCCTAAGGCGGCGGCGCAACGTGCTTACGCGCGCCGAACGCATCGAGCGTTTGAAAGAAGACGAGGAATGGGAGGACGGCATGTCGCCGTTTGGGCTTCCCAAGGTGGAACCTGCCACCGTCACCGCTCCGAGCGCACGGCCGCTGCCGCTTGAGGAAGAGGCCGAGGGCGAAGCCGAGGCCGAAACGGACGCGGAAACGGAAGGCACCGAGGTGGCCGAATAGGGGCTTGTGTTTCCCCGTTTACCTGCCTTGCCCGTGTATGCGATTTGGAGGAGTGGCTGCGTGGACGCAAAGCGGCTGATCACGGAGCGGATGGACCTGATCGATTCATCCGGCATCCGGAAGGTGTTTGACCTCGCCAGCAAGCTGGAAAGGCCGGTGAATCTGAGCATCGGCCAGCCCGATTTTGACGTGCCCGAGCCGGTTAAGGCGCGAGCTATGCACGCCATCGAGACCGGCGAGAACAAGTACACCGTCACCCAGGGCATCGCTGAGCTCCGCGGGGGTGTGCTGGCGTATGAGAAGAAGTCCACCGGCATCAAACACGACAGCGTGGTTATCACCA
>CAZZNQ010000077.1:0-19537 GCA_964655775.1 uncultured candidatus Brocadiaceae bacterium | reverse complement strand
CTTCCCCTCTGCCTCTATCTGCTCTCGCTGTGCATCTTCGGGTTCGCTTTCCAGGCCAGCATGATCGGGTTCAACAGCTTCCTTATCGAAAGTGCGCCACGCAACCGAATCCCCAGCTATCGAGCTTTCCTGAATACGATTGTGTTTCCGCTGACCGTGGTGCCCTTCCTGGCCGGAATCGTCATAGGCGACCGCGTGCAGCGGTACGACTGGGTGTTCTGGGTTGCGTTCGTCAGCGGATTCCTCACGCTATTGAGCGCGCGGGGGCTGACGGAGGTCCGGGAGCGTTTGCAGCCGGAACCGGAGCCCGAGGCAAGCGGTACTCAGGACTGAACGGAGCGACAGAGGCTCCCTTCAGGCCTCGTCCGGCGGGTAGGGGAAGTTGGGATTCCACGGTGTTTCGGCCAGGTCAACCAGGAACTCCGCCAGTCCGCTTGCACTGCTCTCGACCAGCATCTTGCCTTTCTCGGCGCTGGCTTCGCGGGTCTCGCCGCCGCCGCCCATCGGCACGTGCAGATACCAGGGCCGCACGTAGTAGACGCGCCCTTTGTGGATGGACTCGATGAGCGGCTCGCCGAACGGCAGCTCCTGCAGGTTCTCGGTGCGAACCAGATCCGGTCGCAGGTACATGACGCGCGACGTCTCGCTCTCCCCACCGTGGTCGGAGGCATGCTGGATCGCGTCGGTGGCCTCCTTGGAAGGCATGCCGAAGGTGACGCAGACGAACGCACGCCGCTCCAGGGGAGTGCGGTCCATGTGTTCGCGGAGCGTTGCGTGCAAGGTGTCCGTGTTGCCGCCGTGTCCGTTCACCAGCACTATCTTGCGGACGCCGTCCTCTTCCAGCGCTTCGATGATATCCAGCACCATCATCATCAGTGTCCGCACCCGCACGCGGCAGGCGAAGGGCCACTTCTTGAAGTTCACATTGTTCCCGATGGGCAGCGTGGGGTACATCAGCACCCGCGCACCCTTCTCGTTGGCCTGCGTCACGGCCTTACGGCAGAGCGCGTCGCACTGGAAGAAGTCCGTCCCGTAGGGCAGGATGGGGCCGTGGGGCTCCGTGGAGCCGATACCGAGCACCACGACCTCCGGTTCGAACGCACGCACGTCTTCCAGTGTCATCTCCGACAGGATTCCCGAGCTCATTGCATGCCTCCAGCGTGTTGGTTGCCGCGTCCGCACAGGGCGTTCAGACATGGACATTCTGCGGCAGTAAGCCGGAAAGTCAAGCGGAAGAGCCCACCGAATCAGAAGGTGAGCACCTTCCAGTCGCTCTGAAGCATCTGGGTGAGGGGAGGTCCCATCCCCTTCACCTCGATCCCCATGTCGCGTATGCGCTGGCTGACGCCGTAGGAATTGGCGCACGCGATGCACGCCTGGACCTCAACGCCGTCCTCCATCATCTGCATGACGGCCGCCTCGATGTCTTTGTCGGCCGCGAGAAGGCGCGCCGACGGCCCCCATACGATCAGCCTCACCTCGTCGAACCAACCATGCTTCTTGGCGTTGTGTGCGTACATGAAGCACACTCGATAGGCGACGCCCGGATCGCCGCTGGTCCACAGCACGGCCAGCTTGCTTCCCTGCTGCACGGGGTTGCCCGAGGAGCGGCTCGCCTGCGCCATTACGGCCGCGCCTCCTAAACCCGCCACCATCGTCACCGCCAGGACTGCCGTTATCCCGCCACTCATCCTCCGCCACCTCCACGAAAGGGATGCACGTATCCTCTGAGAGAGCGCCTCTAGCGTTCTCATCAGCGTACGCGCGCGAAGGCCGAACTGCAAGCCGGAAAACGAGCCCGTGGAGCACCAGACGACCGAGAAGCCCCACGCCGCTCGGTACGGGCCCTATACCGGCTCCAGCGTGATGTGGTGGCCGACCAGATCGGCGTAGACGACGCGCGCCGAGAGGGTCTGCTTGTTGCCCTCGGCATCTTTGATTAGAATGCTGTCTCCGTCGATCTCGATCCAGCCGACGTTGTCCATCAGCTTGGATTCCTCACCATCGCGGAGGACGAAAACGGTGGATTCGCACATGTTTCGTTGCCTCGTGCTGAGGGAGCCTTAGTGGCGGGCGGGCAACGCCCGCCCATAACACGTCTGGAAGACAAGTAACACCGCGACCGGGTTCTGTCAAGGGCGCACGGGTTCCGGGAGGGGGAAAGTGGTGCCACCGAACGCGCCGTGAAGCCGCAGGAAGACACAATGAAGCTGCTGATATGCCACCGACTTTCGGATGCAGAAAAGAGCGAGCTGAGTTCGCTCGCGGGCGACCATACGGTCTCCGTTGTCGAGAACGGGGACCGCGTCCCGACGGAGATTACCGACGCCGATGCATACGTGCCGGGGCCCTGGTCGGAGGACGTGTTCCGGTCGGCGGAGCGGCTCCGCTGGGTGCACTTCCTGTGGGCGGGGGTGGATCGGGCCCTGTTCCCGGCGGTGGTGGAGAGCGACGTGACGGTCACAAACTCTGCCGGTGCCTTCTCTGCGCCGATGGCCGAACACGCCGTCGCGCTGATGCTGGCCTTCAGCCGAGGGCTGAACGTATCGCTTCGGCAACCCGGGGACTGGCGCGGCGTGCGGCGGAAGCTCTGGGACAACCTGCCCGAGCTTGCCGGCGCGACGGTCGGCATCCTCGGCTACGGCGGAATCGGTCAGGAAACCGGGCGCAAGGCGCACGCGCTCGGTATGCGCGTGCTGGCCCTGCGCACAAGGGCGCAGGAACCGGACGGAGTCGCTGAGGTGATCTGGGGAGAGGACAGGCTGGACGACCTGCTGCGGCACAGCGACTATCTGGTAATAGCCTGTCCGTTGAACGACAGGACGCGCGGGCTCCTGGGAGAGCGGGAGTTCGACCTGATGAAACCCACGGCCGTTGTGGTGAACTTGGCCAGGGGAGCTGTGATCGATCAGGAAGCCCTGATCGAGGCCCTGAGATCGGGCAAGATCGGCGGGGCGGGGCTGGACGTGACCACCCCCGAGCCCCTGCCTCCGGACAGCGAACTCTGGGAGATGGAGAACGCCATCGTAACGCCTCACATGTCCGGCACTTCGCCGCATGTCTGGGACTACCAGTGGCGGATCCTGCGCGACAATGTCGAGCGGTACTTCAGCGGGCGACCGCTGCTCAACGTGGTCGACAAGCAACAGGGTTATTGATCGCCTTCTTCCGGATGCGAGGGGATTTCGGGCATGGCCAAGGACCGACTGAGAGAGGCACACGCTGAGCTCGCCGTCAAGCTTAACATCGAGCAAGTCCCGCGGGACGACTACCTCGACTACATGACCTTCCAGCGGCTCATTCCGCCGCTCTTCACCGAGCTGTTCGGTCCATTGGTGGGGCTCAAAGAAGAATGGGCTGAGCAGGGGGCAAGTCCCGAGGAACTGGACATGTCCTGCTATCGTTACCGTACGGCGCGCATGGGACACATTCCGGTGAGATTAGGATGGACGGGCGGATTCCCGCAGGAGACCGTTGAGGAGACGGACGAGCACATCATCGCACGCGATTCCCGCGGCCGGCTCGTCAAGCTGCTGAAGGGCTTCGCCTCGCTTCCGCTGCCGCTGGAGTATCCGGTCAAGGATATGGACGACTGGCAGCGGTTCAGGCATCACTATGAGTTCTCGGAGGACCGGTTTTGCCAGAACTGGGAGAGAACGGCGAACGAACACCGGGAGCAAGGACGCGTGGTGTCCGTGAGCATCCCCGGCGGCTTCAGCGAGCCCCGCGAGCTGATGGGCGACGAGCGGCTGTGCCTCGCCTATTACGAGCAGCCGGGACTCATCCACGACATGCTCCAGACGATGGGCGACACGGCCTGCAAGGTGCTCGAAACGGTGTTCTCCCGCGTCACCGTGGACGAGGTGTTCGTACACGAGGACCTCGCCGGCAAGAGCGGGCCTCTGGTAGGGCCGAGGCAGGTGGAGGAGTTCATCGGCCCGTACTACCGTCGCGTCTGGGATCTTGCGTCCGAGAACGGCGTCCGGCTCTTCAAGCAGGATTCGGACGGCAACCTGGATGCGGTGATACCCGCGTTCCTCGCCGCCGGCTTGAACTTCATGTATCCCATGGAACCGGCGGCGGGCATGGATATCGTCAAGGTGCGCAGGAAGTACGGCTCCCGACTGGCGGTGATGGGCGGGATAGACAAGCACGTGCTTCGCGGAAGCAAGGACGACATCGTCGCGGAATTGGAGTATAAGGTCCCGCCGATGGTCCGGACGGGCGGCTGCGTGCTGGGCCTGGACCACCGCATCCCCAACGGCACGCCGCTGGAACACTACCGTTTCTACGTCGAGAAGGCGTGGGAGATCATGGACGCCGAGTGGCAGGCCCTGGGTATGGAGTGAGGTATGGTCGACGGCCTTGTCCTCCTCATGACACTGATGGCGGCTCTGCCTGGGGCGGACCCGGGGCAGCGAAGCAGCATAGCGGTCCGGGGCGATGGCCGAGTGGTTGTCCGCGTGCCGGGCAAGGCGGACGTGGTCAGTCACCTGTTCCTCTGGTACGACAAGTGGCAGTGGCGGCGGGCTCAGGATCTGCGGGAAGATTCGCCCGGGCACTGGTCCGGAGTGTTCACAAAGAAGCCGGACGACGGTGCGGGCCGGATCAAGCTCACCCAGGCGGTGGGGGGCGGGGGCGAGTCGGTCGACGTGGATTACGAGTTCAGTCGAGACGGCCCCATGAGGCTGACCTCGGGTATATTCCTTTGTTTCTACCTTCCGCATTCCGACTACGCGGGGCTGTCCATTGTGGGCACGCACGGCCCTCCGCGAACGACGGACGGGGCGTTCGAGTTCAGCGCTCGCGGCTGCACCGTGAACCTGTCGGCCACAGAAGCCCTGGAGATCAGCTCCGAGCGGGTGACAACCTTCAGTCTTCAGTTCGACGACGGCACCAATCCGTCGTTGCGCGTTCGCCTCGTGCCGAGGGACATGGCCGAGAACGGCCGTGCGGCACTGTCACTTAGCATCGTGCCTGCCGTTCAAGCTTCATCCGGATGGCAGGCTCCATCCCAGGAGAGTGCTCTGAGTCTGCGAGGCGTTCGGGCTGACCGCGAGGTGGCCGGGAGGTTTGAGCCTGTCGAGTTCACGCTGGATCTGGTCGCCAGCTATGAGAACCCCTTCGACCCGGAGCAGATTGCAGTGGACGCAACGTTCCGGACGCCCTCCGGCGCCACGGAGCATGTCCCGGGCTTCTACTACCAGGGATTCCAGGCGGAGTACGACGACGGGCACGAACTCCTCTCGACGGACGGCGGGCCGAGTTGGAAGGTCCGGTATACGCCGCGCGAATTCGGCCGGTACCAGGCCACGTTTCAGGTGCGGGACCGCAGCGGCCAGGAAGCGTCTTCAAAGACTGAGTTCCGGTGCGTCGGTTCGGAAACAAAGGGGTTCGCGCGGCTTGGCACGCGGACCGGGGGCGGTCCGACTTATTTCCGGCTGGACAGCGGCGAGAGCCTGTTCCTGATCGGTCATAACGTCACTACGTACAGCGGCGATCTGGACACCGTCTTCTCGCGGATGGCGGCCGGCGGCGAGAACTACACGCGGTTCTGGATGTGGTCGCGCGCGCTTGGCCTGGAATGGGGACTGCCCGTGGGCAGCTACCGGCTCGAAGAGGCATGGCGTCTGGATCGTGCCATCCGGCTCGCCGCCGAACACGGCATCTACCTGATGATCTGCCTCGATACCCACCAGGACTTCCGGGATGCCTGGACGCGTAATCCGTACAATGCTGCTCGGGGCGGCCCGTGTTCGGAACCAATGGACTTCTTCACGGACGCGCGGGCCCAGGCGCTCTATCGGAGGCGTCTGCGTTACGTTGTCGCCCGGTGGGGCTGTTACCCGAACGTGCTCTGCTGGGAGTTCGGCAACGAGATGGAAGGCTGGCCCGGCGCCCAGGAGGATCGCGATGTGGTGGCGGAGTGGCATGCGGTGATGGCGCGAGTGCTGAGGGACATGGACCCGTACGGCCACCCGATCACGTCGAGTCTGTGGACAACCGAGGGCTGGCCCGAGCTATGGGAATTGCCGGAGATGGACTTCATCCAGAGCCACTACTATGCCAACAGCATGTGGGCGGACATGGCCGCAGACGTGGCCGGCATCTGCCGGCAGAAGCTGCGTGACTACCCCCACAAGACGCACGTGTTCGGCGAGTACGGTGTGCAGTCCGGCGGCGGCACAGAACTGATCGACCCGGCCGGCGTCCATCTGCACAACGGCAACTGGGCAGCGCTGACCTCCGGTTCGGCTTCGGTGCCGGTGAGTTGGTGGCACGAGCACTACATCGACGCGCTGGGCCTGTACAGGGTCTTCACAGGGATCGCCGGTTTCGTGCGCGGCGAACCGCTCGCCGACCGAGAGTGGGACACGGTGGACGTCGAGTCGCTCGAATACCTCACCCCTCCAGCGCAGGTTCTCTACAGCGACGTCGCGTTCAGCGGGCTGAAGAGCAGTTGGACGGAGCCGGTCCCGGAAGGCACACGCTTCGTCGTGCAGCAGGACGGCACGGTGGAGAATCTCACCGAGTTGCCGAATTTGCTGCACGGCATGGCCCACCAGAACCTGCGTTCGTCGTTTGTGTTCGAGGTGGACTGCCCGAGGGCGAGCCGTTTCAGCGTAGTCGTGGGTACGGTGAGCGCCGGCGGAGTGCTGGACTTCGTGCTGGACGGCCGCCTGGTGCGCACGGTGAGGCTGCCTGCTGAACGCGGACTGGGCAAGGAGAGCGAATGGCAGCCGGAGTGGAACATCTGGCAGACGCGCTACGACGAGGCATTCAGCATCGACCTGCCGGCCGGGCACCATACCATCGAGCTGAGCAACCGCGGCAAGGACTGGGTGCGCATTGCCCGGTACGTGGTCGGCGACTACGTAACGAACGAAGCGCCGCCGCTCCGCGTGTTGGGCCTGACGGCCGAGGACAGGGCCCTGATCTGGGTGCAGAATCGAGCGCACACCTGGTACAACGTCCGCGAGGGGAACGCCGTGCCGCTCGTGAGCCCCACGGTCCTGCGACTCGGTGGCTTCGCGGACGGCCGGTGGCGCGTTGAGTTATGGGACACTACGAAGGGAACCATTGTCGCGCACGCCGAGACGCAGGCGCGCGAAGGCACTCTCTCCATCAGGCTGCCTGCCGTCGCGACCGATCTGGCCCTGAAGGTAACGCGGTAGGGCGCAGTGTCAGCCGGTGGCCGCGCGCTCTTCGCGCTTGAGGCGGATGATCTCTTCCGCAAGGTTCGCCGGCACCGGCTCGTAACGCTCGAACCGCATGTCGAAGCTGCCGCGTCCGCTGGTCAGGCTGCGCAGTTCGGTGGCGTAGCCGAACATGGCGGCCAGCGGCACCATCGCGCAGATTCGCTGCGTGCCGCCCTCGGCCTTCACCTCGACCGAAGTGATCCGTCCCCGCCGCGAGCACAGGCTGCCCGTCACGTTCCCGCTGAACTCCTCCGGGGCGTAGACGTTGACCGAGCAGACGGGCTCCAGGAGCTTCGGCTTGCCCTTGAGATATGCCTCGCGGAACGCATGGCGGGCACAGGTGCGGAAGGCCAGATCCGACGAGTCCACGTCGTGGCTCGATCCGTCCACCAGGTCCACGGCCAGGTCGACGATGGGCGACCCGATCAGCACGCCTTCGGCCATCATCTCGACGATGCCCTGTTCGACGGCCGGGATGTATTCGCGGGGGATTGATCCGCCGGTGATGCTGTTTGTGAACTCAAAACCGTGGCCCGGCGGCAGGGGAGTTACCTCCAGCACGACGTGCGCGTACTGGCCGTGCCCACCGGTCTGCTTCACGTGCTTGTAGTTCACTTCGGCGGGGCGGTCCATGGTCTCGCGGTATGCCACCTGGGGCTCACCCACCTCCGGCGTCACCTTGAACTCGCGGCGGAGGCGCTCGATCAGAACGTCCAGATGCAGTTCGCCCATGCCGCTTATCACCGTCTCGTCGGTCTCGACGTTCTGCGTGACGGTGAAGGTCGGATCCTCGTCGCTGAGTCGGCCCAGCGCGGCAAGCAGCTTGTCCCGGTCGGCCGTCGAGGGCGACTTGACGCTGACCGAGAGCACAGGCGCCGGGAACTCGATAGCTTCCAGAATGATCGGGTTCTCCTCGCAGCATAGCGTGTCGCCCGTGGTGGTGTCGCTCAGGCCGACGGCCACGCCTATCTCGCCGCAGTAGAGCACGTCGCGTTTCTCCTGGCGGTCGGCGTGCATCTGCATCAGGCGGCCGACGCGCTGACGCTTCTCCTTGGTTGCGTTGTAGACGTAGCTGCCCACGTCCAGGTGGCCCGAGTACACGCGCAGGTAGACCATCTTGCCCATGTGCCGGTCCGTGACGACCTTGAAGGCGAGCGCGGCCAGCGGCTCGTCACTGGTGTGCGTGCGCTGCACGTTGTCGTCCTCGCCGTGGAAGCCGATCACCGGCGGTAGGTCGGCGGGGGAGGGCAGGTAGTGCACTACGGCGTCCATCAGGCGCTGCACGCCCTTGTTCTTGAGGGCCGAGCCGCACAGCACCGGGACGATCTCGCCGGACAGCGTGGCCTCCCTGAGAGCGGCTCGCAGTTCGCCCTCGGATATGTGCTCGTCCAGGCAGTATTTCTCGAAGAGGTCCTCGTTCCACTCGCTGGCTTCCTGCACCACCCTCTCGCGGGCCTTGTCGAACTCCCCGCGCATCTTGTCCGGAATCGGCTCCTCGCGGTAAGTCGCCCCCAGGTCCTCGTCGCTGTAGTAGACGGCCTTCTCCTCGATCACGTCGACGATGCCCACGAAGGCGTTGCCGTCGTAGATGGGCAGCACCACGGGAACGGGTCGCGCCTGAAGGCGCTCAGAGATCTCGTCGATAACCCGGTAGAAGTCCGCACCGGCCCGGTCCAGCTTGTTCACGAACGCGATGCCGGGCACACCATACTTCTCGGCCTGGCGCCAGACGACCTCGGACTGCGGCTCAACGCCGCCCACGCCGCAGAAGAGAGCGATGACGCCGTCCAGCACCCGCAGCGACCGCTCGACTTCCACGGTGAAGTCCACGTGGCCGGGCGTGTCGATCAGGTTGATACGGTGGTCCTTCCAGTACGTGGTGGTGGCGGCGCTGACGATGGTGATGCCCCGCTCGCGCTCCTGGTCCATCCAGTCCATCGTGGTGTTGCCGTCATCGACATCGCCCAGGCGGTGCGTGCGCCCCGTGTAGTAGAGCATCCGCTCCGCAACGGTTGTCTTGCCGGCGTCTATGTGCGCCATGATGCCAATATTGCGGACCTTCTTCAGGTCCGATGCTCTGTCTTGCTCTGTGGTCAAGGTACTCATGTCTCACTCATTCATGCTGCACGGTTCACGCAGACGGTTCTTACTTCGGAACCGGCGGTCAGCAGCTTCCGGTGCGGTCACTGCACGCCCCCATCCCGGTGCATAACGGCACACCGCCACCGGACGTTGCTCGGATGATAGAAAAACTTCAGGATTGCAGCTACACATAATAGGCGATCCGACCCCGAAAATCAAGCGCGAAACGGCGGTCGAAGAACGCGCAGCCCCTTGCGCTTATCGCCGACGAGGCGTACACTCCGAAGAACGATTCCTCGCAGGAGGGAGAGCATGCACAACACGGGAATGATGCGGGCCGTATACCTGGTGGAGACCGGCCGGTCTGAGACAAGGGAGGTGCCGGTACCGGAGCCCGGGCCGCACGATGTCCTGATACGGGTCAAGTACTGCGGCGTCTGCGGTTCCGACGTGCATTTCTACGAGAAGGGCAGGATAGGCGATTTCGTCGTCCGCGAGCCCCTCGTTCTGGGCCACGAGTGCTCGGGTGAGGTCGCCGGCGTCGGCGAGGGTGTAAGGCGGCTGGCCGTCGGCGACCGAGTGGCCGTGGAGCCCGGGATCCCATGCCGGCACTGCGCGTATTGCTTGAGTGGGCGCTACAACCTCTGCCGCGACGTGGTCTTTCTGTCCGCGCCGCCTCACGACGGCTTTTTCCAGGAGTATGCCGTGGTGCCGGACGACTTTGCCTACAAGCTCCCGGCAAACCTGCCGACCATCGTGGGGGCCACCGTCGAGCCGCTGGCTGTTGGCATGCAGGCGGTCAAGCTCGCGCGGCTGGAGCCCGGCGATAGCGTGGTCGTCCTCGGCGCGGGTCCCATCGGCCTGATGGCCGTCTGCGCGGCACGTGCGGCCGGGGCGGGAGAGGTCACGGCGGTGGATCTGGTTCCCATGCGGCTGGAGGCGGCCCTGGAGATGGGCGCGGCACAGGTGGTGAACGCGGCCGAGGAGAATGTGACGGAAACGCTGGCCGACTCCTGTGACGTGCTTCTGGACTGCGTGGCCATAGAGCAGACGCTGGGCCAGGGCATCGATATCGTCCGCCCCGGCGGCCGTATAGCGTGGGTGGGGATGGCGGCTGAGAAGGCCGAGATCCCATTCCAGAAGGTGCAGGCCAAGGAGGTGCTGATAACGGGCGTATTCCGATACGCCAACTGCTTCCAGCCGGCGATCAACCTGTTGGCGACGGGCCAGATAGACACGGCCCCGCTGGTCACGCACGAGTTTGCCTTCCCGGAGGTCGAGGAGGCGATCACGTTCGCGGCAGGTAACAAGAACGTGGCGCTCAAGACAATGGTGAGTTTCGGGTAGTCGACCGGCTGCTTCAAACAGAGACCTCGACGCGGCCGAACGGGAGCCTGATCATGCGCGGTACGGTGTTGGTGCTTGCCATTCTGTTCTGTTTCGCCGGGATCGCCGCGGGTACCATGTTAACGCGGGACGCGGTGCCGGACTGGTACGCAAGCCTGCAAAAGCCCGGCTGGACGCCTCCCACTTGGCTCTTCGGCCCGGTCTGGACCGCCTTGTACGTCCTGATGGCATTGGCGGCATACCTCGTTTACCGCAGGCTGGGCTGGCCGGAAGCATACCTTCCGCTGCTGGCATTCGCGGTCCAGCTCCTGCTGAACGCGGCCTGGACGCCGCTCTTCTTCGGACTGCACGAACTGGGCTGGGCTCTCGCAGAGGGCCTCTGCCTCCTGGCGGCCATCCTGGTGACGATGGTGCTGTTCTGGCGAGCGGCGCCGGCAGCGGGCCTCATGCTGGTCCCGTATGCGGTTTGGGTTGCGTATGCAATGGCCCTCAACTTCGCCATCTGGCGCCTGAACGCCTGATGCGCTTCTTCAGTCGCTCGCAGATGCGGTAGAATCGTCTGAACGAAGGTGTTTCGGCTTTGAGGATAGGAGAATAGCATATGCAGTTGGTTTGTGCTTCCATCACCGCTCTGACGGCGCTATCTGTTGTCTTTTCAGCGGCGGCCGGTGCCGATCCTGATGCCGTGGAGTCTCGCGCAGTGGGGGATGTCCTCGCTCTCGGCGGGCACGAAGTGACCGTGGTCGAGAAGGACATCACGCCTGTTGTGGTAAACGAATACAGTGAGCGCTTCAGTTTCGACTGCTACGAGGACGAGGAACTCCGCACGCTGCGTAGACAGGAGAAACTGGACGACGTCGTTTCAGCGGGGCGGAGCGAGTTCGACATGCAGGTTCTGCTGATGGATTGGACCTACAAACGCTTCAAGCGGTTCGGACCACCGGGGGCGCGCGTCAACTCCGCCCTGGAGATCCTGCAGGCGATTGACGATGGCAAGGCGTTCAACTGTGCCTACTACTCGCGCGTCAACAGGGCCGCGCTGGCGTCCATGGGCTACGTAGTGCGTACCGTGGGCCTTAAGGGAGCGAAGAGCGACGGCAACGGGAGCGAGCACTCGATACTGGAGGTCTGGTCCAACCAGTACCGCAAGTGGATCGTTCTCGACCCGACGCTGAACGTCTATTTTGAGCGGGACGGTGTTCCTCTGAATGCCTACGAGATACGCCAGGAGTGGTTCTACAACGACGGCGAGGACCTGACGATTGTCATCGGTCCGGAACGCGAACGTCATCCGGTAAGCGACCTGCCGATCAAGAGGGCCCACCATGCGGGCTTCGGCGATCTGGGCATCAACGGGAACTCCATCGGCAAGTTCCTCTATATAGCCTACACGCCTCGCACGGCGGACGGCGGGCCGGATT
Source organism: uncultured candidatus Brocadiaceae bacterium (assembly GCA_964655775.1). Classification (GTDB taxonomy): domain Bacteria; phylum Planctomycetota; class Brocadiia; order SM23-32; family SM23-32; genus CAZZNQ01. Next base: position 7,488 of record CAZZNQ010000077.1, on the reverse strand, counting down.
ACGGGGCCATGTTCATCACGAAAGACGCGCTGTGCGAAGGCGTCTCCTACCACACGCGCAAGTGCCCCGACGATCCGGCGCACGAACCTTACTGGCCGATGTGCCAGGCCGATCTGTCCCTGACGCCGGGACAGGAACTGAGCATCGAGGTGGCCGCACAAACCGCGATGCCGGACTTCGCCGGCTACCGGTACCGGATCGACGACGGCGTCTACGTGGACGGGCTCCCGGATGCGTGGGTGCTGCACGCTGGGACCAACAGCCTGGAAGTGGTGGCGGCGAACCGGTTTGGGCTCTCGGGACTGCCGAGCAGAATAGTGCTTGAGGTGCGTTGAACCCGCCGTCCCCGAACAGGGGAGTGCCCGACATCGAGACGCCCGACACCCACCAGCTTGACGACGCGCGATCGTGGAGGATCGCCCTGGTAGCGCTGGTTTCGGGCGCGGTGGCCATCGGTATGGCGCCGGTCCTGTTCCGCTGGAGCGACGCCGGCCCGAGCGCCACGGCGTTCTGGCGACTTGGTCTGTCCTATCCCCTCTTCCTCCTGCTGTTTCAACTGCGCAAGCGCAGTCAGCCGGTCGTGGGCTCCCGGCCGCTGGCTGTCCGAGACATGGTCACTTTGACCCTTCCGGGCGTCTGTTTCGCTGGCGACCTGATCCTCTGGCACTGGGCCCTGAGTTTCACCACTGTGGCGAATGCTACGCTGCTTGCGAACATGGCACCGATAGTCGTGTGCGTCGGCGCCTGGATATGGCTGCGCGAGCGATTCGGACCGACCTTCGTGGTCGGGCTGGTGCTTGCGCTTGCGGGCGCGGGAGCGCTGGTGGGCGTAAGCTTCGAGATCGGCACGGTCGCCGTGCGCGGAGACATCCTGGGTCTTGCCTCTGCCTTCTTCTACGCGTCCTACCAGCTCACGTTGAAGAGGGGCAGGTACCGTTTTTCCGCCTCTCGGATCATGGTTTGGAGCATGCCGGCCGCCTGTGTGCTGCTGGCGCCGGTCTCCGTGTTGTCCGGGGAGCGGTTCTTCCCCGCGAGCACGCAGGGCTGGCTTGCGGTGTGCGCCCTGGGAATCTTCAGCCAGTTCTGCGGGCAGGGGCTCATTGCCTACGCGGTGGCGCGGCTGCCGGCCAGCTTCGCCGCGGTCACGCTGCTGACACAGCCGCTGGCGTCCGCCGTATTCGCCTGGCTGCTGCTGGGTGAGGCCCTTGGGCCGGTGCAGATGCTGGGGGCGGTGTGCGTGCTCGCTGGCATCTACCTGGCGCGGCGCAGCCTTGCCCGGCTCTCGACCAGCCCCGTCAAAGTGTCAGGGTGAGGCGAACATAGGGTTTCTTTGTGGCTGTGGGAGGGCCACTTGCGTCGCAGGAACGACTGATGCAGAATGTCGGCATTCCTTACAACGTGTTGACGTGCAAGAGGGAGTGGCGAAGTGAGAAAGACAGTGGTGGGCACCGTCATGTACCCGATGTGGGGCGAGTACCCCGGGCTGTGCAAGCGGCTGGAGGAACTCGGCGTTCTGCTGGACGAGATGGCTGCGACGGCCCAGCGGCAATACCCAGGGGGCGGTCTGGACCTCGCTGTATTCCCGGAGTATTCCACGAGCGGCGGGCTGCCGGTGGAAGCATCCAAGCTGGCCTTTCCTCTCGAGGGGCCCATCTTGGACCGGATGGGTGCGAAAGCGCGGGAACACAACTGTTACGTCGTGCTCTCGACCTTCGTGCCCGACGACGAGGTGGGAGACCGCTACTGGCATCTGGGGCTGCTGCTCGACAGGCAGGGCCAGGTGGCGGGCGTCTACCGCAAAGTCCATCCCGTACTCACCGGCGAGAACGTGCTGGAGGGCGGCGTGACTCCCGGCGGGAGCTTTCCCGTGTTCGAGTGCGACTTCGGGCGCGTTGGCATCCTCATCTGCATCGATTTGTCCTACGACGATTCCTGGGAAGGCATGAGGAAGGGGAGAGCCGAACTGGTGGCCTGGCCGACCATGTCTCCCGGTCAGATAAAGGCCGCCGTGCGTGCCGTGCAGAATGACTGTTACATTGTGAGCAGCACGTGGCGCAACAACGCGTCGTTGATCGACCCGACCGGGCACATGGTGCGTGAGGTCCGCGAGCCGCGAGCCGTCCTTGTTCAGGAGATTGACCTGGACTACGTGATACTGCCCTGGCAACCCGAGCTGCGGAACGGTCTGGCATTCGATGACGCTTACGGAGACAGGGCGGGCTACCGGTACTCCGAAGCGGAGGACGCGGGCATCTTCTGGTCAAACGATCCCGGCACTCCGGTGCTGCAGATGGTGCGCGAGCTGGGCCTGGACCTGTTCCATGAGAAGCTCGAAAAGAACCGGACTGTGCAGGATCGCATGCGCGGCGGCCCGACGAGCGTGGAGTGAGCGATGACGACCAGGACGGTGATCTGCCTTGCGCTGTTGCTGACGTGTATGCCCGTGGCTGGCGGGCGCTCGCGGCCCAACGACGGTGCTGTGCCTGACCTGCCATTGGTCGAGTCGGTCTCCCAATACGGCATCACGTGGCGTTTTGATCGGTCGGTCCCGGTGGGACGGTTCGTCAACGGCGACTACTACGTGGCGGGTCCGGTCACGGTGGTGGACATCGATCCTCGGCCGGTGTTGGACCGTAGCGGGGGAACGGAGAGCCGGGAACGGCTTGGAGCGAATGACCACATGCAGCCGCGACGTGTCAAGGTGGACGTGACGGCCCGCAACGGTTCCATGCTGAACCTGCAGGTGGCCAGGGAGAAGACCGGCTTTGACAGCCGGGCGCCCGGCAATCGCTTCGCGGCCGACCTGTTCCTGGCCCCGCCGATCCGGATGAAACCGGGAGACTCTTTGGTCTCCACCATCAGCGCTGACGAGGTGCGAACCATCCCTCGCATGCTGAACCCCAGCGGGCAGAAGACGCTCAGCCCCGTCCGCAAGGCCGCCGTGCTCACGTGCATGGACAGGCCGGTTCCGGCGGACGCCTTCCGCCCGTCGTACTGCGATACGTCGAACAAGGTCTACCTGGCGCGCAATCTGCGCAGGGACCTGCTGCCGAGTCTGCCGAGGGCCACTTGCACGGTCGGGATGCCGAGAGAGGACGTGCTGTACCGCACCGGCCTGGAGAGGTGGGACGTGACGGCGATAGACATATGGCCGCGCGTATTCCGCGGACCGTGGATCGACACGGTGACCTTCGAGTTCTGCCAGCCTGTGGAGAACCGGCCCGACTATGGCCGCGAGATCGCGAGGGCGGCGGGAATCGCCACGCTGCTGCTGTGCTGTGACTACACGGCCGAGCAGAAAGAGAAGCTGCTGATACCCTTTGTGCAGGTGGGCATCGACCTGTGGGGTGCCGTACGCGCCGGCCACAAGGGGTGGATAGCCTGCGGCGGACACGGGAGCGGCCGCAAGTGGATCATCGTCTTTTCCGGTCTCATGCTCGGCGATGCGAAGATGCGGTCACCGAACACGGACTACCCCGACGTGCGATTCAGCGAGGACATGCAGACGGCGTTCGGGAGTTGCTGGACCGGCGCCGATGTGGTGTTCGCCGGCCACAGCGGAGCCGAGGGGAAGGGAGATCGCGGCCTTTACGAGCATCTGCCGCCATCCGAATGGCCCGGCATGACGGGCGAGGCATACCGGCGGTGCTGCACCAGCAGCGCGTGGGTTGCCCAGGCGCTGGCCGCACGCATCCTGCACGCCGAGGCAATGTGGGACCACGACGCTTTCTTCGCTTACGTGGACCGATGGATGACCGAGGACGATACGGAGCATCGGAAGATCATCAAAGAAGCTACCGGTCGTGAGTTCAGCGCTCCGGCCTTTCATCAACGTCGGAGCTGGGATCCGTTTGTCAACGAGATGTGGGCCGTGTACCGCGACAACCTGCCTCCCAGGCAAGGGCCGTAGCGAGGCGGGGGACGGAGGTACGGCATCCGCAGTCGGGCCGGCCCGACGGGTCGTTCTTCCTCAATCACGGGAAAGAGGTCTGGCATGGCAAAGAAGCGCGCGTTCAAGTTGAAGGACATCTTCAAGTATCGGGCGCTGTCCGGGCTGACGGCGGCGCCGGACGGCACCGCAGTCGCGTTCGCGGTGTCGCAGCCGGACCTGGAGGAGAACAAGGCCACGAGCTGCATCTGGACGTGGTCCGAAGAGGAGGAGGCGCAGCAGGTGACTTTCGACGGCAAGGCTTCCCAGCCGGCATTCTCGCCGGACGGGCGGCGCCTCGCTTTCCTTTCGGACCGCGGCTCGGAGAAGCCGCAGCTCTACGTCATGGATGGACTGTTCTCCGAGGGCCGCCGAATCACGGAGTTCGAGAACGGCGTGGTGAAGTTCCGTTGGAGCCCGGACGGACGTCGCCTTGCCGTGGTGGCCAAGCCCGACCGCACCGAGAAAGAAAAGAAGGACGACGAGGAGAAACGGGACTGGTGGACGGTCGATGCCGACGAACGCCGGCGCGCCCTGTGGGTGTTCAACGCGGACGGCACGGGCAAGCCGCGCCGACTGACCGAGGACGACGAGCACGTCAGCGAAGCGGCCTGGATGCCCGACTCGAAGGCGCTCGCCTACACGGCCTGCCCGCTGGGTTCGATCAACTCGCAGTGGTTCGAGTCGGACCTGAAGGTCGTGGACGTCAAGGCCAAGGAACGGCGCACGGTCTGCCCCGTGCGCGGACACCTGATGGAATCGGCGATCCACGTCTCCCCGGACGGAAACAGCCTGCTGCTCTCGGAATCGTACGACGAAGAGGACCTGTTCCACGACACCGCGAAGGTGATCAACCTGGAATCCGGCGAGAAGCAGATGGTTCATCCCACCACGGACATGCGCAGCATGGCGCCGCAGTGGCTGCCCGACGGACGCGTGCTGTTCGAGGCGCAGGACGCCACTTCATTCGTGCTATGCGTCTGCGAGGTGGGGCGCAAGCCGCAGATCCTCGACACGGGACCGTGCGTCGCCTCGAATGCTGCGCTGGCGAAGGACGCGGGCAAGTTGTTCTATCTGTATTCGGAAACGGGGGAGCCGGACGAGGTATGGGCGTTGTCGCTCGACGGTTCGGGTCCCGGCAAGGCTCTCACGGAGATCAACCGACCCATCCGCTCGCGCAAGCTGGCGAAGGCGGAGGTGGTGCAGTGGGAGAACGACGGCGAGCAGGTGGAGGGCGTTCTCTACCTGCCCTCGAAGAGCGGCGCTCGCAAACCCTATCCCATGATCCTGATGCCGCACGGAGGCCCGTACGGGGCGTCCGTCACCAGCTTTGGACAGGCGGTTGTGCCCAACATCTTCTGCGCGGCCGGCTATGCCTGCTTCATGCCCAACTTCCGGGGCAGCACAGGCTACGGGCGGATGTTCACGCGCAAAATCGTGCGGGACTGGGGCGAGGGACCGTTCGCCGACATCATGGCGGGAGTCGACGCGCTGATCGACCGCAAACTGGTTAATCCGAAGCGGATGGCCGTTTTCGGCGGGAGCTACGGCGGATACATGACTGCGTGGACGGTCGGCCACACCGACCGTTTCCGCTGCGCCGTTGCGGTGGCTGCCGTGACCGACAACCTGAGCATGTGGGGCACCACGGACATCCCCGACTTCCAGATGTACAGCAGCGGCAACACGCCGGCAACTTTCACCGACGAATTCTGGAGGGAGCAGTCGCCACTGCACTACGTGGAGAGGGTCAAGACGCCGACGCTGGTGATAACCGGGGAGGTGGACGTGCGCGTCCCTCCGAGCCAGTCGCACCAGTTCTACCGCGCCCTCAAGGTCCGTGGCGTCGAGACATCGCTCGTACTCTACCCGCGCGAGCCGCACGGCGTGAGCGAGCCGCGACACCGCAAGCACTACTTCGAACAGATAGTCGCCTACATCGACGAGCACGTGAAGGGCAAGTAGCCCCCGCCTCAGAGCATGGAGCGGATGCGGTCGTCCATCGCCTTCTGGTCGCCGGCGAAGTAATGGAGCCCGGAGATGTTCATGAGGGCGTCCAGGCCGACCTCGCCATCGGCCAGGCGGTCCTTCCAGCGTGCGTAGTTCGGGATCTTGCCGTCTTCGGCGACGGCCGACTCGTCCTCGTCCGTCCACCGCGGAAGCAGGTCGCCCATGCCGCGTTCGGCGAGGAATTCGCATATGCCGTCCGGCGATATGGTCGCCACGTAGTCGGCCAGCAGCTCCCGCACGGCATCGCGCTGTTCGTCTGCGACATCCCACAGGCAGTCGATGCCCAGCGCCTGGCGATCCACGTCGGCGTTCAGTTCGATCTCGGGATCGCATTCCGCCCGCGATTCTATCTCGTCCGTCGCCGGGTCCAGATCCTCGAAGCCATGAGCGACGCCGGTGGGCATGGTCATCACGTCCACCCCGGCCAGCGCCAGCACCTGGGCGCCCTCTCGCATGCTGGCGGCAATCTGATGGCTCTCGATGCCCAGGTCCTCGCGCAGCTCGGACAGCATCCGCTGGCTGGCAAGGGTGGCCTTCTCGCCGACCATGTGGCCGGAACCCAGTTCGTTGTCGGAGACAAAAGAGTTCAACCGGCCCAGGAAGACGTTGACGAAGGAGGGCCGCGCCACCGCCGCGATGAGGTGGTTCTCCCGGGCGCTGAAGCCGAGCGTGAAGTTCACCGGCACGCCGTCCTGCCCGAGCTGTCGGGCCGCCAGCAGCCCCGCGGGTGTAAGGGGGACCTTGACGTAGAACCGGTCGGGCGCGATGCGGTGGTAGCGGCGCCCGTAGGCGACCGATCGCTCGGCGTCGTTCGCCAGGTCGGTATGCAGTTCCACGCTGACCATGGCTCCGAGCTCGTGGCTGAGTCGGAGCGCGTGCCAGGCATTGAGTACGAATGCGATCTCCAGCAGCAGGTCCTCCTCGCCCACCAGGCCGCTCAGCGCGGAGGCCACGCGCTGGACCAGGTCGTCGTAGGTGCCCTTCTGCACTTCGCGGTTCAGCAGCGTGTTGTTCGTGGTGACGGCTTTGAACTCCCGGCACCATAGCGACGACGCCTCGTCGATGTCGCCGGTGTCCAGCCAGAGCTCCGTGCCGCATGCCTCAACGGCTGCCCACAGTGTCTTGGAATCCCTGGGCTTGGGTTTCTGCGGCGTGCGGAAGCCCGAAAATATTATATCCTGCACTTTGTCCGCGATACGGCCTTGCTCTTCGGTGCTCACTGCCCGTCCCCCCTCAGATATGTAGCGGCCTCTTCCCCAATGCTACCGGTGCAGGTCAGGCCGTGCAAGGTGATGTTCAGGAGGCGTTTGCGGACTGAGAGTCCATGGCAAGGGACGCCGCCCAGCGAAATCGTGTTATACTGGCGCGCCGTTGTGCGGATAGTCACACGGAAGAACCGTTGCGAGGGGAGGACCCGGGCAGTGCCGTCCGATGAAGCCAATGCGCTGGCGCTGTACGCCACCGACCGTGACGCGGAGGCGTTCCGCTTCCTGGTGGAGAAGCACCAGAACAGATCGGAAGAGCACACGCTGAACTCCAGTCACACTTGA
>CAZZNQ010000076.1:0-19820 GCA_964655775.1 uncultured candidatus Brocadiaceae bacterium | reverse complement strand
AGCTGCTCCGAGTTCGCCAGAGCGATCTGGCTCTGCATGGAGACGGCCCTCTGCTGGATGATGCGGCCCTCGCGCCGCAGTCCGTCAAAGACGGTCCAGCGCAGCCGGAGTCCGGCCTGCCACTGATCGCCCCAGGAGATCATGGTGCTCTCGTGGGGGTCGGGCTTGGCCCACATGTGCCAGCCCCATGCCTCCAGGGTCGGCCAGTAGCCGCTGTAGGCGATCCGGAGAAGCGTCTTCTGGAGTTGGACGTCGAACTCGCCCTGGTAGAGCTCGGCGCGGTTCAAAAAAGCGGTCCTGACGGCCTGCGCGTACTCCACGTCCACCGGCACGTATGTCAGCTCGTTGGTCAGCGTAGCCTCGCTCCTCTGCGAGACGCCCATCAGCCTGAAGAGCCTGGTGCGGGCCAGGCTCAGTTCGTTCCGCTGGCGAATCAGGTCCGCCTTGACGTTGGAAACCTCCACCTGGGCCCTGAGGACGTCGAAGCGAATGGCCACGCCCGCCCGGCTGCGCGCCTGAACGTCTTCCAGATTGCGCTCGGCGAAATCCAGTGATTCCTGCTGCACCACGTAGAGGTGCTGGGCGAGCAGCACATCGTCGTAGGCGCGTGCAACGTCCACTATCACGTCCTGCACGGCCTGCCTTATCACTTCGTCGCTGAAATACCGGAAGAGCTTCGCGCCCTTGATCGCCAGGGGCACGGATCCGCCTTTGAACAGCGGCTGCGTGACTTCGATCATGTACGACCAGTTGTCCTTCGAGCCCACCGGGAACTGCACGGCGCCCAGATCCACGATCGGCACCTGGTCCAGGCGGACGTAGTCGGCGCTCACGTCCACCCTGGGCAGCCCTTCAGCGTACGCCTCCCAGATGCGACCGCGGGCCTTTTCCCGCTCCTGCAGCGCACGCTGCAGCACCGGGCTGTAAAGGAGCGCGTACTTGACCGCGTGCTCCAGGCTGAGTTGCCCCTGAATCCTGACCAGACCCTCGTCCGGATCGGCGCTCTGCCAGCGACCATAGGCACGGCTTCGCTCTGCGCGGACCTCGGCAAACATCTCATTGCGCGGAGCCACGCAGCCCGCCGCACAGATCAGTGCAGACGCCAGAGCAAACGCCGCAACGGCCGCGGGCCATCTCGAAGTCATGACTGCTCCCTCGCCAATATCCCGTTGAAGACAATGCGCTCGCACTCCTCGGCCACGTCCTCTCCCAGACTGCCCTGCCCCCGGTGGAGATGCTGCCAGATCACCGCGTTGGTGATCCCTTCCACGCACATGACCAGAGCAAGCGGCTCCGCGTTGATGAAAACGCCTTGCTGGATGCCTTCCGCAAGCACGGCGGCGACCCGTTCGAGTATCTCCGTTCGGGAACGGACCGCGGCCTCGGGCAGCATCATCGGCCTGCGCTCTTCCGCCGCAGGGATTCCCGTGAAAATCTGCACGAAACGCGGATGGCGCCGGACGAAGTCCAACTTCGCCAGGATGATGCCCCGGACCCGCTCAAGCGGATCGGTCACACCGGCAAGACGCTCCTCCAGCCCAATAATGTACTCGTCCGCCCGCACGCTCAGCAACTGCCCGAAGACGTCTTCCTTGCCCTCGAACAGCGTGTAGAGGTAACCGACCGAGAACTCAGCCTGGTCGGCGATCTCCTGAACCGTCGCCGAGTAGTACCCTTTCCCGGCAAAGACGGACTCCGCCGACTCCAGCACAAGCCTCTTGTGCTGCGCCTTCTCCCGCTCTCGCCTGGTCATTGAAGTCACTGGGGGTGAACGCTCATTCATGAAGTGAATACATATTCATATAACGAATCGGCATTCACGGCGCAAGTGCCGATCGTATACTCGAGGGCGAGCTCCGCCGGCGAACGCGGGACGGCCTGCACCCGGCCGCACCCCATGCCGGGCCCGGCCCGAAGTCAATGAGCTTGACGAATCGGGTGGCGATTGTATAGAGTAAGTGTTAGAAAGTCATTGGAGGATCGGGTACTGGTAGCCGTGCCCGCCGGTCGGGACGACCGATGAGGTGCGATGCAGCCGTGCCCGGCGGCGAAGTGGCCCTCGGGGATGGGCTTGGGAGGCGAGGCATCGGGCCGATGCCGAATTCCCCTGACTGGGCGCTCGCAGACAACGCGGCCAGGGCCGGAAATCGTCCGGCGCGGGCTGTTTGGGCCGCGACAGAGTATAGATACGATGGAGTCGTTTTTTGGCACAAGCCAAGGAAGACATCAGAGTAAGGTTCCGCAAAGAGGGAGACATTCGCTTCATATCGCATCATGACCTGATGCGAGTTTTCGAGCGGGCGATACGGCGCGCGGGAATTCCCGTCGCTCTCAGCAAGGGCTACAACCCGCGCCCGCGAATGAGCTTCCCCATGGCCTTAAGTGTCGGCCTCGTTGGTAAGAACGAGGTCATGGATCTGGCCCTGCGCAAATGGGTCGGCCCCAGGAGCGTGCAATCGCGCCTGCAGGGCGCCCTGCCCGAGGGCATTGTGGTCCGCGGCGCCGAGGCGATTGCCCACAACGCTTCTCGATCTCCCGTGGCACTCTCCTATCGGGTGCCGCTGTTGCCCGAGGCGTCCCTCACCCAGGACACACTCCGCAGCTTCCTTGCCCGCACTTCTGTGCCCGTTCTGCGCCATCGTAGGAAGAAGACCGTCGAAGTGAACGTTCGCCAGTTCGTCAAGCACATCCGGCTCGCACAGGGCGCGCTTCACGTGCTGCTGCTCTACACGCAGCAAGGCACCGCCCGGCCCCAGGAAGTCATGGAAGCCCTGGGATGCGAGGAAGGACGCGACTATCTGGCCGGCGCAATAGAACGCACAAATGTGATGCTACCCTCTCCCGATTAGCTGCAATGGTGTGGGACCTATGGAAAAGTCGATGCTCATCAACGTAAGAGAACAAGAGGAAGTACGGATCGCCGTACTTGTGGACAAGAAACTGGAACAACTGTTCCTCGAACGCACAACCCACGAGCACATCGTCGGCAACATCCACAAGGGCATTGTCGTCAACATCGTGCCCAACATCGAAGCCGCATTCATCGAGTTCGGCTACAAGAAGCACGGATTCCTGCACGTCTCGGACATACTGCCCTCGGCCGTCGGCAAGTCCGGCCGCGGCGGCAACATCCGCAGGTTGCTGCGCGAGGGCGACGAGCTGCTTGTGCAGGTGACCAAAGAAGGCATCGGCGATAAGGGTCCGAGCCTGACCACCTACCTGAGCCTTCCCGGCCGCTACCTGGTGCTGATGCCCGGGCTGTCGCGCCGCGGCGTGTCCCGCAGGATATCCAGCGACGAGGAACGCAGCCGGCTGCGCCAGATGCTGGGCCGGTTGGAGATACCCGACAAGGTGGGAGTAATAGCCCGCACCGCCGGGGAAGGTCGCAGCGAGCAGGACCTGTCCCGGGACCTGGACTACCTGCTCAGGCTCTGGAAGGCCATAAGCCAGAGAGCCGAGCGAAGCAACGCGCCGGCCATGGTCTACCAGGAGAGCGACCCCGTCACCCGCGTCATCCGCGACGTGTTCTCCGAGGACATCCGGCGCGTCATCGTCGACAGCGAGGAAGTGTACGACAAGGTCAGGGAGTTCCTGCGCGTGGTGCTGCCTCGCCACGTGCGCAAGGTGAAGCTGCACGACTCCGGCGAGCCGCTGTTCCACCATTACGGCGTGGAGGAGGAGATCGAGCGCATGCACAGCCGCACCGTCAAGCTCGCAAGCGGCGGCAGCATCGTCCTGGAGCACACCGAAGCCCTGGTGGCCATTGACGTGAACAGCGGCACATACAAGGGACGCGGCGACGCCGAGGAGACGGCCTACCGCATCAATCTGGAGGCCGCCAAGGAGATCGCCCGGCAGATTCGTCTGCGCGACATGGGCGGCGTACTCATCATAGACTTCATCGACATGGAGAGGGCCGACCGCCGCAAGCGCGTCGAGGAGACGCTGTGGGAGGCGCTGAAGGCCGACCGTTCGCGCCTGCGAATGCTGAAGATGTCGCCCTTCTGCATCGTGGAGATGACGCGCCAGCGTCAGCGCCAGAGCCTGCGCCAATCCACTTACGAGGAGTGCCCCTACTGCAAGGGCACCGGGCACATAAAGAGCCGCGAGACCCTGGCCCTGCAGATACTGCGTGAGGTGCGGGCGGAACTGGAACGCCCCGAGCTGGGCCGGATCGAGGTTTCGGTCAGCCCGGAAGTATCCAACTACCTGAACAACACGATGCGACAGCGGCTGGACGAACTGGAGCAGAGCTCGCACAAAAGGGCAGTGATACTCGCAGACCCGAGCATCGGCGCCGGCCAGTACCGCATCCGCGTGATCTCGAGCGAGGGCCGTGAGATGGCGCTCCTCGGCGCCGAATAGCCCCAGCACAGCGGCGTGGGCGTTGCGGTTACAGCCCCCCGAACGTGCCACCGGTGGCAGTCCGCACGATGGTGGAGACGCAGCTCATGAAACCCTCCGCCAGCACCAGCCCTATGAAGAAGAACCGGCCTTGCCGGAGCGCGCGCCCGCTTCCGAACTTCAGCAGCGCCTGCTTGACCAGCCAGCCCAGCAGAAACGGCAGCCAGATGCGGTCGGCGGACCAGTTGGACATCGCCAGGATTCCGATCGAGTGAATCGGCCACCAGTAGAACCGCGCCCGCATGAACATGACCGCCCCCGTGAGCACCACGCCAAGGCCGAACGGCACCCATTCCACCGCTCCCTGCTCGGGACGTTTCAGCAACATGTGAGCGCTCTCAAACGCTTGTTGTGCGTTGCCCGTTGAGCGCCACGGGCTCACCCAGTTCACGGCCCCGTCCCTGTAGTTCCAGTGCAGCGTGGACCAAAAGGACACGCCGATGGCGACGAACAGCGTCGCGACCATGATCGCCAGCAGCAGGCGCTTGCGTCTGGCGAAGACCTCACTGATGCGGAACGCGTCCATGGAAGCAGGCCCGAGAAGGGCGCGGTGCAGGATGATCCGCCGGGTCATGCTCGCCACCACCGCCCCCGCGCCGCTGAACGCATGCCCCGCCGCCAGGCTGTGTAGGAAATCGGGCGGCTCCCAGATGAACCAGGTGGTGTAAAGGCCGCTCTGCGCCACCATCCGCGCATGGACCACCTGAATCACCAGGAACAGGACAAAGAGCAACGCGGCAATCCACACCGACATTCCGTACCAGACAAACCACGCAACGGCCAGGATGGTGCAGAAAGTGAATCCCCAGACGGACAGCTTGTAAGGAATTGGCTCAGCGGAGTCGTCCACGTCCGGCCCTCTGCCGATCCCCTTCCGGAACACCTGGGCGAGGTGACGCCGCGCCATGTAGAGGGTCCCGGCTGCGAACACCAGGTAGGCGCCGCACTGCTGCCACCTCATCAGGGGACTCCAGGTTCCCCGGCCGAGCGTGGAGCCCGTCCAATGGCACGCCAACAGCTCGAAGCGGCCGAACAGGTAGAAAAACCAGATGCTCAGCGAGACGTCCGCCGGCACCAGGTAGGCGAATCCTATCGGCATCCACCACAACGTGAAATCGGCGAACCAGGCGTTTTCGAGTGCCGTTCCCTGGAACACCGTGCGCAACGGCACCGCGATCTGCCATGCCGCGTCCCCGCCCAGGAGGGACGGCAGCGCGCGGAGCAACCGGAAGCCGGCGGCGCCGAAGAAGCCGAACAGAAATGCCCGGTTGGCGAAGATGCTCGGGAGGAGGCCCGGCCCAGCACTGCCTTCCGTGAACTCCAGTGGAACTCGCGCCAGGGGGAACTGGAGGCGCTCCACGTCCACCCATTGTCGCCGCAGTACGGCGCACACGAATATGACGGACAGGTAGAAGAACGTCAGAAACACCATCCAGCGCAGCGCCGGTGGCAGCCAATGGCTCCAGGGCACGCGCGCCTCGACGCCCCGGCCTTCGTAGAACTGCTCCACGGCCAGCGACTTCGGGTCTTTGGTGACCAGCAGGCCCTCCGGCGCGGCGGCCAGCGACGTCTCGCGCCATTGGATGTCCGGCCGCCGGGCGAGATAGGCCGGCCCGGCCATCATCGACGGCCAGAAACTCATCAGCCCGTCGGAGGGTACCGCCGACGCGACCAACAGCATGATCCAGACGAGCATCAGCTCCGCACGGTCGAACGCCGCCGATCGCCTCATGATCTTGATGAGCGCGTTCGCGGCGAGCGTCAGCACCACCAGGACAAACACCGCTCCGGCCGGAAAATGCTCACTCGAAAGGTATCCCCAGCCCTTGTTGAACGACGTGTAGGGCTCAACCAGGCACAACGCAACGACGGCGATGAGACCAATCAGGAAGGCTCTCAGCGTCATCGGCAAGCTCTTGAGAGGATTGCGTCCTCACACACAGGTCAGCCCAAGACTACAACAGCGACCGTGGCACCGCCAACATATGCCGCCTCGGCCGGCTCAGCGCCAGGTGACCGGACTCCTGCGGTCACCCGAATCCGCAGACCAGCCAAGGTCCAGGGAGACGTTCTCCGCTTTTCCGGAATCCCAGCGGATCGTGACGTCAACGGTGTCGTCTTCGACTGCACTCGCCTCCACGCGGGGGAGCGTCTCGCCTTCGCCCACGGGCACCAGCAACGTCGCGATGCGCGTCTTTCCCGGCTTCCCGGCTGCGTTTAGCACGAGCTGATAGCCCCTCTGCTGGTCCTCGCCGGGGCCGGGAGCGCTGCCTTGCTTCACGATCGTCGGGCCGACCTCGGCCTCCACCGCCTCGGGCGCGAGCGAGTACGTGACCAGTCGCACGTCGCCAACCTGCGAGACGAACGTCCGGTCGCCCTTCTCGAACGGGTAGTCGGAGTGGGCAAGCCATGAATAGGTGTGGGCCCGTTCCGCGTCTATGTCGTCCACCACCAGCAGGAACCGCTCCGCCATAACCATGTGGCGCTTGATCGACAGCTCACCCAACTCGTCCTGCGGGTAGGCGGCCGACATATCACCCGCGGCGTAACCGTATTCGGGGCCCAGATGCACCTTCTCGACATGCACTCGGTCGAACACGTCGTACGGCCATCCCCTGTAAACCCAGTAGGAGCCGTCGACGCCCTGGCCTACACCGTCAACGAGGAGTGTGTTGTGGTCGTCGGTGCGCTTGGACGCCGTGTAGCCGGTATCAACGGCGAGATAGCGACCTTTGGCGAACACCCAGAACGCGCCGATATCCGGATGGACGTGCCCGGAGTTCATGGTCCAGTCGTCCAGATGCTTCAGCTTCTCCGCGGCGAGGTGGCCCTGAGGCGGACCGCACCGGAACATGTAGCAGGTCGCATCCGCCCCCCAACCGGACCGCCAGAACACCACGTCGTGGTCGGTGAAGTGATGGTACGGGGCGAACTCCGCCAGCGGTGGCGACGGGACGGTCGGATCGTACCGCAGGAAGTACATCGACGGGTCGTCCGCGTTATCGCCCAGCGCCGCGAACCTATCGGCCGCAGCCTGCGAGTTGCCGTCCCTCAGCGCTGAGGCGATTCCGTAGAGCATCGTCAGACGGTTGATGCGGAAGCCCCCGGGCCGGCTCAGGGCGCCCTTGCCCGTGTCGCCGATGTCGTAGAGGAACGGCGAGCCCGGGAGGGCGATGTGCAGGGCGTAAAGGTAGTTCTTGCGCAGGATGGGCAGATCGAAGGCATCCTCGCCAGTGGCGCGCGACAGGATCCGCGCGTAGCGTTCGTGCCAGTGCAGGGCGTAGGCCCAGTAGCCGGAGCCCTCGTAGTAATAGCCGTCCTCACCCAGAACGTAGCGGCAGCGGCGCAGCAGCGCGTAGGCGAACCGCGCCCACTCGTGCGCCCGCGGCGTCTCCCCCATCAGTGCGTAGCCGGCCGTGGCCAAGGCCGACGCCGGGATGTAGGTGTGGTTCTGGTCGAAGCGGTAGTCCTGCGGCGGCTGAAGGCTCTCGTAAATCGCTTCGGCATGCTCGGCGAGGCTATCGCGAATCATCTCCCGGTCGGCCTGCGGTATCTTATCGTAAAGGATATCATAGCAGAGCGATATGTAGTAGAGGAACCACGACGCCTGCAGATCGACGTTGCTGCGGTAGCCGGTCCCCCACACGTCCGAACGGCAGTGGGCCTTCATCCACTCGACAGTAGCGTCCAGACAGATCTCGTCGCCGTCCACCGAGTAGACGATCGCCCCACTGAGCATGTACGGCGCGCGCCAGTACTTACTTCCCGTGCGCACCTCCTCCATGTCCGGCACGTAGGACTTCAGACTGCGCGTCTGCCGCACCACCTGCGCCCATCTCTCAGGGGCAGCCTTTGCCCGTTCCCGCAGCCGGGGCAGGTCCTCCGCCGAGAACAGCAGACGCGGGCGCTGGCCGACGTAGCCGTCCACGATTCTCAGTTCGGTTGCCTCCAGATCCTCCTGCAGCGTTCGCCCGGGGAACGCGGTAGCGTTGGAGACCGATGCGCAGGCCAGCGATAGAAGCAACGTCAGAACAGCTCCGGCGGACGGGTAGACCATTGTCACTCAGCTCCGTCAAGGAGTATGGAATCCAAATTCTCGATCGCCGCGCCAAACTGCGTCGTCGGAACGGCCATCAGACGGCGCGCATCCGCGAGAGATCAGTCTGCAGCCGGCACAGCCTTGCATAGAGGCCGTCGCTCTCCAGCAGTTCCTTGTGCGTGCCCATCTCCACCAGCTTGCCCCGGTCCAGGCACATCAGGCGGTCGGCCTTGCGTAGCGTGGACAGACGATGGGCGATGGCGAAAGTGGTTCGATTGCGCACCAGCTTCTCCAGGGCCTCCTGGATCATGTTCTCGGTCACGGTGTCCACCGATGCCGTGGCCTCGTCCAGGATGAGGATCCTGGGATTGCGGAGCACCGCCCGGGCGATGGAGACGCGCTGACGCTCGCCGCCGGAGAGCGTCTGCCCGCTCTCCCCCACCATCGTGTCATATCCGTCCGGGAAGTTCACGATGAACTCGTGCGCGTTGGCTGCCCGGGCCGCCGCAATAACCTCGTCCGCGCTGGCGCGGGGGTTCGCGTAAGCGATGTTCTGCCAGATGGTGCCGTGGAAGAGGTAGGCATGCTGCAGCACCACCCCGATCTGTTCGCGGAACGGGCGCAGGGCCAGTTCCCGCAGGTCGTGACCGTCTATCAGGATCTGGCCGTCCTCGATGTCGTAGAACCGCATGATGAGCTGCACCAGCGTCGACTTGCCCGCGCCGCTCGGCCCCACAAGCCCAATCATCTCGCCGGGCTCGACCTTGAACGTGATCCCGTCCAGAGCGTACTTGCCCGGCTCGTACGCGAACCGCACGTCTCGGAACTCCACCGCGCCCTGAACCGGCTTGAGCATTATGCCTCTGTGGTGTTCGACGGGTTCCGGCTCGCTGTCCATCACCTCGAACACGCGCTCGGCGGACGTAACGCAGTGCTGCAGCCGGTTGTTGATCCAGCCCAGGCGCTGCACGGGCATGTAGAGGCGCCAGAGATACCCGGTGAACGCCATGAGCACTCCGAGCGTGGTTTGGTCGCTCAGGACCATGTAGCCGCCGACACTGAATATCAGGATCGACCCGAGCCCCGTCATCAGGTTCAGGAACGGGAAGAACGCCGCCGTGATGCCCACCGCCCGCATTTGATGATCGAACACTTCAGCGCTGTAGCCCGCGAAACGCTTGGATTCCCGCCGCTCCTGGGCGAAGGACTTCACCACGCGTATACCGGGTATCGTGTCCGCCAGTATCGCGCTGATGCCGGAGACGCGACGCCACAAACGATGGTAGATCGTGTGCACCTTGCGACCGAAGATGAACGTGCTTAGGCCGATAATGGGCACGGGCGCCAGCGCGAGGAAGAACAGCCGCCAGTCCAGCAGTAGCAGAATGGCCGCGATCATCACCACGGTGACGAAGCTGATCAGTATCTCCTGGAAGCCCTCGGTCACGAAGAACTGGATCCTGTGCAGATCGTGCGTGACGCGAGCCATGATGCGGCCGGTCTCCTTCTGGTCGTAGTAGGAGAGCGGCAGGATCTGCATGTGATCGTAAAGGCGCACGCGCATGTCGAACAGCAGCTTGTTGCCCAACCACGACATCACGTAACCGCGGAATGCCATGATTCCCGCCCGGCCGACGTACACCCCGACCAACATCCCCACCACCACCGGCATCAGGCCGTGGTTGCCGGCGGTAATGACGTCGTCCACCAGCGTCTTGGTCAAATAGGGAGGCGCGAGTTCCAGAAGGGTAAGAACCAGCGTCAGCGACAGACCTATGAACGCCGTCTTTCGGTAACGCAGCAGCAGCGAGAACAGCCGCACTATGATCTTGCGTCGGTCGATGCAATGGGGGCATATCTCGCCCCGTCGCCGCAGCGCACGGCCGCACTTGGAGCACCGGTGCTTGAGCTGGGTCGGAGGCGGAGGAACGGTGTCGGTCGGGCTCCCGCCCTCCTCGCGCAGGCGCACCATCTCGCTGAGCTGATGCGCAATCGCCGATGCCTCGGGGTGCGAGCCCATGGAGAAACGTGCCACCTCGTGGCCGCGTTCGTCGTCGGACACGACGAGCGAACTGGCCCCGACGTATTTCTCGACTCGCGCGCCGCGCACCTGCTCGAGATCGATCTCGAACGCCACGTCGACGCTGCCGTCGCGCTCGTCGGGAGCCACCACCAACAGCCTGCGGTCGGTGAGGAACGTCCACTGCTCGTGAAAATGGCCGCCCGGACCGATATCGGTCAGAAGCGACCCGAGGACCCTCTCCCCCTCCTGCAGCAGATCGTCCAGCCAGGCGACGACGTCCAGTGGCAGCGCCAACTCGGCCGCCTCGTCACGCAGGGCCTCGACACCTGTTCCCTCGGCGACCATCGTCACTGGCCTCCCGGCACCAACACTTCCAGAGCCAGACCCGGCCTCCGCCTGCCGGCGGCCGGCACATACAGGTGGCGGAGAGGCAGGGATTCGAACCCTGGGAGCCCCAGAGGGGCTCAGCGGTTTTCGAAACCGCCCCGTTCGTCCGCTCCGGCACCTCTCCGCGCGCGTTTCGTTTTGCGTCGCGTGTCGCGGCCACCGGACGCCGTCCCGCCCGGCGCCAACCGCTCAGAAGCGGGCAACTCATCCGCTGTAACTCTTTTGGCAACAAGCATTTCCGTCGGTCTTCAGGCGCCGTGGCCCCGACTGCATCATCCTGCCCGCGCTGGAATCGACCGGGACAGCCGCCGCGACGCCCCCTATCTTACCCCACACTCGCGGGAATGCAAAGCTCCCGCGGTCCGCGCTGTGCATCGTGTTGCGCCCACGTGTGCTTGCCGCTGACGTCTCGACCGCCCGCTTTGCAGGACCCGAAGAGACTTTCCAGAACCGGTTGTTTCGGGTACACTGTCGTCGGCCCGAAGCTGGGAAAAAGCCCTGGCCCGGGGCATCAAGGTCGGCGTGATCGCGCAGCCGGTTGGGCCGCGAGCATTTTGCGGACCTTACTCCGACCACACGAATCTGGAGGAGGAAGATGATGAGGCTTGCACTGACATTGGCCGTAGTCGCCATCGTGGTTTCGATGCAGACAGTCTCCGCGGCATCAAGACGGTCGGCGCCCCATAGGCTTCCGGATATTCGCTCGGTCCGCACCGTCAATCAGGACCAGGGACTGGAGGTGAACAGCGAACCGTTCTTCCCCATCTTCTCATGGGCTCAGAAGACCAGTTCCTATCCCAGACTGCGGGGGCTGGGCTTCAACAGCTACGCCGGCAACGTGGGCGCCGATGCGACCGAGATGTGCCGCGCCGCCGGTCAGGCGGGGGGCTACGCCATCAGCAACTTCGGGCGCGGTGCGATCGGCGATCCGCGTCTGCTCGCCTGGATCCACGGCGACGAGCCGGACATGCCGCGTAAGAACGACCAGGGCATCTGGACACCCGGGCACCAGAGCCCCGAGGAGTTGCTGGAGCATTACAGAATGATCAAGGCCGCGGACACTTCACGCCCGGTCTTCTGCACGTTCACAGCCCACTTCATGCGGCAGATGCGCAGCCGTTACGATGCCGAAATGCAGCAGAAGCTCTACCCCGCATTGCTCAAGGGCATAGACGTGCCGGGCTTCGATACCTACCCCATCTACGGGTCCGGATACGCCTCGCACCTGAACTACCCGGCCTACGGCACCGAGCAGCTCCGCGAGTACGCCGGTCCGCAGAAGCCGGTCTACACGTTCATCGAGACGCACAAGGGCAGCCGCTGGATGACCTACGAGAAACAGCCGGACGTTCTGCCCAAGCACACGCGCTTTGAGGTCTGGGGATCCATCATCCGAGGGACCACCGGCATCGCCTATTTCACACATGCCTGGCGACCCACGTTCACTGACTTCGCACCGACACCCGAGATGCAGGCGGAGATGAGGCGCATCAATCTCCAGATCACCCGCCTGACCCCGGCCATTCTGGCGCCCCGTGCCGAGGCGGACATCAGTATGTCCATGAAGGAAGGCTACGAGTGCCACTTCAAGGCGACGCGGACGGCGGACGGCGCCCTGTGGGTTTTCGCGCAGAACGCCGACCTGGGCGAGGACGCGGAGAGCAAAGGGCAGTTCGACCCGATTGATCCCCGTGGCGGCACGGCCGTGTTCACAGTGCCCGGCCTGACCGGCGGAACCGTCATCGAGGTCATCGACGAGAACCGCACTCTCAGGGCCGCGCCGAACGGCACCTTCACGGACACATTCGGTCCACTGACGGAGCACATTTACCGGATCGCCTCGTAGGCTACACCGAACAGATCGGGAGGGGTTTTGTGCTTGTGGAGCCGGCCCAGTACTGGTATAATCAGTAATGAAGTAAACGCTCCCTTAGCGTCCTGTGGACGGCACGGCTCTTGAGTCATGCGGAGCAGTTTGAGTCTCGTTCAAAGACTCTGTGAGCCGACTTGGGTGCGGTCCAATGGTCCGGACACCGGGCGGTGTGAGATCTACAGGCTTTGCCTTCCTTCCCGAGGATTCCCTTCTCCCAGGGGCGAACGCACAGCTCAGGGGACTCGCCGGCAGTCTCGAACGAAGCCTCCGCCTGCTCTCCGATCACCAAGCGTCAAAGGTGTGGCGGCCTTACGACTGTGGGCGCGGTATGCGCAAAGATGCGCGTTCGCTCGCGGCAAAGCAATGTTCAGTATTGAGGTTAAGTAAATGGCTGAAGGTAAAGTAAAGTGGTTCAGTGACCAGAAGGGCTTTGGTTTCATCACACCGGACGATGGCAGCAGTGACGTCTTCGTCCACCACAGCTCGATTCAGGGGGGCGGCTTCAAGTCGCTTTCCGAGAACGACGCCGTTCAGTTCGACGTCGAGCAGGGCCCCAAAGGGCCGCGTGCGGCGAATGTAGTTAAGCTCTGAGGCGGCACTAACCGCTGAGAAGTGAATAGAGGGCGCCACCGTGCGGAGGGACACGGCGGCGCCCCTTTTTTGTGCTTAGGGGATTGCCGGTCAACACAGACGGTGTACCGGCAGCTTGCGCGCTCACCGTCCTGCAACCGATTACTCAGGAGAGCTTACAGCGAGGCCGACCTGATCGCGGCCGCGATCTCTTCGCTGAGCGTCGCGAGAGCCTTGCTCTGCGCCGCGACGGCCGAGGCGATGTCGGCATTCGGCAACGGCAGTCGGACTGAGCACAGACGTTCGGCCAACGACCGGCGACCATCGGTGAGCGACCACTGGGCTCGCAGCACCACCTCCCTTCCGGAAAGGACTTCCAGCGCCAACACGTGAACGGACACCTGGAGGTCAGGTTTCTGCACCGCCGGCTGTCGCTGGAGTACGCACATGTCCGGCAGCAAGCTGGACAGGTTCTCGACGAGTGCCCTTGCAATGCCGTCCTCGAGAGGCTCCGCCCAGCGGCTGAACTCGTCGATGTCGACCTCGGTCTCGCTGAGTCGAGTCACGATCTGGGACCTCTCCAGATAGGACGCAACCCTGACTCCCGAGATCAGCACCACCGGACCCGTGCCCGCATGATCCTCGCCGATGCCCGTAACCGTTGGACTCAGCGTGTAGAATCGCGCCGGTGCGCTACGGGCACAACCGGCAAGGGCAGCGGCCACGATGGTCAGGACAACGAGCATCGCCTTAGCAGCCCGTTGAGGAAGTGGATCTGGCCGCGTTGGCAGCGCCGCGTGGTCGGATGCAAGGAGTGGCGCCGATGGCGATGCAGGCAGCATCGCGGAGGGGCGGCGACACGGCAGATGGCCATGCGCCGCCCCAACCCGAAGGGGCGGCAGCGCTTGCGTCACATCTCTGCGTTGCCCGGCTGCGACGTGTCCACCATGACACGCCATCGGCCTCGCGCCTTGATCTGCTCGCAATTGCAGCCGGCGCGACCGAGCCCAGTTCTTCAACGGGCTGATAGTCCGTGCAGACAGGTCCATCTACTTGTCTCCTTTCCCGCGCAGCAATGATTCGGGATGACGCTCCAGGTAATCGGCCAGCTGCCGCACGGCACGGGCGGCCGATGCCAGTTCCTCAAGCGCCACCGCCAGTTGCTGCTGCACATCGGAGGTAAGCGCCGCCGTTCCGGCAAGCCCCTCTATGGTCTCGGTCGCCGCCTCGAAGGCGTCTCGCGCCGAGGCGAGCGAATCGGACAGCCTTGATGCCACCGGTTCCACCTGGCGGTCCAGTCTGCCGACCATCCCCCGGAGATCGGCGATGCCCTCGCGCAACTGGGCGGACACCTGTCCCGTCTCCGTCTGGAGCTGTGTCGTCAATGCGTTCAGGTTCTGGAGTGCATCATCCAGGGAGGCAAGGATCGTGTCCAGACGCGGCGAGTCCACCAGTGCCTCCAGCCCGCGCGTCAGTTTCTCCAGATTCGCGACGAGGTCCTGTATCGGCATGGACTCGAGCGTGCGCGAGAGCTGCTCGAGCGTCGTGGGAATGGTGGGTATCTCCGGATAAGGGTCGCCGGCTCCCGACATGCGCGGTTCGGTTTCGGGATGAAAATCGAGTGAAACCTGGAGCAAACCGGTGACGAAGCTGCGCGTCTGAAGCTGAGCGCGGAGCCCCTTCTCAATCAGCATCTCGGTGCTCTTCCACGGGTCGCGCCGTGTCGCCCTTGCCCCACCACCATGCTCATGGACGCTGGAGAAGGTGTCGCGGTCAATCTCGATCACGACTGGCGCCCGGTAATCCATATCTTGCACGTCGAACTGAAGCCGGATATCGGTGACCGACCCGATCTCGACTCCGCCCAGCGTCACGGGCGCCCCGACGTTCAGCCCCTTCAGCGACTCCTCGAAATACAGAACGTATTTCTGCGTGTCGGCAAAGAAGCGACCCGTGCCGAACAGGAACACGCCCCCGACGGCCAGCACCACTGCCCCCACAATGAACGCCCCGATAACGGTCGGATTGGCTCTCCTGGCCATTGCCGCGTTCCCTTTCCAGTAACGGCTATGCGCCCTCGTCCCCCGTCTGCATCGCGGCCGCATCCTCGCCACGGCTGAGGAAGGCCCTCACCCGCGGGTCGCTGGACTCCCGCGCAAGGTCCCTGGGATCGCCGGCCGCGATCGCCGTCCCGGCCTCAGAGTCCAGGAACACCGAGTCGCTGGCGATGGCGAATATGCTCGCCAGTTCGTGTGTCACGATCACCACCGTGGCTCCCAGACTGTCGCGCAGTTCCAGTATGAGCTCGTCCAGCTTGCCCGCGCTCACCGGATCCAGCCCGGCCGACGGTTCGTCAAAGAACAGGATATCCGGGTCGAGTGCCATCGCGCGAGCGAGGGCGGCCCGTTTTCGCATGCCGCCGCTGAGCTCGGACGGGTAGTGGTCCTCGAATCCGCCCAATCCGACGAGGGAGAGTTTCAGCGAAACCAGCTCACGCACCTGCCCCCGGGGGAAGTGAGTAAACTGCTCCAGCGGCAGGCCGACGTTCTCGGCAAGCGTCATGGAACTCCAGAGAGCGCCGGATTGATACGACACACCCACGCGGCGCAGGATCCGCTCCCGTTCGTCCGGCCCGGCATCCCACAGGCTCACTCCGTCGTACAGGACGCAGCCCGATTCCGGTTCCTTCAGCCCGACCAGCGCGCGCATGACCGTGCTCTTGCCACAGCCGCTGGCTCCCATGATGACGAACACGGCGCCTCGCCGGACCGAGAAGCTGAGGTCCTGCTGCACCATACGATCCCCGTAAGCGACCGTCAGGTCGTTCACTTCTATCGCGGTATCCGCCTCCATCACGCAGGCCCCCGCTCAGAGGCCGACCACCGTACTGACGACGGCGGCCAGCGAATCGATAACGATAACGGCGACTATGCCCGTGACCACGGCCGAGGTCGCGGCCCGGCCGACGGCCGACGCGCTTCGTCCGCACTGCATCCCCCGCATGCAGCCCGCCGCCGCAACCGCCAGCCCGAACAGCACGCTCTTGGATACCCCGATGCCAAAATCGGCTACGCCGACCGTGGACCACGTCTGTTCGAAGTACTGGGCGAGCGGTATCCCAAACATGCCGGAGGCGACGACGGCGCCCCCCGCGATCCCCATCAGGTCCGAATACAGGCACAGCATCGGCATCATCAGGGTCATGGCGATCATCCTGGGCAGAACCAAAAAGTCGAACGCCGATATGCCCATGGTCTCCAGCGCGTCGACCTCCTCGTTCACCTGCATGGTGCCGATCTGCGCGGCGAACGCGGCACCGGTTCGCCCCGCGAGCAGAATGCCGGTCATGATCGGACCCATCTCGCGAACCATGCCCAGCGCCACACCGGCGGCGATGTATATCTCGGCTCCGAACATACGCAACTGGTAGGCGCCAACGAACGCCATAATCATGCCGACCAGAACGCTTATCAGCGACACAATGGGCAGGGCGTACGCGCCCGTCTCCTGAAGGTGCAGGCCGAGGTCCACTCCCCGGAACACGGCCCTGCCCCTCAGCAGCCGGCCGAGGGAGAGTACCGATGCTCCGACGAACGCAAGCATCTCGCCCGCGGACCTCACGAAGTCGGTCGCCCGGTTGCCGATGTAGGCCAGGAATCCCTCCTGCTTGCGGACGCGCCCGTCGTCCGCGCGTTCGCGCCCGGCCTCCGCCAGCTCAAGAAGGCGACAAACCCCGCCGGGCAGGCCGTCTATCGAGAGCTCAACGCCCCTATCCTCACAACGGCATCGCAGGGCCCGCACAAGGACCAGAAACGTCGAGTCCCAGTCGTCGATGCCGCTCCCGTTGCATTCGACAAGCTCTGTCGAGTCCGCTACCTGCTTGAGGATCTCGTCAGCCTCGCCATCCCCGGGCAGCCCGGTCCAGCGGCCCTCCATCGTTACCGACAAGACGCCTTCGGACGGCACGTCGAAGGAGATGGAGCGGTCTGTGACGACGTCGGACACGACGACCTCCTCCACGAAGGAGCGCCCACCTGCAGATTCCCGCTCGCCGCAGCGGAACACCTGCATGATAGCCGAGCCCCGCCCGACTCCTCCAGGCCGGCCGGGAGATGGTTCTGCGGCTGCCCGTCAGACACACCTCAGTCCCGAAGGTCCAGCCAGGCAAGCTCATCTTCGGTCAACTGAACGTCCAGCGCCCTCAGCGACGACTCGGTCTCCTCGATCTTGCGGGGACCGATCAGAGCGAAGCTCGGGAACGGCTGGCACAGCACGTAGGCCAGAGCGATGTTGATCGGCTCGCACCCCCTGCGTTCGGCCATCTCATACGCCCTGCGCCGGCGCTCGAAGTTCTCGGCACTGTACCACGACTCCACCAGTGATTCGTCCTCCCGCTTGTCGGGTCCCGCCCGGTCGGTGAAAAAACCTCGCGCCTGACTCGACCACGCGAAGTTCGGCATCTGCGTTCGGGCCAGCCACTTGCGGAACTCCGGCTCCGATGCCGCGATGCAGCCCCGCCAGACCGGCTTGACCATCCGCGCGAGACTGAAGTTGTTGCTGATCGCCGAGAACCCCTCCAGCCCGTTCTCCCGCGCATAGTCGTTCGCCGCGTCCACGCGCTCCGCGGTCCAGTTCGAGCCGCCGAACGCCCGCATCCGCCCCGCCGCCCTGTGCTCATTCAGCACGTCGACGAACTCCCCCGCCGGCACCTCGGGGTTGTCGCGGTGGAGCAGATATAGGTCCACGTAGTCGCTCTGCAGGCGCTCCAGGCTCTCGTGCAGCTCGCTGGTCACGGCCTCGGGGAAGCAGTTCGGCGAGTGGGCGCCCTTGCCCAGCACCACCACGTCCTCCCGCGCCCCGCGCTCCTGCATCCACCCGCCCAGCAGGCTCTCCTGCTTACCGCCGCCATAGATGTGCGCCGTGTCGAACGCCGTGCCCCCCCGCTCCACGAAATCGTCCGCCATCCGGCGCATGTGATTCGCGTCGGCCTGGTTGTCGACGCCCATCACCACGCGCGAAATGCGCTTCTCCACTCCGTCAACCTTCCCGTAATGCATCGCTCTCTCCGGCGTGTTCTCGGCGGTGTGCGAGGTCAATCGTTCCCGTAGCGGTCGTCTTCCTCGTAGCGGAGACCGATCTCCGCGCGCCAGCGGTCCAGCGTCCGCATGTTGCCCAGCGTATCCTCCCACGTCACGGCCGGCGGTCGCGGCTGCCCGGCCGGGATGTCGTCCGCCACCTTGTCGGCTTCCATACCGTAGAGCCACTCATCGGTCTCGATCACCACTTCCTCCGGCTCCGTGCTTCCTTTGCCGTAGACGAGTATGCTCGACTTGCCGCCCTCGCGGTTGGGTATCCACGGCACGGGCACCTCGATGTATCCCTCGGAGCCGAAGACTCGCACGAAGTTGTCCTGCCGCAGCCGCACCGCCGTCGACACCTGGGCCACGATGTCGCCCGGGAACTGCAGGGACGCTATCGCCCACTCGTCGATGCCGCTCTCCCCCAAGCGCCCGCAGCCCTTCACCTGCGTCGGATCCGCGAAATCTTGCCCCAGCGCCACGCCCGCCACCAGCCGGCTCACGTTCGTGCAGTAGCACCCCACGTCCAGGATGCCGCCGCCCCCGAGCGACTTCTTGAACAGCCTGCCCTCGGGGTTGAATCCCGCGTTGAAGCCGAACGCCGCGTAGATCATCCGCACCTCGCCGACCCGGTCCTCGCGGATCATCTCGATCAGCGCCTTCGTCTGCGGATGCATCCGGTACATGAACGCTTCCATCAAAAACACGCCGCAGCGGTCCGCCGCGTCGATGATCTCCTGCGCCTGCGCCGCGTTGATGCCCAGCGGCTTCTCGCACAGCACGTGCTTGCCCGCCTCCGCCGCCGCGATCGCCCACTCCGCGTGCATCGGATGCGGAACGGCCACGTACACCGCGTCCACCTCGTCGTCCGCCAGCAGATCCTCGTAGCTGCCGTGCGCCCGCGGTATATCGAACTCCTCGGCGAACTTCTCGGCACTCTCCGTCTTGCGGCTCCCGACGGCCGTCAGCACGCCCCTGCGGCTGTGGCGCACGCCGTCGGCGAACTTGTGCGCGATGCTGCCGGTCGCCAGTATTCCCCACCTCAGTTTGTCGGCCATCGTCTGCGCTCCTCGCGTTCCCGGTTCGGCTGTATCCCCTCTCGACACTCGGGACAAAGGCTATCCCCGCTCCGGACTCAGCGCAAGCGAAACGCACCTCGGTCGTGGGATCTGCCCTTCGCACGCCGCATCCATGCGCCTGGACGTTTGTCACGACTCCTTTGCCAAAAACTCTTTATGACAAAATGGGTTCGTTTCGCAATCGGGGCCGTCTGCGCCTTCACCTCCCCCGAACATGCCAGCCGACCCCCGGCGGAGACGGGACTATAGACCGGACGCGGCCCGGCCGCAGGACGGTCGCACGGTGGACAGGACCGCGTCCGCACCCGGCCATCCGTGGGACAACGGCGGACTGTCGGTGTCCGCCTCGGTCGCCTCCGGGCCACCC
>CAZZNQ010000075.1:0-20095 GCA_964655775.1 uncultured candidatus Brocadiaceae bacterium | reverse complement strand
GGCACCGGCACGGAAGACTACGTGGGCGGCGCTTGGTGCTTCGCCAATCGCACCTACTCCACGCCCTTCCTCGGCTATCCGCTTCGCTTCGCCGAGGAGGGAGCCATCATCAAGCACGGCCTCTACCGGTGGCACGTCCCGGATCCCATTCGTTTCCAGCAGGACCTGCGCGTCACCATCCAGGACCTGGGCTTCACGCCCCAGCGCGCAACGGGCTACGAGCCGCTGACGGACGACATCAGCAGCGTGGCCTTCTGGTACCAGGCGGAGCCGCACGCGGAGTTCCCCGCGCTGCCCGAGGCCCGCAAACGCTGGCCGCGCTGAGCATCGACCGAAAGGAGCAGACGCCATGACATCCGACGAGCATCCAACGATGCGCAGCACCACTATCTTGAGCGTGCGCCGCGACGGGGAAGTCGCCCTCGGCGGCGACGGGCAGGTGACACTGAACGATACCGTGGTGAAGGCGAGGGCATCCAAGATCCGTCGCCTGCACCAGGGGCTGGTCATCGTGGGCTTCGCGGGGGCGGCGGGCGACGCCTTTGCGCTGCTCGACCGGTTCGAGGGCAAGCTGGAGGCATTCCAGGGCAACCTGGTGCGCAGCGCGCAGGAGCTGGCCAAGGAGTGGCGCACGGACAAGCTGCTGCGCCCCCTGCAGAGCCTTCTGGTGGCGGTGGACGCGAAGCACAGCCTGCTGATAAGCGGCAACGGCGAGGTGATCGAGCCGGACGACGGTGTGCTCGGCATCGGCTCGGGCGGAAACCTGGCGACCGCCGCAGCGCGCGCCCTCCTTGAGAACACCGACCTGGACGCGAGCACCATCGTGCAGAAGTCCCTCGAGATCGCGGCCGACCTGTGCGTTTACACCAACAGGGAAATACGGACGGAAACCCTCTCATGAACTCGCTCACACCCCGTGCCATAGTCGAATACCTGGGCCAGTACATCGTCGGCCAGAGGGACGCCCGGCGCGCAGTCGCCATCGCCCTGCGCAACCGATGGCGCCGCCAGCAGCTCCCCGAGGAGATGCGTCAGGAGGTCATGCCCAAGAACATCATCATGATCGGCCCCACCGGCGTGGGCAAGACGGAGATCGCCCGCCGTCTGGCGGAGCTGGCCAAAGCCCCCTTCGTCAAGGTG
The DNA here is from genome assembly GCA_964655775.1 of uncultured candidatus Brocadiaceae bacterium. GTDB lineage: Bacteria > Planctomycetota > Brocadiia > SM23-32 > SM23-32 > CAZZNQ01. Next base: position 18,955 of record CAZZNQ010000075.1, on the reverse strand, counting down.
GAGGCGTCACATTACACAGAAGTGGGCTATCACGGCCGCGACGTGGAGAGCATGGTTCGCGAGCTGGTGGACGTTGCGGCGGCCCTGGTGCACGACGAGATGATGGAGCAGGTGCGCGAACAGGCCGAGGCCAACGCAGAACGGCGCCTGCTGAATGCGCTGTACGAGCCGCCGCCGGCCTCACCCGAGGACGGCGACCAGCGTAGCCAGCGCAAGCGAGCGCGCGAGCGACTGAGGAAGCTGCTGCGCGAAGGGAAGATGGACGAGCGCACGGTCGAGATCGAAGTCACCGAGAAGCCGGCGGTCGTCCAGGGCGTCTCCCTGGGCGGAGACTCGATGGGTATCGACATGCAGGGCTTCCTGGAAGAGATGCTGCCCACCCGTTCCGAGAAGCGCGCTATGAGCGTGGCCGAGGCCCGCAAGACGCTGGAACGGCAGGAAGCGGAGAAGCTCATCGACCGGCACGCCGTCTCGCAGGAAGCGCTCTGGCGTGCCGAGAACCAGGGCATCATCTTCGTGGACGAACTGGACAAGATCGCTGGGCCGGCCAGCGACTCTTACGGCCCGGACGTCAGCCGCGAGGGCGTGCAGCGCGACCTGCTGCCCATCGTGGAGGGCTGCACCGTGCCCACTCGCTACGGCATGGTGCGCACGGATCACATCCTGTTCATGGCGGCCGGGGCCTTCAACGTCTCCAAGCCCAACGATCTGATTCCCGAGCTGCAGGGCCGGTTCCCCATCCGCGTCGAGCTGCAGGACCTGAAGAAGGAGGACTTCGTGCGCATCCTGCGGGAACCGAGAAACGCTCTGACGAAGCAGTACCGGGCCCTTCTGGAGACCGAGGGCCTGCGGGTGGAGTTCGCGGATGAGGCCATCGACCGCATCGCGGAAATGGCCGTGGAAGTGAACCTGCGGACGCAGAGCATCGGCGCGCGCCGACTGCACACGGTGATGGAGAAGCTGCTGGAGGAGGTCAGCTTCGAGGCGCCGGAGATGGATAGGAAAGAGTTGCTGGTGGACCGCAACTACGTCGACGAGCGGCTCAAAGACCTCGTCGAGGACGAGGACATGACGCGCTATATACTGTAGGTGAGGGCCGAACGCCTCGTCTACGAATCAGGAGGTGGGGACCGTGGAGAGCAAGTGCGTAGTCTGTCACGACAAGCCCGCACGCTTCCGTTGCATACAGTGTCACAAACCGGTCTGCGACGATTGCTCCTTCAAGACGGAGCACGGTGCGTTCTGCGGCCGTGACTGCGCCAGTCAGTATCGCGAATGGCGCAAGAGCCAGCCGAAGGCGACTCGCGGCGCGCGGGGAGCGCTCAGGAAGCTGATCATCCTGATCATCATCCTGGCGATCGCCGCCTTCGTAGCCCACCAGATGGGCCTGCTGGAGAAGATCCCTGGCCTGGCGCCGCAGCAGGAAGCTCCACCCGCCCAGCAGGCGGATTAGGCTTCGCGGACAGACCGCACTTACCTTACTTCGAAGATGCCGTCCGGCATCGTCGTGTTCAGCTTTACGTCCGCCAACCTCAGCATAGCCGACGTGCCGCTGTAGACCAGCAACAGGCTGTGCGGAACGTCGACCGCTTCCTCGCCCGTGCTCTGCACCGGTCGATAGTCCGCCAGCGTCATCTGCACGCGCGCGGTTCCGTTGGGGTTGTACTTGCTGTAAAGCAGCACGTTCCCGGTGCGCCGATCGAATGAGACGCTGTTCACCATGAGCAGGTGCGGACGCTCTCCGGGACCGCGCACGGAGTTGAAGATGGTGGAGAGACCGGGGTTCTGCACCTGCATCTGGATCTTCCCGGCAAACACGTTGCCCATGTCGAAGGCATCCACGATGTCCTCCGGCATGATGATCAGGTCATTCGGTCGGGGCTCGACCGGTTCTCCATAATGTCCGGCGTAGCTGGTGCGCAGCAGAGGAATGTCAACGGTGTAGCTCTGGCCGTTGCCCACAAGCTTGGCCCGCAATTGGCCGCTGCCGGGTACGCGAACACTGATGCGTCCCGGTTTGCTGATGAAGAGCTGCCCCTCTCCCAAATCCAGTTGTCCGTTCGGTCGCGGGATGCGCAGGTTGCGCAGCATGACCTTGCACCTTGCTTCCATGGTGCTCCATCGGCGCTGGTCGTTCATGATCCTCGCGATCGCCTCCGCCGTGGTTATCGGCGTCGTTACCGACCGCGGTTCCATGTCGATGGGCTTCTGGTCGCTCCTGCACCCCCCTGCCGCAACCAGGCAAAACACGGCCGCGCATACCGCGCCGCCCGCCATCCAGCCAACCGCCCGTCTTTTCGTCTCTGGTCTCATTGCCCCATCTCCATGTTCTACACGATGTCGGAGCCGCTCTGATCGTAGATCCAATCGGTGAAAGCCGGACCGTACTCTACCAACTCCTCCGGCTTGAAGAAAATGCCTATCTCGCGCTCGGCCGCCTCGGGGCTGTCGCTGCCGTGAATCAGGTTGAAGCGGTTGCTCAGCGCCATGTCTCCCCGAATGGTGCCCGGCGGCGAGGCGCTGCCGAAGGTCTCGCCCATCATCTTCCGCATGACGCTCACGGCGTTCTTGCCCTCCAGCACCAGGGCGACAATGGGCCCGCTGAGCACGTAGCGGACAAGCGGCTCGTAGAAATCCTTGCCCTCATGCGCCGCGTAGTGCCGCCGCACCGTGGCCTCGTCCAGACACGTGACCTTCATGCCGACGATGCTGAAGCCCTTTCGCTCGATGCGGGATAGTATCTCGCCGACCAAGCGGCGGTTGACGGCGTCCGGTTTCAGGAAGACAAACGTTCGTTCCATCTGGCAGATCGGCTCCTTTACTCAATCTTCGTCGCGGGGACAGCCGGCGACAGGTGCGTGCTCGCGCGCCAGTTGCTCCAGGTAACGCTCCCTGGCCCGCGCGAAAAAGTCCCTGTAGGCGTCTGTTCGATAATCGGGGTAAGTCCAGTCCCAGCACGCAAAGCCGCCCTTGCGCCACTTCAGCGTCGATTCCGCGTAGATGCCGTCCCGCAGGTACACGCGGTGGCCGAAGTCCTTGGTGGTCGCGAGCACCAACTTGGCCGCGCTCACGTAGCCGGGGTCCAGGTTGACCGGTCGCTCGGGCCCGTCCGCTACTTCGCGCGCAAGCTGCGTTTCCAGCTCGTTCGTCCGCAGCTTCACGTCCGCAAGGGCCTCCGGCCGGATGAGGTCCTCAAACGCGGCCAGTTGCCGAAGCAGCGGGCCTCCCATCTCCGGCTCATAGTAGTCGGTGAAATCGAAGGGCAGCACCTCGCCGATGTCGTCGGCCGGGCCGAAGGAAGCCTGCAGCCGGTCCAGTGCCGATCTCAGCCACTCCTCGCGCATGGCCAGCATGCCGCAGATCAGCTTGACCGGGTCAGGTTGACGCGCCTCGCCCATGGATTCCCGTCTCTCTGGTGCAGCTGCTTCGCGGAGAGAACGCACCCCGCACCAGCGCCGTATCGGCGCCGTATCGGGAGCGCATCGACCACGACCGAAATCCCATCTTCCGAAAGTCCGGCCGCTTGCGGCATTATAGACGTGGGGTGCGGAGCGCGCAACGATGAGTGGCCGCGCCATCGCGGCCGCCGGCTTGACGGCATACGGCCCATGGATTAGAGTCTCGCAACGATTCCCCCGGAGCCCTTCCATGCGCAGACTGGCGTTGAGGATCGAGTACGACGGCAGCCGCTTCAACGGCTGGCAGGTGCAGCCTGAGGGGCGCACCGTTCAGGGCGCGGTGGAGGAGGCGCTGTTCCGCACCACCGGGGAACGCCGCCGCGTGACCGGCGCGAGCCGCACCGACTCGGGCGTGCACGCCGAGGGCCAGGTTGCGCACCTGGACACGGCCTCGGAGCTTCCAATCGACCGCTTCGTTCCCGCGCTGAACTACTGGCTGCCGGACGACGTCAGCGTCCTGGAATGCCACACGGTCGCGGCCGATTTCGACGCCCGCCGCCACGCGGTGTCAAAGCTGTATCGTTACAGGATCCTGCGCAGCAACGTGCGTCATCCGCTCCGCGAGGGAAGGACGATGCGGGTGTGGCGCCCCCTGGACATCGCCGCAATGAAGGCGTGTGCGGACGCGCTAGAGGGGGAGCACGACTTCACCAGCTTCGCCAGCGAACACACCGACGTGGAGGGCCGCGTGCGACGCCTCACGCGCAGCGAACTCGTTGAAGCCGACGACGAACTGCACTACTTCGTGGAGGCCAACGGTTTTCTCTACAACATGGTGCGCATCATCGTCGGGACGCTTCTGGAGGCAGGGCTGGGCAAGATCGATCCGGGAGAGATCGGCACGATCCTCGCGAAACGCGACCGAGCGCTGACCGGACCCACCGCACCGGCTCGGGCGCTAACGCTATTACGGGTCGACTATCCCCCCGGCACGTTCCCGGACGCACCGCCGCCCGGTCCGATGGTTTGACCGGCAGCCCGGCGTGCCTTAGCATCGGGTCCCGAACCTTGTGGGCATTCAGGGATAGGAGAACATTGCGATGGATTTGACGCCGGCGGAACGGAAGTTCGTGCGCCCCTATCTGCGGGCGAACGCACGGGCAGGCAAGGGCTGGATCGTGGGTGTGCTGCTGGGACTCGGTGTCATTGCGGCGGCGATCCTGTTCAGGCTCTCGGATTCCGGCCCCGAGATCGGCCCCTACTTCCTGATGGCGGTGGTCGTCGGTATGGTCATCATCGAGATGTCCATCGACCACCGCAGCAAGATGAAGATGGCCAGGATCCTCCAGAAGTACGAGGCGGCGGTCCGGGAAGCCCAAGAACCGGAATGACGCGGCCGTTGGCTACAACAGGTTCAGCCGTTTCCTCAGTATCCATTCGGCTGTGAGCAGTCCCAGCAGCGCACCCATTAGCAGCGGCGTGTCCCACAGCGGCAGCGGGGGGCCGGGATCGGTGACGATGGCCGTCCTGTCCGGCACGGCCGCGACCAGCGCTTCGAGGTCGTCCACCCCGTGGACGGAACCCCCGGCCGCATCGGCCAGCTGGGGCAGCAGTTCCAGGTCTGCACTTGCGTCCGCGAACTCCACCTCCGGGCGCTGCACCTGGAATGAAGCCGACCCCGTCAGGCCGTCCTCGGCCCGGTAGATAAGCTCAAAGCCGCCGAAGCTCTGCGGATACAGCACACCGGAGTAGGCGCCCTCTTCGCCTGCAGGCGTCAGGACCAACTGCCCCGCCTCCTCCCCGTTACGCCGCACTGCAAGCGAGACCGATGGCTCGGACACCGGCCGGAAGCGTTCGTCGTAGAGGGTTGCACTGACCGAGACGGGCGCACCGATGTCGTAGACGGCACGGTCCAGCGCCAGTCGCGCCCGACGCCTCGCCTCCCCCAGTCGACCGGCGGCGCAGTACCTCACCGACTGGAGCCAGAAGCGGCGGAAGCGCTCCACGCCGCGCTGCCTCCAGCGCCAGGTCTCCGGCGTCCCACAGAAAAGGACGCGACCCCGCCCGTAGGGCTGGGTGGCAGCCATGACGGCGCCGGTCGGGTCGGCGGCACTATGCCACCGCAGCAGCACGGCAGCTCCTGCCTTGGCCCGCTCGACGGGCAATGACCAGTATATGGCCGCATCGGAACCCCAGGACGCGAGGGAGTCCGATTCAGACTCCGATGCGACAATCGGGTTCCCGCGCGCGGAGGTTTCGGCACGCACCGGCCATCCCGTGGTCCAATAACCGGTCGAGCCGGCGAGGGCGCGAAGTCGCGCGTCGTTGAACGAGACCGGCAACAGCCCGCGCAAAGCGTCGGCCTCCGGGCTGAGCAGAAGACTCGGTGCATACGTCGGCCCGGCCGCGTAGAGCAATCCGATGCCCTCGCGCTCAATCAGGGAGGCCAGGTCTTCGGTCCACGGCGCGGTGAGCTGTTCCGGCGCCGGGTCGAAGGCCACGACCAGCGAATATTCCATCAGCTCCCGGGCATCGGCGGGCAGCGGCGCGCTGACAGCCGATCCGTGCACGCAGGCGGTCACCGTGTAGGAGGGGTCGCGCTCAAGCAGCGTCTTCACAAACCGGTAGTCGCGCGAAGCGCCTCCCGCCACGATCAGCACGGCGAGTTCCTCGTCCGAGATGGTCACGGTGCGCGAGACCGCGTTATCGTCGGCGCGGGCCTCGCCCTCAAGCGGAAGCAGCGACGCAGTATAGCGCACGCTGCCGGCGATACCGGGCACGTGCTCCAACTCCACCGTCAGAACTTCGCCGTCCTCGGGCAGCATCACGGAACGGCGCGCGACTTCGACGCCTTCGCCACCGTCCGCAGGCGCCGCCAGAAGAACGAGAACGCCATCCCGACCCGCGTAGCCGTCGGCGCGGACGGAGGCGGTCAGCTTCAGGGGCATGCCGGCCATGACGGTATCGCGCCCCTCCAGGGCGGTCACGGCCGCGTTACGACGCCGCACGGGACTGCCCAGCGGCAGCGCAAGGATGGGCACCTCGCTCTCGCCCGCCGCCAGCGCCGACGCCAAAGGATCGCCCGGCGCCGTCTGGCGGCCGTCCGTAAGCAGCACGATGGCCGCCGGCCGGTCGCTTCGCTCCACCGCCCACCGGACCGCCCCTGCCAGGTCGGTCGCTTCCCCGCCGGATCGCCACTCAGGCAAGTCACTGTCCTCCCTACCGTCAGCGGGGGGCAACACTGCGAGGCCGCGCGTCGTCCCGTCGAAGGCGGCGATCTGCACCTCGTCGCGCGCCCGCAGCGCGGCGACCAACCCGTTCTCGGTCAAGATGCGGCGCGCGGCGACGTGACGACTCATCATGGATCCGTCGGCGAATGCACCCGGGACGTCCTCAACGGTCATGCTGGCCGATGCGTCCGCCAGCACCACCACGCGACCATGCACGGTACGGCTGACGTCCGCTACGGTCACGGGCCGCAGAGCAATCGCCAGCACGACGGCAAGACACGCGCAGCGCAGCCCGGCGCACATCCAGCGCAACAGAGGCGGATCGGTTCGCTCGCGCCGGTAGAAGGCCCACACAAACGCGACGACCGCCGCCATCGCCACAAACGCAACGGAGTAAGCGTGGCCCTCGGGCGCGCCGAGCCACTCCAATCGGCGCGTCACATGCTCGACAGAACCGGTGGCGGCGATCAGGAATGCAGGAACCATCAGTGCGTCCTCCCCGTGCCGCTCGGGCCCATCGCGGGACGACTGCCACCGGACCGCGACGAGAAAAGCGAAGCCAGACACGTCTCCGCCAGCAGTAGGATGCCCGCCACCATTGCCAGCGTTGGCCAGTAGCGGGTCCGGGCCTCGCCCGTGCCCGGTGCATCGCCCGAGAACTGCACAAGCTCGACGCGTCCCTGCCATTCCGGATCGTCGAAGAGACTACTCGGTGCACGCGCCAGATCGGACTCGCCGGGGGACAGGTTAACGGCGAGGGGGATGTCCTCCGTCCCGCCGCCCTGGGGCCGAAGCCGAAGGGCCCAGATGCCGGCTCGATTCAGCGGCTCGCTTAGGAACCAGAGCCCGTCGTCCTGCGGGGTCGCGGCCAGTTCAGTCGTCTCCTCGCGCGAGCCGACGGGCGGCACGAGACTCGCCCGTTGCCGGTAGCGGGCGGCGTCCAGCCGCCAGCCCAGGGCATCGCCTGCCTCCATGGTCAAGGGATTGCCGGCCGTCCGCCCCGACCCGAATGCGCCCTCGACCAACCAGTGCATCAGCGAGACGTAGGTCAACCGGCCCGCCTCGGACCGCGGCCAGTCGCTCCACTCGTCGTCGGCCGTCGTGGAAATCAGGACAACGGTGCCCGCGCCCGTGGGACAAGCCAGAACCGCCGGCGCACCGGATGCATCATCGTAGCGCGCCAGGACACGGGTGCGCCCCTCCGGCTCAACCTGTCGGTAGCCGCGCACCTGCACCGCCCGAAACATCGTCTCCCAACCGCGGAACGGGACCAGGGCCGGGTGCGAGAGATCGAGTGCGGCGATCCCCGTGGCCCCCAGTCTTAACTCCACTGCATCGCCCAGGATGGCCGGAAGCAGCCCCGACTCAGAATCCATGAACGAGGCGTTCCACGCACCCGCATCCGGATTAGGCCCGGCGAAGGCGATCACCCGTCCGCCCTCTGCCACATAGGTTCTGAGCCGCTCCGTCCAGGGCACCGGATCGCCGACGTCGCAGAGGAAGATGGCGGCGTAGTCGGCAAGCGTCTGCGGAAGTCCCGCCACGGCCGGCCGGACTTCCGGCCACAGACCGGTCTGCGCATCCGGATCCGGCTGCAGTGCGGGGACCAGGTAGCGGGATGCGCCCGGCCGACCCTCGATAATGAGGACCGGAACGCGCTCCACCGCCGTGAACGCCAGCCACCGCACGTCGTCGGGCGGGAAACCGTCGCGCGCGTCGTGTGCCACCCGGAGCGTGTGCGGACCCGGTTGGACGATCACAACCGACAGCGGCAACTCGCGGCTCTCGCCTTCTGAGATCTCCGGGACGGCGAGCGGCTCGATGTCCACGCCGTCCAGGCGAACCGTGACGCGGCCTCTCTCCCGGGCACCGGTCCCATTGTTGAGCACCACGCGGAACGAATTCCTGTCGCCGGCATAGACGAAACGCGTGACCGAGGACAGCGATTCGATGCCGACGTTCGCGTCGGGCTCTGCGCCCACGTCGATCACGCGCACGAACCCGAAATCCGCCAGACCATTGAGGCCGGCCGACACCTCGGGAAGCGGCTCGGCGCCCCCCCAGTCACGGACCCGGAAATCGGTCAGAATATGGAAAACAGCGGGCTCGGTGGCCTGCCCGGCCTTCCGGCCGAGCCGCGCGAACCATGTCGAAAGGTCCAGCGAGGCGTCCGTCGTCTGGAGGCGCGCGAGATCGTCGCGCAGGCGATCTCCGTCCTCCTGTCGGACCGAACTTTTTGTGAACACGGGCTCGAACTGGGAGGCAGCATACACGCTGAGTGGCGCGCCCGTTCCGCTGAGGTCCCGCGCGATCTCGCCGCAGGCGGCCAGCGCCGCCGCCCATGCCGAGACCCCGTCCTTATGCTGCGCCATGCTGGCGGAGTCGTCCAGCAACACGACAACGCTGCGGCTCCCGAGCCCGCCCACCAGCGCCCGCCCCTGCGGCTGGGCGAAGACGAGCACGAGAAGCAGCACCGCGGCCGTCCGCAGCGCCAGAAGCAGCAGATGCTGCCATCGGATGCGTCGACGCGATTCCCTTTGCGCCTGCTGCAGAAACTGCATCGCGGCCCAGGGCATCGGCCGGAAGCGACGCCGATTCAGCAGATGGATCACCAGAGGAATCGCCACGGCCGGCAGCGCCCACAGGAATCCGGGACGGGCGAACTCGATCATTTCCGGCCCCCCTTCGTATCTTCCATCACCGCGTCCAGCATCGGCGCGACCCGATCCCATGCGAAGCGAGCCATCTCTCGCCCCAGGTCGACGCCGCGGGCCTCGGCGGGACACTCGCACCACCGCATCAATCGCTCCAGCAACTCGCTTCGGCCACGGTAGAGGCAGGGGTCGTGCGCCCACTGCGGCAGAAGCTCGGGGTAGCTCAAACGGTCCGGCAGCAGGGGCGTGCAGCCGGCATAGGTCGCCTCCACAATGGATATGCCGAAGAATTCCTGCGTCGCCGTGGAGACCACCACGTCGCTGTTGAGCATCACCGAGACGTAATCCAAACGATCCGCCACGTAGCCGAAGACATCTATGCGGTCCGCAAGCGCTCGACGCGCTTCCTCGAACACCTCGGGCACGTCGCGAAAGCTCTCGCCGGTCACGGCCACACGGAAGTCACAGTTGTTCTCTTGCAGTTCGAGTAGGACATCAAAGAACTCCTCGGCTCCCTTGTCATACTCCCACCGGTGGTTCCACAGAATCCGAAGGGGACCGACCGCAGACCGAACGCTCCCGCGCGCCCGGTCGATGGCCTCCAGGTCCACGCCGACGGGAACGACGGCCGACTTGACGCGAACGGAGTCCGGCGCCCAGTCGGGCACGAAGTCGGGCATGCGCCGCAGCATCGACTCGGCGGCGTCCAGGAAGCTGTCGCGGTGGTAGGCGGAGTTGAACAGCACGCGGTCGGCGGCCAGGCAGGTGGTGATGTTGGTGAAGCCGTACTGGTAATCGCGCTCGTCCTCGTTCGGCACGGGATAGGTAAGTTGGTTCTCGTGGAAGTAGGCGACGGCGGGCACATCGGCCAGCGCGCGGCGGTGCATGCCAAGGAGGGCGGCCAGGTCCACGAAGTCGCTGACGAACAGCACGTCGAAGTCGCCCACCCGGTCGGCCGTACGCCGTCCCATTTCCAGCGCCGCTCCCCGCATGCGCCACTTCCATTTGCGCGCGGGCATGGTGAGCAGGTCCAGGCGGTGGCGGCTGTGGCTGCGGTAGCCGTCCAGGAAAGCGCGGTGCGAGCCGCCGTAGTACGGCTCCAAAGCCAGAATGCGAAGCATGGCCGTCCCGTCCAATCACGATTGCGTGGGTCATCGCATTGTAAGGACGCGGCCCCCGAGCGCGCAAGGCGAGCACGGCGCACCGCTTTGACCGCGCGGTGGGCTTCGGATATCCTGCGACGGCGCGTAACCGACGCGCCCCGCAGCTACTTCCGATCCGGCAGGGACACCAGATGGCGCCGCAAGACGACATTCCGGAATGGGTGCGCGTGCATCCGCGCGAGTTGCTCGCGCGCCACGGACACCGCCCCGTTCACCGGCTGGGCCAGAACTTCCTTGTCCCGCTGCCCACGCTGCAGCGGATCGTCGAGTCCGCCGATCTCGGCACGGAAGACGTGGTGCTGGAGATAGGCACCGGCATGGGCCGCATGGCGGCTCTGCTGGCCAAACGCGCGGGGCAGGTCGTCACGGTCGAGGTCGACGAGCGGCTGCATGCCTTTGCGGCCGAGCACCTGGCCGCAAACGGCAACGTGCGCCTGCTGTGCTGCGACTTCCTGGAAAGCAAGCATTCGATCAACCCAGTCGTAACGGAGGCAATCCGGGAGCACCTGGGTTCAGCGCAGGGCCTGACCGTGGTGAGCAACCTTCCGTACAGCATCAGCTCTCCGGCCATAGTCAACCTGCTGGAGTGGGAGGTGCGCGTCGATCGGATGGCGCTGATGCTGCAGAAGGAGGTGGCCGAGCGGCTGACGGCCCGGCCGGGCACAAAGGAGTACGGACCCCTGACCGTATACGTGGCCTGGTGGGCGGAAGTAGAGCAGCTTTTCACGATCGCGCCCGGAGCTTTCTGGCCCCCGCCGGAGGTAACCTCAGCGGGCGTGCGCATAGTGCGGCGGCCGGGCCGGGTCGGGGGTGCCGACTACGACGCGTTCGCGGAGACCGTCCGGCGGGTGTTCACGAACCGTCGGAAGACGGTGCGGGCAGCGGCGCGGCTGGTGTGGGGTAAGGTCCCGGACATAGGGACGACGCTGGCCGAGGCCGGCGTGGATCCGGCGAGACGAGTGGACCGCCTCACGCCGGACGACTTTTCGCGGCTGGCCGATGCGCTGGGGAAGCCCGCTTAGAACGGTTCTTCCTCTTCCTCGTCCTCTTCGTCGTCCTGCGGTTCGGCCTCTTCCTCGGCGGCTTCTTCCGGCTCGCCCTCGGGCTCCTCGGCCGGTTCCACCAGGTCGGCGGCGAGCTCCTGCTCGAAGAGCTGCCGATCCAGTTCGTCGTCGGTGAGAGACTCCTCCTCGTCGAGCAGCTCGCCGGGGTAGCCGTCCTCCTCTTCGTCTGACTCGAACTCCGGCTCCTCGTCCTGCTCCGCGACGGGAACCGCCTCGAGTTCGGCGTCGGCGTCGGCCTCGGCCTCTTCTTCCTCCTCCTCGGCGGCCATGGCCTTCGCCTGCTCTTCCCACTCGGCGAAGTCGGCTTCCTCGTCCTCCTCGCCCTCCTCCAGTTCGGGCACGCCCATCAGAGTGCGCTCCGCCCGCTCGCGGCTCTGGACCATGCTCTCGATGCTCTCGATGCGGCTTATGCCCATAACCAGCTCGGACTTCATCTGCTGGAGGATGCCGGCGACGGAGTTATCGAACGAACTGAGCACGCTGCCCAGTTCGGCCTGGAACGTCCGCCCGAGGGTCTCCCGGAACTCGTCGAGGCGGTCGAAAAGGTTGGGAATCCGGCTCTCGACGTCGGCCAGCGTCTGGCGGAACCGTTCGACCTCCTCGCTGGCACGGCTGGCGCGGGACTCGACCTTGGCGATGGAATCGCTCAGGGCGGCGGTGCGCGAGTCGATACGCTCCTGAATGAGATCGCCCTTGCCGTCCAGCTTCTTGGTCATGCGGGCGTCCATCTCGGCCGCTCGCTCGTCCATTCGGTTCTCGATCCGGCGTTCCAGCTCGTCCATCTGGGTGTGCAAGGCGTTCATGTCGTCCATGAGCCGCCGGGCCACGTCCAGCGCCTTCAGGGCGATGCGGCGCGCCCGCAGGGAGAGGAGCTCCAGGCAGAAGAACAGTATGCAGGCAACGATGACGCCGTAGAAGATGATAAGTGCGCCCCAATCGGGAGCGCTATGAATCCGTTCCACAAACTGCCAGAGCTCGCTCATGCTTTCCTCCGCTCCAGAGAGATCCCCCGCCGCTCGGTCAGGAGGGTGATGCTACCAGAAACGCCCGCCCCTCACAAGACCGAATCGTCGCAACCCGTCCGCGTCCGCCACGGGTTCACAGATCCAGGTCGTAAACGTACTTCGCGCAGAGCTGGAGCGCCTCAAGCGCCATCTTCTTCGCTTCCAGTTCCTGCCGTTGGCGTCTCTCCAGGCGCTCCCGCTGGGCGTCCAGGGCCCGCACCTCCTGCTTCAGCCCGAACAGCCGGTTCTTGAGCAACTGCTCGATCTCGCGCTTGCGGCGCTCGGCGATTCCCTCGAACTGGACCTCCCGGTCCTCGGGTTTAAGGCCACGCTCGCGGAACAGGCGCTGAAGCTGGCCGATCATCTCCTGGTCGATCTTGCTGACCGATGCGGCCAACTGGTCCAGCTCGCTGAGTCGGCTGAACGATGCCGTCGCGCCGAACTTGGTTTCGCGCAGGCTGGGGGGGCCGCCGGCGCGCTGCTCCCCGTCCTGAGGGCCTTTCATGCGCAGTCGCTCGAGCAACAGGTCCGCCTTGACGTTGAGACGACCGGGCTGACCGGTCTCCTCCATGTCGGCGCCCTTGGCGATTTCCTCGATGTTGGCAAGCGGCACGTTGACCATGCTCCCGCACCGAGGACATTGGAGTACGTCCCCCCCTTCCCGGTCGCTCCGGACTTTCAACCGCTGGCCGCACTGGCGGCACTGGAAGCGCACGTATCCGTCGTCTCTGTCGGCCATTGCCGCCGGCTCCTTTCGTTACGTGGGTCGGTCCTGCGACAGTCTAAGCTTCTCGGCCCAACAACGCAAGCCTTGCCATGTTCAGCGCATGTTTCGCCGCGCGGTCCCGCACTCGCGCCCGGCCGCCTCGAAGCTGGTATTCCTCGACCTTGACCTCGCCCTGCACACAGACACCGACGTAAGTGAGGCCGACCGGTTTCTCTCCGGTGCCACCCGTGGGTCCGGCTATGCCGGTTGTGCTGATGCCGACGTCGCACTCCAGTGCGCGGCAGACGCCTTCCGCCATCGCCTCGGCCACCTGACTGCTCACGGCTCCGTGCGTCTCTATCATGCCGCGTGGCACGCCGAGCTGGTGAATCTTGGCCTCGTTTGCATAGGCCACCACACCGCCCAGGAAGCAGCTCGATATGCCCGGGACCTCCACCAGCATGTAGCCGATCAGCCCGCCGGTGAGGGATTCCGCCACGCCGATGGTGTAAGCGCAGCGGCTTAGTTCGTGGCTGAGCGCAACGGCCAGGGTGCTCTCTCCGGAGCCGAAGACGAGATTGCCGAAGCGGGCCTTCAGCTCATCCAGGTCGCGCCGGACAAGTGCATCGGCCTCCTCCGGAGTGTCGGCGCGGGCGGTGACGCTGACGGTGATGACGCCGTCGCGCACGGTGATGCCCAGCACGGGGTTGCGGTCGGCCTCGGTCATGTCGCGGATGCGGGCGTCCGCGTCCGGTTCGGCGATCGGATAGATGTTCAGCGTCTCGCACCTGACGTGGCCGCCGGGGCCGACCCGCTCCAGCAGGAAGGGAACCACCTCCTCGGCGAACATCGCCCGCATCTCCACGGGCACGCCCGGCATGGCCACCAGCCAGGCGTCGCCGATCAGGCAAGCGAAACCGCGCGCCGTGCCGTTCGGGTTGGGGAAGACCACCGAGCCTTCGGGGAACCTGGCCTGGGTGATCTGGCGCTCGTCGACCTCGCGGCCGAAGCCGCGCAACCTTTCCCGTAGGAAGCGGAGGGTGTCCCCGTCCTCGGTCAGTTCGCGCGACGCCGCCTCGGCGACGGCCCAGCGGGTGCGGTCGTCGGCGGTGGGCCCGAGGCCGCCGCTGAGCACGATCACGCTGCTGTCTTCGGCGCACCGCAGCAACTCGAACGTGAGGTCGGCGCCCTGATCGCCCAGCACCACAATGCGGCGCACCTCGAATCCGAAACCCTCCAGTCCGGCCGCGATGAAGGCCGCATTCGTGTCGACGATGCGCCCGTGCACCAGTTCTTCACCGGTCGATATGATGCTTGCTCTCACGCGTTTCGCTCCCACTCCGGACGTACTCTCCCCGTCACGCTGTAGAGAAGATATTCGGCCGGGAGCCGCCGGGCAAGCGAACAGGGCAGCCGTCCGGATCCTGAACCGAGTTCTCAGGCGGCGCCTAAGCCTGCAGCCGCTCCAGCAACTCGCCCAGGTCGCGGTGGCCGCGCTGGATGCGCACAGGCGTGTTCTCCACCGCCCCCTCTCGGGGTGCGGATATGGCGAGGTTGATCATCCTGGGCCCGACGTTGACCGTGTAGCCGTAGTCGTCGTCCCAGCGCCGGTAGGCCCGCGCGCTTTGCTTCACGTAGCCCATGTCCGCGACAATGGCGTCCAGTTCATCGCGGCCGCGTGCGCTGTCGGTCAAGCCGTATCGGGCGGTAAGGACCACGTGGTTGTTGGCGTCGGACTTCTTGCCCCAGGCGCATCTCACACCCACGCTGACCTCGCCCAGCTTGTAGACGGCGAGTTCCTTCTTGACGGCCAGCGGGGAGAACTCCACGCGCAGGTCGCCCTGGCGGATGGCGCGGGCCAGATCGTCTACGCTGGCAAAAACCGGAGGGGCAACAGCGTCGTCGGCGCCGGTCTCGCGTCGCTCCGCCTCGGTCTTGGAGGTGACTCCCCGGCCGTTGTTGTCCACGATCTTGAGCCGCTGCAGGAGCCCGAGGTTCTTGGCCGTCGGGGTGACCGTCGCCGGCGTGCCGGTGTCCTCGTCCTCGGAGCCGCCCCGTCCCCGCTCGTAGATGCGGGCGAACTCGGCGAACTCCTCCGGCGGAAGCTTGGCCTTCCAGTAGGAGTATATCTTGTCGTGGAACTCCTGCAGTCGCTCAACGTCCCGGCCCTCGTTGTCGACAAGGCCCACGCTGGCGGCCATGCAGGCGGCGCGAAAAGCGGGCTTCCTGCCGGGACTCGGCTCTATGGGCGTGACGGCGACCGGATCGCTGACGAGTTCGCGGAATATCTGCATGAAGGCCAGGTAGGGTACCGGATGGCCCGCTTCGTACATCTGACGGATTCTTTCGGTGGGATCAATCCTTGCAAGCATCTGAACTTCCCTTAGGTGAACTCTGGCCGCCCGCCCCCTCCCATGGGCGGCCGGTGCATCGATATCTTCTCGCCGCCGTCTACTGAGCCTTGGCCTTGTCGACCAGTCTCATCAAGCGGCGGCCGTACTCGAGGTAGAGCGCATAGGAGTCCTGCGACTCGGACGCCGCCTTTCCCTCGTGCACGATTGCGGCCAGGTGCGGTTCTATGGAGATGCCGCCCTCGTAGCCGCTGTCCAACAGGTCCTTCACTATGCGGGCAACCTTGCCGTCGCCCTCGCCGGGAAACGTGAATACGGTCTTGCCGTCCTGTTTCCTGGCGTCTTTGATGTGAACGTAGACCACGTGCTCTTTAACCTGGCTGTAGTAATCCCAGGAATCCTGCCCGTGGCCGATCGTGTTGCCCGTATCGAAAACGAGCTTGAGCGCAGGGGAATCCACGTGCTCCAGAAGCTCCAGTGTCTGAGCCGGCCCCAGTCCCCCGTAGCCGTTGCAGTTCTCGTGAACCAGCGTCACTCCCCCGTCCTCCGCCATCTGTGCCAGCACCTTGATGCGGTTGAACACCTCCTCCTTCCACTCGTCTTCGGGCCACCCGGCGTTCGGGTAGCTCATGATGCGGATGAAGGGGCAGCCGGTGCGCTGCATGCGGGGAATAGACCGCGCCAATTCGTGGCGGTCCAGGTCGAGGTGGGTTGTGATCGGACGGGCCCAGTTACAGAGCTGTGAACCGAAATCCGATATGGCGATTCCGGCGTCCGAGAGGGCCTCCGCCGTCTCGTCGAAGGCGCGATCAGAGAGATCGCCGACGGCCACGCCGCTTACCTTGCGCAGCTCTATGTGATGCCAGCCAAGTTCCTTGTGGGCCTTGATTTGCGTCTGGATGTCGTCGCCGGCTTCGTCGGCGATACCTGAAAAGAACATGCAGGCCTCCTGATGTCGCGCTCACAGAAATGGAACATCGGCCGAACATCGCCGACCGCAGATTCAGGGTACGGTGAAGGCCGCGGCCTGTCAAGTCCGGCAGCCGCCGCGCGGTCAGGTGAGGTAGGAAATGAGCGTGCCGAGCGTGCGCTTGAGTTCCCGCCGATCCACGATCATGTCCAGGAAACCGTGTTCGAGCAGGAACTCGGACGTGGCGAACCCGTCGGGCAGCTTGCCCTTGATGGTCTCCTCGATGACCCTGGCCCCGGCGAAGCGGATGGTGGCGCCGGGCTCGGCGAGGATCACGTCGCCGACGGCGGCCCAGCTCGCCCAGACGCCGCCGGTGGTCGGGTCCGTCATCACGCTGATGTGCACCCCGCCCGCACTGTCCAGGCGGTTCAGCGCAGCGCAGGTCTTGGCCATCTGAACCAGGCTTATCGAGCCCTCCTGCATACGGGCGCCTCCGGAGGCGGCCACCGTAACCAACGGCAGCTTGCGCTCGCAGGCCAGTTCGGCGGCACGTGCCAGCTTCTCCCCCACCACGCTTCCCATGCTGGCGCCGCAGAACCGAAAGTCCATCGCCGTGAACACGGCGGGATGATCTTCAATGGTGCAGGTGCCGCAGATGATGGCCTCGTTCAGACCGCTCTTCTCGGCGTAGCCCTCGAGCTGGTCCTTGTAGGCCTTGGCGGCCACGAACTCCAGGGGATCGCACGGCAACAGGTCGCCGTCCAACTCCTGGAAGGTGTCCTCGTCGGTGTGCATCTTCACCCGGTCCCAGGCCCCCACGCGGAAGTGGTGGTCGCACTCGGGGCAGGTGTGCATCCTCTCGGCCACGTTCTTGCGGTAGACGAGGGAGGCGCATCCGTCGCACTTCATGAACAGCCCGTCGCCGGTCGACTCTGGCTGTTTCTTCTTTCTTCTGCCGAATCCCAGCATGGCTTCCGCCGACTAAGCGGTCTTACATAGGTACTGCACTGTTCGGTTTGCAGCAACGCGGCCGAGACGGCCGCGCTACCCCTGCAATGGGTAGAGCGGGGCGTCTCGCCCCGCTGCGTCGATGAAGCAGAACCGGCGAAGACTAAGGTTCTTCCTACTAGCTCCGTCGGTCGCTTTCCAGGCCCTCCAGGGCCAGGCTGCGCAGTCGCTTCACGGCCTCGCCCGGCGGCACGTCGGTCATGAATACGGACGAGGCGGCCGCCATCACGTTCGCACCGTAGCGCGCAGCAATGCCGACCGTATCCGGGCCGATGCCGCCATCGACGTAGATATCTATATCCGACCCGAACATCTCACGCAAGGCGGGAATCTTCTCGCAACCCTCCTCCAGGAAGCCCTGGCCGCTGAAACCCGGCTGCACCGTCATGGCCATCAGGCAGTCCACCTCGCCCACAACGCTGCGGACGGACTCGGCGGGAGTGTCCGGCTTCATGACCACCCCCACCTCGACTCCGTGCGACTTGATCTCGCGGAGGGTGCCCGGAAGGTCGTCCACCGCCTCGACGTGGAACAGCACGATGTCCGCCCCCGCCTCGATGAAGGCCGGCGCGTAGCGGACCGGATCGGTGATCATCAGGTGCACGTCCACCGGCACGGTGCTGCAGGAGCAGATGGCCCGGGTCAGGCGCGGGCCGCTCATAAGGTTCGGCACGAAATGGCCGTCCCCCACGTCCACGTGAAGGATGTCCGCGCCGCCGCGCTCGATCTCGGCGATCGAGTCGGCCAGGTGGGTCAGGTCGCAGTCCAGCACACCGGGGGCGATCTTGATGTTCATTGGCCCTCCACCGGGTTCATTCAAGGGCTTTGATGCCGGGCAGCACGTCGCCCGCCAGGAACTCCAGGGACGCGCCGCCGCCGGTCGAAACGTGGCTGATGTCGTCCTGCAGACCGAGTTCCTCAACCGCCTCGGCCGTTTCGCCGCCGCCGACGATGGTGGTGCCGCCGCACTGCGCCATGGCGCCGGCAACCGTGCGCGTGCCGTTGGAGAACTGCCCGATCTCGAAGTAGCCGACCGGCCCGTTCCAGGTCACCAGCGCGGCTCCCTTGATCCTATCGGCGTACATCTCGGCCGTCTTCGGGCCGATGTCCAGACCGATCCAGCCGTCCGGGATCTCGTCTTCGAACACCTCGCTCTCCGCGTCGGCGTCGATTGATTGCGCGCAGACGTGATCGACCGGCAGCAGGATCTTGTCCCCTGCCGCGGCAAGGAGTTCTTCCGCTACGTCCAGCCTGTCCTCTTCCACCAGCGACTTGCCCACGCCCTTGCCCTGCTGCTTCAGGAAGGTGTAGGCCATGGCGCCGCCGACGAGCATCGCGTCCACCTTGTCCAGCAGGTTGCGGATCACGCTGATCTTATCGCTCACCTTCGCCCCGCCCATCACGGCCACGTAAGGGTGGTCCGGATTGCTGGTCGCCTTCGAGAGGTACTCGACCTCTTTCTCGATC
>CAZZNQ010000074.1:0-20792 GCA_964655775.1 uncultured candidatus Brocadiaceae bacterium | reverse complement strand
AGATGGCGATCGGCAGAACCATCGAGGAGGGTCTCGAGCTTACGCGCCAGCAGGTGGCGGATGAACTCGGCGGCCTGCCGCCCCAGAAGATGCACTGCTCGAACCTGGCAGCCCAGGGCCTGCACGCAGCCATTCGGGACTATCAGTCCCGGAATGAGCAGGAAGCCGCCGCGCCGGCCTCGTAACTGTCCGCAACGACTACCGTCGATGGAAGACGGCGACCAGCTCCGGGTTGGTCATAACGACCTCGCAGCGCATCTCGGCCCGTTCGGACACCGATGACATTAGCCCGGCATAGTGGGCGGGCATTCCCTTGTTCTTGCCGGAGAGCGAGGCACTGGGAAACGAGACAACGGCGCACCGGGCCGGCAACGCACGCAACAGGCGCACGCCCCATCCCTTCTCCTGCTGCTCCAGGCACGGAATCATCTTGAGCAGCAACGCCACGTCCGCGCGCGCGGCCTGCCCCGCCTGGGATAGGTCGCGGCAGTGGGCTGATTTCTGGCCGTCCAGCCTCTCAAAGAACGCACCCACCGCGTCCGTCATTCGCCCGTCCATATCCCACGCTTCATATTCGATGTTCGCAGGCAGTCCCATCCACGGCAGCGCGAAGGGGTGCAGCCCGCAACCCAGGTCCAGCACCCGTGAGGGAACGCCCGTCGCCGCCCATATCGGGTCATAGAAGTCATCCAGGAACGGCAGGCGCTCGCGGGTGGAGGCGTGATGAGCCATCACCCCCCGGCAGATGGATTTCACGGCCTCCACATCGGCGCCCGGGCGAAGCGCGTCCAGCAGTTCGTCGACCGTCCGCTGGTTCCAGGGCTCCATGTAGGCGCCGCACACCTGATGCAATTTCCGCCGGGTCCGTTTGACCGCATCCTTGCCGGAGGAACTCGTGCCGACCATGCGCTCTGAAACCCGGCGAGCGGTCTCGGCACACACCCGGCGGTACTTCCGCCCCCTCACCACTTCCGCCACCACTCTGTCGAGCTCCGAATCCATCACGCCCTCCGCAAGACCGTCAAGCGTTCCGCAGCGCCTCCATCAGGCGTGTGTAGAAGCGCAGGTTGTGCGCCGTGGCCAACGCGTATCCGAGCGTGTCGCGCACCCGGAAAAGATGCCGCAGGTAGCCGCACGAATAGTGTGAACAACAGACGCAGTCGCACCCCGGATCGACCGGCCCGTCCGCGCGCACGTGCTCCTCATCCAGCGGATAGTGACAGCCGTACCAGTCCGTCTCGCCGCTGCGCGCGGTCCGTGGCTCGCCTGTCAGAACGAACAGCCGCCCGTGCCGGGCGTCGCGGGTCGGTATGGTGCAGTCAAGCAGATCGTATCCCGCGCAAACGGCGTCCACAACGTGCTCCGCCTTCCCCACGCCCAGAGCCCATCGCAACGCGTCCGACGGCATCGTTCGCGCCAGTTCGGACACCATGTCCAGCAAGCGCCCGTCCTGATCGATGGGCCACCCACCGTAACCGTATCCGTCGAACCCGATCTCCTGGAGCCTCTCCAGGCATTCGCCTCTTAGTGCGGCGTCTTCTCCTCCCTGGACGACCGCAAACAGCAGCGGACGCTCATCCAGCTTCCCCACCGACTCATCGAACGCGCGCCGGCTATTCTCCGCCCATCGCACCGTGTTCTCCACGGCTTCCCGATGCACCTCGGCCGGATCTTCGGGATGCGTGCAGTGGTCCAGACAGACCAGCACATCTGCCCCCATCTGCAGTTGCTTCCGGATGCACTTCTCGGGCGTGAGGAGGCGCTTCCCGCTCTTACGGCTCAGGCGGTAGTGGACGCCCTTCCGGGTGACGCCACCCAGCCCCGGGGACTGAGTCAGCAGCGAGAATATCTGGAAGCCGCCCGAATCGCTAAGAACCGGGCCGCTCCAGTCCATGAACCGGTGGATACCGCCCTGAGCCTGCACGACGGTACTGCCAGGCTTGGACATCAGGTGGAACGTGCTGACCACCAGGCCCTGCACGCCACACTGGCGAACCTGCCTGGCACTCAGCCCACGAACGACACCCCGGGTGGCGTCCGGAAGGAAAGCGGGCAGCCGGATCGCGCCATGCGGGGTAACGATCTCGGCTGCCCGACTCGTAGTCATCTTTCGCCCGATTGTGGGCCGTCTCAGGGAAGCCCCTGCGGCTTGTAGGCCGGCAGGCCCATGTCATCAGCCATCTTCGGCTCGAAGCGCGTGAACTCCGGCAACGGTCCGCCGAGGAGCGGAGTCGCCCAGCGGACGAAGCCGTCCGTAACGTCGACCTTGCTCTCGGCGATCCAGTCGGCCGGGAAGGTGCGCTCCGCATTCGCGACGGTCTCCAGCGGCACGTCGCCGTAGCCGGCGGCGTAGTCGTCACCGGGCCGGCGCAGGATGGTGGACATGACTCCGCTGCGGCCCTCGAGGGCCAGATGGGCGGCATGCGCGCCCACCTGGTATGCCTCCTCCGAGTCGACCTCGGAGATGCAGGTGCTGTCGTGACGCTGGAAGGTGCCGGGCACGTTCACGCGAGCGATTCCGGGTACCACCAGCCGGCTATGCGCCCTCCCCTGATCGTCCATCAGATCGGTTCCGTTCAGGTGGTTCATCAGGAGGTGGGCGGCCGTCGTCTGAGAAGCGCTGAACTGCGCGTGACCGAAGCTGTCCCGGAGCACGCCCACGTCCCCCAGGTTGGCGCCCTCGGTCAAAACGACCATGCAGCGCCCTTCCTGGCCCAGAACTTCGTTCACCTTCTCGGTGATGAATTCGCGGTTGGCTTCGGCGTCGTCCTTGCTCAGGGCCTCGGGCATGATGACGAGAAGCGGCATCTCCCGGTCGGGATCCGCCAGCCGGGCCGACGCGGTGATGAAGCCGATCTTGCGGCCCATTGCCTGCATGACCAGAACGGGGTCACTCGTGTAGCTGGCCTTGTTCTCTTCGTTGGCCTCGCGCACGCCCACGGCCCAATGGCGGGCCACGCTTGCGTAGCCCGGGTTATGGTCGCAGAGAGCGAAGGTGCCGTCTCCCTGCAAACCGCCTCCCACGTCGTTGTCCACCGTCTTGGCCACGCCGATGCCCTGCAGGTCCAGGCCCGCCTCGCGTGCCAGGTCGGCGACACGGTTCGCGGTATCCATCGAATCGTTGCCGCCGATGTAGAAGAACGCCCCGATGTTGTGCGCCTTGAAGACCTGGATGATGCGGTCGTAGTCCTTCGTGTAGATGCCGGACGGCCCGGCCAGCTTGTATCGGCAGCTCCCGATGGCGCCAGCAGATGGCGTCTGAGCAAGCCGTGATATCTGCTTCGGATCCTGCGCCGTCAGGTCGATGAGCTGGTTCTGCAGCACGCCCAGGATCCCCATCTTCGCCCCGTACACACGATCCACCCGGCCGGAGGCCTTCAGCGTCTCAACCACACCCCGGACCGAGTTATTGATAACGCTGGTGGGTCCGCCCGACTGGGCAACAACGGCGTTCATCGCCATGGCATCTCACTCCATGAAGTTCGGTCTGCTTCAATCATCGAGGGTGAAAAGCTTGCCTTCGGGATGCAGCTGGGCATACGTCTCGATGCGCTTGTCCTGGAGCTTCCTGTACTCCTCGCGCGCGTCGTAGCCGTCTTCCTCCCACGGCCCCCTCTCCTTGAGGATGCCTTCGAACTCGGCGACCTTCTCGTTCTCCCGTTCGCCCCGGTAATCGCCCGCGAAGAATGCATCGAATGCCTCGCGCGCGTTCTCCCACGCTTCCAGTTCCTTGCCGGCCGGCGTGGGATAGAAGAGCGCGTGGTTGGCCCGTGCGGCCTTCAGGTCGCCGCCCCCGTCGCCGATCATGATGATGTTGTCGTCTTCGTAACCGCCGGCTTCCTTGAGCATGCCGATGTGTTCGGTCTTCTTGCCCATCTCCTTGCCGGCTATCGCCTGGATGTACTCCACCAGTCCGGTGCGGGTCCACCACTCGCCCAAGTCGCTGTACGGCGTGCCGGACACGACCATCAGGTCGGCCCGCGCCGACAGGTATTCCAGGACTTCCCGAACGCCGGCGAACTCGGGCATGCCGAGCGTTACGAACTGAAACGTCCGGTCGACGGCTTCGCTCCAGGCCAACAACCGCGTGATACTGTAGTCCAGCCCGTGCTCGTCGTGGTACTCGGTCAGTGTGGGAATGCCGAAGCCCTTGGTGCCTTCGCTGGCGTCGATCCAGCCCACGTAGCCGGTGATGGACTCAAGAAGGTCCTCCACGTGCTCGCGTGGGAGTACGTCGGCTGCATCCGGGTCCTCAAGCAGGGACTGGAGGGTGAGCTGGACCGCCACGTAGCGATCGCAGCCGCGCGTGGTGCCCCACAGGTTGTGATGCTCGCAGTGGATGCGGAAGAACATCTCGACCTCGCGCAGACCGTTCATGTCCATGAAATGCGGGTGGAAGACGATGAGCTGCTTCGCCCACATATTGTCCAGAACGCAGCCGTCAGTGTCGATACAGACGGCGTAATCGTGCTCACGTTTCCAGTTCCTGATCTGCTGCCTGGGGTCCTTTGCAACCTGATCGGCGGTCAGCACTCCCTGGAATGCCATAGTCTCCTCCGTAGTGTATGCTCAGCGTGTCAAGCCCAAGGGCCTCAGTCGGCCGGATTCAGGTGGTAGCCCTTGCCGTCCTTGTCCACGCGCTCGAAACCGTGCTCGCCGAACCGGTCGCGCTGGGCCTGGATCATATTGGCCGGAACACGCGCGGTCCGGTAGGTGTCAAAGTAAGCCAGCGACGCGCTGATCGCGTCCATCGGCATGCCGGTCTGCGCCATGGTCTGCACCCACCAGCGCCAGTTGGACTGGAACACCTCGCCGTTCAGCACGTCCTGGAAATACGGCGCCACCATGATGTTGGTCAGATCCGGTTCCGCCTCGAAGGCTTCCTGGATGGGGGTGAGAAGGTTGGAGCGGATGATGCAGCCGCCCTTCCAGATACTGGCCATGGAGGGCATGTCTACGGTGAAATCGTAGCCGCCGTTGTGCTCCTCGGGAGAGGCGCCTGACGCCTCGCTGATGAGCCAGAAGCCCTGGGAGTAGGCGGCGATCATGGCGCCGTAGAGCGCGTCCGCGGCGGCCGCAACCAGCTTGTCGCGCTGCGCCCTGTCGAACTGCGCAGTCACGCCCTGGAGCTTCTCCGAAGCGGCGACCCGCAGATGCTTGAAGGAACTCATGATCCGGGCCTGCAGCGCGGCGGCGATGGTGTCAACCGGCACCCCGAGGTCGAACGCGATCTGCGAAGTCCACTTGCCCGTGCCTTTCTGGCCGGCACGGTCAAGGATCACGTCCAGCATGGGCCGGCCGGTCTCGGCGTCGGTCATCCCCAGTATCTCCGTGGAGATCTCCATCAGATAGCCCCCGTGACGGCCGTCGGTCATCTCCTGGAAGATGGGATGGATCTCCGAGGGGCTCAGTCCCAGCAACTGCTCCAGGGCATAATAGACCTCCGAGATGGCCTGCATGATGCCGTACTCGATGCCGTTGTGCACGTTCTTGACGAAGTGCCCGGCCTCATTGTCGCCAACGTAGGTGCAGCAGGGACCGTCGACCTGCGCGGCCGCGCTTTCGAGCATCTCACCGACGATCTCGTATGCCTCACGGTTGCCGCCCGGCATGATGCTCGGGCCTTTGAGCGCGCCCTCGGCGCCGCCGCTCACACCCGTTCCGATGAACAGTATGCCGCGTTCCGCAAACTCGGCGCAACGCCGCTGCGTGCTGCGCGGATGGGAGTTGGCGGCGTCGATGATCACCGTGCCCTCGGGTATGATGTCCACTAGCGCCGGCACGTCGCGTCGGTCCTCATCGCTGTACTTCGCCGCCGAGCCGGTGAAGAACAGGTCGTCGATAGGGCCCCACGGTTCGTTGACCGGATCGTTTGCCTTGATCATCGCCAGCACCGCTCCGCCGGGGCTCTTCAGCGCCTTGCATGCCTGCACGAGCGTCTCGGCCGTCCCCACGCGGTCGGCGATATCTTCCTCCGCGACCTCTTTGGCGAAGCGTTCGGTGACGGATACGGTTCGGTTCACGCCGATGACGCGGTATCCGTTGCGAGCAAAGTTGCGGATGAAGTTCTCCCCCATCACGCCCAGGCCGTACAGGACAAGATCGTATTCACCGTTCAGGTTTGTGACTGACATCGGCTGCTCCACAGAAAGAGGGATGGACTGCGGTGAAATGCTCAAATGCGTGGGATTCGGGCCAAACTTCGCCCCAAACGCCAATTGTCTCAGATGCCCCGCAGACTGTCAAGCAGAGCCGCGCCACCTCAGAACTTGCACCGGCGCGCCTCATCGCACATCGCTGCGATGTTGTCACCACGGATGTTGGCGATATGGCAATGCGCGTTGGCGACGATGTAGCCCCCGCAGTCCGCGAACGCCGCCACGTTCGTCCGCACCTGCTTGCGCACCTGCTCCGGCGTGCCGAAGGTAAGCAGCTTCTGGCAATCGATGCCGCCGTAGAACGCCAGCCTCCCACCGAACTCCGTCGCAACGGACTCCGGCTCCATGCCGGCAGCCGTAGTCTGGAAGACCAGGAGCGCGTCCACCCCTATCTCGACCAGGTCCGGGAGAATGGCGCGCACGGCCCCGCATGAGTGGAACAGCACGCGAAGACCGTGCTGATGCACAAGATGCATTTGCTCGGCCAGGCGCGGTTTGATGAACCGTCGCCATGAGGCCGGGCTCATCAGCATCGCCTTGTTGCCGGCATAGTCGTCGCCCAGCCAGCACAGGTCGCAGTGGCCCTCCGCCGCGGCCAGGATGCGCCCATAGTATTCCATGCAAAAGCGGTGCTGCCTCTCGACAAATGCCTCGAACACCGCCGGTTGTCCGGCCATACGCATCAGCGCACCCTCCATCCCGAACGCGTTGCAGGCAGCGCAGAACAGGGGCTTCCAGCCGCTGAACAGGACGATCGCGTGATCGGGCCACCTCGCTCGGAAGGCCGTATAGTCATCCGGTCGCCACCAGGCCGGGTCCGGCCAGGAGTATTCCTCGACGTCGGACACGGTCTCGGCATCCACGAGCGGACGTTCATAGAGGGCATCGCTGTAGGTGGTGCGCCACCCGTCCGGCAGGTCGTCCGCCGGCGGCTGTTCCTCGGGGCCGTCGTAGAGCATACCCACCCAGCGGAAATCCGTATCCAGATGCTCAAGCACCTGCTCCGGCGTCTCCAGCCCTTCACGGGCCCGGAAGTAGTCCATGAGCTCCGGCCAGACCGTCCCTTCCATCAGATCGAAGGCCACGCGGTCGACCTGCTCGAAATCGAGCGTCCTCATCACGCGCTCGCGGTGGTTCATGGTCCGCCTTTCGCGTTGGTTATTCGGGATCGGAATGTCCGGATACGGTCATGTCGCGGACAATGGTACGGTTCACGCCTTGCCTGCGCAACGAAAGCCGTGCGTCTCTTGAAGCCCTCCCGGGTATGGCGTATAAGGAAGACCCGCCAGGATGGAGGGCCGGCGTGCTCGGCGGCCCGAATCGCCACCCGTGCACGGAGGAGCCAGACCGAGCCGTGGATCTGAACCGTTCCCAAAAGGTCATGCTTTTCAAGTTCTCGGCCTACGGCTTCCTGAAGAATCTGCGCTTCTTTGAGCCATTCCTGCTTCTTTTCTTCACGGTCGAGAAGGGGCTGAGCTATACGCAGTTCGGCGCGCTGGTGGCGATCCGGGAGGTAGCCGTATACTTGCTGGAGATACCCACCGGGATCGTCGCCGACGTGAGCGGGCGCAGGCGCACAATGGTGATGGCTTTCAGCTCCTACCTGATCGCCTTCGCCGTCTTCTCCCTGACGAGCCGATTCTGGGCCTTCGTCCCGGCGATGATCCTGTTCGGCGCCGGCGAGGCGCTACGCAGCGGCACCCACAAGTCCATGATCATGCAGCATCTGGACCTGGAGGGCCTGTCGGACCTGAAAGTCCACTACTACGGCACCACGCGCTCCTGGTCGCGTATGGGCTCGGCGGTCTCAGCGCTCCTTGCGGGTGCCGTGGTTTTCTTTGCCCGTGACTACGAGGTCGTCTTTCTGGCATCAATGGGGCCATACGTGCTGGGACTCGGCCTGATGTTCACCTATCCGTCGGAGTTGGACGGCAAGATCGAGGCCCACTTCTCGTTCAGGGCTGCGATCCGTCACACCGTGGAGAGCTTCCACGTCATCCGCGACACACGGGAACTTCTGAAAGTGCTGCTCAACGCCTCAACCGCCAAGGCGTTCTTCAAAGTGGCCAAGGACTACCTGCAGCCCATACTCAAGCAGGCTGCCGTGACGCTGGCGGCGACCTCGTCGCTGCTGGCCTTCGCTCACACGGACACGCAGCGCACGGCCGTCGTAGTCGCCGTCGTCTACACGGCGATACACCTCAACGAGTTCTACTCGTCGCGCGCCAGCGGGCGGCTGGCAGATCGGCTGGGCGAGATGGGCGGGGCGCTCAACGCGCTGTTCTGGGTTTTCGGCGCCATGTTCTGTCTCGCCGGCGGCTTCCTCTGGATCGGCTACGGCTCGGAGGCGGTCGCGCTGCGCTACATTGGGCTCGGGCTGGCCGTGTTGATGCTGTTCTTCTTCTACACCCTCAGCAACCTGCGCATGCCGATCGTCACCGGCTACCTAAGTGACCGCACCGACGCCCAGAAGCGGGCCACGGTGCTGAGCGTTCTCGCCCAGCTCACGTCCGTTACGGCCGCGCTGGTCGCCCCCCTGCTCGGCCTTATAGCCGACAACCTGGGCATACCGTACGTGTTCCTCATCGGCGGACCTGTTCTGCTGGCGGCAGCGTGGCTGCTGCGACTGCATGACAACTCGGCGGACGGCGACGCGAGCACCGAAGCTGTTCAAAAGAAAGGACTTGCGACATGACTACCCCGGACAAGAGACGAGTTGCTGCCATCGACGGCAGAGGCCGGTTCGTCGTTGTGGAAGACAATGTACCCGCACTTCAACGGGGACAGGTGCTGGTCGAGAACCGAGCCACCCTCATCAGCCCCGGCACCGAGCTGGGCGGAGTGAAAGCGCGCCGCGAGAACCCCGATCCCGATGCCCCGCCGCGGAAGTTCGGCTACAGCAGCGCGGGAGTCGTGATCGACACGGGCGAAGGATGCGAAGACATTGCCGGCGGCCTCGCAGTGGCATGCATGGGCGGCGGATACGCCCAGCACAGCGACTACGTGGCCGTGCCCCGAAACCTGACGGTCCCCAAGCCGGATGTCATCAGCTTCGAGGAGGCCGCCTTTGCGCATCTGGGCGCAACGGCGCTCCACGCGGTTCAGCGGGCCGACCTGCGCATCGGTGAGAACGTGCTGGTGGTCGGGCTGGGCATTCTGGGCCAGATCTCCGTCCAATTCGCCAAGATCGCCGGCACGCACGTCGCCGCGATGGACCTGCTGGAGATGAGGCGCGCCCTGGCCGAGCGCGGCGGCGCCGATCTGCTGCTGGACGGATCGGACGACGACATGGAGATGGTGAGGGAGTTCACGCGTGGATACGGCCTCGATTGCGCCATCATCGCCTTCGGTGGGGACGCCACAGACGTCGTCGCCAACGTCGCCAAGATGATGAAAGTCACTCCCGACGGCCATCCGATGGGAAGGCTGGCGCTGGTAGGCGGGGCCCAATTCCAGACCAAACAGTGGCCGGTGGCGGTCGGCAACATGGACATCCGGCCGTCGTCGCGCCCGGGACCCGGATACCATGACGTCGAGTGGGAGCACGGTCGCGACTACCCGCAGGTGTTCGTGGAATGGGATACGAAGCGCAACATGGAGGAGACCTTGCGCTTCATCGCAGAGCAGGAGCTGGACGTGGACATGCTGGTCACGCACAGGCTCCCGCTGGACGACTTCTCCGAGGGCGCCGAGGCGCTGGTCAGCGAACCGGGCAGCGCACTGGGCGTCATCCTGAAGCCGTAGGCCCTGCACCGGAACGGAGCACCCAGTCCGGCCCTTCCCTCTTCCGACCTTCACATAACTGCAGCCAGAATAGCGACTACCACGAGAACGTTCACGAGCCAAAGGAGTATCGCATACACCAACGCCTCGAACCATTCGAGTTCGAACAGCAGAACCAGGAGCGAAAGGTAGACTGCCAGTGAGATGATTCCCCCGAAGAAGGGCACAAACGCCCGGATGGCGGACGTAACCGCGAAGATGCCCGCCAGCTTCAGCACCGCGCTACTTAGCAGCCCGAAGGATACCCCCAGGAGACTCGCCGCAAGGAAACACACGGGCACGGCAATCGCAACCGAAACGGCCAGCCCGAGAAGAATGTACAACGCCTCTGCCCAGAAGGGATCCTCACCGGCACCCAGGCCGGCGCGCAAGAGCAATAGCCCCAAGCCAACGACCAGCATCCCCGCCGGAATCTTGTATTCCTTCGCGTCCACAATGGCTCCTCCCACATTAGCGAATACCGCACCAGTGCGCCGCCCACGGACCATGCGGGACCATTATGTCCCAACATGGCGCAGAGTCAAGCCACGCCGCCAGACTCTGGACAGCCAGCGGCGTTGAATCCCCCGGATGCCCGGTTAGAATAATCGGCGGAGGCGATTCTCGCGACGAGGGACCCTGGTGGACGAAACCGGGCTGGCACTGAGACCATTCCTGAATCCGTGGGTGCTGGCGGCGCTGGGCGCGGTCTGCGTGCTCCTGTCGGCACTGGCGTACAGGCGCACCACACGCCCCATCTCACCGGCGACGAGGCGCGTGCTGCTCGGCTTGCGGTTCGTAACGGTCGCCCTGCTCGTGCTCTGCTTGTTTCGCCCCAGCCTGGAGAGAACGCACTACGAGACCATCAAACGCCCGCTGCTACTGATGCTGGACAAGAGCCGCAGCATGAGGGAGATTGCGGACACGCCCACGGAGGTAACGCGCCTGGCGGCGGTCAACCAGGTGCTGGCCGACAACCGGGCCGAGTTGGACGAGCTTGCCGAGAAGTACGACGTGGTGCGCGTGGACTTTGCCCGTGGCCTTGTGCCTGCAGATGCGGATCCCCGGGGCCCCGAGGTGAGCTACAGCGCGTACGGCGCGTCGCTGCAGCAGGCGCTGGAGGAGGCCGTGGGCACTCAGGTGGACGCAGCGGTCGTCATGGGGGACTTCAAGCACAACGCCGGGGCGCCCGATCCTGTGGATGTCGCCGCCTCGCTCGGCGAGCAAGGAGTGCCTGTCTACACCGTGGGCGTGGGCCAGGATGAGGCCACTTCCGAGCTGCGCGACGTCAAGGTGCTGTCCCTGACCGCGCCCAAGACCGCGCTGGTTTTCTCCATTGTGCCGGTGCGTGCACAGATTCAGTTCCGCGGATGCCAGGGGCGCGACGCGACGGTCGCTCTGACGATGCAGGGGCAGCCGCCCCTGCACCAGACCGTGACGGTCGGCCATCCGGATGAGGTGGTACCGGTCGAGTTCCAACTGAGGCCGGAGGAGATCGGAGACTACAAACTGGACCTGACGGTGGCCCCCCTGCCGGACGAGTTGCTGGCAACCAACAACACCGCCGGCACCTACATGAAGGTGGTCAGCCGGGGAGTGCGCGCCGGCATCTTCGACGTGGTGCGACCGGAGAGCAAGTTCCTGGCGCGAGCCCTCGAGGGGGCCCAGAACCTGGTAAGCCGGCGCGAGCTGCTGCTGCCGGGACAGACACTCTCCCCGGAGCAATCGGACGTGGACCGCTATGACGTGGTAGTCATTGGCGATCTGGCGTATTCGGCAATGATGCCCAGCCGCGTGATCGAGTTGCGGAATGCCGTCCAGGAGGAAGGAAAGGGTCTGGTGCTGCTGGTCACGCCGACGGCCGCCGGCCCGCGGGGCTGGCGCGGAACGCCCCTGGCCGAAATCCTCGCCGTGACGCTGGAACCCGACGTCGGCATCGACGAAGGCGAGAAACCGTTCACCGTCTCGCCCGCCTACGCCGATCATCCGGTGGTTGAGCTTGGTGAGACCACCGAGGCAACCTTGAACGCGTGGAAGGAGATGGCACCCCTGGCCGGCGCAGTGACGGGCGTGAAGCCGAAGCGTGGCGCCACTGTCCTGGCCACGGACGGTGACGGGAACCCCCTGCTCGTGGTGCAACAGGCCGGCAAGGGCCGGGTGGCCTGCCTGATGGCGGACACGACGTTCCGCTGGTTCTTTACACGGCGCGACACCCAGGACTACTACCGTCGCTTCTGGCGGCAACTGGTGACATGGACCGGCGGCTGGGACGAGGAGCCCGAAGGCCGTCTGGTGGTCGATCTGAGCCGTCAGGAACTGCTGGTCGGCGAGACGGTGAAGGTAACGGTCAGCCGTTCCGCCGGTGACCTGGCTGCCCTGCGCGACGCCCAGCTGGAGCTACGAGTGACCGACCCGGGCGGACAGGAGAGCGAACTGCCGGCCACCTTCTCCCGCCAGCGCAATGCATACCTTGCGGAATACACGGCGGGCGAACCCGGCGACTACCTGGTATCGGCGGAGGCCACGATGAACGGCGAGGACGCCGGCAGTGACCGCTCACACTTCCACGCGAGCCGCATGGACCTGGAGCTGGAGGACCCCGCAGCGGACCTCAAGCTGGCCAGGCGGATTTCCGCTGTGACCGAGGAGGCCGGCGGCCGCTATTACTACCTGCCGCAGTCGGACGACCTGTTTGAGAGGCTGAAGGAACGCGCCAACCCCCTTAAGCTGACGACCCGACGCAGGCGCGACATCTGGGACAATGCGGCCGTCTATTCACTGCTGGCGGCATGCATGACGGCCGAATGGATTTTGAGGAAGCGGAAGGGGCTGGTGTGAGCAACGGGAGGAGAGCCGTGTTCCTCGACCGGGACGGGACGATCATCTACGACGCCGACTACCTCACCAGCCCGGATGAGATCCGCCTGATGCCCGGAGCGCCGGAAGCGCTCCGGCGCCTGCGAGACGCCGGATTCCTGCTGCTGGTGGTGACCAACCAGAGCGCGATAGCGCGGGGGTGGCTAACCGAGGCCCGGCTCAAGGAAATCCACGGGGAACTGAACTCTCGCCTGCGCCCCCTGGGAGCCGAGATCGACGCGTTCTACCACTGCCCCCATTTTCCCGAGGGCTCGGTAATGGGCTATGCCGTCGAGTGCGAATGCCGGAAGCCGAAGCCCGGCATGCTGCATCGGGCAGCGAAGGAGTGGGACGCGGACCTCGGTCGATCCTACATGGTCGGGGATTCCGAACGCGACGTTGAGGCGGGCCGCATGGCGGGGTGCTTCAGCATTCTCGTCGGGTCGCCGGTTCCGACGCGTGCGGATGCCAGAACTGCGGACCTATCCGCGGCGGCGGATGTCATCCTTCGCCGCGAGCGGCAGTCATAGGAGGCCGGTCGGAGGAACGCCCCCGCAGTCGTCTCCGCTTACCGACTGGGGCGCGGCGTATCGTGGAGCAGATCCTCATCGATCTTCTCGCGCTCAGGCGGCAGCTTGCCGGACTTGCGCAGGTTCTCGAGGATTAGGTCGACTACACCGGGCTGGATTTCGTTCAGCCGGGCCTTTAAGTTGGCAAGGACATCGGGCGCCACGGCCACCACACCGGACAGGATGTCCGTGAGGGCCGAGTTCTTGATCTCTTCATAGCGCACCATCTCGCGCAACTGCGTGGCATCATCGTTGTAGTGCTTCGCGATCGCTTTAGCCTCGCCCTCAAGCGCCTCGGCCTTCGCATCGGCATTGGAGCCGATGCATATGTAGTAGTTGTACGAATAGCCCCGCAGCAGCCGACGCACGTCACTGAACGTCATCGCGCTCATGTAGTCGTCGAGAGCCCACTCGATGTACTCGCCATAGTTCTTGCCGTAGGTCTCATCGGGGAAACGCTTGGAAAGCGTGGCGTAGTACCGCTGGGACTTGTCCGTGTCTCCCATGAAGTAGAACTCGATGATTCCTCGTCGCAGGAAATACTCGTATCCTTGCTCGACACCATTCTCGAATCGCTCCCGGAACTCCCCGGAGGCCTCCTCGAAAACTTCCATTGTCTTGTCGGCGAAACGATAGTCGGTTCCCATGTCGGCGACCAGCTCGCCGCGCGTGTTGTAGAGAATGCGACCGTGCATGACCTGGCTCTGCAGAGCCATATAGATCAGGCGTATGAACTGGACCTCGTGCCACTCGTAGAGCCCCTGCTGACCGTGGGTGTCGCTCTGTTTGGTGGTTCTCAGGCCGTATTGCTCCGCCTTCTCCTCATAGCGCTCCTGGAATTCCGCCAGGCGCCGGGCACCGATCTCGGCCCAATAGAGCGCGTACGGGTATGGGCTGCGCCAGTCGAAGTCGCCGTATTCGTCCATCAGTTCAAGCATGATCTGAGGATCAAGACCGAATTCACGCTTGATCCTGCGTCTGCGCACAAATGCCTCAATCTTGGCCATGCCCTTCGCATTGGCCGGCCGCTCCACAATCTCGACCACGCCGCTCGGAACGGCCTGCCTCCTGGCAAGCAGGTCGAAGAAGCTGTCAATCACATCGAAGCCCATCTCGGAGCAAGGCTGAACGATGGCCGACACCTCGGGGTCCGCTAACAGAACGCTCCGCTCGTCGGGCATCTGAGCCAGCGCCTTCAGGATGCTTCTCTCGCCTGATCCGCCCAGAGCGCTGTGTACGTCCAGGGCGAACTGCTGCTTGTAGAAAAAGTGCGCGTTGTCGTCCTGTTGCCCGATCTTGTGCATGATCATCCAGCTTAAGCTCTCGTAGAGTTCCCAGGCATTCGGGTTCTCAACGATGCCCCGGTCGCGAAGCAGGCTGATGCCGCTCCACACCCAGTCCCAACGGTCCAGCAGATAGTCGACCCTGCAACTGACGTTATAGGCCAGGTTCCACGCCTGGAAATCCCACACCTTCGGGAAGCGTGGGGCGAGCTTGCACGCCCAGTCAGCCAGTTGGACAAGCTCGAAGTACTTGTCGGCGTTCTTCAGGGCCTCCATCCGGATCCAGAGCACGTCAATGATGATGCCGCGCCCCCATCCCAGCACCTGAGTGGCAAGCGCAACCTGGGGGCTTATGCCTTTCTCCGGTTCGCTGCTCAGGTCATACCGCTGGCGCAGTTCCTGCAGCGGGGCGATGTTCGCGCCCGCCGCAAACAGCAGGGCGAGCGTCATGATGAGAAGCAGCGTTCTTTTCAGTCGCGTACCCATGATCTATGTGATCCCACTCAGACGATTATTCGCGCGAGTTCGCGCCGGGTGTAGAAGTACATGCCCAGCAGCAGTGCGACCCCACCTTTCACCAAGAGCAGGACGGCACCCGCGGCCGACACCTGGCCCCAGGTCACCATCCTGCCGCCGACTACACTGCCCATCGGGCTATAGCTGCCGAAGTTGGGCATGAACGACAGAATGATCCTTGCGAACATACGCCAGGCGATGTCAAGGTTCTGGGACGTGCTTGTCAGCGGCTTGTATATGTCCGGCTGCACGAACTGACCGAACCATGGCCCGATCAGCCCGCCCACAAAGAGACAGGACACTACAAGCGCCGCAACGGGGAAACTGAACAAAGCGCCGGCCGTCAGCCCGAGAGCGGCCAGCAACGCAATGTGGACCAGGATTATCAGCAAGGCCCTGTAGTAGTTCGGTAGAAAGCCCTGCTGTCTCTGGAGCACTTCTACAGGATGCTTGATGTCGAAGATGACCGAATGGCTCAAACGCAGGCGGGGGTCTACGTTCTCATAGATCAGCGTCAGCGTACCCTCCGGGCTCAGCAGCTCGGCGGGGATCATAAGCTCGTGCGCCGTGTTGTTTCTCCAGCCTCCCTGGGGTGCGTAGACGGGCCCCCAGACGCGCACCAACCTCTCCTGAGAATCCTCTTCGCCTGACTGTTCAGACGGCTGCTCGACACGCCCGACGGACCATCGCCCGTAGATGCCTTCGCCGCCCTGATAGTAGCCCCTGAAACGGACTTGCAGGAACTCATCCTCGCGCGGCTCCAGTCCGGCGAAATCCCAACGCTGCGATCCGCCCGGAGGCACGGACAGGTACTGGCTCAGGATCTGCTGGCGCATGGTCTGCCGGAAGCTATAGACATAGGGGCTGAGTTTGCCCAGCTCACGCAGCCGCTCGACCTCGGCGTCGATCTCCTCACTGACATCGGGCAGCGGGGCTGTAACGGCCTTGCGGCCAACCAGCACCTCGTTGAAGACCTGCTCTCTCGCGCTGCGTGCCTCGCCCACTTCGCCGGCGGTCATCTCCGAGTAATCGGGAGCGTCAATCAGGCCCAGCACCAGAAAGTAGCCGCCGGCGCCCATCGAGTAAAGCACGGCGGCGCACATGATGACCACCCCCAGCCACTTGCCCAGCAGAAACTGCCAGCGACGCAGCGGCTTAGTATCCGTGATGTGCACGTGCTTGCGTTCCACCTCCGAGCAGATGCTGGCGGTGGAAACGAAGATGGCCATCAGGGCCAGCAGAAACATGCTGAGAACCAACGAGTAGAGCAGCACGATCTGCACCTGGCTCTTCAGGCTACCCTCGGTCTTGAGGATGAACGGCAGCGACGGCATCAGCACCACGAAGAACAGCAAAAGGATCATGACCACCTTGCGGTGGATCGCCTCCAGAATCATCTTGCGGGCCACGGCCCACACGAATGACCAGTTGCGCCAGAGCACAACCACCAGGGCCGTCACCCCCACGACGCACACCACGGCTGCCAAAGACTGCCACGGATGCTTGCCCACAGTCTGGAAGAAACCCGCCGGGCTGGCCACCAGCGCAATCGCCGCCAGTGCAATCTGCCTGGCCACCATGACAATCAGCGGCACGAACGACAGCAGGAACAGAACCAGCAGCACCTCCGGCAGTCGCGAGATGAACCAACGCCAGGCATTAAGAAGCCTTGTCTTCATCGGCCTCCTCTTCCTCGGACTCCGCCGCCATCAGTTCGTCCAGCACGTCACGCCGCACCGGCTCGTCGGCCTTGATCGCCGCCGCAGGTTCGCCGGCTTCCGCTTGCTCGCCGGCATCCTCGTCGCTCCCAAGCAAGTCGCTTATCAGTTCCTCGTCCGTATCCACTTTCATCGCCGTCTCCGGCTGCACGTCCGGAATCTCCTCCCCACCCTCTTCAGACTGCCCGGCGGCGAGCAGGTCCTCGATCAGGCTTTCTGAAGCTTCCTCGGCACCGAGAAAGGAGGCGGCCACGGTGCCATGCTCGGCTCCGGCGGTTGCGATTCTCTCCCTGCGAGCCTCCTCGACCACATTCAGGAAGAACTCCTCCAGCCGGCGCTTGGGCGCACTCACCTCGATGGGTGTGCGATCGCCCAAAGTTTCCCGAATGCTGGCCATCACGCGCTCCAGGTCCGCCCCTTCCAGGTGCGGCACTTTGATCTGCGTGACTTCGCGCGCGGTGAGCAGGTCGTTCACAGCGCCCTCCTGTCGCCGTTTGCCGCCGTACAGGATACATATCCTGTCGCAGATCTCCTGCACGTCGGCGAGCAGGTGGCTGCAGAGCAGGATCGTCTTACCGCGATCCCGGAGCGTAAGGATCAAGTCCTTCATCTCGCGGGTTCCTATGGGGTCCAGGCCGGTGGTCGGCTCATCCAAAATGAGGAAATCCGGGTCGTTGATGAGCGCCTGGGCCAGGCCAATGCGGCGGGCCATGCCCTTGGAGTACTGCCCTATGGGCCGCTTGCGTGCCCGACGCAGGCCGACCATGTCGATCAGCGCGTCGCGCCGACGGTGCCTTTCGGCCCTTGGCAGACGGAAGATGCGGCCGAAAAAATCCAGCGTCTCCTCGGCATTCAGGTAGCCGTACAGGTGCGACTCCTCCGGCATGTAGCCTATGCGCTTCTTGACTTCCACGTTCCGCGGACTTCGGTTGAACAATCGCACGGCCCCCTGCGTGGGGAAAAGCAACCCCAGGATCATGCGCACCGTGGTGGTCTTGCCGGAGCCGTTCGGCCCCAGCAGGCCGAAGACCTGGCCGGACTTCACCTGGAAGTCCAGTTGGTCCACTGCACGGACGCTCTCCCGGTTCCAGAAGTCCCGGAACACTTTGGTGAGTTGGATGACGTCCAGAACGACTTCGTCTGTTCTTGGCATGAATCACACCCCTCTATGCAACGGCAGGCGCCGGACGGGCCGCCTCGGCCGTCAGGGCCGCATGCGGTGCAAGGTGCTCGCCGAAACGCACGAGCCTGGCGCTGTTGAATATCACGATGAACGAGCTTACGTTATGCAGGATGGCGGCAAGGATCAGCGGCATCCAGCCGAGGCTGCTCAGCAGAAGGCCGCCCAGCACGAAGACGGCTCCCATGAGCAGGTTCTGGATGATCACCACCCGCAGCTTGCGCGAGAGCCGCACCAGGAACGGCAGCCGCTCCAGATCGTCGCTCATCAGCGCAATGGATGCGCTGTTGATCGCGACATCGCTGCCGGCCGCGCCCATGGCTATGCCCAGATCGCCGGCTGCCAGTGCAGGAGCGTCGTTGACTCCGTCGCCGACCACGGCCACAAGGTGGTCCTCCTCGCGCAACATCTCCACCAGCCGCAGTTTCTGCTCGGGAAGGCACTCGCCCTGCACGTCGGTGCAGCCCAGTTCTCCAGCCACCTTCTTGGCAACCGTCCACCGGTCGCCTGTGACCATGCTGAGCCGCCTGACGCCTAAATCGCGCAGTTCCTGCGTGGACTTCTTGGCCTCGGGCCGCGCCCTGTCCTCGAGCCCTATCCACCCGATGAAGCGACCGTCACGGGCCACATAGAGCATGCTCATGCCCTCCGAGTCCGCCAGGTGCTGGCCGCGCGCCGCCGCGCTGGTGTCCACGCCCTGCTCGGCAAGGAAAGTCGTGCGGCCGACGGCAACCTGGCTCTCCCCGACCTGGCCCACTACGCCGCGCCCGGCGACCTCCTGGAACTCCGTCACGTCCGTCAGGGGAACGTTGGCCCGGCGCGCGATGCGCGTGACGGCCTGCGCAACGGGATGGCGCGAGTGTTGCTCGAGGCTTGCGGCCATCAGCAGCAGCTCGGCGCCGTCCACGCCCTCTGCGGGTACCATGCGCGTGACGGTCAGTTCACCCGTGGTCAGTGTGCCCGTTTTGTCGAAGACCATCGCCGTTATGTCACCGGCCGCCTCAAGGTGGGCCACCTGCTTGATAAGAATGCCCAGTCGGGCGGCGGCGGAGAGCCCGGCCACCATCGCGGTGGGAGTCGCCAGCACAAACGCACACGGGCAGGCGACAACGATGGCCGCAATCGCGCGGCTGGGTTCCTTTGTGAATATCCACACGATAGCGGCGATCATCAGGACAACCGGCGTGTACCATTCGGCGTACCGGTCGATCATCTGCATCATCGGGGTGCGGGTCTGCTCGGCCTCCAGGATCAACGTTTTCACCTTGCCGAGTGTGGTGTCCTCGCCAACGCGCGTAACTTCTATGGACACCGAACCCGTCAGGTTGGTCGTGCCCGCGAACACCTCCGTGCCTTCAGCCTTGTCCACGGGCACGGATTCACCGGTGATGGTGGCCTCGTCCAGCGTGGTGTCGCCACTGGCGATAACGCCGTCGGCCGGCACACGGTCGCCCGGACGCACGCGCACCCGGTCGCCCGGCTCCAGTTCCGAGACGGGCACCACCTTCCCGTTTTCCAGCTCCGCGGTAGGCGGCGTGAGGGTCATCAGTTTCTCCACCGATTCGCGCGCACCGGCCGCAGTCTGCTGCTCGATGAGCGTGGCAAGCAGCATAAAGAATGCTACGATGCCGCCCACCTTGTAGTCGACGTCGCCGGTCTGCGGATCCTCCAGCACGCACGAGGCGACGATGGCAATGGCCACCAGCACGGACATGTGCATGCGTCCCTGCGCTATCTCGTGTATGGCGGCTATGATGATGGGCGTGGCCAATATGATCACGCCGATCAGCGCACTTATGCCCGAGATCACCGGATCGTCGGGGAAGAGCACGTGTTCCGCCAGGTAGGCGTTGAGGATCATCACGCCGCCCAGGAACGTCAGCACAAGGCGGAGGTGAACCGAGCCCACATGTTCATGGGACATCGCATGACTGTCGAGCTCGTGGTCATGGATAGTCGCGTCACTCACGTTCTTAATCTCCTAAAGGTTCCGCGCTCTATTCGTTCTGGTTGTTTCCGGATTCTGCCCTCTCCACCACCCGCGGCGTGTGATGCAATCGCAGTTCGCGCCCATCGCTGGCATACATGACGAAGCCGTTCGCGACAGTGGTCATCAGCTCCTCGACGACGCGCTCGTAGTACATGACCCGCAGCACGCGCCCGACGGCCTTGGACTGACGGTAGATGGGCAGAATCTGTGCAAATGCAGCGGCGTCGGCCTCGGCGGCACTCACCAGTCGGCGCTGTTCCGCCCGGGCCTCCGCACGTATGCTGTCCGCCTCGGCTTCGGCGGCGCTGACAATCTTGGATGCCTCGCCCTCGCCCTCGCGACGAAGTTGGTCCTTGTAGCTGGCGGCCATCTGGGCCATGTTGAATGCTTCCCGAACCCGTGCAGGCTCGGTCGGGTTCTTGACGTTCTGCGTCTCGATGGCT
The DNA here is from genome assembly GCA_964655775.1 of uncultured candidatus Brocadiaceae bacterium. Lineage (GTDB taxonomy): Bacteria > Planctomycetota > Brocadiia > SM23-32 > SM23-32 > CAZZNQ01. The sequence goes on along the minus strand of CAZZNQ010000074.1, from coordinate 317 downwards.
TCCACCTGCACAACATTCAAGCCAAGGGGACAGCCCACCTTGTCCTCGAAGTCCGCAAGACGGGCGCGAAGCTCGACGACGATACGGTCGAAAAGCTCCTCGCGCTGGATGACCCGCATGACTTCCATCGAGCCGACCACCTTCACCGCAGCGGCCTTCAGGGCACGCTCCAGGATCGCCTCCGGTTATTCCATCTGGAGCTTATACGCCAGCACACTCACGGGATCCGATTCCACCCGGTACCGCGCTCGCAGCTTCATGTGCACGATGTTGACGTCGCCGGTGACGAGGTACCCGTCCCGACGCACGTCAAGACC
>CAZZNQ010000073.1:0-20846 GCA_964655775.1 uncultured candidatus Brocadiaceae bacterium | reverse complement strand
GCCCACCAGATCCGCGCCGAGAGAACGCGCAAGCTCGGCCAGGTAGGCCGTCGAATCGACGGACGCATCGCCGTGGTCGACGCCCGGCTTTCGCCCGCCGCCATCCCGCCGCCCGGGCGACAGGACCTTTCGTGTGACGACCGTGTTCGCGATCACAGCCTTGGGGTCCAGGCCCTCGATCGACCCCAGTATGGCAAGGGTGGGGTTGGAACCTCGGAGGTCGGCGTCATTCGGCTGCTCGCGGCGGATGGTCATCACGCTGCGGGCGCCCAGCGCCTCAAGCCCGCGCGTCAGGTCGTAGCAGAGCGAATCCACCAGGTAGCGCGTGCCGGACCGGAACTCGGCGTTGTCGCCCGCTGCCGGCGCCTTGACCAGGACGGTGACGGCGCTGCGCGCGCCGGGCAGGATCGCCTCCAGGTCCACGCCCTTCTCCGCGAGCCCTTCCGCGTCGAGGACGTGCACCTCTTCCGCGCCCCCGGCAAGGGTGCGTGCCAACAGCCTGTCGGCCGCCGCCCGGCTTTCGGACACGTCCCCGCTCGTGGCGGGGTACCGCCGCATCGGCGTCCGGGAGTAGCTGCGGTCGAACGTGCGCAAACGCTTCGGAACGCAGAACTTGAGACACTGACCCATCTCGCCGCCGCGGAACCCGTGCTCGGCCACGTTCTCGAGGATCACCTCCTCGGTCACCTTCTCGGGGATGGGCAGGTTCACTTCCAGGTCGAAGTGCTCGCCCCACGCGCAACGCCACAGGTTCTTGTTCGGGAAGCGGTACTCGAACCCGTCGATCTCCAGCACCTTCTCGCCGTCGATCTCCTTGCTGAGCGCCTGCGTCGGGCAGTTCTGCTGGCAGAGCATACAGCCGTCGCAAACCGTCCCCGGCGGGATCAGCGGGTCGGGCTCGATCTCAGCGTTGGTGATGACGGTGACGAAGCGGTTGCGGGCGCCGTACTCGGGGCTCAGGGCCAGGCCGTTGTAGCCCATGTCGGCCAGTCCCGCGACCACGGCCATGTAGATGTGGCTGACGGCCGGTGCGAAGACGGCCTTGAGGTCCTTGTACTCGTTGTAGCGCCAGATATTGCTGGAAACGATCGGTATCGCGCCGTGGCCGCGCCTTTCCAGGAAGGTGGCCATGCGGTAGGACATCTCGTCCAGCCGCTGGTTCATCAGGTACTGGACCGTGTAAGGGCCGATGTCCTGCGGGTGCCGCTCGCCGCCCAGCTCGATGCAGGCGTCGGGGTGGTGGATGGCCATCACGATAACCGACCGCGACTCCGGGTAGAGCCCCTGCGGGCTCATCATCAGGGGCGCGTTTCGGCATCGGCCCACGTCGCCGACGCCGACCAGGTCCGCCCCAAGGGCGTAAGCGTAGTCCTTCACATCATCCTTCAGGCCCATCTCAGGCTCCCTTTGCGCGGTTGGCCATGGCGTCGCCCCGCTTCACGACGCTTGCGGCACGGTACACCATCGCCCGGGCCGAAGCAACTCCGTGAGGGGCTGCAAGCGGATCTCTCAGCAGAGAAACGTACCGAAGACGACATCAGTGGCTCAACACCTGATGCCGAGCGCAGGCAGGAAGGCACGGTAGACGTCCAGCGGCATGGGCGTCGGCCCGCACAGATAATGGTTTCGGCCGGCAGTCCCGTCGGCAAGCTCCCACTGGATCAACCACATTTCGTTGGATCGCTCGACGGGCAGCCGCCCCACCTCGGCGCGTTCGCCTGGGCCGACCTCGAAGCGGGTACTCAGAAGCTCCTCTCGGGCGTTGTCGGTCACCCTGGCCCTGCCCTGTGCGGCGCTCCGGGTATCGTTGGCCGCAATGACCGCATGTTCGCCGGCTACCGCCTCCGCCACCATCACGCAGACGTCCGCCTGCACCCGTTTTATGACGTCAAAGGCAAGCTTGCGGCGGTTGTAGTAGTCGACCGCCGCCGCGTCGGATATCACCGGCCAACCGTCGCGCAGATTCCACCACAGTATTCCCCCAGCGCCGGGCTTCATCCGCCAGCGTTCGATGAAGAACTTCAAAGCTTCCATCTGTGCGATCTGCGAGGCCAGGATGTAGTCGTCCAGGTTGTCGGGCGTCGCGTCAAAGAGGTAGCGAAGCTGCCTGGTCATGATCCGCACCCGGGATTCGTCCGGCATGAGTGCCGGATGCCATGTCACGGACTTGGCGTCCCACTCCGCGCTACCCGTCGGGGGCCAAAGGGCCTCGGGCGAGAGCATCTCCTCCAGGCTCAGCCGGCAGGGGCAGGCATGGTAGCCGATCTCACTGACGAGCTGGGCGGATGATTCACTGTAGAACGGCGACTTGAAGTGTGGGCGCGTGCCCCAGAGGTGCTGTTCCGGCATGGCATCGTCCGGCGCGTCCAGAGCTCGAAGCTCCGGCCCGATGTACGGAGAACTGGGCAAGTAGGGGCGGGTCAGGTCGTTGCGGCGCACGGCTTCTGCGAGCACGTGGCGACTGATCACGTCGTCGTTCGGGTCCTGGTAGCGAGCCATACCCTTCCACTGCTGAACGAGATCGTTCTCGTTGTTCCCCGCCCACAGAACCAGCGACGCGTGATTGCGCAGCCGCCGGACCACGCTCTCCGCCTCCGCATATGCCTGTTCCCGGAATGCTCGGTCCTGGGGGTAGACCCCGCAGGCAAAGGCGAAGTCCTGCCACACCATTATGCCGTTGGCGTCGCAATAATCGAAAAAGGGCTCTTCCTCGTAGACGTTTCCACCCCAGCAACGAACCATGTTGCAGTTCAGCTCGGCCAGCATCGGGAGCACGTCCTCGTAGTGCCGACGGTCGCGGCTGTGGAACGCGTCCAGTGGCACCCAATTCGTGCCCTTTGCGAAGACCGGCGTGCCGTTGACGACGAAGCGGAACGTTCCGTCTCCGTCATCGTCAAGGACGGGCGTGGTCTCCAACTCGGCGGTCCGCACACCAAGACGGCACTGGTGGCTGTCGAGAACCTTGCCCCCGGAGTCCAACAACTCCACACGTGCAGCGTACAGGTGGGGCCGACCATAGCCGCGGGGCCACCAGAGCCTGGCCTTGTCCAGATCGAATCGCAGTCGCCCGTGCGTGCCGAGAGCGGGCGTCTCTGTAGAGGCGGTTTGCCCCGAATCGTCCGTGAGCGAGGCGCGCACGCCCATGTCGTCGGTGAGCAACCGGTCCGTGCAGAAATCCCAGTCGACGCAGACGGTGGCTTTCGACGACTGCACGTCGACCGACTGCGTGAACCAGTACACGGAACGAAGGCGCGTTGCCGGCACTCTTCGCAGTGTCACGTCTCGCCAGAGGCCCGCGCTCAGCGCGCGAGGCATGATGTCCCAGCCGTAGCAATGGGGTGCCTTGCGAACGGCCATGGACTCCCATCTGCTCGACAGCCCCGCCGTGGCTTCGACCGCTTCCGGGATTCGCTGCCGACCGGCCAGCAAAGGCGAGTCCAGCCTCACGTGCACCGTTGTCGACCGATCGGGCGTAACGAGGTCAGTGATATCGAACGAGTGCGGAATCAGCGCATTGGCACACCGGCCGACGGGCTTGTTCCCGAGCCAGATCCACGCCAGGCAGTCGACACCGTCGAACCGGAGCTCAAGTGTCTCTCCCGGTGCCAGTGGAGGAGGTGTGAACTCCCGAGAGTACCACCAGCGATAGGTCTCAAGTTCGCGGAGGCAGAACACGTTTGTGCCGACCTCCAGCTCGGGAAGAATTCCGGCGCGAACCAGATCCAACTCCACGTTGCCCGGGACATCGGCGGCCACGGCCTGCCACGCGCAACTGGCCAGTTCCTCCGGCGTCGCTGGAGCGTCGGCCGTCTCGGGGCCGAATTGCAGCGTCCATTCCCCGTTGAGCGAGATGACTCCCGTCATGATCCGTTGCCTCAAAAGAACGGAGTCTTCACCGGCAGCCGCGGGGCGAGCGTTCCTCGCCGAGCCATAACCGGCAGGCGGCAGCGCCGGCAGGCGATCCTCATTTCAAGCCTCCGGCTCAGTGCCCCAGAAGCGTGGCCGCGTTGAACTCACGAATTGCGGCGACCTCCTCCGGCGTTACGTCCTGCGGGTCCACGGACAGCTTGGCCAGCATCGCCGCGAGGTACTGAAACGGGCTGTGGCTGCCGAACACGACCCGATCGGCGCCCATCCGTTCCACGGCGGTGCGCAGCGAGAGCGACGACTCGACCATCGACACCTCGGCCCAGACGTTCGGCGCCTCCGCCAGCGCCTCCAAATCCATGCGGTACGCGCCGCAGGCCAGGAACGGCGTCCCGGGATGGGCGGCTGCCACTTCCGCAACGTCCCGCGCCGGCACGCCGGGCACCCTCATCAGGGGATGGTGCGCTCGCTCGTCCATAATGCGCATCTGCACGCAGACGGGCACGTCGGCCTGACGCGCCACCTCGGCCAGTTCCTCCATGCGCCTGTCCGACAGCGGGCAGCCGTGGTAGCTGGGGGTTACTTTCACCCCGCCGCAGCCCCACACCTCAAGGCACCGTTCGAGGTCGCGGCGCCAGGTGCCGAGAGTAACGTCGATGACGGCCATCGGCACGTAGAAGTCGTCGCCCGCCACCTGCTCCAGGAGCGGCACGTTCGCCAGCATGGGGTCGGGATACAGCACGGCATCCACCGCCGACACCCACGCCTGGCGTATGCCGCCGGCCGACAGGTGCGCTTTCAGATCGACGGGCGTGTTCGGCTCCAGGCGGCGGAAGGGCCAGTGCCCGCACCATACGTTCGTGTCCACGATGCCGGTCATAGTTCCGCCTCCTCCAGTCCGAGCAGACGCATGGCATTGCCGCGGAGGATGGCCTCGCGCTCGTCCACGCTCAAGTTGTCGCCGACGGCACGCCCGATCTGAACGCCCACGTCGCGCACCGGCCAATCCGTGCCGAACACAACCCGCTCCGCGCCAAGTCTCTCCACCGCGTAGTCCACGAGCCCCGCCTCGGGCTGGCTGCCCGCCGTGTCGACGCATACGTTGGGCACGTCGGCCACGTCCAGCACGCCCCGGCACCCGCCTCCACCCAGGTGGGCCATGATGACGAGGGCGTCCGGGAAGCGGCGCGCCAGATTCGCGACGTCGGCGGGGGTGGACTCGTTGCCCGGCGGCCCGCCGGCCTGGTACCAGGTATGATGCAGCACGGGTATGCCCAGCGCCATGGCGCGTTCCATTATGGGGTCGACGCGCGCATCGTCGGCCTTCACGCTCTGCCACAGCTTGATGCCGCGCATACCGCCCTCGACGACGCAGCGGCCGAGCTCCTCCATGCAGAAGGCCACGGGGTTGGCGGGGTTCAGGTAGCAGAACCCCAGGAACAAGTCAGGGTGCCTGTTCAAAGCATGGAAGGTGTGATCGTTGATGGCGCGGACTGCTTCCGACGCCGGCTCGCGGTAGTCGGGCCAGCCCATGACGACGTTGCCGAGCAGCACGATGCCCCGCACGTTCCACCATTGCGCCAGCCGGACGAGGGTCTGCATTTCCTCCTCGTCGGGCGTTGCGCCCCGGCTGAACAGATGGGCGTGGATATCGATCTTGGGGATCGTGCGCAGATCCTCAAGCACGGCCGCGGCGTCGGCCATCTGCTTTTCCTCTCAGAGTTGGAGTCGCTCGGGCAATCATAGGGAAAGCCGTTGCCAACGGCCAATGCCGATCTGCCGTCATGGCTTGTCGGTGAACTCAAGAGGCCCGATGTCCGGCGCGATGCCCGAGTACGGCAGGTCGACCGGGTCTCCGTCGTGGAAGTCCACCGACCGTTCGAGGGTCAGCACGCGCCGTTCGTGGTCCACGTTTAGCACCCGCACCGGCGCGTTGGCGCCTATGCGGATCAGATCGCCCTCGATCAGGCCGTATCCGTCGCAGAAATGGCCCGGGTCATCGACGACGACCGCCGTTCCAGACCCCGTTCCCTGTACCCTGGCCAAATGCGCGCCGGCGTCAATGCAGGGGGAGCCGGCGCTGAGGCGGAAATCGTCGCCCCCGGGGTCAACCAGCATCGGGTCGACGTCGATGTTGCCCCGATAGAGGTCGCCCAGTTCGGTCTGTGCTTCGGCAAGCGTGAAGGTGTCGCCGCTCCTACCGAGCTCGATGATCGCTTCTCCCGCGGCCTTACCCCGCATCACGTTGTTCACGAACGGGTTGCGATTCGTCGTCACGTAGTCGGCAAAGCCCAGGAAGACGGTCTGGGCGTTGTCGAAGAAGATGTTGTTCTTCCAGACGTTGTCCGTCACCACCGAGTCCCACCGGAAGTTGGTGACGGTGCGCTCGTTGCGGTAGAACAGGTTGTTGTAGATGCGGTTGCGCTGTGCGCCGCCCTGAATGCGGAAGGCGCCGCGCAAGGTGATGTCGGGGTTGCCTCCGGTGACGTCGTGGTAGCGCAGGAACAGGTTGCGCCGAACGATCGTCCGCACGCTCTCCATGTGCATCAGAAGGGCGCCGGTTCCTTCGCAAAGATTGCCCTCGACGAGCGTGTCCTCCGTGCCGTGAGGTAGGCTGATGCACTTCCATTGCGGGTTCCGGAAGATGCAGTTGCGAATGATGTTGAACCGGGGTGAGGTGCCCTTCTCGAACGGCTGCACCGTTATCGCGAGGTGCGTGATGGCGCCGAACTCGCAGCCCTCGATCAGGTTGTGGTGGCTGTTGCGAAAGATCTCGATGTAGTCCGCTCCAGGGGTGGGTATCCAGTCCACTTCATCGCGAGTTCCCTGTTGTTCGACGCCGCGCAGGAATCGGCAGTTCAGGATGCGGACGTAAGAACCGTTGTTGATGCGCAGCAGGTTGTAGATCCGGCCGCCGTCGAAGACGCAGTTACGCACCGTGACGTAGTGACTGTTGCCGATCCATATCCAGGCGCTGCAGTCGCGGAAGGTGATGCCGTCCACCACCACGTGTCGCCTGTCGGAAATGTTGAGCGCGTACCTTCTCAGGGCGATCTCCGGATCGGGCGGGGACGTGGTCCAGACGACCTCGCCGTCGCCGCGGATGGTGACGGGCGCGCCCTGCTCACCGGAGTTCTTCAGCGTGACGCGTTCGTCGTAGGTGCCGGGGGCCAAGCGGACGGTGTCTCCGGCGCCGGCCATCTCCACGGCCTTGCCGATAGTCCTGAAAGCAGCTGCGCTCGAGGTGCCCGTCGCGCCGTCGTCGCCCTGCGGCGATACGTAGTATTCCGTGCCCATGACGTCCCCCGATACTCCCAGAGCGGATACGATGATGAGGAGCGCCGCCGACAGCGGGCGCAGATGTCCTTGCGCGGATACCACCGTCCGTTCGCCTCCTCATGGAGAATGTTCCTGCCCCCCCGCATTCTAACCCGGCCCGTCGTTGCGGCAAACCGGCGGCCATCATCGCCGCCTGATTGGCATGGCTGAGCGCCCGGACTCCAGTATCTCCCCGACGGTTTGCCGGGCGGAAAGCAGCTGATAGCCGTGGCGCGGTTGTGACCCGGCATTTGCTCTGGTATGCTTCCGGCATGATGCATGGCCCAGGATCCCGGAGGTGTGCGCGATGCGAATCGGCATAGTCGGGCTGCCACAGTCGGGCAAGACGACGCTGTTCAACGCGCTGACCGGCGCGCACGGCGAGGTGGGCGTGTATCACGCCGGCGAGCAGCTTGCCCTGGGCGTTCTGCGCGTGCCGGACGAACGGTTGGACGCGCTGGAGGAGATGCTGTCGCCCAAGAAGTGCGTGCCGGCGAGCGTCGAGTTCGAGGAAGTCGGCGGGGTGTTTGCGCATCTTGCGGGCGGCAAGCAGAGCGCGCAGGCCGTGGCCGCGCTGCGCGAGACGGACGGCGTGCTGATGGTGCTGCGGGGGTTCGAGTCCGAGTTCGTGCCGGAGGTGCTGGGGGGCGTGGACCCCGTGCGCGAATACCGGGCGATGGACCAGGAGATGCTGCTGGCCGACCTGCAGGTGATCGAGAACCGGCTGGAGACGATTGAGCATGACGTGCGGCGAGGCAGCGCGGACAGGGATGCGCTGCTGAGGGAGCAGGCGCTGCTGGAGCGATGCCGGGAGGCCGTCGAAGGCGAGGCGGGGCTGCGGGCGCTGGAATTGTCCGAAGCCGATGAGAAGCTGCTGCGGAACTACGGCTTCCTGACACGGAAGCCGCGGCAGGCGATCCTCAACATCGACGAGTCCGAGATCGGCGCGGCGGGCGCGCCGGATGGCCTGGAGGACCTGGAGCCGCCGCCGATACGGATCTGCGCGGAACTGGAGATGGAACTGCTGGAGCTGGACGAAGCGGAGCGGGCCGTGTTCATGGAGGACGCGGGATTGGAGGAGATGGCGACGGGGCGCGTGATCCGGGCGTGCTACGATCTGCTGGGACTGCGGTCGTTCTTCACCTACGTCTCCGACGAGTGCCGGGCCTGGACAGTGGAGGCGGGCACGACGGCGCGCGAGGCCGCGGGCAAGATCCACACGGATATGGAGAAGGGCTTCATCCGGGCGGAGGTGGTGAGCTTCGACGATCTGGCCGAGTGCGGTTCGCTGAAGGAGGCCCGGGCGCAAGGCAAACTGCGCATGGAGGGGAAGGACTACGAGGTGCAGGACGGGGACGTCATCACGTTCCATTTCAGCCGGTAGCGGCACCGATCGACGGGCGGGCGAGGCGATGGCAAACGTGCTCAGGGCGCTTCTGATTTGCGCTGTACTGGCGGTCGTTGTCCTGCAGGCGCGGGGAAAGCTGCACGGGCCGGTGGCGCGGGTAGCGCGGGCGGCGGCGGTGGCCGTCGTGCTGTTCGTCGCGCTGGTGGTCCTGATGCAGAACCGCCTGATCTACCCCCGAACGCGGACGCCGCTGATGTCGTGGGATCCACCGGCCGATGCCGAGGCGTGCGCCTTCACGACGGAGGACGGCCTGACGCTCCACGGGTGGTTCCACGCCGGCTACGGCGAGACCCCGGCCGAGGAGCGGCCCGTCGTTCTGTGGTGCCACGGCAACGCGGGCAACATCACGCACCGGGCCGAGAACCTGCTGCTACTGGCCCGTAGCGGGCTTGCCGTGTTCATCTTCGACTACCGCGGCTACGGCCAAAGCGACGGCAAGCCGTCCGAGAAGGGCCTCTACTTCGACGCGGACGCCGCATACGCACACCTGACCGATGAGCGGGGCATCCCACCGGACAGAATCATTGCGTTCGGCCGTTCGCTGGGCGCGGGAGTCGCCCTGGACTTGGCGCTACGGCGTCCCGTGGCCGGCCTGATCATGGAGAGCGCGTTCCGGAGCATTCCGGCGATGGCGAGCGTCCAGTTTCCCGTGCTGCCCCTTGGCCCACTGGTGCGATCGCGGTTCGACAACGAGGCCCGGATCGGCGGCCTCGGAGTGCCTCTGCTGATGCTGCACGGTGACCGCGATGAGATCGTGCCCTTCGAGCAGGGACGCGCCGTGTTCGACTCCGCTCCGGCACCCAAGACCTGGTACACTATCTCCGGCGCGGGTCACAACGACACGTATGCGGCCGGCGGACGCGAATATCTGGATGCGTTCGCCTCCTTCTGTCGCGAGTGCGTTCGTCAGCCCGACGCCGATGCGGCATCCCCCACTGCTCAACCTTAAGGAGATGGACCCCGATGTCACTCCTGCGTGCGTTGCTATGCATATTCCTGCCGCCGCTCGCCGTCCTGGACCGCGGATGCGGCAGCGTCCTTCTGGTGCTCGTCCTTACGCTGCTCGGCTGGGTGCCGGGCATCATCGGGGCCATCGTCATCTGCACGCGCACGGAACCCAACGCCTGAGGCATGATCCTCGCGGGGCGGGTTCCTGTGCGCCTCCGCCTGGCTCACTCGGGCATGCCGCCCGCGATGCGGCGACACGCGCTGAGGTACTTCTCCGAGGTCTGTCGCACGATGTCCGCCGGCAGCTCGGGTGCGGGGGGCTCGTGGTCCCATCCCGTCGAGTCCAGCCAGTCGCGGACGAACTGCTTGTCGTAGCTGAACTGCGGCCCGCCGGGCCGGTAGGTATCCGCCGGCCAGAACCGCGATGAATCCGGTGTCAGCACTTCGTCCACCAGCGTCAGTTCGCCGTCGCAGAGTCCCCATTCGAACTTGGTGTCGCTGATGATGATTCCTTTCTCCGCCGCGCACTCCGCCCCCTTCGAGTAGACGCCGATCGAGAGGTCTCGGATCCGCTGCGCCTGTTCGGCGCCGAGCACGTCCTCCATCTCGGCCATCGTGATCGGCTCGTCGTGGCCGGACGTCGCCTTCGTCGTCGGCGTGAAGATCGGCTCCGGCAGTTGCTCGCTCTCGCGCAGCCCCTTGGGCAACTTGATGCCGCAGACCTCGCCGTCTTCCTGGTAAGCGCGCCATGCGGAGCCGCTTATGTAGCCGCGCACCACGCACTCCACGGGTAGCACCTTCGCCCGTTTGACCAGCATCGTGCGCCCGCGCAGCTTGCCCGAATGCCGTCGCACCTCCGCACCCATCGCATCCACGTCCGTCGTTATCAGGTGGCTGGGCACGGTATCCTTCAGATAGTCCAGCCAGAACTCCGTCAGCCTGGTGAGCACCTTCCCCTTCCATGGGATGGGTGTTGGGAGGACTACATCGTAACAGCTTATGCGGTCGGTTGTTACGATCAGGAGGTCGTTCCCCAGCTCGTAGATGTCGCGCACCTTTCCGCGGCTGAACGCCTCCAGTCCCTCCAGGTCCGACTTCACCATGGTCTCTGGCGTCTTCATACAGTTCTCTCCCTGGCTATGCGTGTCCGGGCGGAATTAGAGTCGCTACACAAACGCTTGTTGCGAAGCTTCTTGCGACAGCGGCTAGCTCGTTGCGTCGACGGTTCGGTGGTCTCAGCGGTCTCGGCAGTCCCGTCTCCCGGTGGTCTCAGGCCCACTCGCCGCGTACCCCCATCCTATTCGCCTTTCGGCGCGTGTCAAGTTGAGCCCTGTCTGTGCCGACGTCAGATTGCGCCATCACCGTCCGAAGAATCGACGCCCTGTCCCGCGCAGCTTTCTGTAGGGTATGGGCCCATTTGAGAGTCTCGCGGAGCTTCGGCGTTCCCGGCGAAGGGCCATTCGCTTCCGCTGGGCGGGCGCGCTCGATGTGAGGACGCGCCTTGTCCGACGCCCGCTTGTCAGCGGCCCGGGCGAATCAGCACGCGCCGGGATGCCAGCGTCTCATGTGGGTTGTGTGTGTTTGGAGATAGGCGCCCGGCTCGTAGAAGCGGTCGTAGAACTCCAGGTCCAGGTGGTGTGCCTGCAGATAGGTGATAAGGAACACCGACGGAACGGTGCCGGGGAACTTGCCGAAGTCCTCCAGCACGTACCGGGCCTGCAGCGACACGCATTCGCGGAACCGATCGTCGTGCACCTGGGCGGCGGAACGGACGCCGGCGTTGTCCTTCCACGGGCCGGGCGTCTGTGCGCTGAAAGGACCGCCCGGTCCGAACTTCCGATCGCAGACCGCCTCGACGGCGGTGCGCATGTCCGGGTAGTGGGGCGGACAGAAAGCTTCCATTACGCCCTGCAGGCCGGTGGGGTTGGGGTAGGGCCATTGCGGGTTCTCATCGTAGCGGAAGCCCAACGCGGGGCACTCCGGATCGCCGCTGGCGCCCAACATGCTGAACGGATCGATGCCGTTGAACATCCAGCCGCCCAGCCCCATCGCCTGCAGCATCAGCGTTCCCACATAGCAGCTTGTGGACAGCTCTGCGGTCAGTTCGGCCAGCGACCACTGCTCCACGAACGTGAGCGGCCAGGTGTTCTCGACGTCCACCATGTCCGAGAAGCTTTCGATGTCCGGCACGGGCCTCCCGTTGACATCGTCATAAAGGACCAGGCCGTTCTGAAGCATGTAGCACAGGTTCAGCAGGACGTGTTGAGCCAGATCGCCGACCGGGATCACGAGCAGCGTGCCCGGCTTGTTCACCACCCACGTGTTATGCGGCTCAACATGGGGCGGGCTGGCCGGCAACTTGAGGCGGCCTTCGGAGATCTTGCGCACGTGCGATCGCGTGGCTTCGATCAGTTTCTTCAGGTCCAGACCGCCGTCGACCTCGCGTTCGGCGAACGGCTCTGAGTCACGGGCCTCCAGCACGTACACACCGTCGTCGTCGGTGAAAAAGGTCTTGCTGGTGTAGAATCCGGCAGCAGAGGGGAAGCTTCGGCCGCCGGCTGCCGCGGCGTAGTTGGAAAGGTGCGGGGCGTAGCGTTCCGCTCGGTAGATCAGGTAGTTCCAGCTGGTATTGGCCCCGCACGCGCCGACCACCAGCATCTTCTCCAACTCCGAAAGTGGCATCGGCTCGTGCCCGGAGCGATACTCGAACACACCGTCCGGGATCTCCGCTCCGCGGAAGAAGCGCCTTGACCGCCGGCCCAGAACGGCATCCAGAAGCCCAAAAGAAACCATGTCGTCGAAACCCGGCGGGAAACGCTCGTCTCCCACGGTCGGCCCCCTTTCGCAGTATGCGCGACGAGAGGGCCGGAACGATGCTGGAGAGCTTCCGGCCCCGCCCTCGCGCCAGACGACAGACTCACTGCAGATCACGCAAACGGTGCGTCACGCCTTCTCGATCTTCAGTTCCACGTTCGTGCCGTTCGTAACGGTGTCGAACACCGGCGAGAACCGGGCGCACTGTTCCAGTTTCTCTTTCGGCGCGTCGGCCTTTACGTGGAAGGTCACCTTGATGTTCTGGTAGCCCCTGCGCACGCTCTCTTCCAGGCCCATGAAGCCGCGCACGTCCAGTTCTCCTTCCACGTCCGATGAGAGTTTTTCGATGTGGATGCCCCTCAGCGCGGCGTGGTAGGCCATGGCGCCGGTCAGGCACGTGACCAGCGCGTTGAGCAGGTGCTCGACCGGGTTGGGTCCTTCGTCGCCGCCCAGCAGAACGTGCGGCTCGTCCGCATCCAGCACGAACGCTTCGTCGTGCTCGATCTCTTCTCCCACGCCGTAGAAGCTGCGAATCGTGGTGCGGCTGTGCCCGCAGCTCAGCCAGTCGTTATGAACGTGAAACCGGAAAGCGCCAAGCTCCGGATTCGCCTTGATCTGCTTCGCCTTCTCGCCCAGCGTCTGCACGTCTACGCCGTTGACCATCTTCTCGTCCGCCATTGGTGCAGCCCCCTCTCTGAGTGCGATCGGTCCCGGCAATCGGGATGCCGTGCCCCCGGCCATGGTACCGGGACGTGCCCGCCGATGGCGGACCGCCCTCCGTTCTCGCCCGCCCGACGGCCGGTGTTCTTCGACGCAAAGGAAGCAGCGCCGTGAGGCCCCCCTGCTTCCGCGTCACAAACCCCAGTCTATTCCCGAGAGGGCGCACTGTCAATACCTGTGCTGGCCGCCGGTCCGTCCGATGAGTCCAGTCCCGACAGGCAGGTGCGCAACTTCTCCGCGAACTCCTCTACGTTCGGCGGCACGAGGGTCCGATCGTGCGCCCCCGGCACGCGGTAGGTCTGGAGTTCGCCGACCGCCAGGTCGTCCCAGCCTTTCCGGGGGTCACTGAGCGAAAGGATGCGAGTCCCTTCCGCCCAGAAGTAGGCGACTCGGCCCGGGTACGGGCGCATCTCATAATGGCGGAAGGCGTCTCGATGGGCCGCAACAAGGTCCAGCACCTGCCGGCGGACGACGGCGTGGGTCCGGTGTGCGCGCCGCTCGGAGCCAGCCCCCCCGCGCAGCCGACTCAGCAGTCTTCTCACCGCCCCCTGCAGCACCTGTGCATTCTCGCGGCCGCTCCGGCGGCTGAATCGGATCGCGCTGTCCACCAGCGAACTGAGGCGGGCGTGGATGCCCCAGAAGGTGGGAATAAAGGTGCGCCGGCGCAGCACGTCCACCAGGACCAGCAGTTCCACCTCCTCCCCGGCCGCGCGAAGCCGCTGGGCCATCTCCCAGGCGACACGGCCGCCGGACGAGACGCCGCCCACGATGTACGGGCCGGTCGGCCGGACCTCGCGGATGCAGTCGATGTACCGCCGGGCCAGGTCCTCCAGGTCCACCTTCGGGTTCTCGTGGTCCACGAAGCCCAGCGGATGTATGGCGTAGAACGGACGGTCGTCATCCAGGAGCCGGGAAAGATCGAACAGCGCCCAGGGCAGAGCGGGCACCACAAAGAAGAACGGCGTCTTGCCCCCATGCGGACGGAACGGGACGAGGGGCGGTGGGTCGGCGGAGTCCAGTCGTCGTCGAAGCGCCCTTGCCACGCCCTTCGGCGTTGGGTCCGCGAAGAACACGGCCGGCAGAAGGTGTATGCCGGTGATGCCTTCCACGCGGTGCAGGAACCGGGCCGCGGCCATCGAATCTCCGCCCAGATCGAAGAAGTTGTCCCTGGGGTCCCGCGGCGGCGTTTCCAGGAGTTCGGCCCACACTTGCATGACGGCCGATTCATAGGATCTGTCCGATTCGCCGGTGTCCGAGGGCTCGGACGGTCGGCGCACCAATTGTTCCGCCAGCGCGCGACGCTGCACTTTGCCGGTCGGGCCGAGGGGCATCCCCTCGACGAAGTGAACCCGCCTCGGCACCTTGAAGTCCACCAGCCGGCCCGCGCAGTGCTCCATCAGTTCCTCCTCGGTCGCGGCTGCATTTTCCTGCAGAACCACGGCCGCCTGGACCTCCTCGCCGAACTGCCGATGCGGGGCGCCGAAGGCGGCCGCATGGCGCACGGCGGGGTGCGCCAGCAGTGCGTGGTCGATCTCCCACGGCGAGATCATCTCCCCGCCGTGGTTGATGGCTTCCTTCTTCCTCCCGGTAAGGAACACGTAGCCGTCCTGGTCGATGTAGCCGAGGTCGCCGGTGCGCAGCCAGCCGTCGAAGAACACCTGCGCGTTCGCCGCAGGGTCGTTGAGGTATCCGCCCATCACCGACGGCCCCCGAACGACGACTTCGCCGACGCCACCCCTGGGGAGGAGAAGATCATTGCCGTCCATCACGGCGATGTCCGGCCCGACGGATAGACCGACAGATGCACGCTTGCGCTCGCTCGGCGGAAGAGGATTGTGTGTCAGTCGCGGGCTGCACTCCGTCATGCCGTAGCTAACGATAACGGGACAGCGAAAGACCTCTTCGAGCCGGCGCCATGTCTCCACGTCCAACGCCGCGCCGCCGGAACGGATGAAGCGCAGCGGCCGGCGTCGGACCACTTCCACATGCGCCTGTGCCCGGGCAGCGAGCGCCATGTGCACCGTCGGGACGGAGGAAAACCACGTGGGCCGCGTCAGGTCCAACCACTCAGAGAAACGGGCGACATCGAACCGACCTGGGCACACGGCGCTTCCACCGCTTACCAGTGAGGAGAGTATCCCGCCCACAAGGGTATGTGTGTGGAAGAAGCGTGCTCCGCCGAGCCAGCGGTCCTCCGGTGTCAGCCTTTGGGCATTGGCGATCCATCGGGCGCAGATCGTGATGTTGGAGTGCGTGAGCGGCACGGCCTTTGGAGGGCCGGTTGTTCCCGAGGTCTGCAGGACGAGGGCGATGTCGGAGGTGCGCGCGAACTCGCCGGCCTCCGCTGGCGTGCCGAGGTCGCCGGACAGGTCGAACGTGCCGGCTGCCCCCCCGGTCCGGGGTTCCAGCCACATCACCGGCAGACCCAGGCGCCGGACCACTTCCGCCGCTCTGTCGGCGATTCCTCGCTGGGCGACCGCCGCCTTTGCCCCAACCAACCGGAAGAACCGTTCAAGCTGCTCCCCGCCCAGTTCGGCGTTCACTGCGCAGCAACTCGTGGCGGCCGAGAGCGCCAGGTAGCAGAGCGCCGCCTCGGCGCCGTCGGCCACAAGCTGCAGAACCACGTCCCCTCGCTGCAGGCCCATTCCGGCCAGAAGTCCGGCAAACCGACGCACTTCACCCCTGGCGTCCCTGTAGCTGAGATCGCGCCTGTTCGGCGCGATCAGGAACGGTGCGTTCGGGCGGCGCTCCGCCTGGCGGCACAGCAGCCTCCACGTGGTGGACGGGGCGGGGGTGCCGCATCCGGCGATCCGGGCTGCCATGTAATCCGCACGCATCTTCGCTCTCTCCTACTGGCCCTGATCGTCCCCCTCCTCGGCGTCGGTGACCGAGGTGTTGGGAGTTGGTGGGCCGCCTTCTTTGGTGCCGATGCCCGCAGTCAAGGCCAACTTCATGCACTCCTCTACCGTCATGCCCTCTATGGCCACGACCTGGTCCTTCGGCACAAAGAAGGTGAAGCCGCCAAGTTGGTAACTCATGGGTAAATAGACGGCTATGCGCTCGCTCTGCTCTCCCGGGAGGAACCTGCCGGGAGAGTCCTGCGTGATCAGACCCAAGAGGCTGGCCCCGCCACCGGGCGGTTGCCATAGACAGGGACGGCCGCGGGAGACCCGTTCGTCACCCCCCAGGAACTGAAGCAAGTCCTTCGTGGCCGAGTACAGGCTCTTGACGAGAGGCACGTGATCCACCAGCCCCTCCACAAGGCGCAGCGGCCAGCGCAGCAGCCAGCTTTGGGCCAGAAGGCCCACGGCATAGATCAGCACAATCGCCAACGCAAAGCCGAGCCCGGGGAAGGACCTCGCCCCCATGGCCTTCACAAGGCCCAGCATGGCCCGGTCCAGGAAAGAGACCACCTTGTAAACGGCGAACCCCGTCAGCACTACGGGCACGATGACGACAAGACCGTTCAGGAACGCCTTTCCTTGTTTGCCCACGCCCATGGACATCGCCTCCTGCTCTTAACCTTGGCTGCCCCATCGGACCTCATTATATGCAGGCTGCGCAACCCGAACACAGGGACGCGGTCACGGGAGCCGGCACCTACAGGTGAGCTGGATGGGGGAAACTAGGCTTTTCGCACGTTGGCGCTGCGCCATTGCCCGATTCCGTTCCGGACGCCCGTCCGCTAATATGCTCTGCTGTGAAGGACACCCGGAGACGGCGGCCTTGACCCGAGAGGGGGGCGGGGGCCGCCGTCGACGGAGGTCTGCGCGTGAATCGGACCCTTTGAAAGGGAGAGACAGATGGGTCTCTTGGGATGGGCGATACTCTTTCTCGTGATAGCTCTCATAGCGGCCGTCCTGGGCTTCACCGGAGTGGCATCGGCGGCGGCCGGCATCGCGAAGATCCTGTTCTTCGTGTTCCTGATCGTCTTCGTGGTGCTGCTTGTGATGTCCCTGCTGGGACGACGGCCACCCAGACCATTGCCTTAGGCTTCGGGGTCTCTATCACTGAGTGTAAAGGAGGAAAACAGATGAAACATCTACTGGTAGTTGTGGCGGCGATGGCGGTTCTCGCCCTGGCTTTGGAAGGCTGCGGCGAGGCTGAAGAGCCCGCTTCGCCCATGCAGGAGCGCATGCAGGACGTGCAGGAGGAAGCGGCCGAAGCAGCCGAAGAGGCCGGCGAGGCCATTTCCGAGCAGCAGGAGGAACTGTTGGACCGGGTCGGTCAGACGCTGGACGACCTGCAGGACGAACTGGATGACCTGAGCGAGCAGGCGAAGGCCAAGGGCGATGACCTCGGCGAGCAGTTCGAAGATCTCCAGACCGAGGCCCGAATGCAGCTCGACGCGGCGCGTCAGAAGCTGCAGGACGCCCGGAAGGCCGGTGCGGATAGCTGGGAAGAGGCGAAGGACGGCCTTGAAGAGGCCGCAGAGAACGTGAAAAGGGCGGTGCAGGAAGCCGCCGACGAACTGGACTGACCACACGCACATGCGGCGCTTGCTCCGAGGTACGGCGGCGGGCGCCGCTCTCCTAGCGTATTGTCCGGTCAGACGGTGCCTTTGTTTGGGAACGAAGATGCGCAGGCTCATCAACATCGTAGTGCTGATCCTGGCCGTTCTGGGGTTGATCTGGCTGGTGAAGACCTGCCGGGCGAACAACGGCGGCAGTCCGGCCGACACGGTTGTCGACACTGTCGAAGACGCCGGGGACGCGGTTGGCGACGCTGTCCGCGACGCAGCGGACGAAGTGGGCGACGCGGTGCGCAACATCGACTGACCGCGCGTTTCCGCCCTCGGACGGCCGGGACTGATCGGGCCCCTTTTACATTCAGCGGAGGCAAAAGAGCAATGGGTTGCCTGCTGTTCGTCATCGCCGTCCTCGCTCCACGCCTCGCGATGGTGTTTATGTTCCTGCTAACGGACTGGTTTTCGGAGGCGTTCGAGACCGCCCTGTGGCCCATTCTCGGGTTCATCCTCATGCCCTACACCACTCTGGCGTGGATGGCCGGGATGCTCCACGGCGGAATCCAGGGCCTCTGGGCGTTGCTGGTGGTAGTGGCGGTGGTTGTGGACCTCGGGCATCTGTTGGGCGGCGGCCGACATTATCACACTCACCGCCGGCGCACATAGCGCTTTGGCTAAGCCCGATCGTAAACGGGCCTGATTCATGGTTCCTTATGGAAGGATGGAAAGAGAATGAGAATCTTGAGGTTGCTGTTGGTTGGCACAATGATGTCTGTTGCGCTTGTTGCTGGCGTGTCCATGCCCATTGTCGCCAGTGGCTGCGAGTCCATGCAGGACGCCGGTGAAGAGGTCGGCGATGCCGCCGAGGACGTCGGCGAAGCCGCCGGTGACGTGGTGGAGGAGGCCGGCGACGTGGCTGAGGAGGCCGGCGACGAAGTGACGGACACCATGGACTGACCGTAGTTTTCGTCCAAATGGGTGACGCGTGTGGGTACCCCGCAATGACACGCGGGGTCCTCCGCGTCGCGACAGGGTGCGGCGTGTGCCAACTGGCCAATACGAGACGCCGGGAAGGTGGTTATCAGATGTTTGTCCGCAAAGTGAAGTCGGAAGGATTGGCGCACCTGTCCTACATGGTCGGGGACGGAAGCCTTGCCGCCGTGATCGATCCGCGCCGGGATTGCCGCATATACACGGACATTGCGCGTCGGGAAGGCGTGCGGATATCGCACATCTTTGAGACGCACCGCAACGAGGACTACGTCATCGGCTCTACGTCCCTGGCGGAGATGACGGGCGCCGAGATCTGCCACGGAGAGGGACTGGATTTCGAGTACGGCCGACAGGTGCAGGAGGGAGACTCGTTCGACTTCGGTTCCGTGCGGTTGAGTGTGCTGAACACGCCCGGCCATACCTACGAGAGCATATCGCTGGTTCTCGCCGATACGAGTTTCAGTGACGACCCGGTCGCCGTCTTCACCGGTGACGCACTGTTCATCGGAGACGTGGGTCGCACGGATTTCTTCCCCGACCGTGCGCGCGAGGTGGCGGGGATGCTCTACGACAGCATAAACGAGAAGATTCTGCCGCTGGGCGAGGGCGTCCTGCTGCACCCCGCGCACGGCGCCGGATCGGTCTGTGGGGCGGCATTGGCATCCCGGGAGTTCTCCACTCTCGGCTACGAGAAGGCCCACAACCCCCGCCTGCAGATGGATCGGGATGAGTTCATCGAGTTCAAGACCAACGAAACGCACTATATCCCGGCCTACTTCAAGCGGATGGAGAAGCTGAACCTGGAGGGGGCGCCCGTTCTGAACTGCCTGCCCAAGATACCGCCGATGCCGGCGGACGACGTGGCAGATGCGATGGAGCAGCAGAACGCGCTGATTGTGGACATGCGAAGCCCGGAAGCATTTGCCGGCGCTCACGTTCCGGGAAGCCTCTGCATTCCGCTCAGCATGTTTCCCGCGTTCGCCGGCTACTTCGTGCCGTACGACCGTCCACTGGTCCTGGTGCTGGATGACGAAACTCAGGCCGAGACGGCCGCCCGCTTCCTGGTCCGGATGGACTACATGGAAGTGCGGGGGTTCCTCAAGGATGGGCTGCACGGCTGGGAGATCACGGGCAGGCGATTTGAATCGATTCCCGAGATGACGGCGCAGGAGTTGATGGATGCGACTGAGGAAGATAGCGTCCTGCTGCTGGACGTGCGCAAAGAGTCCGAGTGGGAAAGCGGCCATCTCGAGAGCGCCCGGCACGCCTACCTGGGAGATCTTCCCGACGCGGCATCCGACGTGCCGACCGAAAAGCCGATCGTCACGTTCTGCGGCAGCGGCCGGCGTGCCATGATCGCGGCTTCTGTGTTGCGGATGCACGGCGTGGAGAAGGTTGTGAATTGTCTGGGATCGATGGCGGCCTGCAAGTCGTTGGGTTGCCCGATAAAGAAAGGCTGACGCTTCACCGAACGCACGGAGGTGGTGGCTCATGAAAGGTGTAGCATTCCTCAGGATCAAGTCCTGGCGGTTGAAGGTGCCGAAGATGATCGTGGTTCTGCTGCTTGTTGCCCTCAGCCCCGTCATGCTCAGTTGCTACGGGAACTTCCCCCTGACGAAAGCACTCTACCGCACTAACGGCAACATAGAGAACACGGTGCTCCGACAGGTGACGTTCTGGGTGTTCGCCATCCTGCCCGTCTACGACATCGCCATCATCGGCGACGCGTTGGTATTCAACCTTATCGAGTTCTGGTTCGGTGAGGAGGTCGACTTCGGGGGATCGCTGCCGGCCGACGGTGTCGCCCTGGAGCCGACCGGCAACCCCGACGAGGCCGTGCTTACGCTCGCCCGCGAGGACGGCACGCGGCTCCGCCTGCATGCACTGCGCGTTTCCGAGACGGTCGGCGAGATTCGTGACGCGGACGGACGACTCCTGGGTACCGCCCGGCTGGACGATGACGGCAGCATCCGCCTCACCGATTCCGAGCTGAACGTGATCGAGACAGTGCGTCGAGGCCAGGTGGCGGCGTTGACGGCGGGTCCTCGCTGAGACGCGCCGTCGCCCGCAATCATCGCTGCGACGGACGACGGAGGTCTGCACTATGCCCGGCAAATCCGGCAAAACGGGCGATTACGAGAGCAAGCGCGACTTCCGCAAGACGCCCGAGCCCAAGGGCGGCAAGAAGCGGGGGGGCGAGCGGCCCATCTTCGTCATCCAGAAGCACGATGCCAGCAATCTGCACTACGATTTCCGCGTCGAGGTGGACGGCGTGCTTAAGTCCTGGGCCGTGCCGAAGGGGCCCTCCACCGA
>CAZZNQ010000072.1:0-20908 GCA_964655775.1 uncultured candidatus Brocadiaceae bacterium | reverse complement strand
TTCTCGATCAGGAAACCGGCCGCAGACGGAAGGTTGTCGGCCACGCCCGCCGTGGAGGCGTGCGCACGGTGCGCGGTGCCGAACGCGTCGTTCACGTAGGCGTCGCCCAGGGAGGCCAGTTCCTTCGAGAACTCGGCGTCGTTGTCCTCTTCCTCGGCGTGAAAGCGGGTGTTCTCAAGCATTAGCACGTCGCCGTCCTGCATGCGGTCCACCGGCCCCTGCGCCTTCGGGCCCACGCAGTCCTCGGCGAAGGCGACGTCGCAGTCCATCAGCTCGGCCAGTCGTTCGGCAACGGGCTTCAGAGTGAACTTCGGGTTCGGCTCGCCCTTGGGCCGGCCCAGGTGGCTCATAAGGATCACGCGAGCGCCTTCATCCACGGCGTAACGGATGGTGGGCATGGCGCGGCGAATGCGCAGATCGTTGGTGATCTCGCCGGTCTCCTTGTCCATCGGCACGTTGAAGTCCACGCGCATCAGGACTCTCTTGCCGGCCAGGTCCCCCAGGTCCCGAATCGTCTTCATGGCACGCTCCCGGATATCGCATCTTGAGAAGCGGGGTGCTTCCGCTGGACGGAAGCACCCCGGCTCGGTTGTCTCCGCTGCGAATGCGGCAAGACGATTTACATGTTCGCAGCCTTTGCCATCAGGTCAACGACGCGGTTCGAGTAGCCCCACTCGTTGTCGTACCAGGAGACCGCCTTGACCATCTTGCCGACGACCATGGTGCTCTCGGCGGAGAAGATGGAGCTGTGCGGGTCGTGGATGACGTCGCTGCTGACGATGGGGTCCTCGCAGTACGCCAGGATGCCCTTCATCGGGCCTTCGGCCGCTTCCTTCATGGCGGCGTTGACCGCATCGGCGCTGACGTCCTTCTCGCACTCGACCACCAGGTCGACGACCGATCCGTCCGGCACGGGCACGCGGAAGGCCATGCCGTTCAGCTTGCCGTCCAGGTCGGGAATCACGCTGCCGATCGCCTTTGCGGCGCCGGTGGTGGTGGGGATGATGTTGATGGCCGCCGCCCGGCCGCGGGCCGGGACCTTGTGGATCTGGTCGCAGGTTACCTGGTCGTTCGTGTAGCCGTGGCAAGTGGTCATCAGGCCGTACTTGACCGTGAAGTTGTCGTGAAGCACCTTGCTGATCGGCGCCAGGCAGTTCGTGGTGCAGGAGGCGTTGGAGATGCAGGTGTCTTCCGGCTTCAGGGCGTCGTCGTTCACGCCCAGCACGATGGTGGCGTCCACCTCGTCCTTGGCGGGAACGGTCAGCAGCACCTTCTTGGCGCCGGCGTCCAGGTGGTCGCCGTAGCCGCCGCGCTCGCCCGAGCGGGTGCGGAACACGCCGGTGGACTCGACGGCGAAGTACACGTCTTCTTCGCCCCACGGCAGTTCCTTGGGGTTGCGCACGCTGAGAACCGGAACGCTCTTGCCGTCGACAACCAGGTTCTCGCCGTCCGCGGCGACCTCGCCCGGATACCGCCCGTGGACGCTGTCGTACTTGAGCAGATAGGCCAGCTGAGCGGCGTCGGCCAGGTCGTTCACGGCCGCCACTTCAAAGTCGTCTCTCTCCATCAGCACCCGGAAAACAAGGCGCCCGATACGTCCGAATCCGTTAATGCCGACCTTGATCGTCATGTGCGGCAACTCCTTTCTCTGAGAACTCGCTGCAGTCTGTTTGGCTTGGTTCGTGCCGGGGGACCGGCGGGGCCACGGTCGGAGGGTCCGGTGCGGCAACCGTGTTTGGTCACAGAGACTACCCCCACCGTCTACGGGCAACTATAATGCTCATCGTTCCCGATGTCAAGGTCGGGGAATGCGCCGGGCAGGCAAGGGCTTCAGACAGGGAGACCGCCGATGGACATCGTAGACCGCATGCTCCACTCCGAGGAACCGTGTATCCGCTACCGGACCCGCACCCGGGTCCTGGGGCAAGACCCGAGCTCAGAATCGATCAGAGAGCTGCGCGAGGACATCCGGAACTCGTCCCGAGGCCGCTGCCTGGCCGGACGCGAGGGCGACGAAGATCCGCTCTCCCACCATCCCTACTCGAAGTGGCGCGGCGTGCACTGGCGCATGGCCTCCCTGGCGGATATCGGCTATCCCCCGGGCGACCGGGAACTGGAGCCCTGGAGGGAGCGTGTGATCGAATGGCTGCTGCCGCACGACGGCCGACCGCGCAGACGACCCATCATCTGCGGCCGACGGCGCAACTGCTGCTCCCAGGAAGGCAACGCCCTTTACTACCTCCATGCCCTCGGCTTGGCGGACGAACGCCTGGAGCCACTGGTCGAGATGCTTATCCAGAGCCAGTGGGACGACGGCGGCTGGAACTGCGACAAACGGCCCGAGGCCGTAAACTCGTCCTACCACGAAACCCTGATCCCGCTGCGGGGGCTGGCCGCCCACGCCCGGGCGACCGGGGATGAAGCCGCTTCGGACGCGGCCGAACGCGCGGCGGACATCTTCCTCAAGCGCCGACTGCTCTATCGGCTTCGCGACGGCAAGCTCATGGACAGCCGGTTTGCGAAACTGCACTACCCACCCTACTGGCATTACGACTTCCTGTTCGGGCTCAAGGTGCTGGCCGAGGCCGACCTCATCGGCGATCCGCGCTGCTCCGACGCCCTGGACCTGCTGGAATCCAAGCGCCTGCGAAGCGGCGGCTGGCCGGCCGAGGCGAGGTGGTACCGCACTCCGTGTGGCAGGACCAAGCGCGGGTCGGGGAAGGAGGCCGTCACGTGGGCCCCCAGCGGCAAACGAAGGACCAACGAGTTCGTCACCGTCGATGCTCTATACGTGCTGAGAGCAGCGGGCCGCTATGGAGGTATAGGCTCGCCCGCCGTGCTTGCAGGGCCGCGACGGCGCGGGTATAGTGCCGTTCCTGTCCCGGCGGGGCGGCCGGTTGCGTCTCCCCGCCCGATGGTTCGCCGTCTACAGAAAGGTACGGTCACGACATGGATTCCAAGGCATTCGCGGAACCCGGCATCGAATACAGGGGCGTCGCCCTCTGGATGCTGAACGACAAGCTGGACGAGGACGAACTGGGCAGGCAACTGCGCGGCATGTACGACGAAGGCTGGGGCGCCGTGATCGCGCGCACTTTCAACGGCCTGCGCACCGAATACCTCAGCGACGAGTGGATGCGCATGCAGGACCGCATCGTCGGCCTGGCGGACGAGCTGGGCATGGGCGTCTGGCTGCAGGCCGGCTACATGCCCTCCGGCATCCCCGATCTGCCCGAGCAGCACCAGCACCAGGTCATCGTGCGCCGTCCGTGCGGTGAACCGGCCGAGGACGCCGAGATGCTGCTGCGGCAGACGGAGGAGTTCGACTACTACGCCCGTCCGCGCGCGAACGTGCTGGACCTGCTGAATCCCGAAGCCTGCCGGGCCTACATGGAGCTGGCCTATACCGGCCCCTGGCAGGAACGGTTCGGCAAGTACTTCGGCAAGACCATCGAGACCGTCTGGGTGGACGAACCCCACTTCCGGCCGCCGCTTATGCCCTGGACCGCACGGCTGCCCGAGCGGTTCGAAGAGGATTACGGCTACAGCCTCATCGAGAACCTTCCGAGCCTGTTCGACCAGGTGGGCGACTGGCAGACCGTGCGCCACCATTACTGGCGCGCGGCCGGCGGCATGCTGCTGGAGTCCTACTTCGCCACCGTCAGCCGATGGTGCGAAGAGCACGGCATCTCTTTCAGTGGCCACCTGATGGGCGAGGACACCATCCAGGCGCAGATCGGCTTCACCGCCGCCTGCATGCCGTGCTACGAGTACATGCAACTGCCCGGCATCGACCACCTTACGCACAACCTGGACTGGCCGGCCGGCGTGCCCTTCATCCTGCCCCCGAAGCAGGCGTCCAGCGCCGCCGCCCAGCTCGGCACACGCCGAGTGCTGGCCGAGATGTACGGCGTGAGCACCCCCGCCATCACGTTCGGCGAGCGCAAACTGATCGCCGAATGGATGGAGATGCTCGGCATCAACTATCGCTGCTACCACGGCTATTTCTACTCCTTGCGCGGGCGCCGCAAACGCATCTTCGTCCCGCAGCTTTCCTACCAGCAACCCTGGTGGACGGAGAACCGTATCGTCGCCGACCACTTCTCGCGTCTCTCCTACTGCATGCGCCAGGGCGAGTACCGGGCCGACGTGCTGGTGCTGCACCCGGTCGAATCCGGCTTCTGCCTGTACGACCCGACGCACAAGGACACCCTGGACCGCATCAACGAACCCGAGGAGATCCGCGCCCTGTTCGAGGGACTCCAGCGCACCAGCGAGAACCTGCTGGCCATTCATCGCGGATTCCATTACGGTGACGAAACCCTGATGGCGCGCCACGGGCGAGTCGAGGGCGGCACTCTCGCCGTAGGCGAGGCCGAGTACCACGCCGTGGTGCTGCCGGACGCACTGACGCTGCGCGCGACCACCATCGAGCTGCTCGAGGAGTTCATGCGCGGCGGCGGAACGGTGCTGAGCGTCGGAGAGGCACCCGACCGCATCGACGGACGGCCCGATCCCGAGATCGAGCGTTTCATCGAGGCGACGCGCCGCATACCGAACAGACCCGAGACGCTGCGTGAGGCGCTGGACGGCGTCTGTCCACAGGAGTTCTCCTTCGAGGCGGCCGAGGGCGAGGCATCCGACGTCTACATCCACGAGCGGCTCGTGGCCGGCGGGCGGCTGTTCTTCCTGGCCAACCACAGCACCCGCGACGCCGTGCGCGCCCGGTTGACCATACCGGCCGTGGGCCGCGTCGAGCGCTGGAATCTGACCACCGGCGCCGTCGGCAGCCTGCCGCAGTCATCCGACGACTCCTCGACCTGCGTGGACCTTTACTTCCCTCCCACTGCATCGCATCTGCTGCTGTTCAAGCCGGGCAAGCCGGACGCCGACGCGCCGAAACCGGAGAAGGTGACGCGCATGGTGGAACTGAGCGGCGAATACGGCGTGCGCCGAAGCTCGCCGAACGCCGTGCTGCTGGACTACTGCCGGTTCCGCCGCGGCGACGGCGAGTGGAGCGACGTGCTGCCCGTTTCCGCCGTGCAGGAAATCCAGATCAACGACGGCTACGAAGGCCCGGTTACGCTTCAGTATCGGTTCCAGGTGGACGCGACGCCGTCGGACGCGCGGATCGTGATCGAGGACGCGGCGGACTGGGCGATATCGGTGAACGGAACGGCCGTGGAATACGCCGGCCTGCCCTATTACGTGGACCGGTCGTTCCTGCCCGTCGACGTGGCCGACGTTTTGGTCGAGGGCGAGAACACGGTCGAGATCACGCGTGCTTTCGAGATGCCGGAGACCACGAAGTTCGCCCTGAGCGGCCTGTTCCAAACAGCGAGCGGCACGGAACTGGAGGCGATCTACCTGATCGGCGATTTCGGCGTGGGCGCGCGGCTCTCGACGTCCGAACCGAAGCCCCGCTGCACGCGGCTGGCGCCGGAGTTCGCCGTGACCGACGAGACCGGGAGCTTCCAGCGCGACCTGACGCTGGAGGGATACCCGTTCTTCGCCGGGCGGGTCAGCCTGACCCAGACGGTGAAGCTGCCGGCCGCCGAGGAGGGCGAACGCGTGGTGCTGACGTCCGGCGAACCGGGCGCGGTTCTGGCCAAGGTGAAGGTGAACGGCAAAGAGGCCGGCGCGCTGGCGTGGGCGCCGTACGAAGTGGACGTGAGCGACCTGGTCCACGAGGGCGCAAACGAGGTGGAGATCGAGCTGGTCACCTCGCTGCGCAACCTGCTGGGCCCCCATCACCGTCCCGAAGGGGAGCCCTACCGGCCCGGTCGGGAGAGCTGGTCCGGCAACCGCGCGGCCAAGGACTGGTACGAACGCCGCGACGATCCGGACATCCCGTGGACCGAAGACTACTTCGTCTGTCCGCTCGGGCCGACGACGCCGATCATAGTCGAATACCGCACTCGCGGCTGAGGCAGGACGGCCTTTGCCCGCTCACGGGATGAGCGGAAGACGCCGACGAAATGCTCCCGGCGGCCGGCCGAATGCCTTCTTGAACGCCCGGCTGAAGTACTGCACCGAGGCGTATCCACAGGCGGATGCCACCTGGGAGATCGTGTAGCCGCGGTTCTGGAGCAGCTCCCGCGCCCTGGCCATGCGAAGGCCTATGAGATACTGCATCGGGCTGGTCTGGTAATGGGCTCGGAACAGCCGGCCCAGCGTCTCCGGAGAGACGTGGACATGCCCGGCCACGTCCGCCAGCGAGATCGGCCGTTCGAGATTGCCTTCGAAGAACGCAACAGCCGCCGCCAGGCGCTCCCGTTCCACCGATCCGGAAAGCCCCAGGTGCGCCTCGCGCAGGCTGCCGATGACGTCCCAGAGCACCCCGTTTGTCTTCAGTTGGCGCAGGTCGTCCGTGGGGCACCGGCGCACCTGCCGCAGCCTCACGCTCAGGGCCTCGGAATCGACCTCGGCCACCAGCGACAGCGTCGGGACGCCGGGCAGCGTGAGCCGCAGCCCATCGGCGTCGATGTAGGTGAGCGCCTCGCGGACCGGTTCGCCGCCGATGCGGCAATCGAAGTGCACGAACATCATGGACAGTTCCTGCCCGCGGTCCGTGAACTGCCTGGCCCGGGCGCCCGGCGGGATGAGAATCGCCCGACCGGCCCGGAGTGTCAGCGTCCGATCCAGCATCCGAACACTGCACGATCCGCGCAACCCCACCCACAGGTCGAAGTCGTCGAACAACTCGTCGCCGTCGTCGCGACCCGGTCCCAGGGCGTAGTGGTGCGGCCGCCGACCGACAACGGCCAGCGCCTGCCACGTTCGGTTGGAGGCTTGATTTCTTTCCGCGCTCATGACGTGATTGTGTAACGCCTTGACGCCAAAGTCCAATGATAAACGCTTCATCACGGATGGTAACGCACGGTAGAATACCGGATAGTGCAATCGATCGACAACGTCCGGGAGCGCCCTGATGGAAGCGCACAAAGGAAGTGGAGGAAAACCGGCGATGAGCATAGCACAGCCTGCGATCTGCGGCGGCGAAGCGGTGAGAACGCGTGCCTGGCCGGAGGTGGACGACAGGTTCGCCGGGCGGGAACGCGAGCTGCTGGACGAAGCGCTGGCGCAGAACACGCTGTTCTACGTGCACGGCAATCTGACGAAACGGCTCTGTGCGAGGATGTCGGAGTTGACTGGCGCACCGCGCGTGGTTGCGTGCAGTTCGTGCTCCGGCGCGATCCACGCGGCCGTGAAAGCGTGCGGCGTGGGGCCGGGAGACGAGGTGATCACCACGCCCGTCACCGACGCGGGCACGCTCCTGGGCATCATCTACGAGGGCGCCGTGCCCGTCTTCGCCGACGTGGATCCGACCAACTACAACGTGACGGCGGAAACCGTCGCCGCATGCATCACGGAGCGCACGCGCGCCGTGATCGCCGTGCACCTGGCGGGCTGCCCGGCGGACATCAAGCCCCTGGTCGAGCTCTGCCGGGAGCGGGGGATCAAGCTCATCGAGGACTGCGCGCAGAGCTGGGCGGCGAAGGTCGACGGACGGTGGGTGGGCACCTCAGGCGACGTGGGCTGCTTCAGCCTGAACGACTACAAGCACGTCAGCGCCGGCGAGGGCGGCCTGATCGTCACCGACGACGAGGAGCTGTACGAAACGGCGTGCCTCGCCGTGGACAAGTGCTACGACCGGCACTCGCGTGCGCGGCTGATGGAATTCGTGGCGCCCAACTACCGCATCACGGAACTCCAGAGCGCCGTCGCCCTGGCCCAGTTGGATCGGGTGGAGGAAATCGGAGCAAAGCGACACGCGCTGGGCGTCCGGCTGACCGAGGGTCTCGAAAGAATCGAGGGGCTGGTTCCCCACGCCGTGCCGGAGGACGGCTACGGCACCTACTGGTTCTACCTGATCGGCCTGGAGGACACGTTCACGCAGGACGACGCCGAGACGTTCACTCAGGCAATGAATGCCGAGGGCATCCCCGGCAGCCAGGGCTACGTTGCGCCGGCGTACTTGTCGTATCCCTATCTTCGAGACGAGTCCGCATTCCACCGTTCCCGGTGGCCGTTCAGCCAGGTCGCCGAGCGTCAGTGCTACGAGCCCGGCCTCTGCCCGGTGGCGGAGACGGTGTTCCAGCGGGCTTTCCGGTTCCCGCTGAACGAATGGCTCTCGGAAAACGACCTCGATGACGTTATCCTGTCAGCCCGGAAGGTGATGGCATGGCTGCGCAGGCAGAGACCAGGACAGAGGGAGCAGAGATGATGAGAGTCAGGACCTCGCGTATCGACATTTGCACGGTTAGACGGACGCTGGTTGCGGTCGGCCTGATCGCGGCCGTTCTGGTCGCGCCCGACCCGGCCTCGGCAGCGGAACAGACACCTGTGACGGATCCGATTATCAGCACGACGCCCGACGCGTACCTGCGCGGCGCCATCGCCAACGCCGAGAAGCGCATGACGGGCAAGTACACCGGCGACGGCTGGACGTGGCACGCACGCTTCCCAATGGACGGCTTCATCGACTCCTACCTGGCCACGAAGGACACCGCCTGGCTCGACGCCGCAGCCGAGTACTTCGACTATAACATCGACCTGCTGATGACCGGACCGGACGGCCGCCGCGGCTGGCTGGGGCCCGCCTATCAGATGGAAGACAAGCTGGGCGAGCATCCGATCGGCGACGCGATCATGGTCGAACCGATGGTGCGCTTCGCTGCGCTCGTGCTGACGGATGAACCGGCGCTGGCCGAGAAGTACGGGGACTCG
This sequence comes from uncultured candidatus Brocadiaceae bacterium, assembly GCA_964655775.1. GTDB lineage: Bacteria > Planctomycetota > Brocadiia > SM23-32 > SM23-32 > CAZZNQ01. The sequence goes on along the minus strand of CAZZNQ010000072.1, from coordinate 12,178 downwards.
GCTCGGTCCTATGTCGAGCTAGCGAAGGAACTCATGTTCGACAAGTGGGAGAGCCGCGGCATCTGGCACGTGGACGGCCCGTACGGCGCCTTCACCGAGTGGCCGTGGTACTTCACCGAAGAGGAAGCCGACCGCTGGCACGAACCCCCGGCCGGCATGCGGGCCATCACCCTCCCCTTCAACATGCAGGTCCACTGGGGCGCCGTCGCCGCGCAACTGTACCGCATAACGGGCGAGAAGGCGTGGCAGACCAAGGCCTGCCGACTCTTCAACTTCATGAAGAGCCGCCTCTGCCTCTACGACGGTCACTACACGTGGAACTACTGGGAGCCGTTCGGGCCGTGGGACGTTGACCCGGACAACCCGCAGGCATTCCGACACTGGATCGGCACGCACGGCTATCGCGATTACCAGGCCGGCGAGATCGGCAAGGTCGTTGTGGCCTTCAACCACGGCGTAACGTTCGACGCCGAGGATATGAGACGCTTCGTCCGCACAAACGGCGCCGTGATGTGGAACGGCGACCTGGAAGATCCCGAATGGAACAACTCGAACGCCGGCGTGCAGAAGGCGGCACTGGGCGAGGTCCGGCGGCCCAGCGCCCCGCGAGGCATGTTCAATCGCTATGCGGGCACGCTCTGGACCGCCCTGGTTCAGTTCGATCCCACGCTCCGGAAGATATACGAGAAGCAGCTCCAGCCCGGCACCTACCAGTGGGCCTACTATCACAACGTCACCGCCCGTGAACCCGCGAACTATGACCGCAAGCACCCCGAACTGCCGCCGGCCGTCTTCGAGCAACCGTTCAACTCCTGCAGCACCATCACCATGGCGGCCGTGATGCCTTCGGTGGTGGACCAAGGCGAGGAGACGCTGGTCTCGTGCCAGGCCAGGATCCCGGGCCGACTGACGATCGAGCTGTACACCGAGGACGGGAAGCGCAAGCTGGCAACCCTCGCCGAAAAGGACCTGGCGAACGCGCCCTACATCTACAACCTGCAATGGACAGCCGACCGGGACCCCGGCCGTTATCGCGTGCGCTGGACGGTGCGGGGCGAATGCCGCGAGTTCGTCGTGGAGGTCCGTTGACGGCGCCTCCACCACACAGTCAGGTGACGCTATGGCAACACGGATGACGTGCAGGGAACGCCTGCTGGCGGCCGCGCAGCACCGGGCGGTCGACCGCGTGCCGTGCTCTCCGAGGCTTGGCCCCGCCCTGCAGATCCTATACGACGATTGGACGACGAAGGACCTCCCCCTGAGAGCGGCACGCGCGCAGGACATCCCGATGGATCCCACCTTCTGCGTCGATTCCGGGATTCCGAACGCGCTATACGGAACCAGCGACTCATCCGTTGGGTTGCCGGATGTAGAGATCTCGAAAGAAACCGAGGAGACGGGCGACTGCTTCCTCGTCACCCGGACGTTCCATACGCCCGCGGGGGAGTTGCGCGAAGTGCGGAAGAGACCCAAACCGGGGCGCACCGAGTACGGGCTCAGCCCCGATCCGGCTCACCTGGAGCACATGGTCAAAGGCCCGGATGACATGGACAGAATCCGCTACCTCGTTCCCGATCCCGGCAACTATGCCGTCGGGTCTGCCTATCACGAGATGGTCGACAAGGTGGGCGAGATGGGCCTGGTGGCCGTCATCGTGCGGTCGCCGTTCGACCTGCAGCTCGGATTCCTCCGCTCCGTCGAGGACCTCATGATCGACTACTACGCGAACCGGGGCTTTTTCGATGAACTGTGCCGGATATGGTTCGACAAGATGATGGCCGAGACAAAAGCCGCCCTCGAAGCAGGGGTGAAGGCGGTCTTCGGGAGTTGGTACTTCACCTCGCTCAGCACCGGCTGGTCGCCGGCCATCTTCCGGGAAGTGTTCCTGCCGATGATCAAAGCGCATGTCGACCTCGTCCACTCTTACGACGCACTGTACGATTATTACGACGACGGCAAGTGCATGGGCATCATCGGCGCGATCAAGGAGGCGGGAGTCGACATCTTCGAGACTCTCACTCCCCCGCCGGTCGGCGACATCGATCTGGCGGAGGCGAAGCGTCGAATCGGTGGGGCCGTCTGTCTGAAGGGCTATGGCGATCTCCTGTACGTCATCAAGATGGGCACTCCCGAGGACGTTGACCGAATGGTAAAGGAGGCGATGGAGGTCGCCGCCCCCGGCGGCGGCTTCATCATGGGAACGTCCGACAGCATCCGCGAGGGCACGCCTCGCGACAACATACGGGCGTACTTCGACGCCGTGCGGAAGTACGGCCGCGTGGAAACCGCCCGGTTCAGAGGAGGTGGCGCGTGGCCCCCGCATCGAGAGTGAAGATCACGGTTCTGAGGAAGCTGTATCACCCGGAGCTCTACGAGCAGTATGGGGTGACCAGGGGCGAGCCATGCACCGCGGTGGAGGTCGGCCAGGAGTTCATCGTGCCGACGGATCTGAGTATGCCACCCGGCTTCTGCAGTTGGGCGTGGCGCGATATCGGCGCCTACCTTGTCACGCTCGCGCGCGGAGGCGATTTCGTCGGGTCGAAGCCCGGCGTGTTCGTCGCCAGTTGCGCGGACGGCTACAGACCGGTACTCTTCAAGCTCGAGCGCCTGCAGTCTGCAGATTAGGTTAACATGGGAGGTTCGCCCCACCCCCCTTTCCCGTACGAATGTCTCTTTCGGAGCGCCTCCCGATGAAGATCACATGCACCGCATTGGCGCTGTTATGCCTTCTTATTGTCGGTTCTGCCGTTGCCGCTGAGCTGCCTCCGATCAGGGCCGTGCAGGTCGGCCCGAACCGGGAAATCCGCGTGAACGGGCGGCCCTTCCTGCCCATCATGCTCTTCTGTCAGAGCGACGAACGGATCGAGGACGGCCTCTCGATCGCGGCCAACACGTTCGCCTCGAACTGCGGCGACCTCAGCAAGGCCGAATGGCTCGACAAGCTGGCGGATGCGGGCCTGTACGGCATCGTGCACTGGGACGAGGACTGCATCGGACGGCCCAACCTGCTGGGCTGGATACACAACGACGAACCGGACAACCGCAGACGCGTCATCGACGCGCAGGTCGGTGCGGCGGACAACATGAACCTGAATCCGGACACGCCGTTGGAGCGTCTGGTCGACGGGCAGACCAATAGCTGGACCGTCTTCGATCCCATCGCTCCCTCCGAAGTGACGGTAACGCTGGACGCACCGGCCACCGTGCAGAGCGTCGGCGTGTACCTGACCATCTCGGGCGAGATGCCGGTCGCAAAGGACGTGGTGTTCCTGGCGGACGGGCGGCAGGTCCTGGAAGCGACGCTTGCGAAGCGGAGCGGTCAACAGAAGTTCGCCCTGCCCTCGCCGGTCACTTTCACCAGACTGACCTTTCGCATCGTCTCCGCCTATGAAGGCGGCGGGAGCTGGGGATCGGTGGGCGAGATCCAGGCCTTCGACAGGGATGGCGAAAACGTGCTGCTCAGCGAGCCGCGCACTGTCCCCAAGAGCATGCCCGAAGACATCGCCCCCTACTACCGGACCATTAAGGAAAACGATCCGTCCCGACCGGTGTTCCTAACACTGTGCCCGCTCTTCATGGAGAGCGACACGACCTACGGCCCGGAGCTGAAGGCTCGCATCTACCCGGCCTACATCGAGCTCTGCGACGTGGCCGGAACCGACTATTACCCCATCTTCGGCGAGAACTACCCGTCCCGGCTCGACAAGGTCGCACGGTGCGTCGAGCAACTGGTCGACCTCGCAGGACCGCGGCCGGTCTTTATCTGGCTGGAGACCAACACCGGCAGCCGATGGATAACGCCCTCGGTGCAGGTGCCGTTGAAGCCAATGCACACTCGAGCGGAGGTCTGGATGGCCCTGATACGCGGCGCAACGGCCATCGGGTATTTCACGCACAAGTGGCGCGACCCGGACGGAACGGACCACTACATGCAGTTCGCACCCGAGGGCGAGATGGTCGAGGAGCTGAAGCGCCTCAACCAAAGGCTCACGCGGCTTGCGCCGGCCCTGCTGGCAAGTCCGTCGGAGATCGAGGTCGGCATGACGATGTCGGACAGACTGCCATGCCATTTCAAGACCACCCGTCACGAAGAATCGCTCTATGTGTTCGCGCAGAACATCCACGTGGACGATAATCAGGCCGGCCTGAGACAGGGAGAAGACATCTCGCCGCGCGGAGGCACGGCGACCTTCCGGGTGGAGGGTCTGAAAGAAGGGACGAGGATCGAGGTGGTGGACGAAGAGCGCAGCATCACGGCCGGAGACGGCACGTTTGCTGACGAATTCGGCCCCCTGGCCGTGCACGTATACAGAATCCCGCTCTGACGCCCTGCGCCGGACACCGTAGGAAACGCCGCGGCCGAATCAGGCTGAACCGTCCGTTATGGAGGCATGTTATGAAGACGCTCGCAGTTTTTGCCGTCACGTGGGCCGTAACCCTCGGTGCGGGTCTGTCGGCCGCCGAACTCACCCTCCACCACCCGGATTTCGTCTCGCGATTGGGCACGAAGGTCCAGGTCGAGGTCGGCGACACGGACCCCGGCGTCTCGCTGCAGGCCGGCCTCTCCAATGAGAACGGCCTGCGGCGCACCATCGCCGAGAAGGCCGGCCCTCTGGCACCCGAAGAGGTGGTGACACTCGATCTGCGCGACTTACCGGCGGACACCTACACCCTGACCGTCGCCCTCAGCGACGGACGTCGGGCCGAGCGCACCTGGACCAAGCCTTACGACGGCGTTCCCCGCGTCGGCATCGATGAGAACAACGCCGTCTGCGTGGACGGCAAACCGTTCTTCCCTGTGGCCCCGTGGTGCCTCGGCAGCGAGGAGGAGATCGAAAGGTGGTCTCCCTACATCAACACGCTGCACGGAGTGGGCTTTGTGAAAGACCAGTGGACCATCGACGGATGCCGCCGGATCATGGACCTCGCCCAGAAGCACGGCAAGATGTTCGTCGGGCCGGTGCGCGGCTCATACTGGGCCAAAGGAGGCACCGAGACCGGCACCTGCTACTACACCGGCCCCGACGGCAGAAGGGTCAAGGAGCCCACGGCCGACCACGCGAAGATGGGCGAATACGTCGACGCCCTCAAGGACCACCCCGCACTCCTCCTCTGGAACTGGCACGACGAGCCGGAGCTCGACAACCGGGAGAACTGTAACCCGCCCCAGGAGGTCCGCGAATGGACCGTTCTCACCCACCGGCGCGACGGACAGCATCCCGTGTTCGTGAACACCGGCGCGAAGTACGCTCGCCCGCTGGATAACTGGGCCGTCGCCCACATCAAGGATTACACCTACGAGTTCGGCGACTTCGCGGGCTCGGATAAGGTGCTCATGGCCGACGTCATCAGCCAGGACAACTATCCCATTGAAAGCGCCAACGACCCGAACTATCCCGGCACCATCGAGAAGATGTGCACGGGCATGGACCGCATGGTCGACTGGAACCGCAACCTCGCCGCGTTCATGGCGTGCATCGAGACCTGCGACATCAATCCCAGGGATCCGGGCGGGCCGCCGACGCCCACGGAGCTGCGGGCACTGTGCTGGGCCAACATCGTCCACGGCGCACGCGGGCTCACGTGGTTCCACTACTTCACCGAGACGCCGGCGGAGAACTTCGCCGAGATGGCCCGCTTCCTCGACCAGGTCACGCGCCTCACGCCGGCTGTCTGCGGGCCGGACTACGTCGGCGATATCGAGAAGACGGATGAGGGCGGCGGCCGCGTGGACATCATGTGCCACACGGCCGACGGCGCCCTTTACATCTTCGCCGTGAACGTGCGACGCGAACCGGTGACCGCCCGCTTCGTCCTGGACGTCAAGCCCGAGACCGTCGACGTAGTCGACGAAGACCGCACCATCGCCGCCGACGGCGGAGCGTTCTCCGACGAGTTTCTCCCGCTGGCCGTACACATCTACCGCATTCCGCTGCAACGCTGAGCGTCACGCGCACCCATGGGAGTCGCAGCCGGTCGGCCGGCCCGTCCCCGCGAGCACGACTCTTGGAGTGCGGCGCCTTGGCGCCGCTTTCCTGGCCGGCGGCTTGCCGCCGGACGACAACAGGGCGGGGCAAGCCCCGCAACGTCAAAGCGGTGGCGAGACGCCCCAGTCCGAAAAGAACACGCGCCAACAGCAGTCCAGGCTTCTGCGTCTTGCGGCTTCGGACCCAACAGCGGAGGGCCTGGACATAGTCGCTTGGAGGTAGCTATGCCATGACGGCCAACGGACAGGCAGGCGGATCCATGGTTCATCGGTATCCCGGCAATCCCGTGCTGTCCGCCGAAGACGTCCCCTACACGGCGACGCTGACGTTCAACGCCGGCATCACCGTGTACAAGGGCCGGTACGTGATGGTGTTCCGGAACGACTACGCCACCGAGGGCCGGCTGCCGCTAGTCGGCACCAACCTGGGCCTCGCCACCAGCGACGACGGCGTCCACTGGACCGTTGCCGAGAAGCCGTGCTTCGCCATGAAAGACGAGGAGATAAGCCGTGCCTACGACCCGAGGCTGACCGTAATCGACGGCCGATGCTACATGTGCATGGCCGTGGACACCCGCCACGGCATCCGGGGCGGGGTTGCGGTGACCGACGACTTCGAGCGGTTCGAGATACTGAGTCTCAGCGTGCCCGACAACCGGAACATGGTGCTGTTCCCCGAGCGGAAGGACGGCATGTTCATGCGGCTGGAGCGCCCGTTCCCCGTCTACGGCCGACGCGAATCCGAAGCGTTCGACATCTGGTATTCGCAGTCGCCCGACTGTCGGTACTGGGGTGAGACGAAACTGGTGCTGGGCGCCGAAGAGGTGCCGTTCTCCAACTGCAAGATCGGACCCGCCGCGCCGCCGGTGCGCACCGACGCCGGCTGGCTGACCGTCTTCCACGCCGTCCACAAGGACGAGACGCGCGAGTTGCCCTCCTGGCACGCCGGCTGGAACAAAACCTACACGGCCGGCGTGATGCTCCTGGATCTGGACGAGCCCTGGCGCGTGGTGGGCCTCTGCCGCGAGCCGCTGATGGTGCCCGAGGAGCGCTACGCCTACGAGGTTGACGGCTACCGCGGCCACGTCATCTTCCCGTGCGGGCTGATCGTCGAGGACGACGGCGAGGCGAAGATCTACTACGGCGCGGCCGACACCGTCGTCGCGCTCGCCACCGCCCGCGTCGAGGACCTGATCGCCGCCTGCGAACCCGTCTGAGTCCCGTCTGCCGGGGCTGCCCCCGGCCCGTCGCCATCCCGCACTTCTGCAATACTGGTGTGCTTCCGCCGATTCCCTGTTGACAGCAGACCCTCTATTCGTTATCGTCTTATGCAATACGATTTCGCTATGTAATACACACCATGATCCAATCCGTCGACAGGGCGTTCAGGATTCTCGAGTGCATCGCCTCCGAGCCGGAGCGGCCGCACTCGCTCTCCGAGATCGCCGGCAGCGTCGACCTGCATCCGGCCACCTGCCGCAACCTGCTGAAAACGATGGTCGAGCTGGACTACGTCGCCCAGGAGGCCCGCGCACAAGGCTACACGCTCGGCCCCAGCGCCTACCTGCTGGCGGCCCACGGCCCCTTCCGCAAGGATCTGGTCGGGCCGGCGGAGCCACTGATGGCCGATCTGGCCGCCCGCATCGGCGAGACCGTGATTCTGGTGACCCTCCACCGCGGCCGCCGCTACACGCTGGCCCAGGTGGAGGGCGGGCGCGCCTTCCAGGTCCGCCGCGATCTGATGACCGATCAGGCCGTCTACCGGACGGCCACCGGCCGACTGCTGATGGCCCACATGCCGGAGGACGAACTTGAGGCTTTTATCGCTGCCAACGGCCGGCCGGGCGACGAATGGCCCGAGGCCCGCACGCGCGGGGACATGGCCCGCACGCTGGAACGCATACGGGAGGCGGGCGTCGCCACCAGCGAACTCCACGCGGAGATCGTGGGCATCGCGTGCCCGGTTCGCGAGGGCGGCCGCGTCGTGGCGGCGCTGGGCGTGTACCTGCCCACGTTCCGGTTCCGGGACGAGCACGAGCGGGAAGTAATGACGGGACTGAAGGAGACAGCGGACGCCCTGAGCGAGCGTCTCGCATCACGCACACCGTAAGTGAGGACCGCAGCCGTGGTGACGACACAGGAATTGGCGGATTTCGCACGTGAGGCCGGGGCCGACGTCTTCGGCGTCGCCGACGTCGGACGCTTCGACGAACTACCAGACGACAAGCATCCCCGAGCGATCTTCCCGGAGACGCGATCAGTCGTCGTGCTCGGCCGCCGCATCCCGCGCGGCGCGCTCCGCGGGGTCGAGGAAGGCACGAACTTCACCAACTACGCGCTCTACGGCTGCCAGTGGCTGGACAATCGCTTCACGTCCCTGACCACCTTCCAGGTCAGCGAGTTCCTCGAGGACCACGGATGGGAGGCGGTGCCGCTGCCCAACCTGCCGCCGCAGGTGCCGCCGCTGGGCGTGAAAGTCCGCAAGGACGCCCCCGCCCCAAACGTGATGCTGGACGCCGACGACGCCGCCGTGCGCGCCGGAGTCGGCGAGATCGGCTACTGCGGCGTGCTCCTCACCCCCCGCTTCGGTCCGCGCCAGCGCATCCAGATGATCCTCACCGACGCCGAGCTCGAAGCGTCCCCCCTGCTGACCGAACCGATCTGCACGCGCGAACCCGAGTGCGCCGACGGTTGCCCGCTCGGCGCCTACCTCGGCGAGCGCGAACTGACCGTCTGCGGGCGGACCATGACGGTCGCCGAGATCGACTACGCGAAGTGCCGTTCCTGCAAGAACGGCGCCCGGCCGAACGCCTACCATCCTGCCGGCCTGCCGGATCGCCTCGCCGCCGTCTGCGTGCGAACCTGCATGGACTGCCTGGAGCGAAACGAGCGCGTCGGCAACCGATTCGCGACACCGTTCAGACAGCGCGACGCCTGGACGGTCAAGAGCGAAGTCGATCTCTATCAGGCCTGAGGGGGCGCCATGGCAACGAGCACCATCACCAAGGAACAGATCAGAAACTATGCCCTCTCGCGCGGGCTGGACCTGTTCGGCGTGGCGAACATCGAACGCTTCGAGAACGCCCCGCCCCGCATGCACCCGGCGGCCATCTTCCCGGAGGCGCGCTCCGTCATCGTCGTCGGACGCCGCATCGTTCGGGGCGGCTGGCGCGGCATCGAGGAGGGAACCTACTGGCCGTCCTACACGCACTTCGACTACCACGGCCTGCTGAACACGTTCTTCCTGCCGCTGCCGCTCTACGAAACCGCCTGCCTGATCGAGGACCACGGCTTCGAGGCGGTCCCCTACTACCCCGGCGTCCCGGAGACCCAGCCGGACGTCGAGCCGCTGCGCCCCGGCGGCATCCCGCCCGAAGTCCAGCTTGCCATCCGCATCGCCGGCGTCGCCGCCGGGCTGGGCGAGATGGGCTGGTCCAAGGTTTTCCTCACCAAGAAGTTCGGGCCGCGCCAGCGCCTGGCCGCCATCATCACGGACATGGAGCTGGACGCCGATCCCCTGGTCGAGCCGAACTCCATCTGCCCGCTGGACATGGCCTGCGTGAAGGGCTGCCCCGGCGCCATCCCGCACATCCGCGAAGGCCGCACCGTCGAGATTCGTATCGAGGACAAGACCTATCGCTGGGCGGACGTGGACATGGGCCTGTGCACGCTGGTCTATCACGGCGGCGATCCGCGCGTCTCGCCGTTCATCCCGAAGGCGCTGCCGGGCTACGAGTTCGACGCCACGCGCCAGACCATGTCCGAGGAGATCGCCTACAAGTTCTGCTGGCCGATGTCGCTCGGCTCGTGGCGCAAGACGCCCGAGGACCCTTCCGGCCACATCATCGAAGGCCACGCGCGCATCGCGCAATGGGGCGGCGCGGGCAGCTACGGCGTCGAGGGCTCGCGCGGGTGCATGCGGAGCTGCTTCGACTTCCTGGAGAGGACGGGCCGCATCGAGCAGACCTTCCACGGCGGCAGGTTCATCAAGCGCCCGCGCTGGATGCTCAACTCCCGCGGCGAGATCCAGGATGAGACCGGCGAAACCGCAAGCTGAGACGGCGCGCACAACGGGCACCGCGAAGGTAAGGGCCGCTTTGGCTGGTAAAGCCGTCTTTACCAACGTTCGCCGTTGGTAAAGGCTCCTTTACTTGGCCGGGGCTTCCGGCGGAGTCAGCATCGCCACGATGTCATCGCGGCCCGAGCGCAGAGCCAGGTCGTAAGGGCTGACGCCGTTCTCATCCTGCGCTCTGGGGTCGGCGCCGGCGGATGGGTCACTCCTCGGGATCGCCTGCGCCACCGGATCGCATCTCCGCTAATGCCTGCCCGTAATTACCGGCGCCATGCTCAAGGCGGTCACTTGCCAACGCTCGGTAGACAGGGAACGGGCCGGTGGCGGGCGCCGGCCCGTGGGGTGTGCCTCGTTGTCGGACTTCAGCTTTCGGCGTCTTGGGGCGCTTATTCCTGCTCCGGTGCGCTCTCGCCGTCCGCCTCCTTATCCTTCTCTTTCTGCAGATCGGGGAAGGGGATGGCCCAGTCGCCCTTGTTCTTCTCCCACCACGCAATCCAGGACTCGGAGTCCTCCACGGCCTCGCTCGGGATGCGCTTCAGCCGTACCTCGACCAGCGCTATCTGACGCACGGCTTTCATGAGGTCCTCGTCGCCTTCCTTGAGCTTCTCGACGATCCGCGGCATGGCGCCCCAGCCCAGCGCAGCGATGCCGTTGATCTCATGAGCTTCGTAAGCCCGGGCAAACAGAGCGTCAGTTCCCTTCTGGCCGGCGTCCCACCAATCAATCCAGGCCTGTGAACGTTCTTGATTGGACATTCTGCCGATCATCGGCAGACCGTTTGCGGTCACGAGATAGAGGACGCTCTTCAGACGGAAAGAGGCTGGTCCCGAGTCTTCCCGCATCGCTTCGATAGCATATGGGGTGACAGGTGGACCGAGTTCAACCATTCGGAGGAATGGCTCTGAAGCGTAAACTCTCGCTTCGCTGCGCCAACGCACGCCCGGCGATTCCAGTAGGTTCTTCCAGGCTGCGTAGTTGTCCTTGAACTCGGTTTCCACGCGGTGGGGTGAATCCTGGGCAGCAAACGGCGCAGGGGCATTCACCAAGACCACAGTTAAAACTGCTATCAGCACGTAAGAGCCTGCTTCGCTTCCAGGTCGACAGAGCATGCTTATCCCTCCTGGTCGAAAGGTCAATCTGGTTCATAGTACCTGAAATGGCTTCCGTACGGTCCACCATCCAGTTGACCGAGAAGGTGTTCTAGGAGGTAACCACCTTCTCCCATCTTGCTGCTGAACATCCACCAATGGCCTGACCCGCAAGTGCAGTTCGGCATCCTGCGTGCAGCGTGGGTAATCCCTTCTGGGTTTACAGGCACTTCTTCCTCTGGATCCTTGAAGAGAGCAATGCGTGCATCCACAAAACTCGCAGTCGGGGAATAGCCATACTCAGAGAAGAATGCATCGAAATCCTCCACCTCAAGCGTGAAGTTGTGATAGCCGGGCCTGTTCTTGTCTCCGGCCTCATCGACTTCGAACCAAAGCGACTCATTGGTTATACCCACGGACCAGGATAGGCAGTTATAGTATGGACTGGGAAGCTCACCGAACTCGGGCTCAATGATGCTCCATTCGCAGCCTACCAGATCAGCGGCTCCCTCAAAGTCTCCTCTCTCGGCTGGCGTCGGCTGTCGGCCACAGACTGCCGCAATGAAGGTGTAGGCAATCGTGTCCGCACAGACGACCTCGCCGTCCGGGTCCTTGAACTGGAGCGTCACGGTCGAGCCGGCCGCGGCGCAGCCCTCGACGTGAAGCGTCGGCGCCTGCTGCTGCCAATCCGCTCGTTCTTCTGCGTCGGAAAGGTCCCACGTCTCCGAATCCGACCCCACAAGCACCTGGTCAGTGCTGTCGCCTTTGGTCGCGCTGTCCCAGACACGGGCGTTGCCGTTGCCGCGCGAGAGCACGATGCTGCCTTCCTGGAGCGATGGAGAAAGGTCGGCTACCAGAAGCGTCAGATCGTTCTCATACTGGACCTCTGCCGTCTCGGTATAGTCGCCGATCGGCTCGCCGTTGCCGTCGGTGTTGCCGTTGTCGTTGTCAACGTTGAAGTGGATGTAAGGGCCCCAGTCCTCTTCCTCCTCTTCGGGCACGTAGGTTGAGGTGTGGTCGAGATCCCTGGCA
>CAZZNQ010000071.1:0-21018 GCA_964655775.1 uncultured candidatus Brocadiaceae bacterium | reverse complement strand
GGTCGCCCCCCAGAGAAGCCCCGAAGGGGGTGACTCAGAAGGCGGCGCACCGTAGCCCACGGAACGATTGGAGGACGCGACGCATGGTGCGCAACCGAACCGATAGGGCGGTATCCGCAACCGCAACAGGGGGCGCGCCTCGGTGGATCGGCCGCATACCCGCCCGGACGCCGGACGTCCAGCGGTGTCCGCCGGTCGTCCGGATGGGACGCGATGTGTCCGTCGCACGACCGTCGGGCGTCCGCCGACTGGCCGGGCGCCGGCCCCGTCGCGACGGGGCATCGTCCGGTTCCTGTCCGAGATCTGCGAGGCACTCCGCCGCCGTGGGTCGGCGCGACAGAAGCCCCGCGCCCGCGTTCACAGAAAGGCCGAATCGGCTCCTTCTCCACGACGCCTTGGAGGACAAGGCCGGCTTTCGTGGAGACTTCAAAGAACAAGCTCGCCTCCGGGTCGACGTCGGAAGGCAAGTCCGTCTGCGTCGAGACTTCGGAAGCCAAGCCCTGGAACCGGGATCTCACCGGGCCGCATCGGACGAGGTCAGGCCCGAAGGCGGCCCGATTGCGAAACGAACCCATTCCGTCAGAAGCGGCTGGAGGCAAAGCGCTAACGACAACCGTCCTGTGGTTTTCGCACGCCGGTATGCGGTCACTTCGAGGCGGCGAAGACGGCCTCGCACATGGCGCGGAAGCGCTGGAGGAAGTGCTCGCCCTTGTCGCGGATGTAGGGCGAGGCGGTGGCGCAGACGATCAGCCCTTTCCCGTCGTCGAAGGCGTCGCGCAGGAGGGCGTGGGTCTCGGCGCGGATCTGGTCTGGCGTGCAGCGGTAGAAGCGGTCGATCTGGATGTTGCCCTCCAGCGTCATGCGATCGCGCGCGGCGGCTTTGGCCTCGGAGGCGAGGATGTCGCCCTGGGGCGGTGGCTCGAACGGGTGGAGGACGTCGGTGCCCATGGCGACGAAATCGTCGATGACCTTCTTGACGGAGCCGTGACAGTGGATGTGGACGCAGCCGCCGGCGTCGTGGATGAGGTCGAGGACGGGCTTGTCGTAGCGGACGTTGAAGTCGCGGAAGTCGGCGGGGCCGTGGAGCGGCGGGACGATGTATTCCTGCCCCGCGAGGCTGAAAAAGGGCCCGACGCCGCGGTCGAGGAGGTATTTGGCGCGGTTGAGCAGGATCTGCATGTGGCGTTCGCAGAGGGCGTGGATGACGTCGCGATCGGTGACCGACATCAGGGCGAAGCGCTCCGAGCCGAGGAGCTGGACGGCGAAACCGCCGGGATTGGTGGCGAGGGCGGCTTCGGCGATGCCGGCGTCGCCGACCTGCGCCTGGCGTTCGAAGTGGAGTGAGACGTCGCCGGTGAGCTCGGGCATCGGGAGGGAGAGGTACTTCTCGGCGTCTTCGCGGCTCTTAACGTAATAGGTCTGGTGCAGGCCGGGCTGGCCCTTGAGGCTGACGAGGCTGGACTTCTCGAGCGGGCCGGCGGGGGTGTGGATGAAGGTGATCTCCCGCTCCCAGTCCTCGGAATGTGGTTCGCGCCGGGTCTCGGTCGGGTAGGGCGTCTCGCAGATCGACGTGGCCCAGCGGCCCTTGAGGGCGGTGTGGCGGTCGACGTAGGCGCGCGTGGAATCGTAGCTGGGATCGTCGGTCGGGAACAGGCGCATGCAGTAGATGGCGGGCCTGTCGACGGGTTGGTGGCGGTAGCAGCGCTCCAGGCGTTCGCGGCGGGTGAGGGCGGGCATGGCTCGGGCTCCTGTGAGGTGTTGGGGCACATTATGGGAGGTCGGAGGACTGCTGTCACGCGAAAGGACAAATCAGCGAACGGGGCTTGACACGGTATCCGTTCAGGTGTATAGTTACTCTAGTGCCAGCTTACTGGTCGGTTGCAGAAAGGAGTGGACGTGGCCGCCGGTTACCTCATTCACGCGGATATCGACGCGTTCTTCGCCTCGCTGGAGCAGGTCCGCAGGCCCGAGCTGAGGGGCAGCCCGGTCGTCGTCGGGGGCGGGATAGGCGGGCGCGGCGTGGTGGCGTCGGCCTCCTATGAGGCGCGTCGGCATGGGCTCAAGGCTGGGATGCCGATCCAGCGCGCGCGGGAGTTCTGCGCGGATGCGGTCTACCTTGCCCCGGACCATGACGAGTACAACCGCGTGGCGGGGGAGGCGTTCGAGGTGCTGTCGTCGCTCAGCCCGTCCGTACAGCAGATGTCGCTGGACGAGGTGTGCGTCGACCTCGCCGGGTGCGAGCGGATGTATGGCACGTGGGGCGCGCGTCCGGTGGCGAGGCTGCCGTTCGAGTGCGTGCAGCCGGGCGTCTACCGCCGCAGCGAGGCCCGAGCGGTGCCCGTCGAGGCGAGGCGGATGCTGCCCCGAGAGTGCCGCTGGGCCGTGGCGGTGGCGCTCTGGGCGAAACGGGCCGTGCGCGAGAAGACGGGGCTCACGCTGTCGGTGGGTGTGGGGGCGAACCGGTTGGTGGCGAAGCTGGCATCGGGCGCGTGCAAGCCGAACGGGACGGCCGTGGTCCAGGCGGGATCAGAGGCGGAGTTTGTGGCCGGGTGTGACCTGGGCGAGCTGCCGGGGCTGGGCCGGGCGACGCGCAGCCGTCTGCTGCGCTGGAATGTGCGCACCGTCGAGCAGGCGCGCCGGATTCCGCGGGAGGCCCTCCGGGATGTCTTCGGCGACGCGCGAGGGGATGCGCTGTTCCGCATCCTGCGCGGCGAGGATCCCGGTGCGCAGTATCAGGACGGCGGAATGGGCGCGAACTACCCGAAAAGCATCAGCCGCGAGACCACGTTCTGGACGCCGTCGAACGACGCCGAGTTCGTCACGTCTATGCTGTTCTACCTGACGGAGCGGCTCGGCAGGGCGCTTCGTCGGCAGGGCCTGCGGGGCCGCACCGTGCGGCTGAAAATGCGTTACGAGGACCAGGCGACCGTGCAGTGCTCGCGCTCCCTCGGAGTCCACACGGACGAGGACACGGCGATCTTCGAGGCGGTGCGCGCGCTGTTCGGGACGCGCTGGCGGCGCAACCGGCGACTGCGGCTGGTGGGGGTCGGGCTGACGGACCTGCGTCCCGCCGGAGCGTGGCAGCGCTCGCTGTTCGACGACGGTCCGGAGCGGTGCCGGCGCCTCGACCGGTGCCTGGATGCGCTCCGGGACAGGTTCGGTTTCCGCACGGTCCAGCGCGGCCCGTCGATCGATCTCTACAGATACGAGGCGGAGCAAAGTCGGCCGGTCATGCCGGAATCGTCGCCCACGCCGACGCGCTGAGTGTGGCGGCCCTCGATCTGCCTTCGGCGGGCTGTTACCATATCGGCATGCATGCGACAACCTACATCGTGCTTCGCCTGGTGCTGGCTGTCCTCGCGGCTGCAGGCGCGGGAGCCCAGGAGCCGGACGGGCAGGTGCTGGCGCGGGTGAACGGCCAGGCGATCACGCGGGCCGACCTCGACCGCCACGTGCGGGTGTTCTATGCCCGGCTCGCGGCGGAGCAGGACTCGGTCACCACCGGCGTGTTCGACCGGAGCCGCGCGCTGGAGGATCTGATCGATCGGCGCCTGCTCCTCCAGGCGGCGGAGACCGAATACCTCGGCGAGGAGTCGATCTCGACGTCGCTGAAGAACCTAGCCGACGAGGAATACCGGAAGTTCGAGGAGCGGAGCGGCTCCAAGCTGAAGGCGGCCGCGCAGCTTGCGGCACTGGGGCTAACCGTCGACGAGTTCAAACAGATCCAAACGGACGAGGTGCTGATCGGCAAGTTCCTCTGGGACGAGGCGCAGGCCAAGCTGAGTGTCTCGCCTGCCGAGATCCGCCGCTACTACAATGCGCATCCCGAGGAGTTCACAACGCCCAGGACCGTTATCTACCGCCAGGCGTTCATCCCTGTGGTGGATGAGTCGGAACAGGCCGCGTGCCGTGCCGAGGCCGAGCTTGTCCTGTCTCAAGTGCTTGCCGGAAAGGAGTTTGAGACAGTAGCAGGCGAATACCTTCCGGATGGCGGTTCCGGTGGGTTGCACACGGTGCAGGTGCCGGAATCGGAGCCCGATTGGCTGCCGCCCGCGGTGGAGCGGCTGGAGGTCGGGCAGACCTCGGACGTTCGCGAGATAGCGGGTGGCTTCTCTATCGCCCGGCTTGAGGAGGTCCGGCCGGCCGGTGTGCGTCCCTTCGACGAGGTCCAGGCCGACATCTCTGCGAAGCTGCTCGCTGAGAAGCGTGCTCGGGCCCGCCGGAACCTGGTTGACGACCTGCGACGCAAAGGGCAGATCGAGTACGTCGTCCCCGAGCCGGACGCGGTCTCTCGGACTGACGCGCCCTGAAAGGCCACCGGATCCAAGGCGCACCCCAACTCGAAGGAGAACCATGTTCCCACCCGGGATCGTTGGAGCGCTGAGAAAGGTCGGCGCCCGACTTGTCGACCAGGGCGAGGCCGTTCCCCTCATCAAGCCGCGCGCCGACGAGAAGGGCTTCTGGTTCGGCGGCGGGGACATCTGCCGCGACCACGACGGTGCTCTTCTGCTCTGCGGGCGCTACCGCAACGGCGGAGATTCGCGCGTGGGCATCGAGGCCGGTCCGCGCGGCGCAGAACTGGCCGTGCTGCGTTCCACCGACGGCGGTCGGAGCTTCGAGCCCGTCGTGTCGTTGCTCAAGCAGGACCTCGCGCCCGAGGGCACGAAGGTGCTTTCCATAGAGGGCGCGTCACTCCATCCGGTGGAGGACGGCATCGAGCTCATCGTCTCCACCGAGAAGGAAGCGCCTTATCCCGAGCGTTTTCGGTCGTTCCAGAAGCCCGGCACCGGTGTCTGGAGCATCGATGTCCTCCGCGCCGACACCGCCGAGGCACTCTCTTCGGCGCGGCCCGAGCCGCTGCTGTCGGAAGACCATCCAGCGCGGCTCCACGTCAAGGATCCGATTGCCTTCGATATAGGCGACGAGTCCTTCATCATCTACTGCCATCATCCCTTCAGTTGGACCAGCTCCAATACCGGCCTCGCACGGCGGAACGCGGACGGCACGTGCACGCCCATCTGTCCCGATCTGCTTCCCCGTGGACCCGTCTGGGACGTTGCCGTCAGCCGCGTCACCGCGCGCCTGCCCCTGCCGCAGGTCGGCCTCCTTGCCGATCTGCCGTCGGTCGCCCTGTACTTCTACGACGGCGCCGAATGCATCCACGACCACAGCGACGCCGGCCGCCCGCGCGGCTACTCGTGCGAGGAGATCGGCGGACTCGCCGTGGGGCTGGACGATGAGTTCCCGCAGCTTGAGCGCCTTTCGGTTGATTCGCCGGCGTTCGTCTCGCCGCACGGCACCGGCTGCAGCCGCTACGTGTCCGTCTTCGACGCGGGGGAGGAGTACCTGGTCACCTGGCAGCAGTCCCAGCCGGACGATTCCCAACCCCTGGTCGTGAACCGCGTCCCCCGTCATGAGATCGTCGCCATCCTCGGTGGGTGACGTTGGTCTCCGCGCCTGTTCAGTCTTGACGCATTCGCGGGGATTCCTATAATGCCCCTGGTTGAGGACCTGCGCTCGATACAGCGTGAGTTGGGGTGAGAGACCGAGACGACTGCAGCCGTGCGACGGATAACACCGACCCGAATCGGGGTAGCTTCCTGCGCCCTGGCTATCGGCGCGGGCGGCGCGCTCGTCCTGTACCTAGCCTTTGCCCCTGTGGCCTTTGCGGACTCTCTGTTCGAGCCGTCCCGAAACGAGCGCCGGATCGAGTGGCAAGGCTGGCGGCCGGTCGGGGAAAGGGGCCGTTACCCCGCTCTGGCTGCACACCTCGACGACTATGAGACAATGCGCTCCGGACGGTACGATGGCTTGCTGTACCGGTATGCAGTGCTGCAGGCAGGGATGGCAGCGGACGGCGGGCGGCCGCCATACCCGATCGTGGTCACGGCTCATCGGGTACGATCGGGCAGGCTGGTGCTCTGTCTGGGAGCGATTGCGACGGCCCTGATTGTTAGCGTGACGCTGCTTCTGCGGCGTCGGCCGAAGGGGATGTGAACTGCAGGCGCGAGGTCCTCCAGTTCATGAGGTACTACCCGGGTCCGACGGAGCCGCGTAGGGACAGCGATGCGAGGCAGGCCGACGTACTGGTTCCTGAGGAGTGATCAGATGCGCAGAGCCTTCACATTTATCGAGAGGTTGGTGCAGATAGTAGGGCGAATCGCGGACACGCAGTGATGCATTGGAGTGGCAAGGAGTACACAATGAAGAGGATTGTCATGTTGGCCCCTGCTGTCGCTGCTGCATTGCTTATCGGCGGCCTGGCCATCCTGATGTCTTGCGAAGAGCAGCAGGGGGAGGATGCTCCGCAGGCTGCGGCGCCAGCAAAGGCATCGGCCGATGAACTGGCGGGCCTTGCTGCTGGAGATTCTGAAGACCTATTGGCTGCGCTCTCCAGCAACGACCGCGATACGGTCCTTGTCGCTCTTTCTCTACTGACTGAACGGGGAGACCCAGTTGGCAAGGCAAAAGCCCTGGACCTGCTCCAGAGCGATGACTCGTATGTGTGGCTGAACGCGGCTATCTACTTGGGCCGCATAGGTGAGAAGAGTGCAGTGCCGTACCTCATCAAGGGATTGGACCACCCGGCTGAGCGTGCTCACGGGGAGATAGCCGACCTTCTTGAGTCGCTGACGGGCGAGGACTTCGGCATGGATCAGTCACGCTGGATAGCCTGGTGGAGGAGGAAGAATCCTCGGTCGGAATTCGAGTTTGAGTATCCCTATCAGATCGTCAGCGCAAGTGCTCCGAGCGAATCGGCAGCACCGGAACAACTGCTCGTTAACCGAGTGGTGGGGCCCTTGACCTTGGGTCATGTGGACTCCCTTATCCGATTGGCCGGTGTGAAACTCAAAGCGGGGGCCGACGCCCAGGGGGCGGAGAGGCTCCTGAAATCGCTCGTCGTCAATCAGTGGGTGGAGGTCAGGATCGTCGGTCGCACCGGCGCTAGCGATACGGCTTTTGACGCCGCGTTCGTCTATTGGGTAGCTGCGGGGCATCCCGAACTGGACCGGATGATGAGGGCCGGCCTTGCCCCCGTACCGTTCACCGATCGGACGTTGATTAACGCCTATCTGCTGAACCACGGTCCCTATGAACTCGACGCCGCGACGGTTGAAGATTCTGCTGCTCTTGCGGAACTGCGAGCAGCCGTCGAATGAGCGGCCGCGGCATTCGGCGATTGCGTTTCCTGTTGCTTGTTCAGGCGATGTCACTGGTCGCTTTGCTGGTGTTCCTGGCGGGCGTATGGCAGCTGCTGTTCCCTCTCGCCCACCCCTTAGAACTCAGAGGCTGACTGCCAACGAGGGCCGCTCGGTTGCAGGCTATCGCAGAGCCAGAGGCCGCCTGAATAGGACACGGCTGCGCAGAGAGAACAGATGGAGGCCGCCATGGAGCAGGAAGTAGTTGTGGCTGCGCGAACGCGGGGTGAGGACCCCTGCCTTCTGACCCTCCGCCTGCAGCATCCCGAATGCCACTCGGATTACATCGATGGTTCCCTCTGTGTCCAGATGCTTTCAATGCGTCTGGACGTGCCGCTGGTGGTCTCGGCGGCGTCACTCAGGACGTTCATGGACGAAGCACGCCGACTGGACGCGCAAGATCTGGATACCAGAGCGGTTCTGTGGGACTACGACGCGCAGCCCGTACTGGTGCTCAGCTGGGTGCCGGTGGCTCCTCCCGTCATTGTGATGTCGGGCGAGTACATAAGTGCGTTCTGCCACGCACATGGCGACGATCCTGAGAAGTATCCCTACCGAGCGCAGAATACAGTGCAGTACACTGGGCTCCTCGTAGACCTTGGGACTGTTGACAGGTTGGTTCAGGATCTCCGGAGGTGCCTGGTCCAGTTGGAACGACAGCAGAACCGGACCGAATGTCACGGTTGACATTGCGGCGCAACTTGTCCATCTTGGGCCCGACGCGGTCTTTCGGGCTCTTGCCCCGTGCGCCCTCAAGGACTGAAGGGTAGGCCGGATGGACCCGCCTTGCAGAAAGGGTGCCGATCCCCTGAATATGGGCATGAGGAGTGCGGGGCGCCTCCAATCGCCCCCAACGGAGCCAACTGGTGGCGAATAGCAGGCTGAAAAAGCTCATGGGCACATTGACGCGCGAGCGGCGTGTCTTCAGTCTCAGATTCGAGCGCCGATACGCATTTGCCGTTGCGCTATTCCTGCTCGTCCCGCTGGCAGTGCTGTTCGTCTGCCTCGGTGGTCTTAGTGGGCTGCTGGTAGTGCTGGTCCTGGGCGTTTACCTGCTGTCGGCGGCTTTTGGCAGCAACTGTCACCGGGCGAGCGCGTGGCAAAGGCGCACGATGATAGCGATTGCCGCCATATGCCTGCTGATAATCGCTGGCTTGTGGCTGATGCTGGCGTTCGGCCCCCTCCCCGAGGATTTTGAGCTGGGGTGGGCGCTCCTGGCGACGGCAGTGCTGACTGTCTTTTACACTGGTGCGCTGGTGGCGCTCGTGCGGGCACGCTCCGCACTGGACCCGAATCGCGAACTGGTTGCGGCGGCGTCCCCGGGTGGTGCCGCAGACGTGAAATGGTTGATCGAAGAGAAGGGGGCCGATGCGAACACGCGTGACGCTAACGGCTCTCCCTTGCTGGCGAATGCCGCAGGCCGGGGGGCGCATGACGTAGTGGAGGCGCTCTTGACCCACGGGGCAAACCCCGATGCATCGGATACGGCGGGCGTGACACCGCTCATGGGCGCCGCCATGGACGGGCACAGTGAGGTCGTGAAGCTACTGCTGCAGGCGGGGGCCAGGCCGGACAAGGCCGCCGAAGGCGGGCGCACGGCCCTGCACGCGGCGGCGGATTTCGGCCACGCGGATGTTGCTCGCGTGCTGATTGAGGCGGGCGCAAGTGTGGACGCGAAGACGGGCGAGGGGGTAACTCCCCTGGAAGTTGCGGCATATAACGGCTATGCCGACGTTGTGAGGCTGCTGCTGGTAGCCGGCGCCGATCCGATGCTGCGCGACGACCACGGGCGAACGGCGATGGATGCGGCCAGGCTGGGCGGTCACAAGAAGATCGCGCAGATGCTGGTGGATAGTGGCGAGGACCTGTTCTTGGGAGGAACGTAGCGACGGGCGAACCGGCCTGCGGCTACTTCGCAATGACCGGATCCGGCGTGCTGTTAGACCAGATCCTCCAGTGCCTGCTGGATGGCGCTGACGGCTTCGCGGTCGTGGCGGCGGGCCGTGCGCAGGCGCGCGATCTGGTCCCCACGCATCTCGGCGGTCCAATCCTCATACCGGCTGGGAGGCAGCGCCAGGTCCCAGGTGCAGTTCAGCCCCTCCGTTGCGGTCTCTGCGACCTTGGAGAAGTGGTCGGCGGCGATGAGGAGTTCATCATCGCCGGCACCCTTGAACTGCTTCGCCGCGTTCTTCAGCCACCTGCCGGCGATCCAGCGGCTGTGCGCCAATACGTCGTAGCACCAGCCGTTCCCCTGCATGCCCGCCTTGGGGTTTTCCACGACGCCGGAATCGACTCCGCGCAGCCAGTCGATCCAGTGCTCGTACGCCGCCTCGCCGCAGAAGTATGCCTCGCGCTTCTCGGTGTTCCACATCTCGACCGCCTGGCGCAGGGCGGCGACGGTCAGTTCACGCTCGGGCACGCGCTCGTCGGCCGTCTTGGGCTCGGTCCAGACGACGATGCCCCAGGGCCAGTCGCCGCCCGCAAAGCCCGTGGCCTCGTCGTGCCAGAACGTCTCCTTGCCGTTCTTGTGGTAGGGGTGCGTGCAGAGCCAGCGGCGGCCGGCGTCCGCGTAGCCGATAATGAGTCCGTCCTCTTCGCTGCCGTAGTGCACCGGCACGCCGCGGTCGATGCTGTCCTTGATGGCCGAGCACGCTTCGGACTCGAATGCCTCACGGTCGTCCCTGGGCTTGTCCCACGGACACGACTCGAAGATACGGGTACGCCAGGGCAGGGAGCGGTGGGAGTTCTGGATGCACTCGAACCCGCAGCAGGGGTGCCCGGCGCTGGGGCACATGGCCTCGTGCACGCCGATGCGGAAGGCGAACGCGCCGTAGCAGATGAGGTCCTCATAGCTGAGCGGCTCTCCCAGCACCTGCAGGATGCGGGCTTCCGCGCCGTGGACGCTGCTGACGTACTGCCCGGAACTGAAACCCAGATCGCCCTCGATCCGCACCGTGGAGCCGTCCTGTCGTGTCACCATGGTTACCTTCCCCTTCCATGAGTGAAGCCGTTGCACGCGGACTGCCCGCCGCGCGTCGCGCCGCGTCTTCCCACGCGTCTCGGGCAGGCGTGGCAATACTACTATTCCCCTGGCTGCCTGTCAATACCTATTCTGGGGGCCGGTTGGCGGCTGCGCAGATTGCGCCGCCTCAAAGTAGCCGCATTCCGGCCTGCGAGGACCGCAGGACCGTTATCCTTAGACGACCCCGTGCATAGCAGAAGGTGGAGTAGTGGGGAACCTGCCTGAGCCCCAGCCCCTCGCGCAGCTCGGACCACTCGCTCAGCGTCAATTCGAGGCTGCGGAAGTTGGTGTGGAGGAACTCTTTGAGCACCAGGCAGGCGAACGGCTGGTGCTGGGTATACTTGTGCGGGCTCTTGGGATGGCCGTAGGCCGGCAGGGCTTTTTGGGCGGCCTTCAGGGCGGTGCGGGCCAGGTCCAGCGGCGAGCGAGTCATCGAACTGAAGACATGTCGATACACCTCCCTTCTACTCCCGATTATCGGCCCAAATCGCTCGCACTCTAGTTCCGTCAACTGAGCAGAACGAACCCATCTTGTCAGAAGAGGCTTAAAAGGAAGGCTTTACAGGAGGCGTCATTCGTGGTTGGGACCTGCATCGGTCCGGCGCCGGGGCGGTGCTGGCGTTGAGGGTCGGTTTGCTTGACAGGCGGAGGGGGGTGCTGTAGGATTGATTTCCTGTGGGCGGTTAGCTCAGTTGGCTAGAGCGCCAGCTCGACACGCTGGAGGCCACTGGTTCAAGTCCAGTACCGCCCACCACCTTCCCGCGCTTTCCGACCGATGACATTGCGCCCACGCTACGCCTGCGCTCAGAAGTTCTGCCACACGAGCAACGCGAACAGGATGAGAAAGACGGCGCTCATGGCGAACTTGGTCTTGGCGATGTGGCGCCGGAACCAGGCCGAGAGAGCGTCGGACGTGACGCCGAAGAGCACGAGGGCGAAGACGACGATGAGGGGGACGATGAAGAAGAAGTTGTAGAGCAAGAGCCAGCCGGTGGGGCCCCAGAAATGGCCGGGGCGCCTGATCAGGGCGATGATGGGGAGATAGACCCAGCCGGTGCAGGGGAATTCGAACAGGGCGACGATGGCGCCGAGAACGGCCGTGGTGACGACGGTGAGGCCGGTGCGGGTGCGTCGGGCGATGTTGAGCCGGATGCGCTTTTTGAGCGAGTCGGGGAGGGCGAGCGTCATGTTCTCCGGCTCGCCGCGCAGGCAGCGGATGCCGTCCAGAAAGCTGAGCACGGCGGCGACCAGGGCGGCGCCGGCGATGACGAGGCCGATGACGCGGGATATCCGCCCGAAGCGTCGCGTCGCCATGCCCAGCACCTCGCCCAAGCCCAGCCCGATGGCGAAATAGGTGAGGAACACGGCAATGGTGAAGACGATGCCGGCGGTGACGATCTGCCGGCGGGTGCGGCCGACGTAGGTCAGGTAAGAGATGAAGAAGACCAGCACGGCGAAGGCGCAGGGGTTTATGCCGTCGGTGAGGCCGCCGATCACAACGGCGATGGGTGTGAGGGCACGGTACTGCTCGAGCGTCGTGTCTTCGTCCTCGGCGTATGGCAGGGCCTGGACCTCGGGGCTGGGCAGACCGACGCAGTTTTCGATCATGAACGCGACGCGTGCGACGGTTATCTCGTCGCCGAACAGGCCCTGCTGCAGCGAGAAGACGCTGGGGGCCAGGAGGCGGTTGTGTTTGGGCACGTCGAGCATCTCGCAGATGGCGCCGTTGACGCGCCGCGCCTCTTCGGCATTCTTGCCGTCGAGGAGGTAGAACTTGACCCGGGTCTCGACGGTGGGCAGCCTCTCGGCCGCCTTGCGAATGGCCTCCTCGGCCTCCTCACACGCGTCGCAGCCGGAGCGCGTGAATACGGCGAGCAGGGCGACGTCCAGGCCGCCGCCCGGTCTCATGACCCGAGCGGGTGTTCCCTCCGGGCGTTGCTGGGCGGGGAGGGCGTTCTCGAGTACGGCGAGGTCCGCACTGTCGGGCTGTAGACCGCGGTCGCGATAGGCCCTGGCGACGCTGACCATCGCCTCGATGCGGTTGTCAGCAAGGAGGATATCGGTCGCGCCGCGGAGTGCGCATCGCATAAGAAGCCGGCGCTGGTCCGCGGTCATGTCGGGGTGCTCGTCGGCAAGTCTGGGCAGCTCGAGGGCCTGGAAGGACGGGAGCTGGAGGAGCTCCAGTGCCGTTGCAAGGGGAGCGGCATCTCGCGATTCCAGAAGCGTCTCGACGATGGTCTTGACCGTCTCGTGCCGGCAAGAGGCACACGGGATGAACATGGCCTCCTCGGCCGCTTCGTGCACCAGATCGAGCGCGTCGTCGAGCCTCTCCATCCGCCAGAGAATCGCGCCCATCCGCGCCAGGCCGGTGTAGCGCGTCTCGTCCATTGCATCCTCGTCCGGCAGCTCGGATCGTATCCGGTCCACGGTCTCCAGGGCACGATCCGGTTGGCCTCCGTCAACCTGGACAGAGGCTAGGCGGTACAGGACGTCAGTGCGGTCTTCGGTAGTCTGAAGTTCGTCGATGCAGCGCTTGATCCATTCGCCGACGGTTTCGAGATTGCGCGCGTTGGCGGACCGCAGGAACTGCTTCGCCGCGGCCATGAGAGCGTCGCGGCGCCGCGCGTTGGAGGTGATGGGCGCTATGAAAGAGAAAGTGGCTGGGTAGTCGGGCAGAGAGGCAGCGGATTCCGCGTATAGCACCAACGCACGGTCGCGAAACTCCTCCGGCTCCAGGCGTGCCACCTCCTCAACCGAGGCGGCCGGCGCCGCGTGGTGGTAGAGCGCGGCAAGCTCGTTCAGGTTGTCGTAGCCTACGAACCGCAGATACTCGGTGTCCAGTGCGCGGATCATCTGCAGCGCCTGCTCCGCGCCGCTGTCCTTCGCACGCGCGAGGACCGCCACGGTCCTGTATTTGCACTCGGCATACGGGTCGGAGGCACGGACGGCGAGATCTGCGGCTGCGTCCCATTGCTCGTGCTCGAAGTAGCGCGTCGCGATGTGCTGGATCAGCACTATGCGCTCATTCGCGTCGCCGACCTCGGCGGTCGCGGCTTCCGCAAGCCGGAGAACCTGCAGCGCTAGGTCCTCTCTACCGGATTCGTCGAAAACTCCGGCCAGGTCCGACTGGAGTCTCACGCGCCGGCTTGCCGGAAGCGAGCTCTTCAGGTTCTGGGCCGCCCGGCTAAGGTCGTTGGACTCCCGTGAATGGCCGGCGTCGCGGTGAAGGAGTGACAGTTCGAGCGTCACGGCGAAACGGCCGGCCGGTTTCTCCAGGCTGTCCACCAGACGCTCAGCAAGCCCGGGGTATCCGAGTTCCCAGCAGGACAGGACAAGCCTGAATGGCGGGGCCTCGGTTGCACCCTCCGCATCCACCCGGATAGCGGCTTCAACGGCGGCGGCCAGGAGTTCTTCGGCAGTCTCGCGTTCTCCCAACGCAAGGTAGGTCTGGGCAAGCGCGGCCAGGATGCCCAAACGCTGTGCGGGCGTCTCGAGGTCAGCCGTACGGTTCCTCGCGGACTCACAGGCCGACGCCGCCAGGTTCCCCCGGTCCTCGTCATGCAGACGTTCGGCAATCTCCACCAGCAACCTGGACGCTACGGAGGCATCGGGGATGGTGCGGGCGGTCTCCAGGGCCTCCTCGTGGCGTCCGATATCGAGCAGGATCCGGGCCGCCCGGCTGATAACCGTCGGCGACCTGTCCTGGGCTTTCGTCAGCTCCGCGGCCTCAGTGAGGGTGAGGTGCGCCTCCTCGTACGCGCCGATGTCGGCGTAGCCGCGGGCAATCAGCACCAGGTTCGCGTCCTTTGCCGACAAACTTTTGAGCTCGCGGGCGGTGGCCTTTGCTGAATCCAGTATGGGGTATGCCGGAGTAGAAGATTGGCCAGCGGACGCGATGCTGCTGCCAGCGGCAAGGCTGAGGGCGATCAGGCAGGCCGCCCAGGTCAACGGCGAGCTTTTCATACCGACGCTCCGTCTATATTCGGCGCCTTGGCGAGAGGGCTCAACCGACGCCGAGGACAACTCTATTCGCGCACGTACGTGGCCAACACGGACAGGCCCGCTTTCACCCTATCCCCAGGCTGCACGTCCACATCCACTTTGTCCGATTCAGGCACAAAAAGTTCGACGCGGCTTCCGAACTTCACCATGCCGACACGCTGGCCCGCCTTCAGGAGGTTGCCCGGCTTCAGGTCGCACACTATGCGCCGCGCCACCGCGCCGGATATCTGGTTGACCATGAGGCGGCGTCCGCCTTCCGTCTCCAGTCCGAACAGGTTGTGCTCGTTGCGAGTTGAGGCGTCGGGATTGCGCGCGTCCAGGAAGCTGCCCGGGAAGTACTGGACGTATCGCACCTTTCCTTCCGCGGGAGAGCGATTGACGTGGCAGTTGAGCACGGACATGAAGATGCCTATCCGCAGGGCAGGGTCGCCGAGGAACTCGCCCGGCGGATCCACCTCACAGATGTCGTATACGGTGCCGTCTGCTGGGCTCAACAGGCTGTCACGGGCTTCCGGAATGCGGCGTTCCGGATCGCGGAAGAAGGCGAGGTAAGCCGCCCACAGAAGACCGACGGCGAGCGCCGCCGGCCAGTAGAGCCAGCCGGCCACGGAGCAGCCGACGGCGAAGACCGCCGATCCAACCAGAATCTCGCGTAAACCGTACTTGGTCAGTGGTATGCGCATGTTGTTCGGTCGAGGGATGCGGTCGGAGCCATGGTACGGTGGTGTCCACGGAGTGTCCCGCATAGTGCCGTGGGTGTCAAGTACGGGGGCCGTCAGGTTGACAGAACGCTATCTCAACCGTTATAGCATTAGAGATGAATGCCCGCCCACGGCGGGTAGCCGCCCGCCGAAGGCGCTACCGGAATGCACGGGAGCCGACCGCAATGCGCGTTCTTTCGCTGAGTTCGTTCTGGTTGCCTGTACTCCTTGCTACATTCGTTGCGGCGTTCTTCGGCGCTCTCCTGTCCCGGCGCGGACGGCAACTCCAGCGGATGGTGGACGACCGAGCGCTTCTGCAGGCCAGGCTCGATCGCCTCCAGCAGGAGAACGCGCGCCTGCGCGCGGAGCGGGACGAACTGCTGACCTCACCCGAGGCCATCGAGCGGATCGCCAGGGAGGAGTACAACTACGCTGCACCGGGCGAGCGCGTGCTGGAGTTCGAGTCCGACGGCCGCAAGCCGCGCAGGTCCGGAGTCCCCCAGGAGCAAGACGCCGGCATCCGGATTCTGACGTACCCGTGGCTTGAGCTCTGGCTGCCGGCCGCGGTGTTCGTACTCAGCGCAGTGATCTGCCTGACCTGGAACCTGGTGGCGGAGTACAGGAGAATCAGCAGGTAGATACGTCTGAACGAATAGGGAGCAAGACAATGGATGTCACCCAGTACGCCACGGACCTGGCGCAGGCCGCTCGCCGGGCGTCAGCAGCCATAAGCCGCGCCGGAACCGCACTGAAGAACAGCGTTCTGGAGGCGACGGCCCGGAACCTGCTTGACGCCCGGGACGAGCTTCGTGAGGCCAACGCCGCCGATCTGGACGCCGCCCGCGAGGGCGGGCTCTCGAAAGCCATGATCGACCGGCTGGAGCTCACGGACAAGCGCATCGAGGGCATGGCCGCCGGGCTGAGGAAAGTGGCCGCCCTGCGCGATCCGGTAGGCGACGTGCTGGACGGCTGGATCTTGCCCAACGGGCTTAAGATCGACAAGGTGCGCGTGCCCATCGGCGTCATCTGCATGATCTTCGAGTCGCGTCCGAACGTGACCGCCGACGCCGGTGCGCTCTGCCTGAAGAGCGGCAACGCCGTGATCCTTCGCGGCGGCAAAGAGGCCATCAACTCCAACCTGGCCATCCATCGCCAGATGACGCGGGCGTGTGAGGCCGAGGGCCTCGATCCTCGCGCAGTGCAGCTCGTCAACACGCCGGACCGAGAGGTGGTGAGCCGCCTTCTTCGCGCCGACGAGTACATCGACCTGGTGATACCGCGCGGCGGAAAGGGGCTGATCCGAACCGTCGTGGAGACCTCGACCATCCCGGTCATCAAGCACTACGAGGGCATCTGTCACGTGTTTGTGGACGACACGGCGGACCTGGAGATGGCTATTGCCATTTGCAGGAACGCCAAGTGCCAGCGCCCCGGCGTGTGCAACGCGATGGAGACGCTGCTGGTGCATCGTGGGATCGCCCGGGAGTTTATGCAGCGGATGCTGCCCGTGTTCCGCGAGGAGGGCGTTCAGCTCAGGGGATGCCCCACCTGCTGTGAGATAGCGGCCGACATGGAACGGGCCACGGCCGAGGACTGGAGCACCGAGTACCTTGACCTGACGCTTTCCGTTCGCGTGGTGGACAACCTGGACGAGGCGGTCGCCCACATCAACCGCTACGGCTCCGGTCACAGCGATGCGATTGTGACGAGAGATCTGGTCAGCGCGCAGCGCTTCCTGGACGAGGTGGATTCGGCAGCCGTGTTCGTCAACACGAGCACGCGTTTCCACGACGGCGAGCAGTTCGGGCTGGGCGCGGAGATCGGCATCAGCACGGACCGTCTGCACGCGCGCGGCCCCATGGCGCTGGATGAACTGACGACCTACAAGTGGCGCGTTGTCGGCAACGGGCAACTGCGGACCTGACACCTCGGGCGAATGAACGACTCCCAGACCAGGCCGTCCGTCGGGCTGCTGTGCGGCAGCGGCGGTCTGCCACGGGCCGTCGCCCGCACTCTTCGCCGGCGCGGAAAACGAATCGTGGCCGTCTGCATACGCGGCGACGCCGAGCCGGAGATGGAGGCCCTGGCGGACGAGGTCCACTGGACAGGTGTTGCCAAGCTGGGCTACTGGGTGAAAACCTTCAAGGCGGCCGACGTCGAGGCGATGCTCATGGTGGGGGGCATCAACAAGCGCCGCATGTTCGACAACAAGGCCGCCATGCTGCCGGACTGGCGCACCGTGATGATGTGGTACCGCCGGCTGCGCACACGAGAGGATCATACCATTCTCGGCGCCGTGGCGGACGAGTTCGAGTCGGAGGGCATACGCGTCGCCAGCGTGCCGGAGTACTGCCCCGAGCTTCTGGTCAGGCCGGGATGCCTAACCCGACGCGAGCCGACGCGTCGGCAGTGGCGCGACATCCGGTTCGGCTGGGGCCTTGTCAAGAAAATCGCCGCGCTCCAGATAGGGCAGTGCATCGTGGTGAAAGATCGCGCGGTGATCGCTGTGGAAGGCATCGACGGCACGGACGCCACCTTGCGCAGGGGTGGAGAACTGGCGGGGGGCAAGGCGGTGGCCGTCAAGGTGGCTAAGGAAGGTCACGACAGCCGCTTCGACATCCCCTGCATCGGGCCGACAACCGTCGAGACGCTCCGCGAGAGCGGCGTGTCCGTGCTGGCCGTCGAGCCGGGTCGGACCATAGCCCTGGATGCAGGCGAACTGCGCGAGGAAGCCGACCGCAACGGCGTCGTGGTCGTAGCCCCGGATTTCGACGAACCGCCCGAGGCGACCCCCCAATGAGGGCCGTTCCGCTCCCTTCGGCAGGCTGAGATTCCACGGAGACGCAATTGCGCATCATAGCGGGCAAGGCGCGCGGCACGAACCTGGAAACACTGGACATCCCCCGCCTGCGGCCCATGCTCGACCGCGTGAAGGAGTCGCTCTTCAACATCCTGCGAGATGAAGTGCCCGGCGCATCCGTGCTCGACCTCTACAGCGGGAGCGGGGGGCTGGGCCTGGAGGCCCTGAGCCGGGACGCCCACGCCTGCGTCTTCGTGGAACAGGACGGCCGTCTGGCTGCCTTGATCGAGCGGAACGCGGCCAGGTGCGGCCTGGCAGAACGGTGCACGGTGGTCCGGGCCGACGCATTGCTTCTGCACGAGAGGACACCCGTGCCCGGGTCGATGCCGGCGGACCTTGTTCTGGTGGACCCGCCGTACGCCGTGATAGACGATCCGAATGCGCGCGCGCGGCTCTTCCGAGCACTGGAGGCCCTCTCTGCCGACTGGCTGCGTCCGGGCTGCACGGTGGTCATGCACCACCGCCCGATGCCGTTCATGGTCTGGCCGTGTCGGTTTCTGTGCGAGGACGACCAGCGCATATACGGCCAGAGCCAGCTTACGTTCTTCACTTTCTGCGGGGACGACGATGGACCGGCCCGGTAGGCGTGCATCCCAAGAACTCCGCCTTCTCGCCCCGGGGAAGGTCAACCTCTACTTCGAGATTCTCGGGAAGAGGCCGGACGGCTATCACGAGATACGGAC
Source organism: uncultured candidatus Brocadiaceae bacterium (assembly GCA_964655775.1). Classification (GTDB taxonomy): domain Bacteria; phylum Planctomycetota; class Brocadiia; order SM23-32; family SM23-32; genus CAZZNQ01. The sequence goes on along the minus strand of CAZZNQ010000071.1, from coordinate 2,551 downwards.
CGTGATGCAGACGGTGAGCTTGTTCGACGAGCTGCAGTTCGAACGGCTGGAAGGTGAGGAACTCCGTCTCTTGTGCAGCGATGCGGAACTGCCTGCGGACGAGGAGAACCTCGTCGTTCGGGCGGGGCGGCTGCTTCAGGAGCGCTGCGGTGTTGAGCAGGGGGCGGCGATCCGGCTGGTCAAGCGCATCCCCGTCGGCGGTGGAATGGGCGGCGGCAGCTCCGACGCCGCGCACGCGCTGTTGGGCCTCAGCGAGCTCTGGGGGCTGGATGTCACTCAGAGCGACCTGGCCGGTCTGGCGGCCGAACTCGGGTCCGACGTGCCATTCTTCATCTACGGCGGCACCGCCCTGTGTGAGGGCAGGGGAGAGCGTGTGACTCCGCTAAGTTCTCCCGTCCAAATGCATTACGTCATCATCATGCCGCGCCTGCACGTATCTACCGCGGAGGTGTACGCTTCCGTGCGAACCGTCTTGACAACCCGCAGTGTCACAAGTAACAATGTACTTGTGGCCCTGGAGAAGGGCGACTGGCGGATGGTGTCGGATGGTATGCAGAACGATCTGCAACCGATCGCTTTGTCACTTCATCCCGATCTCAGGCAACTGTGGAGCGAACTGAAGGCGATGAAGGAGCGATGCGGGCTGAGGGCCCTGCTTCTCTCGGGGAGCGGGGCATGCTTCTTTGCGGTTGCACCCGACGAGGAATGCGCGAGAAGGGCGGCAGCCTTGCTGGAATCCGAATTGTCGGTACCGTGCGCGGCGGCTCATACTGTGGGCTCCCGGCATTCCCCGCGCACCTGACCGGCGACAGGGAGGGACTTCTTTGAATATCACGGAAGTACGGGTCAAGCTGATGCGCCAACGCTCGGACAGGCTTCGCGCCTTCTGCAGCATCACCATCGACGACGACTTCGTCGTGCACGATCTGCGCGTGATCGAAGGCCGGAAGGGCTTCTTCGTCGCTATGCCGAGTCGCAAGCTCAGCAGCGGCTGCCCGAACTGCGGCTCGAAGAATCCGCTCCGGGCGAAATACTGTGGGGACTGCGGCAAGTCGCTGCCCTCCGGACGCGACGGCGCCAAATCGCGTGACAAGCTGCACGTGGACGTCGCCCACCCGATCAACACCGAGTGCAGGGAAATGCTCCAGAGCATTGTTCTGGAGGCATACGAGCAGGAGGAGGAGAAGGCGCGCCAGGGCATGGTCGAAGAGTCGGCGGAGGACGAGGACGATTACGACGTGGACGACTACGACCTGGACGAGGACGAGGAAGCGGGCAAAGAGGAGGTCGAGGCCGAGCCGGCCGAAACGGCGGAGCAAGAGGAGGAGCCGGTACAGATCCCCGACTTCGCCGATACGGAAGATGAGGAGCCGGTGGAGGAGGAGACACCGGCGCGCGCACGAAGGACCGGCTTCATGTCCTTCGAGGTCGAGGACGAGGAGAGGGTTGTGCTCGAGCGTCCGGGTGAGCCCGGCATCCTCGGCGAGGAGATCTCTGAATTCGGCGTGCACGAGGACATCGAGGAAGAAGATGAGGTCGAGGCCGAGGACGCAGAGCAGCAGCCGGCCGAGGCCGGGGCCTTCGCCGAGGGCGTGACCGAGTCCGACGTGGAAGAAGACGTCGACGAAGAGGCGGAGGAAGAGGATCACGAAGACGCCGGCGAAGAAGAGGAAGGCCAGGACGAAGAGGAAGGGTCGGAGAAGCGCGTCCGCAGGTCGCGGAAGCGCCGCGAGGCCGGGTCGGGCTCGTTCGGGGAAGGCATACTGTAGTCGTCCTCTGGGCCGGCGGGGCGTTCCGGTGCGGGAGTGTCCCCTGAGGCGGCAGCGCGCTTCGGGGGGATTCGTCACTGGATTGCAGCCGCCCTGCGTGTATAATGCCTCAGGGATGGTTCTCGTCCCCTGATCTCAGCATATACCTGCAAACGGAACTGCATTGATGAGCAAAAAAGGCGCGCAGATACTGGTTGACGCCCTCGCCGAACAGGGCGTGGAGTACATATTCGGGCTGCCTGGCGGGGCGGTTCTCACCCTCTTTGACGTGCTCTACGATGCCCCGATCAAGACCATTCTCGCCCGCCACGAGCAGGGCGCGGGTCACATGGCCGACGGCTACGCGCGGGCGACCGGAAAGGTCGGCGTCTGCGTCGCCACCAGCGGGCCGGGCGCCACGAACCTGGTCACCGCAATCGCCACCGCGCACATGGACAGCGTCCCGATGGTTGCCATCACCGGACAGGTGCGCACGCACCTGATCGGCAACGACGCCTTCCAGGAGGCGGACGTCACCGGCATCACGCGCCCGACCACCAAGCACAACTACCTGGTGAAGGACGCCGCCGACCTCGCGCGCATCGTCAACGAGGCATTCTACATCGCATCGACCGGCAGGCCGGGACCGGTAGTCATCGACCTTCCGGTGGACGTGACCGTGCAGGAGCTGTCCGGCGACGTCGATTCCGAGATGCAGCTTCCGGGCTACAAGCCGAGTGTCGAGGGGCACGCGCGCCAGATCCAGCGGGCGGCGGAAGCCATCAACGCTGCCGAGCGCCCCG
>CAZZNQ010000070.1:0-21304 GCA_964655775.1 uncultured candidatus Brocadiaceae bacterium | reverse complement strand
GCGTGGACGGCGCCTGCCTGACGGCCGGCGGTCTGGAAGGAGGAACGGTCTGGTTCGATGTCAGCACCGAGACGCTTCGCCTCACAACTCTGGGCGAACTCAAACCGGGTTCCCGCGTGAACTTGGAACCGGCCCTCCGGGTCGGAGACCGGCTGGGCGGCCACTTCGTCAGCGGGCACGTGGACGGCGTGGGACGCATCCTTCGGAAAGAGCCGCGCCCCGGTGAGGTGCGCCTGGAGGTGGAAGTCGCCCCGGAACTGAGCGACCTGATGATCATGAAGGGCAGCGTGGCCGTCGACGGCATCAGCCTGACCATCGCCGCCTTGCGCCGCGCCGCGTTCGAGGTAAGCGTGATACCGCACACCCTTCAGGAGACGAATCTGCAGCACAAGGACGCCGGCAACACCGTGAACGTCGAGTGCGACATGATCGGGCGATGGGTTCGCCGCATTCTGCAGAACGAGGCGACCCTTCCCGATGCAGGCTCCCTGAGCATGGGTGACCTTGAGGAGCAGGGGTTCTGATGTCCGATGACCGATTGGTCACACTGGCCGTCACCATGGGCGACCCACGCGGCATCGGGCCCGAGGTGCTGGTGAAGGCCCTGGCCGGCGGGCGTCTTCCGGAAGAGGCCCGGATAGTCGTCGTCGGCTCGCGCGCCGTCATCGAGGCCCAGGCGGCCCAGCTCGGAGCGAAGCTCGATCTGCCACCATTCGCCCCCACGAGAAAGTCCAGGTCGGACCATGAACTCCTGGACGTGGGTGAGTTCAGAGCCGAGCGGATGCAGCCTCACGTCGCCTCGGCCGACGCAGGTCGTGCTTCCGCCGACTACATCGAAGCCGCTCTGCGCCTGGTCCCGGACGGCGAGGCCGACGCGGTGGTCACGTGCCCGATCAACAAGCAGTCGATGGCCATGGCGGGCGTGCCCTTCCCCGGCCACACGGAGATGCTGGCGCACCTGACCGGCGGGGCGCGTCCGGTGATGCTCATGGCATGCCCCGACCTGCGGGTGGCCCTCGTGACGACCCACCTCGCCCTTCGCGACGTGCCCGGCGCCGTCACCCGGGACGGAATCGTGGAGGTGGCGACCATTCTGGATGCGGCATTGCGCCGCTACTTCGCCAGCTCCCGCCCCCGCATCGCCGTCTGCGGGCTGAATCCGCATTGCAGCGACGGCGGACGCTTCGGCGACGAGGAAGCCCGTATAGTCGGTCCGGCCGTCAAAGATCTGCAGGCGCACGGCATCGACGTGACGGGGCCGATGCCGTCGGATACGGTGTTCGGCGCCGCCGTGCGCGGGGACTTCGACGCCGTGGTCGCCCTCTACCACGACCAGGCGCTGATCCCCGTGAAGCTGGCCGGGCTCGGGCGGGTGGTGAACATAACGCTGGGGCTGCCCATCATCCGGACAAGCGTCGGCCACGGAACGGCTTACGACATTGCCGGTCAGGGGATTGCCGACGAGGCGTCGCTTCTGGAAGCCATCGGCTGCGCGACACGGATGGTCGCGTCGTCCCGGGAGACGGACCGGACTGCGTAGGCGCTCCCCTCTGTGTTAGAATGCCATGGACGATGCTGTGAGGGAGGCCGACATGCGACACATCCGGGCGACAGCGCTGGCCTGTGCGCTGGCTGCGCTTCTGCACTCGGCCGTGGCGCTGGCGGCGGACCCGCTGGGAGCCCTGTCTGTGATCACCGATCCGGCCGGTGCCGCCGTGTACGTCAACGGGGAGATGAAGGGCAGCAGCCCGTGCCTGGTGGCCGACGTGCCGGTTGGGATAGTCGAGGTCCGCGTGGAGAAGCAGGGATGGTCGGCTCGGCCCGAGGACGCGGAGATAAACCCCGGCGGGACGACGCGCGTCAGCATCACCATGCAGCCCGTGGCCAACGTGGGGGAACTGTCCGTTCTGGTGGACCCGCCCGGCTCGCGTGTATGGGTGGACCGGGTGCCGGCCGGCAGAACGCCGCTCTCGCTCCTGAACGTCGCCGCCGGCGCGCATCAAATCAAGGTGACCGCAAACGGTTATCGGGAGATGCTCTCGACTGTGAACGTGGCCGCCGGCGCACATCCGGTGCTGCGTGGCCGCCTTACACCTCTGGATCCCGGCGACACAGAGAACGATGACGGAGCGCCATCTCGGCCACTCGGCGTGCTGGAGCCGGAGGACGTTCCGAGCCCGGACCAGCTTCCGGAGGAAGAAGCCATGGAGCCCGTACGCGCTCTTCTGTCGCAAAGACTTTACGAGGAAGCGCTTGCGAGACTTGACCGCATGTCCTCCGACCCAAATCTCCGGAAGTACGCCCAGAAGACGGCGTTGCTGAGACGTATGACGCGCCTCATGCAGGCCGCCGCCGAAGCGGGCTGGCAGGGCCTCAAGAACCTGGAAGGCCAGGCTTGCGTTTTGACGCTGCGACAGGGAATCCGCATGACGGGCAAGCTGGTGAAGGTCACGGACTCGCAAGTCGTGCTGCAAGCGGGCAACAGGGAACACCGATTCGGCAGGGCCGACCTGGGCGCCGAACAGCTCGTCGCCGCCGCTTCGAATCTCCGTGGCTCTGTCACTGCACTGAACCGGGCCAGATACGCCGTACTGCTGGCTTCGGACAGGCTGTTCGAGAGGGCGTACGAGCACCTGCGCGCCGCCGCCGACGCCGGACTCGACATCAGCGATGCGCGCGCCTACGTGGACGCGGAACACATATGGGCGGCAGCCGTCGAGATGGCTGAAGCGGGCGGCAGAAGCTCCCGCGCCGGTTCGCTCGCCCCCCCACAGTCGCCCATGGAGCACCCAACACGCGTAGCCCTGGATATGCATAGGGGCATCTCGCTGCCGGGCGAACTGCTGAACGCGCTGAAGGAACGGGGCGCAGACGTTGCCCGCCTGGAGGAGCCCTACTCGGCCGAGACGGGGAACGAGATAGACGTGCTGCTGGTGCGGGATGGCGGCCCCGGCAGGCCAGCCCCGGCATACGGGCGCGAGGAGCTGCAGGGGATCATGGATTTCGTCAGGCGCGGAGGCGGGCTCGTGTTCATCGGCGCGCCCGGCAGCCGCGGAGGCCAGAAGCGTTTCGACCTGCTGCTCCAGTGGTACGGCATCCGCCTCCGAACCGACTCCCTCGCTGTCGACAAGGACGCGCCGGAGGAGTACCCGGAGCAGTACGCGCTTGCTGTCCCGGTCGTCGCGTCCCCTATCACCTACAATGTGGGTAGAATGGTCATGCCCATCGGGTCGGCATCGCTCGCCGTGGAGAACGGCGGTTGGATCGTTGTGCGCGCCCTGCCCCTGGTGCGGAGCAGGCAAACGGGCGAGAAGGCGCCCGTCCTCGTAGCGGCGCGCGAGTTCGGCCGGGGACGCGTCGTCGTGTTCTCGGCCATGCCCGAGCTGACAAACGAACCTTCGCCCCGGTCGCCCCTGCACGGCAACGGCGGGGCCGACGCCCTGCTCAACGCCCTGCTCTGGGCGGCCGGCGGGCGAAGCCGAGCAGATCAATAGCCTTTGCCGCGAATTGAGGACGCACGCAGATGGCAGGAACCACCAAGTCCGTCAAGTATTGCCGTTACTGCGGCCGCCTGATCCCGCTGGACGCAACCGACTGCTCCTACTGCCACCGCAACGTGATCAAGGACCCCGAACGGCGCGAATGCCCGTTCTGCGGCGAGTATATCCGGCGCACGGCCGTGAAGTGCCGGCACTGCGGAGAGTTCCTCGACGGCCGGCAGCCGCCCGACAAAGAGGCCGGCAACGTGATCTACATCGATAAGGCCGTGATAGCGGACGGTAAGATCGCCGCTTCATCCGGGCCAGTCCGCGAACTGCCCGCGGCCGAGATGCAAGCTGCGGAGGCGCAGGACCGGCAAGCCATCGACGCGGGCGAAGTGCCCCCCGATAGACAGCTTGGGGAGGGTGAAACAAAGGCCATCTCCAGACTCGAGAAAGCACGGCCGCCGGCCAAGCAAGAGGCCGAGCCCCCGGCGAAGGCCACGCCGCCGGCCGGAGATAAGGCGAAAACCGAGCCCGCGAAGGAACCGCCCCCTGCTCCGCCTGTCGCCCTGGAATGTCCGAGCTGCGCAAGCGTCGTGTTCGAGGGAGACAACTTTTGCGAGAAGTGCGGTCGTGACCTGTCCGTTCCCGGCGGCCAGTCCGAGTTCCCCGACAGGCCGCGCGCCTACGCTGGAGCCGACTACGCGCTTATGGTCGGCGCGGCCGGGCCGGTCGGGCTGCTGCTGTCGGGACCGCCGTCCTTTGCCGTGGCCCTGACGGGTGCGGCGTTGGGGCTGTGGAGCATGGTGCGCATATCCACGTCGCGGAATCCGCTGCTGGGTTTCGGCAGGGCGCTGGGCGGGCTCATTGCCGGCGCCTTCTGGCTGTGGGTCATTGCCTCAGTCGGCACGTGAGGTGCCGTCCGTCCCGATCGGCGGTCTCATTAGGTCGATCACGGTCACCTCCGGCGGATTCAGAAACCGCATCGGAGGGCCCCACGTACCGCTGCCGCGGCTGGTATAGAGAAGCGTGCCCTCATCTACCCGGACCAGTCCGTGCGGCAGGGGATACTCCAGCTTGACCAGCAGACCGAACGGGAATATCTGGCCCCGGTGGGTGTGCCCGCTCAGTTGCAGGTCTGTGTAGGGCCGCGACTCGGGTTCCACCAGCGGCCGGTGCTTAAGAACCACCACATGGCTTCCCGGGTCGGTGCTGCTCAGCACGTCCACCTCATCCCAAGGCTCTCGTCCGCCGCGGCGCCGTCCGGCCCGGTCCTCGAAGCCCACGAACTCCAGCCCTGGCGCCACCATCGTTGTCTCATTCAGCAGCACGCGGAAGCCGCACCGTTCTGTGAAAGCCATCGCGTCCGCGAAGCCGCCGTAGTACTCGTGGTTGCCCGGAACGGCGTACTTGCCCATTGGCGCCTCGATCCGCTCCAACAGGGGGGCCATGTCCCTGACATGCGCCGTCACCGAGTCCATCAGATCGCCGGTGCTTACAAGGATGTCCGGTCGGGCATCTTCCACTGCTCGAATGATGCGCTTGAGCCGACGTTGTCCGGTGCTCAGGCCCAGGTGGCAGTCGGTGATCTGCACGATGCGCACGCGCTCCACGCCCGGGGGCAGGCCCCCTGCAGGGACTCGCACATGCTCGGTCACGATTCCGCCCGCTTCGAAGAAGCTGTACACGCACGCCGCGCCGACTAGGCAGCACTCGACCCAGAGCCTGGTGGGCCCGAACTCACCAAGAGCGGCAGCCGGAGGCCAGGCCTTGCGCAGCGGATACGAGACCACGCCGATCGCGTCACCCGCCAGCCGGAGAGAGAAAAAGAGGAAGAAGAAACCCACCCAGACCATCCCGCCCAGTTCGAGCGCATGGCCCAGCCACGTCGGCCTCTTGCCGTAGACGTACATCCCCAGAATCGGCGAGAGCAGGAGGAACAGCATGGAGCAATCGAGGGCAAACGCGGCGCGCTTCCCCAGTGCCAGCGCACTCCTGACGCGGTAGAAGACGTATAGGTGCGCCCCACCCCACACGAAAAGCACCGACGCGATGAACCCGATGAATCCCACGATCTATGTCATTCCCCGCATCGAGGGCTCGGGCCGGACGGCTCGCCGTTCAGGTCCAAGCGGTTACCCATCAGGGGGCGATGATACCCGATAGGTGAGCGCGTCAAAGGCGACCTGCGTCAGCGCGGCGCGCTCCGCCAACCCGAGAGCGTCCAGCAGCCGCTGCCCGGAGGCCCGGGGATCCCCCACTGCCTGCAGCCGCGCCGCGATGCGGTTTCCTGAGACCGAAACCCGTCCGACATCGGACTTCACCCCCGCGGCCACCCGGTCGAGATCCACCTGCTGCGCCCCGCGGATGTCGACGTAAACATCCCTCGGGACTGTCCACGTGCGCCAGATCTCCCGAGACAGTGCCAGGGCGACCTCCGACGCGGACATGCCCTCGAATCTACCCTCCGCTCGGGCCGTCGCGCCCGCGTCCGCAACGGGAGCAGAGTCGATCCGCCAGTTCAGATCGTCCCAGATCGCATCCCCCTCGCCCCGCAGCCGGAGTCGCACGTCCAGGAGCGGTCGGGCCGACTTATCCCTGGCGACAAGTATTCCGCACTCCGCCAGCCTGGCTGCGACCTCGCGGCTCAGCTTCTCGCGATCTATGGCGGTAGGGCCACCTTCAACTCGAATACCCACACTGGGCCGGCACGGCAAGGCTGCCGCTGCCCATGTCGTGATCCCCGACGCAGGTACGACTTCGGCCGTGATCTCCACGACGTGAACCTGTGCCCGATCGGTCCGGATGAGGCGGGTCCGCTCAAGGGTGAAGCTCCGAATGAGCCCCGCCGCACGGGCCGTTACTTCATGCCCGGTGGCACGTCCGTCCTGCACACGAAGCTCCGACTCAACCAGTCGCTGTGCCCGTCCGACGGCGTCCCGCTGGGCGCTGAGCGTTGCCAGATGCACGGCCTCGGCCGCATTCTCGCCCGGCTCCTGCACCCACGTGCCCACGCCCTTAACGCGGATTCCCTCGCCGGAACCGCGGGAACCGCCCCCGCGTGACGAACACGCCGTCAGTGTCGCCACCAGGCAGCACAACGCAACAAGACTGAGCCTGCGAATGGCCACGGGGCGCCGCTCCGCAAGAAAAGAAAGGGGAACGCCGCACAATGCGGCGCTCCCCCCGAATGCAGCCTGCTACTCGGCGTACTTCTCGAGCATGGCAATCTGCGCGCAGCTCAGGGTGAGTGTTGCCTTCGCCTTCACCACCATCGGCTCCACTCCTCTGGCCTGCTCTTCATAGGTGACCACCGACCGGGCGAGGAAGCCCTCCACCACGACCATGGCCTGCTGGCTCTCGAACATGAGATCGCGAACTTCCGACCTGTTCGAGACGAACGCACCCTTGATGGTCTCAAGGAGATCCGCCTTCGCCATCACGGCCGCTGCGGTCTTGGCCTCGACCAGCGAGAGCGGGTCCCCTTCCTTGGCGACCACAGACATGCCTTCGCCTTTGAAGATGACCATACCGTCCTCAACCGTGGCTCCCGGCACGGCCGGCATAGCGACACAGCCCACCAACAGCAACATACTTACACCGATAAGCGCCAGACTACTTCTGACCTTCATTGCGCCACCCTTTCCGCAAAGGTTCACTCCTGTGAGGTACGCTCAAATGGCTTCGACAGAGGAGCTGACTGCCGAGTCGCCGGTGATGCCCAGACGTCAATACGGCGGGAAAACCATCGAAGCCCCCTCAGGCAGAATCGGCTTGCCGTCTGCGCCGACCTCGATCTTCACCGTCACTTCTGCAACCGCATTCTCCTCATCGTAATCTGCCTGCACGATGCGGACACCGGCAAGTGCACCCTTGGTACGGGCTTCCACCCGTTCCCCCGCGAACTCGAAGTCCTTCACTTCCACTACACGCTGAACGTAGATGCCGTTGATCCTCTCCGTCAGCCTCGCCATCGCAACCGCAGTTGCGGCCTCAATGGCGCTCGCCTTCTTCTCGAACGCCGTTTCGGCGGACGCTGAAGCCTTTCCCTGACCGGAAGCGAGCAGCACGACACTGGCGGGCTCAATCTCCGCAGTCCCGGCACAAGCCGACAGGCAAACGATCAGGAGAGTGACCAGCACGGCGCCGACGATTCTTAGGTGTGCCACTATTACGCCTCCCATGTCTATTCCAGCCCCCTCGCGCCAGCCCTCGGGCTCTTAGTCCCTGGCGCCCAATGGTTCCAGTATCACGCAGAACCAGGTGCTTGTCAACGCTAATCTTGCGCCGAAATCTACATTCTGTGAATAAGGCGGGTCCCGGAGCATAAGAAAACGGGCACCCGCAGAACGAGTGCCCGTTAATGGCGAGGGCGAGGAGACTTGAACTCCCAACCTTCGGATCGACAGTCCGACGCTCTAACCAAGTTGAGCTACGCCCCCACTGCTTTGCGCGCTATGCTACACAAGTCACCCGGTTCTGTCAAGCAAATCCGTTTGTGGCTGGGCTTTCAGCGCGGCGTAGGCCGCACCTCGACGGCGGGAAACACCTCCCGCAGGGCGCTCTCTGATTCGCCGCCGAACGGACCGACCACGATCAGGTCCGCCGGACTCTCCTCGAACATCCGACGTGCGCTTTCGGCCAGATCCTCCAGGGTCAACGCCTCATGCGCCCGCACGTACTCCTCCGGGGTGCCCGCCCGGGACGACCCCAGCAACAGTTGCCGCTTGCCGAACCAATCCGCCAGCGGCGCCGCGCGGTCGCAGAGCATCTCCACTCCGCACCGAACGCCCTCCTTGTAGCGCGCCAGTTCGTCGGCCTCCAGGCCGCCCCGCCCAACTTCACGCACAACGGCCAGCACCGCCTTCACAGCCTCCACCACGTTCTCGGCGTCGACGCTGAGGAAGCAGTCCAGCGACCCCGTGTCCGAATACCCCTGCAGGTGGCTCTCCACCTCATAGGCCAGCCCCTGTTCTTCGCGCACCTGCGTGAACAGGCGGGAACTCATGCTCCCTCCCAGAAGGTGCGAGACGGCCAGGCACGCGTCGAATGCCTGCTCACGGATGCTTGGGGCGGGATACGAGAGCACGACCTCGCAGACCGGCTGCGCTTCGGTATGGCGGAACAGGCACCGGTTCCCATCCGGCTCAGCGGGAGGAAGTCGCAGACCGGCCCGGACAACCGAGCCTTCTGCGAAGCCGGACAGGCGCTCCGAGACAGCGCCGAGGACCTCGTCGAAGTCGAACCCGCCGCTCAGGCAGACCACTATGCTGCCGCCCCGGAAGTGCCTCCCGTAGTGTTCGCACAGCGCCCGCCGGTCGAACGTCGCCAGTAGCTGCGTGCTTCCTCGCATGCCGGATTCGCTCAGCTTCTCCTTGAAGCGCATGCAATGGGCCAGCTCCGTTGCGCTGATGACGCGCCCTTCGGCGTCCCGGTGGGGGGAAAGCTCCTGGGAGATGATGAGCCGCTCCTGCCGTATCTCGAGCGGGTCGAAACGCGGGCTCAGCAGCACGTCGCAGGCGACGTCCACTGCCGCCCGCCAGTGTTTGCGATGCACGCCCACGGCTGCGCTGAGGTACTCGGGGTATGTCCCGCCGTCAATGACGCCCCCGAGGTTCTCGATGCCTCGCATGATGGCCTTGGAGTCCGGGTAATGCTCGGAGCCCTGAAACAGCATGTGTTCCAGCAGGTGCGTGAGGCCGGCCTGGCCGTCCGTCTCGAACCGCGGCCCGGCATGAACGTGTGTGGACATGACGAAGGAATGCAGGTCCGCGTTCTCGACTCCGAGCACGCGCACCCCGTTGTCCAAGACAGCAAGGCGGTAACGACCGAGCATCCGGTGTCTCCCGGGTAGATGGACCCGACGGGCCCCGCCCGTCAGTTAAACGCAGCGCCTGCAAATCACATCTGCAGGCCCATTGCGGCGGCCACGTCGCGCAACTGGTGCATGACCTCTACGAACTGCTCCCGACGCAGTTGCTGCGCCGCGTCGCACAGTGCGGAATCCGGGCTGGGATGCACCTCCACCAGCAGGCCGTCCGCCCCGACCGCAACGGCCGCCCGGCACATGGGCGGAACCAGGTGCCTGCGCCCGCTCGCGTGCGAAGGATCGACGATGATAGGAAGGTGCGAGAACTCCTTGACCACCGGCACAATGCCCAGGTCCTGCGTGAATCGAACCGCCGTCTCGAATGTACGGATGCCCCGCTCGCAGAGGATGATGTCCGTGTTGCCGGCGCTGGCAATGTACTCGGCCGCCTGCAGCCACTCTTCCACCGTCGCGGACAGCCCCCTCTTCAGAAGCACGGGCAGGCCGCAGCGCCCCGCCTCGGTGAGCAGGTCGAAGTTCTGCATGTTCCGGGCGCCGATCTGCACGCCGTCGGCGTAACGGACCACAAGCTCCACGTGGTCGGCCGCCCGTGCCTCGGTAACCACGGGCAGTCCCACCTCGTCGCGTGCTGCGGCCAGGATCTTCAGCCCATCCTCCCCCAGGCCGCGGAAGTCATAGGGAGAAGTGCGGGGTTTGTACGCGCCGCCGCGGAGTATTCTCGCGCCGCCCTCACGCGCGATACGAGCGGCACCCAGCATCTGGTCTTCGCTCTCCACGGCACAGGGCCCGGCAATGACGGTGAAGTGCCCTTCCCCGACCGGTACGCCGCCCACCGACACCACGGAGCGCTCGACACGCGCCTCCATGCTGACCAACTTGTACGGCTTGAGCACGGGGACGACGCGGTCCACGAAAGGCATCCCCTGGAAAAGCTCGATCAGGTGCGGGCGGGTCTCCTGGGAAGTGCCGATCACCCCCACGATCGTGCGCTCTTCCCCGGCCGATACATGGGCGCCCAACCCCGACTCTTCGATGGCGGAGACCACGCGCTGAAGCTGTTCCTCGGTCGCCCCTCTTCTCAAGATGACTATCACGCCTGCCCCTCTCTGGTCTGCAATGTCTAACGGTGAACGCCCAGTTACGATAGTATAGAATGGGGGTGTTGGGCGTCAAGCCTGCGACGCGTCGTGCGCGCGCCATACCTCCCCGGATTCCCGCGACGATGAGACAGCCAGAAACCGTAGCCCGGCCACTAACCGCACCCGGTGAAGGCGGAATCGGCGTGATCGCCCTCGAGGGACCGGACGCCGTCCGCATTCTCGATTCCGTCTTCTGCGGAACGGCCAGAAGTGCCGCCGAGCTCGCACCCGGACGCATCGCCCACGGCACCATCCGGTGGGACGAGGAGACTGTAGACGAGGTGATCGTAGCCCACTACCACCCGCGCGACCGCGACACGGAGCAGGACTACTTCGAGGTGAACTGCCACGGCGGGGCCGTCGCCGTCCGGAGCGTGCTGCGATGCCTGGGCGAAGCGGGGGCGCGGATGGCGGACGAAGACGAGGGAGGCCAGCCATCGGCGGACGTAGCGCTCTCTCCTCGGCAGATCCGACGGACCGCCGAGCGGCTGCTCCGAGGTATTCCCACTCGGCTGGGGGCCGTCATGCTGCTGCACCAATTGGACGGCGCGCTGGAGGCGGCACTCCGCGAGGCATATACACTGGTCGAGGACAGGAGCCCGGGGGAATGCGAACGTCTGCTGGAAGAGGTGCTCGGCCGCTCCCGACTCGGCCGGGCCCTCGTGGAGCCGCCGATGGTCGCCCTGCTCGGACCCCCGAACGTTGGGAAGTCGACGCTCTTGAACGCCCTTTCCGGCGAGGACAGGGCCATCGTCCACCATGAGCCCGGAACCACGCGCGACACCGTCTCGGCGACGGTCTCCGTCCGAGGTGTGCCTTTCGAGATAGTTGATACGGCCGGCATTCGGCGCACGGATCATCAGGTGGAGGCGCTCGCCACCCGCCGCAGCGCCGAGGCGGCGAGCCGATGCGATGTGGCCGTGCTCGTCTTCGACGGCCGTGGCAATGAAGGCCCGTCCCCAACGGGGCTGAAAGGGCTGAGACCGGGTGCGCGCGTCATCGCTGTCGCCAACAAGATGGACCTTGTCGCCGGAGACGAGCCCGTGGTGCTGCCCCGATATCTCCCGCCGGATGCGCCCGTAATACCCATCTCGGCGCTGGAAGGTCGGAGCCTGCAGCAACTGGACGACGCCCTTCTTCAGCCATACCGCGAGCACCTGCAGCATGTCCGGAACGGCGCGCCGGTGGCTTTCTGCAAGGAGATCGAGGCGGAGCTGCGTGGGGTGCTCGACGACCTGCGCGCGGGCCGGCTCGACGCCGTGCGGGCCGCCCTCTCGGCGTTCGGATGACGGCACTTAGGCCCTACATGCCCAGGCCGGTCATAACCAGGTTCAGAAGCCCGCCGACCGAGAAAGCTACCGTCAGCATAATCGCGGTGGCCTTGAGCATGTCGCGGAGGCCCAACTCGCGGAACAGGACCACGAAGGTGGCGGCACAGGGGAAGTACGCCGTGAGGACTACGCTGGCGACGATGGACTGCTTGAGACCCAGTCCGAGGGGAGTGAGCATGCCGACCGCCACGTCCTTTCTGAGGACGCCCATGAAAAGCGCGCCTATCGCCTCGGCCGGCAGGCCAAAGACCCTGGTGACCACGGGGCGGAAGACGACTTGCATGACGCGGCCCGAGCCCGTCTGCTGAAGCAGGTTCACAATCAGCACGCCCAGCAGAACAAACGGCATCGCCTCCCGGACAAAGCCGCTCATCCGCATCCCCAGCTTTTTGACCAGTGCGCTCCAGTAGGGAACACGGTAGGGAGGGATGTCCACGAGTATCTCCGGCGTTGTGCCCCGGCAGACCTTGTTCAGGATGGTGCCCAGCGTCACCCAGAGCAAAAACAGCGTGCCCAGCACCGGCAGGAATCCGCGCATCCCATACTCGCCCAGCAGCGCGGCAATCATCGCCGTCTGTGCCATGCACGGCACGGCGACCGCGAGCAAGGTCGCACCGATGAAGCGCTCCTTGCGCGTCTCCAGCACCCGTAGCGCCAGCGCACCCGGCACGTTGCATCCCAGCCCAAGCAGCATGGGCACCACCGACAGCCCGTGCAGACCCACGCGGTGCAGCACGTTGTCTACCAGCACACCGAGCCTCGGCAGGTAGCCGCTGTCCTCCAATACCCCCAGAACCACGTAAAACGCGAGGACGTAGGGGAGCACCGCGGCCAGCGGGATATAGAGCCCGCTGGTCAAGAGGCCGAAGGATGTGCTCATGTCGGTCTGGCCTTCCGCCAGTCGCCCGACTACCAGATCGTGAAGGAATCCCGAGCCGCCCAGCAGGCCGGATATCCGCTCAACAACCGGCATCCAGAGTCGGTTGAAGGCGGGGTCCGCGACGTAGGTGATCAGCCCCTCACCCACGAAACGCACCACCTCGAACGAGACGGCAAGCACAACCAGGGCGATCACCGGCCCGATCCACGGGTGAACGGTCGCATGCTGAAGCTCCTGCCAGATCGTCGGATGGTGGTGCTCGACGCGCTGAACCTTCTCGACTATCTCTCCGACTTTCTGCCAGCGCTGTTCGTCTTCGAAATCGAGGGCTCCCTCTCGCGCGCGAGCAAGGGCGCGCTGCAGGTCCAGCATCCCCTCTCCGCTGATGGCGCAGGTGGCAACCACCGGCACGCCCAGGGCGTTCTCCAGCTCCTCCGTATCGATGCGTATCCCGTGCTCGGTCGCCTCGTCCCACATGTTCAGCGCGACGACCGTGGGAATGCCCCGCTTGAGCAACTGCAACGTGAGGTTCAGGTTACGCTCGAGATTGGTGGCATCGATCACGTTGACGACGACATCGCCGGTTTCGAGCATGCGGACCGCCACTTCCTCCGCTCGGCTGGTCGGCTCCAGCGTATAGGTTCCCGGCACGTCTATGACGCGGCAGTCGCGTCCGTCGAACCGCATGCGGCCCTCGGTGAAGCCCACCGTCGTGCCGGGGTAGTTGGACGCGATGACGCGGGCGCCGGTCAGGCGGCTGAAGACGGCGCTCTTTCCGACGTTCGGGTTGCCCATCAGCAGCACGCGTGTCTCCGGCGCGGCGGGGGCCTCCGCTCCTGACGAAGTCATGCTGCCCCTTCCGTTTCCACGTATATGGCCCGGGCGATGCCGCGCCCCATGGCGACCTCGCGGCCGTCGACCAAGACGGTGACAGGGCCGGCCATGAGCTGAGAACTGAGCTTCCTCAGGCGCTTGCCGGGCCGGAGCCCGAGCGCGTCCAGTTTCTGCGCAAGCCCTCTGCCGGCCGCAAACCGTACTACAACCCCCGACCTGCCGGCCGGGAGACTCGCCAGATCAGTCACCATGCTGACCGCCCTTGCCATCGTTCTCGCTGCACTTCTCACACAGGCCGCGTATGCTCATCCTGTGGTCCAGGGGCCGGAAACCGTGCGCCGCACACACCTCGTCCTGCAACCTCTCTATGCCTTCGCTATGAAACTCAATCACCTTCCCACAGTTCACGCAAAGCATGTGGTCGTGGTGTTCGCAGCCCACCACCGGCTCGTACACCGTCGGTCCGCCCGGCTGGGCCATCGCCCGCAGCACTCCACAGTCCCGCAGAACACAGAGCGTTCTGTAGACGGTCGCGTGCGACACGTTCGTGTTCACGTCGCGCACAGCGTCGTACAGCTCGTCCGCGTCGAAATGGCGCCCATAGCGCAACGCCTGCTCCAGGATGACGCGACGCTGCGGCGTGAGCCGCATGTCGTTCTCCTCCAGATAGTTGCGGAATACGGCCATTGCGGAGGCGATCGGAACGCGCTTGCGCGTCTGCGTTGGTTTTTTGCTATTGACATTCATTCTCATAAGTGAGTATATGCCCCCCTGCCGACAAGCGTCAAGAGATTCGCGGGTTTTCCCTGCGCCGGACCTTCTTTCATCATCGCCACCGCATTGCCCTTGTCGCGCGGTTGGCATAGAATGGCGTCTCGGCAGCACATCACGCACACCTCGACCGGAATCGCCCCGGATGAATGACGAGGCACTCAGGCTCCTGGAGTTCGGCAAGGTGGCCGGCATTCTGGCCGGCTACGCCGTCACTCCGCGCGGCAAGGCCAAAGCGACCGCTCTGCGCCCAATGGAAGAGGCGGACGAGGTGCACCTTGCGCTCAGGCAGACAAGCGAGATGGTACGGGCCATGGGAGAGGGATACACTCTGCCCATTGCGCCC
The DNA here is from genome assembly GCA_964655775.1 of uncultured candidatus Brocadiaceae bacterium. Classification (GTDB taxonomy): domain Bacteria; phylum Planctomycetota; class Brocadiia; order SM23-32; family SM23-32; genus CAZZNQ01. The sequence goes on along the minus strand of CAZZNQ010000070.1, from coordinate 6,691 downwards.
GTGGAGGACGTCACCAGGCACGCCGAGAAGGCCCGGGCCGGCGGGGCCCCCCTGGAACCGGTGGTTCTCTGGCGCATTGCCGAGTGCCTGGACGTCGCCGGGCGAATTGCGTCCTCCCTCAGGCGCCTCGGCAGCCGCTTCCCCGCCCTGGTCCAAATGGCCTATTCCGTGCCGGAATCCCCCGAACTCGTGCAGCGCATTCGCGAGTCGATCGATTCGTCCGGCTCGGTGCTGGATTCGGCCAGTGGCGAACTGAAAACGATCCGGAAGCGCATTCGCGGCCTCCGCAAGCGCATCGAGGGCATCCTGCAGCGCATGGTGGAGAACCCGGCGATCCGCGTTCACCTGCAATACACAAACCCCACCATGCATCGCGATCGCTACGTGCTGCCCGTCAACGCCTATCGCAAGCATGAGGTGAAGGGGCTGGTGCACGGTTCTTCGGACAGCGGGGCCACGCTCTACATCGAACCTATGCAGGTAATCGAGCCCGGCAACGACCTGAGCGAGGCCCTCGGCGAAGAAGAGGAGGAGATCGAGCGCATACTCTGGGCGCTGACGCGCGAGGTGGGCGTCCAGGCGGAATGCATAGCGTCCGCCGTGGAAGAGATCGGCCGGGTGGACCTGGTCCGGGCCAAGGCGCTGATGAGCAGCGCGTTCGACATGTGCTCCCCCGAGGTAGGCGGCAACCGGCCGCTGGTGCTGCAGCAGGCGCGGCACCCCCTGCTGTTATGGCTGAGGAATGAGAGCACGAGCCGAACGCCGCAGCGGCAGGATCTCGACTTCGGCGCAGTCGTCCCGATGGACGTTCACCTCGGCGACGACTTCCGGATGCTGCTGATAACCGGGCCGAACACCGGCGGAAAGACGGTCGCCCTGAAGACTGTGGGACTGCTCTGCCTGATGGCCCGGGCCGGCATGCATGTGCCGGCTGAACAGGCCGAGCTGCCCATGCACGACTCCGTCTGGGCCGACATCGGCGACGAGCAGAGCATCGAGCAGAGCCTCAGCACGTTCAGCTCCCACATGTCCCGGATAGTGAACATACTCCAGCACGCGACGAAGCGGAGCCTGGTGCTGCTGGATGAGCTGGGGGCCGGCACCGACCCGGCCGAGGGAAGCGCCCTGGGCGAGGCGATCCTAAACCGGCTGGTCGAGACCGGCTGCACCGGGATAGTGGTCACACACCTGGGCGCGCTGAAGACCTACGCGGTCTCGCGGCTGGAGGTCGAGAACGCTTCGGTCGAGTTCGATTCGGTCAGTCTCCGTCCCACCTACCGCTTCGAAATCGGCACCGTGGGCAACTCCAACGCCCTTCTGATAGCCCAGCGCCTGGGGCTGCCGCCGGACATGTTGCAGAAGGCGCGCGAGACACTGGATACGGAATCCGAGGGCGAATACAGCAAGCTGCTGGAGCAGGTGCGCGTGGCGCGCGAGGACGCGGAGCAGCGGCGCGATCGGATGCAGTACCTGGAAGAGCAGGCCATGAAGCTCAAGGCCGAGTACGAGGAGGTGCTGGCCCGCCTGAAAGCCGAACAGGACAAGCAGAACGCCGACGTGGCGCTGAAGATCCGCGACCGGCTGCGCGAAGTGCGCGAGTCGACCGCGTCGCTCTACCGGGACGTTCGCCATGCCCGCCGCGCCCTGGCGCGTCGGGTGCGCGACCTGCGCGACGAGTTGGACGGATGCCTCAGAGATCTGGACCAGCTCCTGAAAGGCCACGAGATCCAGCGCCCGCTGCAGGAGGGGGACGAAGTGTACGTGATACGGCTGCACAAGTGGGGCACCATCGAGCGCGTGAACCGCGAGGGAGACCGCGCAAAAGTGCGCGTGGGAAACGTGCAGATTGAGGTGGACGTGGACGAGCTTCAGCCCTGGGGCGACGCCGTCTGATCCGCATTCGGCGGCACCACGGTCTTTCGCCGGACGAGCACGTAGACGCAGGGAATCACCAGCAACGACAGAACCGCCGCCGCGCCCACGCCGCCCATCTGCACCACGGCCAGCGGGCGGAAGACCTCCCCCGCGAAACCGAGGCCGAGCGATAGCGGAATCAGCGCGACGATCGTGGTCATGTTCGCCATCAGGATCATGCGGAAGCGCCGTTCACACGCGTCGCGTATGGCCTGTCGGGGCTCGATGCCGGAGTGTCGCTCGCGGGCGGCGTAATCGATGACGATGATAGCGTTATTCACGACCATTCCGACCAGAATCACCATCGCCATCAGCGAGAACATGTTCACCGTCACGCCGCCCAGGAACAGTGCAACGGCCACGCCGATCAGGCATACCGGCAGCGCCATGATGATGATGGCCGCCATCAGGAAGGACTCGATGATGCCCGCCACGCAGAGGAATGTCAGCACGGCGGCGGTCGCCATCGCCTTGAACAGCTCCCGGAAGTTCTTCTGCATGAACTCGGCCTCCCCGCCATACTTGACGCGAACACCTTCCGGAATCGCGATGTCGGCCATTTCCCGGCGGACGTCCTCGACGACCTTGCCGCTCGGACGAGCCCCGGTCAACTGGGCGGAAACGGTTATCAGCCGGCGGCGGTCCTTGCGGGTGATGAGCGAGGGGCCTGCTTCTTCGACGATGTCCGCGACCTGCCCGATCCGAAGCACGTTGCCCGTAGCCGGCGACGTGACGAACATGCGCGGTATGTCGTCCACGTATGCCTGGCTCTCGTCGTCGAGCATCACCTGAATGTCGTAGTTCTCGTCTCCGTCGCGGAACTGGGAGGCAGTTGACCCTTCGATGTAGCTCCGCACCTCGCCGGCCAGATGGCCGGCGTCGACGTGATGGCGATTCAGATCGTCCAGCCTGGGCTCGATGCGGACCTCGGGCTGGCCTTCCTGGTAGGACTTTGACACACCGGTCGTGCTGGGGACCGACTCCACTACGGCCATTACCTCTTCCGTCAACTCCTTGAGCTGATCCAGGTCGTCCCCGCTCAGTTCCAGCTCCACTGGCGCGGTACCCGGCCCTTCCTCGCCGGCGGCAACGACGATCTGTGCGGAGGGGATCCCCGCAAGTCGGGAGCGCAGCAGGTTCATGAGCTCGTCCAGGGACTCCTCACGGTCCGCCCGGTCGCCCACGTACGCCAGCACCTCGCCGATATTGACGCCCTCCGAGCTGCCCGCCAGGAGCCCGCCCGTCACGTTGCCCACGGTTGCATAGTAGCGCGCCAGGTGAGGCAGCTCCGCCACCTGTTGCTCCACCAGCCGGACAGTCTTGTCCGTTTCGTATACGGGTGTGCCCACCGGCATCTGAACCGACACCTTGATCCAGCCGTCGTCGGATTCGGGCTGGAACTCCATGCCCATCAGCGGGAATATCGGCAACGACGCCACGAACATGATGACAGTCATGCCGATGGTCAGGATCGGGTGCGCCAAACACCAGTCCAGTATCGACAGGTAAATGCCTTTGCTCCACTCGAAAGCCCCCCGCCACAGCCGGGCAATCCACCCGAAGAGGGCGTCGCCGACGCGTTCGAGTGAGGCCGGGCGCGCGCCCTCGGGTTTGAGAAGAAGGCCGCACATCATCGGCGTGAGCGAATAGGATACGGCGAGGGAGACGATGGTGGCGTAGGCCACCGTGAGACCGAGCTCCAGGAAGAACCTGCCGATGATCTCGCCCATGAACGCCAGCGGGATGAACACCACCAGGTTGGTGGCCGTGGAACTGAAGATGGCGATCGCGATGTCCTTGGTGCCCTCCACGGCCGAATCCATCACCGGATTGCCTTCGTGGATGTAGCGTGTGACGTTGTCCACGATCAGGATGGCGTTGTTGACCAGAACGCCGATGCAGATGGCCAGCCCCGTAAGAGTAAGGATATTGATGGTGAACCCGCTGAACCGCATCAGCAGGAAGGTGGCGATGACCGAACACGGCATCACAACCGCCACCACCAGGGTGGCCCGGCCGGAATGAAGGAAGAGGTAAAGGACGATTGCCGTGAGCAGGATGCCGATCATCATGTTCTGGCGCACGTTCGAGAGCGCGCCGCGCACAAACTCGGTCTCGTCCGAAACCACTTCCAGCCTTGCCCCGTCCGGCAGCATGCCGCGAAGCTCGTCCATCCGGGCGAAAACGCCGTCGGCCACCTCCACCTCGTTGGCGCCCGACTCGGCCTGCACCACCATCAGCACGGCATCCTGGGCGCGATCCGCACCGCCGTCGCCCAACTCGCCGTTACCAGCATAGCGCGACAGGGAGCGGACGTCCTCGTACGCGTCTCTGACCTCCCCCAGGTCGGCCACGGTCACGGTCCCGCGACCCCGCGTGGGCACGCGCACGCGCGCCACCTCGTCCACGGACTTGAACCGACCCGTGGTCCGCACGACGTACTCGCGGCCGGGCTGGGTGACGTTGCCCGCCGGCACGGCAACATTGGACGCCTGCAGCGCACCGACAACCGCCCCTATGGGCACCCTGAGCGCGCGGAGTTTTCGCGCATCCAGGAGCACCTGTATCTCCCGCGGCTGTCCGCCGGTGATGTTCACGTCGGCAACGCCGGAGACCTGCGATATGACCGTCGATAGGTCCTCGTCCGCGAGCCGGTAGAGCTCGTTCGAGCCCTGCGGACCGGCCAGCGCCAGGGTCATCACCGGCTCCTGCGTTATGCTGATCTTCTGGACGAACGGGTCCTCGGCATCGTCCGGCAGGTCGGACCGTATCAGGTCCAACTGGTTGCGGATGTCCATGGCCTTAATGTCGATGTCCTCTTCCAGGTCGAACTGGATGAAGACCATGGACTGGCCCTGCTGGGAGTAGGACTGCAGTTCATAGATGCCCGAGATGGAGCTGACGGCGTCCTCGATGGGTTTGGTGATCTCCGACTCGATCTCGCTGGGGCTGCCGCCGGGGTAGATGGTGGTGACAGTAGCGAACGGAAACTCGATGTCCGGGAAGCGTCTCAGCCCCATCTCAACGTAGGAGAGAGCGCCCACGATGACGGCAATGAGCACCAGCACCGTGGTGAGGACGCGACGCCGGATGAGGGTCTCGATCAGGCCCATGCCCTAAGCGCCTTTCCTGATCTTGACCACGGCGCCGTCACGGAGCCTGTCCGCCGGGTTGACGACAACGCGATCACCGTCGGACAAGTCCGCATCCGGCAATTGCACCAGCCCCTCTCTCCGGAGACCTTCCTGGACGGTGAGCCGATGCGCCCTCAGCACCGGGACCATTTCGTAATCGCCTTCTTCGCCGCCCGCCTCGCCGGCCTTGTCCCCCTGCACGCCGCTGCGCAGCTTAGCCCACCCGCGGGCCATGCGCGCCTCGAAACTGTCCTCTGCGTCCTCCTTCTGAGGCGAGGCCGGCTGGGCCTGCTGCACGGGCACTCGGGCCGTCCCTTCCCTCACCACGTAGATGACGCGCGTGTTGCCCTCGAAGCGGATGCACTTGTCGGGCACGGCCAGGGCGTTCGGTACGGTGCCCCGCACGAACCGCACATCCGCGTACATGCCCGGCCGCATCAGCCAGGTGCCTTCCGGCGTCTTTCGGTTGGCGATCCGCACATGAACGTCGAAGAAACGGTTCGGATCGGTTGTGGACGGGCTGATCCGCTCCACCTTTCCCTCCAACCACTCGCCGTCGGGGTCGACCCGCACCCAGCCCGCCTTGCCCGGATAGAGCAGGTCCACGTCTCCCTCCGGGACAAGTGCGCGCACCTCCACCGTCTCCAGGTCGACGATGGTCAGCAGCTCGTCTCCGAGCCCTTTGAACTCACCCGGTTCGACGTAACGATTCTCCACCACCCCGTCTATCGGTGAGCGCACCTCGGCGAAGCCTCGCCTGGACTGAGCGGCGCTGAGCGCGGCCGCTGCACTCTCCATCGCCGTCTTCATCTGTTCCAGCCGGTCCTCGGAGATGACTTCCTCCTCCAGCAGCGATACGAACCGGTCGTAGTTGTTCTTCGCCTCGTCGTAGGCGGCCTGGGCTGCGCGCACGCTCTCCTCCAGATCCGTGGTGCGGAACTCCACCAGAACCTGGCCTTCCGAGACGCTCTCGCCGGCCCGCACTTCCACCTCTTCCACCACCTCCGCGATCTTCGCGCGCAGCACGGAGCGAACGTAGGCCGTAACATCGCCGTCGCAGTTCAGATAATCGGTGAAGTCGGCGCGTTGCGTCTGCACGACGTCCACCGGCATGCCTTCGGTCTCGTGGATCTTCTCGATACTGGCGGTCAGCGCTTCCGGTTCACCCAACCGCAGCAGCACCAGCATGCCCGCCACGGCTGCCAGAAGCAGCAGGACCACCACGGCCGCAACGCCCTTTACCAGGGACCTCGTCATCTCTCGTCCTCCCGTTCCCCGGTCTCGGCCTGAGCCGGTGTGTGTTCACTCTCTGCCGGCAGGTTCCCCGCGGTCCGCCGGGACGCGTCATCCGCGGCAACGATGTGGCCCGGCTCAGGGCCGATCATGCCGGTGGCCCGCTGCAGGCTCAGGCGCGCCACGGTGTGCGCGTGAAGAGCCTGGTAATAGAGGCCCCGAGCCCGCGTCAGCGCGGAACGCGCGTCCAAGACTTCCAGTTCAGTGTTGACGCCCTCCCGCGCACCGGTTTCCACCAGCCTGAGCGCCTCGTTCGCCTGCTCCAGGTTGAGGCGCTGGGACTCGATCAGCTCCCTGGCGTCCTCCAGGTTCAGTAGCGCGTTGCGCACCTCCTCCAGGATGAGCTGCTC
>CAZZNQ010000069.1:0-21746 GCA_964655775.1 uncultured candidatus Brocadiaceae bacterium | reverse complement strand
TCACCGAGTGGATGGGACGGTCGCCTCAGGACGTCGAGGACCAGATAACTTATCCACTGACGGTTTCGCTGCTGGGCATCCCGGGCGTCAAGACTATACGCAGCAACTCCATGTTCGGGTTCTCGTCCATCTACGTGATCTTCAGCGAGGATGTCGACTTCTACTGGTCCCGCAGCCGCGTCCTGGAGAAGCTGAACAGCTTGCCGCAGGGATCGCTGCCCGAAGGGGTCCAACCCACACTCGGCCCGGATGCCACCGCCCTGGGCCAGGTGTTCTGGTACACGCTGGAGGGGCGCGATCCGGACGGCGACCCGGCCGGCGGATGGGATCCGGACGAACTGCGCACCGTGCAGGACTGGAACGTCCGCTACGCGCTGATGTCCGCCCGCGGCGTCAGCGAGGTTGCCTCCGTCGGCGGATTCGTCAAGGAATACCAGGTGGACCTGGATCCGGACGCGATGCGGGCCTACGGTGTGACCTTGGAGGATGTGGTCGCGGCCCTCAAGGCCTCGAACCTGGACGTCGGCGCCGGCACCTTTGAGCTGAACAGCGTCGAGTACGTCGTCCGCGGGCTTGGCTTCATCGAGAGGCTCGGCGACATCGAGAAGACCGTGATAAAGGCGCGGGAAGGCGTGCCGGTGCGCGTCGCCGACGTGGCGCACGTGGGGCTGGGACCTGCAACGCGACGCGGAGCGCTGGACAAAGACGGCGCGGAGGCGGTCGGCGGTGTGGTCGTCGTCCGCTACGGGTTCAACCCGCTCGAAGCGATCAAGAACGTGAAGGCCAAGATGGCCGAAATCGCTCCGGGACTGCCGACGAAGGCGGTGATCGACTGGAACGCCGTCACCCGCGAACGGGTCGAGGCGTTCGCCGGGGAACAGGGCTTCAAGGCGTTCACGGGACCCGACCTCAACCAGGAAGCGTGGCGCGAGTGGTTCAGGCAGACGCAAGCGGAGGAGCGGCCCGCGTGGGTGACCGCCAGCCGCGTGACCATAGTGCCGTTCTACGACCGTACGGGATTGATCTACGAGACGCTGGGGACTCTGAGCTCCGCCCTCACCGCCGAGATACTCATCACCATCATTGTGGTGGTCGTCTCCGTGCTGCACCTGCGCAGTTCGCTGCTCATCAGCGCCGCCCTGCCGCTGGCCGTGCTCATATGCTTCATCGCGATGCGGATGCTGGGCGTGGACGCCAACATCGTCGCGCTGTCCGGCATCGCCATCGCGATCGGCACCATAGTGGACATGAGCATCATCGTCTGCGAGAACACTTTGCGGCATCTGGAGCACGCCAGTCCGAGCGACAGCCGTCTGGACATCGTGTACCGGGCCACCAGCGAGGTGGGCGGCGCCGTGCTGACGGCGGTAGCAACCACCGTGGTCGGCTTCCTGCCGGTGTTCGCCATGTCCGGGGCGGAGGGCAAGCTCTTTAAGCCCCTGGCTTTCACCAAGACGTTCGCGTTGATCAGCTCCGTCGTCGTGGCGCTCGCCATCGTCCCACCGGGTGCCTACGTGCTCTTCGCGCGCGAGATCAGATCCCGCATGGTGAAGAATATCAGCCTTGTTTGCCTTACCGTTGCCGGCGCGGTTCTCATGATATGGCCGGGCTGGTTCATCGCCGGCGGCGCGCTGCTGGGCATCGGCATCTACTGCCTGCTCGCCGTCAACGCTCTCCCTCGACTGAGCAAGGTGGGGCCGTGGGTCGCGAGCGCAGCCGTGGTGGTGCTTGTGGGCGTTCTGCTCACAGAACACTGGGAGCCGCTGGGCCCGGAGCGGGGCCTGACCCGGAACCTGTTCTTCGTCGGCGTTCTGGTGGCCGGTCTGCTCGGGTTCTTCTACGCCCTGCGGGTCCTCTACGAGCCGATCTTGCGCGTGTGCCTGCGATTCAAGATCCTGTTTCTTTGCATCCCGCTCCTGTTGCTGGTGCTCGGCGCGATGGCGTGGCTGGGGTTCGAGAAGACCCTTGCGTTCCTGCCCGGCAACGGGATCAGGGACACGAAGGCGTGGGGGCGCATGGCGGACCTCTTCCCGGGCCTGGGCAAGGAGTTCATGCCGCCCCTGGACGAGGGCTCATTCCTGCTGATGCCCACGACCATGCCGCATGCCAGCATCGGCGAGGCATTGGACGTGCTGGCCAAGCAGGACATGGCCATCAATGCCATACCGGAGGTCGAGTCCGCCGTCGGAAAGATCGGGCGAGTCGAGAGCCCTCTGGACCCCGCGCCCGTATCCATGATCGAGACGATAATCAGCTACAAGACCGAGTACCGCACCGACGCCGACGGCCGGCGCATACGCTACCGGTACGACCATGACTCGGACGAGTTCCTGCGCGACGAACGCGGCGAACTGATTCCGGATGAATCCGGGCTTCCCTACCGGCAGTGGCGTGATAGCATCCGGTCCCCAGACGACATCTGGCACGAGATTGTGGAAGCCGCACGGATTCCGGGAACGACCTCCGCCCCCAGGCTCCAGCCCATCGCAGCGCGCCTGGTCATGCTCCAGAGCGGCATGCGGGCGCCCATGGGCGTGAAGGTGAAGGGACCGGATCTGGCTACCATCGAGAGCGTGGGCCTGGAGATTGAACGGCTGCTCAAGGAGGTGCCCAGTGTCGACGCCTCCGCCGTGATCGCCGACCGTGTCGTCGGGAAGCCCTACATCGAGATCGACATCGACCGCGAGGCCATCGCCCGCTACGGAATCGCCGTCCGACGCGTTCAGGACGTCATCGAGGTGGCCATCGGGGGCCGGACCGTGACCACGACCGTCGAAGGACGCGAGCGTTTCGCCGTCCGCGTGCGTTACCTTCGCGAGCTTCGCGACCGCATAGACAGGCTGGGTGACATCCTGGTTCCCGCCCCGGGCGGCACGCAGATTCCCCTGGGACAGCTTGCGGAGATTCGCTACGTGCGCGGTCCGCAAAGCATCAAGAGTGAGGACACGTTCCTCACAAGCTACGTGCTGTTCGACAAGAAACCCGGGTACGCCGAGGTAGACGTCATCGAGGAAGCGCGGGCGTATCTGGAATCACAAAGACAGAGGGGGACATTCGCCGTTCCCGCCGGAGTGAGCTACCAGTTCGCCGGCACCTACGAGAACCAGATACGCGCGCGGAAGACGATGACGGTCGTCCTCCCCCTGGCGCTGTTCATCATATTCATGATCCTCTACTTCCACTTCGAGTCCGTGCCGACGACGCTGCTGGTCTTCAGCGGCATCGTCATCGCCTGGGCCGGCGGATTCGTGCTGCTATGGCTCTATGGTCAGGGCTGGTTCATGGACTTCGCCGTCTTCGGCGTCAATATGCGCGATCTCTTCCAGATAGGCACCGTTAACCTCAGCATCGCGGTGTGGGTGGGCTTCCTCGCGCTGTTCGGCATCGCTTCCGACAACGGCGTGGTGATCGCCACGTACCTGGACCAGAGCTTCGAGCGGCTGGAGATAGCCGACATCCAGGACATCCGAGAGGCGACTGTGGCCGGCGCGGTGCGCAGGATTCGCCCCTGCCTGATGACGTCCGCCACCACCATCCTGGCGCTGCTGCCCGTGCTCACCTCGACCGGCCGCGGCGCGGACGTGATGGTGCCGATGGCGATACCGTCCTTCGGCGGCATGCTTGTGGTCCTGGTGTCGGTGTTCGCCGTGCCCGTGCTCTACTGCCTGATCGAGGAAGTGAAGTTCCGCGGGCGCGGGCACCGATACGCCTGAGCGAACGAAGCCCGCTGACGCGACTCAGGGCCGCGCCAGCTTCCGGGCGACTTCGCCGGCGAGGGCGAACAGTTCTGCCGTGCGCTTCTGCCAGTTCGACTGGACGAACCACGCCTGGCCGGCGTCTTCGTCCGGCTCGAGGATGCGCCAGTATCCGCTGGTCGGGCCGTGCTCTGCGATCACCTCGTCGCTCAGGCCGCGCGCCTTCCAAAGCGCACGCTGACGCAGGTCGAGCAGATCCTGGCAGCGCGTCGCCAGATCCTCGCCTATCCGGGCCCGTCGCGCGTCGTCCAGCAGAACGCTCTCCAGGAAGATGCGCGCCTCGCATTCCTGCGCGCCCTCGCGCAGATACTCGTAGCGGGCCGTCGCCACGGGGCCGTCCGGGCCGGGGCCGAGCACGGAGGCCTTGATGTCCAGGTTACGCCATTGGCCCTCCAGGTAGCGGTCGTTGACGGTTCCCGAACGCCGGCCGCGTTTGTCCTTGACCGACCACCAGTAGTCGCCGCCGATGCGGCCCACGCCCCGCTGGTTGCCGGTGATGTTGGTTTCGATGAGCCCGCGCACTCGGGACGGGAGCATGCGGTTCACGCCGGTCAGACGGTAGTGGGCGGCGATCAGCTCGGGGCGGCGCCAGCCGTAGGTTCTGCCCAGCTCGGGGTTCAGCGTCACCTCGATGTTCCAGACGTAGGTGGTGTAGATGACGTCCGCGATATCATACACGCGCGGCTGCACGTGGGAGCCGCCGTGCGTGTGCAGCACCCACGGCAGCCCGCCCGACACCCCGTCCAGGAATGCCACCTGCTCCTTTGTGGCGTAGGTGTCCGTGAGCATGCCCAGCGCCATCGCGTCCTCCAGGCCGCGCGCCCTCATGCGCTCCCGCAGTTCGGCGTAGACCGGCTTCCAGAGATCGGCGCTCAGCGAGTCCTCGTAGCGCGGCAGATACTCGTTGGCGGTCTCGCCGGTTACGGGGTCCAGGAACGTCACGTACGGACCCTTGTCCCGAAGCGCCCAGCGCGCCTCCTCCATGGCCTTGACCCACTCGAAGTAGCTGTGTCCGCGCCGTTCCTCGGGCAGTTCGGCGGGTTCCTCCTTGGGTGGGCGCAGGTAGACGTCCCACGCGCAGAAGCAGACGACCTTCGGTTTGCCGATCCGCTCCTCGAACATGTCCAGGTAGCGGTCCATGATGGAGAAGTCGCATTCGAGCGATTCGTCGCCCTTGCGCACCCAGCGCACCATGGACTCCTCGTTGCCCATATTGGTGTGGGCGATCAGCGGGATGTAGGCGACGCGGCTGCTGGTGCCGCCGATCAGGTCCATGGCTTCGCCGATCAGCTTCCAGTGCTCTTCGGACCAGAGCGGCACGCCGTATTCCACGCTGAGGGTGTCCGGCGACTGGATCAGTTCGACCCAGGCCCGGTGGTCGTCCGTGTCCGGAAGCGTCCAGTCCTTAACGTCCAGGCGGATCGGCATTTCGACGGCCGGCAGCCCGGATGCGCGGATTCGCAGGGTGCCCTCGTAAAGGCCGGGCGCGGCATCCGCAGGAACATGAACGGTCACCCAGACCGAGACGAGGGGCGCGCCGGACGGCGGCTCCTCGAGGAGGATGTCCAGACCGGCAGGGCAATACCAGCCGGGCATGCCCTGCCAGGCGGCGCCGTAACGGACCGAGACGGCGCTTGCCGGTATGGTTGACCGGTCGGACGCAAGATCGCTGACGGTCGCCTCCAGCTCGTCGACCGTGGGGTCCCCGCTGACCAGCACCTTGCCCGAGCAATGGCCGTTGCGCGCGCCGACGATGCTGACCGGCCCGGGCGCGCCCGGCGCCGCAGCGTCCTCCTCCACCTTCTCCAGGGCCAGAAGGTCACAGTTCAGCACCCGAACCGTAGGTTCGGCCTCCGCAGCAGACACCGGCACGGCCGAAGCCAGCGCCGCCAGTCCCAACAACCATACGCCAATCGTCCGAATCGTCATTGCAGCTCCTTGCTTCAGCCCCGGGTCGACGTTACGGGGTGTATTGAAGTTCCATGTGCGCGATGCGGCCCATCACGCCGGCCGTGTTCCGCACCCGCATCTCCACGCGATTCCGGCCGGGCTTCAGCCGCCAATCCACCGTCTCATCGGTCGGCTGCCACTCGCCGTCGCCGAACCGAACTAGGTACGTATCCAGGTTCGGCGCCACGGTGCCGAGTTGAAGCCGGACCACGCCGGGTTCATCGGTCAACAGGGCATCGAAACGCACGGTGTTGACCGTCCACTCCCAGTCCGCGCGGCGGCCCGTGCGGTAGCGGTAACGGTAGTTGTAGGACGGCGGCGTCTGGGCGTCCTCCCAGACCCAGAAATCGCTGTAATCCCAATGGGCGCCCTGGGTCTTGGGCACGGGATGCGGCCGGGCGTAGAAGTCATTGCGCGGCATCATGCGTATCACCGCCCACTTGGCATAGCGAGGCCAGCGGCTGAGCTCCTGGCCGTCCTCGTGGGTCTCCGCCGGTTCCATCTGGCGACGCCAGCATATGGCCACTTCGCCGGAACCGACCGGGCCGGCGGGCTTATTGTCCGGAGTGATCATCTTATCCCCGTAATAGGACGTGACCATCCGGTCGTGCGTTTCCAGCATGCTCAGTGGCCGGTTCGTCTCGGGGTCCACGAAATGGTGGTTTGCATTGGCATCCATCAGCACCCACTTACCGAGTTCGTTCGACCATACCTCGCACACCTCGTGGCCGCCCATTACGCCCGGATGATACCCGAAGACGAACCGCGTCGTGTATCCCATGCTCAGGCAACACTGCATATAGACGATGGCGTACTGAACGCAGAACCCGTACTTGAGTGAAAGGATCTCGTGCGCGTCCCAGGCCGGGTAGTGTTCCGTCGGCGGGTCGTAGCGCCACTGGTGGGCGACCCAGTCGCGCAAGAGCACCAGCTTCTCCAACTCGCTCTTGCCTTCGGCGACCACGTCGTCCAGCTTGTACTTCTCGCGTAGTTCCACCAGGCGGGGATGAAGGTAATCCTCGTAGGCGTACGGAATGGACGTGTAGAGGATGTCGTCGTTCCGCACGTCGCCGACCTCCACCTTCTGAGCCCATGCGGGAGTGCCGCCGGCCGAGACCTCGGCGGTCATCGTCACGCTCCGGAGGACCGGTGTCTTCAGCGGGTCGGACGTGGCGAGTCGGGCCTGCCACTGGACGTAGCGGTGTCCCGCCGGAACCGACGTGCCCGGCTCGCGCCACTCGGTCCATCGGGCATCGTCGTATACCGGACAGGGCCCCGTTCGCACCTGCAACTGCAGGGAGGTCTCCGGCGGCACGTCGCCGTCCCAATCAACGCTCACCGAGCGAACGGAGACGGGCGGGAGCGGGGCCGTCAACTCCGAACCCGATGCCTCGATCACGGGGGAGACGAGCCGCCCTTCCGGTGCGTACTGGCTGAGGACGATGCGGACCATGTACTCCCCGTCCACGGGTTCCCACGTGTCGCCGCCGTCCGGGCTGTAGAAGCTCCGCGGCGGGTCGCCGGCGCGCTCCGGTGAGTTCTCCAGGATGTCCTCGCGGCGCGCGATCTTCAGCGTGACCGGTTCGCCCGGCTCGGCGCTCAGCACCACGCGGTTCTCGCCCTCCTGCAGGTAGTCGACGGGAATCTCGGGATACCTGCCGGATGCCGGCTCGGGCAGCTTCTTGCCGTTCAGCTCGATGAGCACCCCGGGCGGGACCATCAGGCGCGCCCAATCGGCACTGGGCCGGTCCACCATGAGCAGCTTCATGGCCAGGGCGTCGGCGGTAACCTCCGCGGTCGGTGCGCGGTTGGCCTGGAGCCAGTGAGCATCGCTGCCGATGCCGGGACCGTCGTCCTCGATCAGGACGTGATCGCGAAGCGTCACGCCTGCGCCGTCGGCCGACATGCGAACGTCCCATGCGCCCATGCCCTTCTGGAAGGCCGTGCCGGCCGACGTCGTCGTCGCGACCTTCCGAACCTCGCCTGCCACGGCCTGGCTCAGCGTGCCCAGCAGCGCCAGCCACAACAGACCGCGAACCGTTACACGTCCGATACCGTCTCGCATTCCCGACTCCTCCAAGGCAAAAGAGCACGGGCGTCCGCCCGTGCACCTCGAATCGCTCAATGTAGTCAGTTGCCTGCCACCGGCGACTGCAGGGACGCGGCTAACGTCATTCGGTGGCGAGTTCCTTCTTCGCATCGTCGCTCGTGATGCCGCACTTGCGCATGAGCCGGTGGAAGCTCTCGCGTTCGATGCCGGCATGGTTGGCCGCGTGGGTGACGTTTCCGCCGAACCGCTTCAGCACGGCCATGAGGTAATCGCGCTGGCAATCCAGATTCATCTTGTCCATGGCCTCGCGGTAGGGCAACACGGCCAGGGCGGAAACATCCCGCCCGGTTGCCTCGTCGGAAGTGTCCAGAAAGGAGAAAAGGGAGCGCCCTATCGTCCTGTCCTCGCACAGTACGACGGCCCGCTCGATGGCGTTCCGCAGCTCGCGCACGTTGCCGGGCCAGGAGTGGTTCATGAGCATCTCCATCGCCGATGGTTCAACCTCGTAGGCATCCGCATCCACCCCGGCGAACTCCTTCAGGAAATGGTCCACCAGGACCGGAATGTCGCCCTCACGGCTCCTGAGCGGGGGCAGTTCAATTGGGAAGACGTTCAGCCGGTAATAGAGGTCCTCCCGGAAACGTCCCTCCTCCAGCGCCGTTTTCAGGTCGCGGTTGGTGCTGGCGATGATGCGCACGTCCACCGGCACGTCCACCGTGTCTCCCACGCGCCGGATCTCGCGTTCCTGGATGGCGCGGTTGATCTTCACCTGCAGTTCGGCGTCCAACTCGCTTATCTCGTCCAGGAACAGCGTCCCGCCGTCGGCCTCCATGAAGAGGCCGGGCTTGTCGCGCGTGGCGCCGCTGAAGGCGCCCTTCACGTGGCCGAAAAGCTCGCTTTCGATGAGTTCCTTGGGCATTGCGCCGCAGTTGATGGCCACGAAACGCCTGGAGCTGCGCTCGCTGGAGTGGTGAATGGCGCGGGCGAAAACCTCCTTGCCCGTGCCGCTCTCGCCGCTGAGCAGCACCGTGCAGTCCGTCTCCGCCGCCTTTCGGGCCAGTGTAAACGCCCGTTTCATGGGTTCGCTCTCGCCAACGATGCTCGGGAAGCCGTGCTTGCGCTCGACCTGTTCCTTGAGCGCCTGGGCCTCCTCGCGAAGCTGTTTGCGCTCCAGCGCCTTTTCGAGCGTTATCTTCAGTTCGTCCGGCTCGAACGGCTTCGTCAGGTAATAGTAGGCGCCGTTCTTCACCGCCTCCACCGCCTGAGCGACGGTGGCGAAGGCCGTCATCAGAATGACCTCCACCTGCGGGAAGTCCTTCTTGACGGCGGTCAGCAGTTCCATGCCGTCCATCTCCGGCATGCGGATATCGGTCAGCACCACGTCCGCCGGCCGGTCACGCAACATCCGCAGCGCCCTCTCCGCCGACGCGCTGGTGGCGACGTCGTAATCGTCGTCCAGCAGGTTGCCCAACATCTTGAGCATGCTGGCCTTGTCATCGATTATCATAATGGCGGGCTTCTTGGGCATCTTAGGCACCGGATCTGGTCTGCGCTTGCCGGGACGCACGCGGCGGCATCCGCTTGCTTGAATCGCCGCGAGCGCGCGTCCTATAATCGCTCCTATTGTATGGTTGCGGCAAGAGCCTGCAAGAGGAAACCGACCGTGCTGGACCTGAGCAAGGTGAAGACGTACCCGATCTCCCAGCGCAAGAACCTGGTGCACCTGGAGGACCTGGCCCTCCCGGAGACGACCAAGGTCACGTGGGAGAACGACGATTTCAGCAGGCTGTGCGGCATCGTCTTCGACGCGGCGCGAGCCGGGCGGAAGGTGCTGCTGCAGATGGGCGCGCACGTCATCAAGTGCGGGCTGGGGCCGCTCCTGTGCGACCTGATGCGGCGGGGCTTTATCAGCCACCTGGCGATGAACGGCGCCTGCGTCATACACGACTTCGAGATCGCCCTGATCGGCGAGACCAGCGAGGACGTCGCGGACAGCATCGAGGACGGCTCCTTCGGGATGGCCGATGAGACGGGACGCTTCATCAATGAAACGGTCAACGCCACCTCGGAGGGCTTTGGGAAGGCCGTAGGCCGGCGGATCAGCGAGGAACGGCTCAACCACCGCGAGTACAGCGTGCTCTGCGCCGCTTTCGAGTGCGACGTACCGGCCACCGTTCACGTCGCCATCGGCACGGACATCATCCACCAGCATCCGACGTTCGACGGCGGCCGGACCGGCGCCGCCTCGCACCGCGACTTCAAGCTCTACGCGGAGACGGTGTCCGCCCTGTCCGGTGGAGCGATGCTGAACTTCGGCTCGGCCGTCATCCTGCCCGAGGTCTTCCTCAAGGCCCTGAGCATCTGCCGCAACCTGGGGTTTCCGGTCGCCCCGCTCTACACGGCTTCGTTCGATCTGCGCACCGACATCGACGATTACTACTTCCGGCCGGGCAAGAACGTCGTGCGGCGGCCCGTGTCGCTGGGCGGAGAGGGGTTCAACTTTCGGGTCGATCACCGGCAGAGCATCCCGTCGCTGCACCGCAAGCTGCTCCAGATGGCCGAGGGGGGCGCGCGATGAGGGCCGTCGTGCAGCGGGTGTCCGAGGCGAGCGTGTCTGTGGACGACGAGACGGTGGGACAGGTGGCCAACGGCCTGCTGGTGCTGCTGGGAGTAGGCGAGGGCGACACCGAGGCGGACGCGCGCTACATCGCCCGGAAGGTCGCGGGACTGCGGATCTTCGGCGACGAGCAGGGCCTGATGAACCTGAGCGTGCACGATGTGGGCGGGTCGGTGCTCATGATCTCGCAGTTCACGCTCTACGGCGACTGCCGCAAGGGTCGGCGACCGTCCTTCACTCAAGCCGCGGACCCCGACGAGGCGAACCGGCTCTACGAACTCACCGTCGACCTCTTGCGCGAGGGAGGATTGGACGTCGCCACGGGCGTCTTCCAGGCCATGATGGACGTCTCGCTGGTGAACCGCGGCCCGGTTACCGTGCTGCTCGACAGCGGGAAGGCATTCTGACGGCGTCAGATGCGCGATGCTGAGAATGGTTGGGGAGGACGAATGATCGACATATACGATCCCAAGGTCCTACCCACGGCTCGGGTCGGCTGGGTCGTTTTTGTGAGCGTGATTCTTCACGGCCTCATGCTGGCTCCAACCGGGACATTCTCCAACAGCACTCCCCTGGGCTCGTTCATTCTGGGCTGCGCCGCCGGTTACAGTTGGTTTGTGCATGAACAGCAGCCCAGCGACAGGACGTTCGGCTACTTTGTCAGGATTCTCTGTCTCCTTGTCGTCACACTTCTGTTCGCACAGAACACGGCATTCTGGATAGCCCAGGAATGCACGTGAGGAAGGCGACGCGGCCTTTTAGAGGGAACCGCAGGCACGTTCGAGCGCGTCCGCGAACTCCTCGGCGCTCCGGAACCGCTCCGACTCCATCTTGCGCGAAGCCCTGCGAATGACGTCCGCAATGTCCTTCGGGATGCGGCGCGAGAGGGCCGCCTCCGAAACGAGCGGCTCGTGGAGATGCCTGTACATCAGGGCCGGGCCGCGGGCGTCCGCATACGGTGGTTGGCCCGTCAGCGCATAGTAGAGAACGAGGCCCATGGCATACAGGTCCGTGCGCGGCGTGAGCGGATCGCCGCGCCACTGCTCGGGGGCCATGAAGTGCGGCGAGCCGATGGTGTGGCTCGCCGACATGAGCGAGGTGGTCTCCTCCAGGAAACGGGCGACGCCGAAGTCGGCCAGCCTTGGCCTGACGCCCATCTCCAGCAATACGTTTCCCGGCTTGATGTCGCCGTGGACGATGTCCGCCGCGTGCACGGCGGCCAGTCCGGCCAGCGCGCCGAGCACGATCTCGCATGCCTCCTCGGCGGGCAGGGCGCCCTCGCTCTGCACGCGCCGGCGCAGCGAACCCCCTTGCACCAGTTCCATCTCGACGAACGGCAGACCCTCGGCGACGCCCATGTCCAGCACGCGCACGATATTGGGGTGGGAGACGCGCGCGGCGGCCTGCGACTCCTTGCGCAGACGGGCGAACGTCTCCGCCACGGGCTCCAACGGCTGGAAATCAAGCACCTTCAGTGCCGAGATGCGGTCCGAGCGCACATTCCGGACGCGATAGACTTTGCCCGCCCCGCCCTTGCCGATCAGGGCGAGCACCTCGAAATGGCCGATGCGGCCCATGGAGTCCGCACCGTAGACCGGCTCCGCCTCCGCTGCGCGCCGTTTGGGCTCCTCGGGCCGGCGCAGAAGCAGCACCTCCGCCCGGGGCCGCATCGGCTCGCCGCAGACGGGGCAGTCGGACTCCGCCGACGCATCGCCGATCCGGGCCCTGAACACGCGGCGGCAGGCGGCGCAGCTCATGGGCGCATAGGGGGGCGCAGCATGTCGCTCAACGTCCGCCGTCAGGTCGCGACGATTCCGGATGATCTTCTCCTGCAGCACGGCCAACTGCCCGGCCGGTGTGAACCGGGCGGCGTCCCGAAGGTAGGCGGCCAGTTCCGTGGGCATCATGTCCGTCTGCCGAAGAATGTCCAGCCCGAAAAGTATGCTGTCCGCCGATAGCCGCATCCGTCCTCCGTTGTCAGTCGCTCACTGCAGCCCTGCGCTGCTCAGAACACCTTCGAACTCATCCTCGGTCAGCACACGCACACCCAGTTCCTCCGCCTTCCGGAGCTTGCTGCCGGGGTTCTCGCCCGCAACCAGGTAATCGGTCTTCCCGCTGACGCTCCCGGTGACCCGCCCTCCCTGGGCCCGGATGCGCTCCGCGGCTTCCTCGCGCGTGCCGCCGGCGAGCGCGCCGGTGAGCACGAACGTCTTGCCGGACACCATGGCGTTCTCGCGCACGGTCTGCCGGTGCGAGGCGGTGTCCACGCCGGCCTCTGTCAGTTTGCGCACCACATGCTGCGTGGCGTCGGCTTTGAGGAACTCGACGACGCCCTCGGCCACAACGGGCCCTATCTCCTCGATCTCCTGGAGCCTCTCCACGCTCGCCTCCCGCAGATCTTCGAGCGATGCGAAGTTCCGGGCCAGCACGTCGGCGAGATGCGCGCCCACGTTCGGCACGCCCAGCCCGAACAGCAACCGTGCCAGCCCGCGACCCTCGCTCTCCTTGATACCTTTGATGAGGTTCCTAGCCGACTTCTCGCCCATGCGCTCCAGTTCGGCGACCTGCTCCTCGGTCAGGCTGTAGAGGTCGCCCACGTCGCTAACCAGTCCGGTATCGACAAGCTGGTGTACGAGCGCTTCGCCCAGCCCCTCGATATCCATCGCCGCGCGGCCGGCGAAGTGGGTGACGCGACCCACGAGCTGTGCCGGGCAGCGGGGGTTCGTGCAACGGATGTAGACGCCGTCCGCATCCTGCCGGACCGCGCCGCCGCAGGCCGGGCACGCTTCCGGCCGGGGGAACGGCGCCTCGTCGCCGGAACGCAGCTCCGTCACGACCTTCACCACCTGCGGGATGATCTCCCCCGCCTTCTCGACGAGCACGCGGTCGCCGATCCGCACGTCCTTGCGCTCCAGCTCGTCGAAGTTGTGCAGAGACGCGCGCCGGACGGTGGTGCCCGAGAGCTGGACCGGTTCGAGGACAGCCACCGGCGTGAGCTGGCCCGTCTTGCCGACGTTCACCTCGATGTCAAGGACTTCGCTGACCTGCTGCTCCGCGGCGAACTTGTAGGCCATCATCCAGCGCGGCGCCTTGGAGGTGGCGCCCAACCGCTCGCGCTGCTCGATGCTGTCGATCTTGACCACGAGGCCGTCGACGGGGTAGTCGAGTTCGCCCAGGCGCTCCTGCCGGCTCTCGCACTGCTGAAGCACAGCGTCGATGTCCTCGCAGCGGGTGACTTCAGGATTCGTTCGACAGCCTATCGGCTCGAGCCAGGCCAGCCGTTCCCAATGCGTCCCCGGCGCGGCCACGCCGGTGCAGCGGCCGATCTCGTAAATGAATGCGCTGAGGGGGCGCTCGGCCGTGATCCGGGAGTCCAGGAGCTTTAGCGAACCGGCTGTCGCGTTCCGGGGATTGGCGAACGGCTGCTCGCCCGCCGCCAGCCTGGCTTCGTTGAGTTTGCCGAAATCGCTCAGCGGGAAGTAAACCTCACCGCGCACCTCCATCTCGCTTCCCGACCAGCCGGCGAAGCCGTCGTCCTCCGGAGCTTGCAGGCGCAGGGGAATGACGCCGATGGTGCGAACGTTGGCGGTGACGTCGTCCCCGCGGCGGCCGTCTCCGCGCGTAATGGCCTGGGCCAGCACACCGTCGCGGTATATCAGGTTGATGGCGACGCCGTCTATCTTCGGCTCGACCACGTAGGCGCGCGGCTCGTCCGGTTCGAGGCGGCGGGCGATGCGGGCGTCGAACTCCCGCACCTCGCTCTCGCTGTAGGTGTTGTCGATGCTGCGCATCGGCGAGAGGTGCTCCGCGGAGACGAACGCCTCCAGCGGTTCGCCGCCGACGCGGCGGGTCGGGCTGTCGGGCGTAGCCAGCTCGGGGTGCTCGCGTTCGAGCTGCTGAAGCTCTTCGAGGAGCGCGTCGAACTCACGGTCGGAGATCCGGGGCCGGTTCTCGACGTAGTAGAGCCGGTTGTGCCGGCGGATGGTCTCCCGCAGGCTCTCGACCCTATCGCGGACCGAATCCTCTGGCATGCGCGGCCGTTCTCCGTGTGGGCGGGGGGCTAAGCGCCCTCCTGGGCGGCGAGATCGAAGAAGCGCTGCAGGTCGCGCTGGCAGGACGGACACAGGGCGCCGTGGCGGATGCGGTCCTCGGTCAGCGCCTCCCAATCGCCGGGCGCCTCATGCGCCGAGCGCAGGATACAGACGTTGGTGCAGTAGATCCTGCGGCCCTCCTCGGTGACGTCGTCGCGCTGGCCGTCGGGCACACCGAACATAAAGCACATCTGTCGCATCACTTCGGTCTTGAGGCATCCGTAGGGCAGGCCCCAGATGTGCTCGATGCGGTGCGTGCTGATGACGGCCGCCCGCAGGTGTTCGGACTTGCCGACCGCGTAGTCCTGGCCGGTCCCCCGACCGGGCGAGTCGGGGTCGAACATGTCCTCTTCCATGACGAACAGGTCGTAGTGGTCGCCCTGCTGGTTGCTGCGCCGCCACGGTTCGCTGGTGAAAGAGCGCAGGATTCGGGCGGCGTCCACCTGCATCCGAGACTCGTCCATGGCGTCCGAGACGTACCAGTCGACGCTCTGGAACGGGATGAGTTCCTCGTTCTCGTTGCGCCATTCGTTGTCCCGGTAGCGGCCGAAGTCCTGGATGGGAAGCGGCGTATGGCACCTGCCGAGGGTGAGGATCTCCTTGATGGCATCGACGATGGCCACCTTGTCGGGCCAGAGGCCCTTGTTGTTCAGCAGGTTGAGTGGTTTGAGCTTCTTCATCGGTATTCGACGAGTTCGTCCAGGGATTTGCGCGGGGTGGGGTCCGGGCTGGTGTCCGGAACGCCCAGCGGCGTGAGCGCGAGCGGCTCCAGATCGTCCGGAATCTCCAGCAGTTCCCGCAGGCGGTCTGGCTTGAAGGCGCCCACCCAGCAGGTGCCCAGCCCTTCCGCCGCAGCGGCGAGAATCAGGTGGTCCATGGCGATGGTGGCGTCCACGTCGGCGTAGTTCTTGCCGTCGCGCCGCTGCCACGCCTCGTCCGGCTTGGCGCAGACGCAGATGATAACCGGCGCCTCCGCGAACCACTTCTGCGCGTAGACTTCGAGCATCTTCTCCCGCAGCTCGGCATCCCGCACAACGTAGAGTCTCAGGGGTTGGCGATTCGCTGCGCTGGGGGCATGCTGCGCCGCGGCGAGTATGCGCTGAAGCTTGCCCTCGGGGATGGGATCCTTCCGGAACGCGCGCACGCTGCGCCGCGTCTTCACAAGATCGATGAAATCCATGATTCCCCCTCCTATGGAGTTACCCGTACATTACGCCAGCCGATGGCGTCATTGCAAGTAAGGCGGGGGCTGCGATTACGGCTTGCGGCGGGCCTCAAGCCACTCGGCGACGCTTGCATCGTGGGAGCGCACGCGCTCGGACTGGCCGTCCTTGTACCGGCGCAGTACCTCGCGGAGTTCGGAATCGGCTTCGGCCAGGATCTGCGCCGCCAGCACGGCGGCGTTCGTCGCACCCGACTTGCCCAGACCTACGCAGGCGACCGGCACGCCCCCGGGCATCTGGATCGTGGAGAACAGCGAGTCCATGCCCCCCATGCGGCTTGTGGGGACGGGGACGCCGATCACCGGCAGCACCGTGTGCGCGGCAATCGTCCCGGCCAGATGCGCGGCCCCACCGGCGGCGGCGATGATCACGCCCAGACCGTCGGCCTCCGCCTCTCTGGCGAAACGGGCCGTCTCCTCGGGGGATCGGTGGGCGCTCATGACCCGAAGCGTGAAAGGCACGCCGAGTTCCTCCAAAGTCTCCACCGCGCCCTCCATCACGGGCAGATCGGACTTGCTGCCCATCACGACGGCTACTCTGGCCGTATCGCTCACGTGTAGCCTCCTTTGCTCAGATTCCCCGACCGACCCGCCTCACTCTTCCTCTTGCTGCTTGCTGCGGGCCACGATCTCCTGCTGGATTTGAGCGGGCACCACGGCGTAGTGCGACATCTCCAGCGTGAAGCTGCCCTCACCGCCGGTCATGCTCTTCAGCTCGGTGCTGTAGCGCTGCACCTCGGCCATGGGTATCTCCGCCTGTATCTCCTGCAGCGCCCCCGCCTGGTCCATGCCCAGGATCCGCCCGCGGTGACCGGTCAGGTTGGCGGTCACGTCCCCCATGAACTCCGAGGGGATAGTGACGGCCATCTTGGCGATCGGCTCCAGCAGCACGGGCTTCGCACTCGTGAACCCCGCCTGGAAGGCCCGGGCGCCCGCGATCTTGAACGCCGCCTCGGACGAATCGACGCTGTGGTAGGAGCCGTCGTGCACGGCCGCCTTCACGTCGACGATCGGGTATCCGGCCAGGATGCCACCGTCCAGCACCTCGCGGATGCCCTTCTCCACGGCCGGGATGAACTGCCGCGGGATCACACCGCCCACGATCTCATCCAGGAACTCGAAACCCTCCCCCCGCTCGGCCGGCTCCACGCGCAAATAGACCTCGCCATACTGGCCGCGCCCGCCGGTCTGCTTCTTGTGCTTGTACTGCGCCTCGGCCGTGCGTGTCACGGTCTCCCGGTAGGGGATAGACGGCTCGCGGGTCGACACCGACACGTCGTGGCGACGTTTCAGCTTGCTGAGCATGACCTCCAAATGCAGGTTGCTCATGCCGGTCACCACGAGCTCGGCGGTGTACTGGTCGCGGTGGATGCTCAGGGTCGGGTCGCCTTCGGCCAGGCTCTGCAGCCCGCCGCTGATGCGCTGCTCGTCCTCGCGGCTCTGGGGCTCCACGGCCAGCGACATCATCGGCTTGGGCAGGTCCATCGGCGGCATCGTCAGCTTGTGCTCCGGATCGCAGAGCGTATCGCCCAGCTCAAGCCCCTCGACCTTCGCCACAGAGAGAATATCGCCCGGCACAGCGCCCTGCACTTCCTCGTGCTCCTGGCCGAACACCACGTTGATATGCCCGAGCCGCTCCTCCTTGCCCGTCCGCGTCAGCGTGACGACCGGCTCCTCGCCCAGGCTGCCGCTGAAGACACGGAAGTAGGCAACCTTGCCGACGTGGACGTCCGTGACCGACTTGAACACCTGCGCGCAGAACGGCCCGTCCGGATCGGCCGTCAGCTCGACCTCTCCCCCGTCTTCGTCGATCGCCTTCCGCACGGCGCCTTCCTGCGGCGAGGGAGCGCAGCCCGCCAGGAACGCGCCCGCCTGCTTCACGCCTATGTCGGCCTTGGCGGCGCAACAGAGGATGGGAACCAGCGAACCCCCGGCGACGGCGGTACGCATCGTGGCGATGATCTCTTTCTGAGATATATCCTCGCCCTCGAAGTAGCGCTCCATCAAGTCATCGTCGCACTCGATCACCGCTTCGCGCAGGGCCTGCCTTGCCGTATCGAAGTCGCCCAATACTCCGTCCGGCGCGGACTCGTCCTCCAGCAGGTTCACCACGTCCTTGAAGTCGTGTCCCAGGCCCACCGGGAGGAACGCGCACTGGCATTCGTTGCCGAAACTCTCCTGGATCTCCCCGATCAGGTTGTCCCACTGAATGTTGTCGCCGTCCATGCGGGTGATCAGCAGCACCCGGGCCAGGCCGAGTTCGCCGGCAGCGGTCCACATGTTGCGCGTGTTGATCTGCACGCCGTCCTTGGCGCTGATGCAGATAACGGCGGTTTCCACCACCGGAAGCGCGCCCATGGCGGGGCCGATGAAGTCCAGGTAGCCGGGGGCGTCGATCAGGTTGAACACCCGCCCGTGGGCGTCGAAGTGGAAGAGGGTGCTGTTGATCGAGAAGTGACGCTCGCGTTCTTCGGGGTCGTAATCGCTCAGGGACGAGCCGGCATCGACGTCACCGGCGCGCTTGCCGGCGCCGACGGCATGGAGAAGGTGGTCTACGAAAGTCGTCTTGCCGACGCCGCCGTGGCCCACGAGTGCGACGTTGCAGATGTTGGACGGAGTGCGTTCAGGCATCGGTTCCCTCCGGGTGTCAGTGTTCTATCCTGAATTCCGTGCGCGGCCCAGACCCTCGCAACGGCTCCTTCGCTACGCCGGCGACGGCGCCAGCCGGGACGGATATCCGGAGCCCAGATCCAGGGCCTCCGGCAACGTGAATCTTCGCTCGTAAAACGCCTTGCCTATGATGACGGCATCGGCGCCGCATTCTCCGAGCCTGCGGATGTCGGACAGTTGCGACACCCCGCCCGAGGCGATCACGGGCACGTCCGTCGCCCTGAGCAGGGCCTCCACGCCGGCGAAGTTCGGGCTGGTCAGCATGCCGTCGCGCGCCACGTCCGTATAAAGAAACGCGGCCGGTTCGCCGGCGGCCAGCTTCTCGGCCAGTTCCACCGGCCCGAACGGCATCAGTTCCTTCCAGCCTTCCACCGCCACGCGCCCGTCCTTTGCGTCCACGGCGATGACGATGCGTCCGGGAAGCGATCGGCAGACGTCCACGGCCCATTCCGGTTCGCGGGCCGCCCGTGTGCCCAGCACGGCGCGCGCCGCTCCCGCATCCAGCACCTGCCTGACGGCCTCCTCGTCCCGCAGCCCGCCGGCCACTTCCACCGGTATGCTCAGCGATTCGAGTATCTCCCGGACGGGGCCGGCGTTGCGACCGCCTCCCGCCAATGCGCCGTCCAGGTCCACAACGTGCAGCGCCTCGGCGCCCTCCGCCTCCCAGTGTCCGGCGGCCTCCGCCGGGCTTTCGTAGTACACCTGCTCCCGCTCGGGTTGCCCCTGCAACAGGCGCACGCACCTGCCCCTGGCGATGTCCACGGCTGGAAGAATAAGCATACGGGCAGATTGCTCTCCAGGGAGTAGCGGCACGGGCCGCAACCCGCGTGCCGTCACAGGGCCTACACCGAAACGCCGTCACGGAAGCTGCGCAAGGCACGCATCCGACGTGCGTTATGGCACAGCAGATACGACATTATAGGTACGCCCGCGCGAACTGTCAAAGAGAAGGAGTCTCCGCAACACGCTCAATCCCGAACCGCAATTTGACCGCCAACGCCGGCTGCAGTACAGTGTCATCAATTGGAGGTTGCGGGCCCGAATCAGGGAACGGTAACACGGAGACCGAACCATGTGGCAGTGGATGACGATAGCTGCGGCGGCGTTGATGGGCGCTAGCGCCCTGCACGCGGAGGCGGCAACGCTGGTTGACGGCGGCAAGAGCGACTATCAGATCGTCTTGAGCGGCGAGGCGAGCCCGTCCGAGCAGTGGGCGGCCGAGGAACTGGTCGAGCACTTGCGCAAGATGACCGGAGCGACGCTGCCGGTGCGCGACGACGACGGCGCGGTTCCGGCCAGGGCGATCCTCATCGGCGACGGCAAGGGTGTGCGGAGCTTGGGCGTACAGATCGACCTCGATTCCCTGGGCGATGACGGCTATGTGATCCGCACCGTCGGCGACCGCCTGGTGATCGTCGGTGGACGAAAGCGCGGGACCCTCTACGGCGTCTACACGCTGCTGGAGGAGCTGGGCGTCCGCTGGTGGACGCCGACGGAGAGCACCATCCCGAAGCTGGACCGCCTTGAGCTGCCGGGCATGGACCTGCGCGAGGTACCCAGGCTGGAGTACCGGGACATGATGTACCGCTTTGTGTTCGACCCGGAGGGGCAGCTCTGGTGCGCGCGCAACAAGCTGAACGGCATGGCGTGGTCGGACGCCCCCGAGAAGTACGGCGACCACTACAGCTTTGTCGGCAACCTTGTGCACGGCAGCCACCAGACGATTCGGAGGGCCGGCATCGAGATCACGCCGGAGATGCAGGCGGAGGTCAACGGCAAGAAGACCAGCGCCCAGCTCTGCCTGACCAGCCCCGCGACCATCAACGCGATGGTGAAGGGCGTGTTGGCGTCGTACGAACAGAACCCGGGCGCGCGGTTCATCGTCATAGGCCAGCAGGACAACCGCAGCTACTGCCGGTGTGAGGACTGCGCCGCCATCGACGAGCGGGAGGAATCGCACTGCGGGCACAACCTGTGGTTCGCCAACCGCGTCGCGGAGGAGGTGGAGGAGGTCCGCCCCGGCTCGAACATCTGCACGGCTGCCTACGAATGGTCGCGCAAGCCGCCGAAGACGCTCCGCCCGCGTGAGAACGTGTTCGTGACGCTCTGCTCGATCGAATGCGACTTCGCCCATCCCCTGGCGACGGCCGAGAACGAGGTGAACGCCTCCTTCCGCGAGGACTTCGCCCGGTGGGGCGAGATATGCCCGCGGCTCTACATCTGGGACTACGTGACCAACTTCCGCCATCACTTGATGCCGTTCCCGAACCTGGACTCCGTTGTGCCGAACATCCGGTTCTTCGCCGAGAACGGCGCCCTTGGCGTGTTCGAGCAGGGCGCCCACAAGTCGCGCGGATCGGAGTTCGTGGGCCTGCGTTCCTGGGTGATGGCAAAGGCGCTCTGGAACCCGGACCTGGAAGGCCGCGAGCTGATCGAGGAATTCGCGAACGGCTACTACGGCGCGGCCGGGCCCCACGTCCTGGACTACATCGACGTCATGCACGAACCGGCTCGCCGAGCGGATTTCGTGATGCGCATCTACCGCCTGCTGGACGGCCCGTACATCGCGCCGGAGGTGATGGCCCGAGCGGAGGTCGCACTCCGCAAGGCCGAGGAGGCGGTTGCGGGCGACCCCGAACTGGAGAAGCGCGTGCGGCACGCGCACATGCCGGTGTGGTACGTGCTGGCTAAACGCGGGCCCGGCAGCTCGACCTGGAAGGCGGTCGACGCCGCCGTGGCCGACTCCGGCGGCCTGGACATCGAGCATATCGCCAGGGGGTTCGCACAGGTGGTGGACGACTACCGGATCAACGCCGTCGCGGATGGCGAGGTCATCGAGCCCTGGCTGGCGTGGCTGCAGGACTACGCGGCGCAGTGCGCGGACGGCGGCTACCCGGTGCCGCCGGAGTTGGGGGGCAAGGATCTGTCCAGGGTCCGTATCATCCAGGGCTGCCAGTTCGACGGGCGAGGACGATGGTACACGGAGGCGGAGGGCGCCAGCGACGGATGGGGCGTCAAGCAGCCGACCATAGCGTGGACGGTGACCTGCGCGCTGGATGACGCCGACCACTTCACGCCGGGCAAGAGCTACAGGCTGTTCCTGCGCGCCAGGGCCGACGTCAAGCCCGACGGGGAGGGGCGCGCCTGGCAGGCGGGCGTCTGGCGCTCGAGCTCGCGGCGCACACCGGCCCGCGTCCAGGTGGATGCCGAGCAGGCGCGCGACGGCGAGTGGCACGTCTACGACATGGGCGCCTTCGCACCCGAGGACGGGGACGTATTCTACTTCGCCAACGTTCCCGCGGCCTGCAACGAGGTGATCGTTGATTGCATGTGGCTGGAGGAGGTCGAGTAACGCCGCGTTCTGTGCACGGGAGGCGTCGCGTGTACTATC
>CAZZNQ010000068.1:0-21816 GCA_964655775.1 uncultured candidatus Brocadiaceae bacterium | reverse complement strand
CGCCGGTTCTGCTTCGTCGACGCAGCGGGGCGAGACGCCCCGCTCTACCCATTGCGGGGGTTGCTTCATCGACGTAGCGGGCCGAGCTCTACCCATTACACGGGTAGCGCGGCCGTCTCGGCCGCGTTGCTGCAAGCCGAACAGTGCAGCACTTATGTAAGGCCGCTTAGAGGCGAAACAGGGGGCGAGTGATGCGCTACCGCTGCACCGTCTGCGACTACGTCTACGATCCGGCGAAAGGGGATCCGGGACAGGACGTCCCGCCGGGAACGCCGTTCGCCGATCTGCCGGACTCGTGGCGCTGCCCCGAATGCGGCGTCTCGAAAGATCTCTTCGAGCCGGTCCAATGATGGCGGACCGGCAGAAAGGGGGCCAGGCATGTTGCCAGTAGGGCTTTTGATGAAGGAACACCGGCTGATCGAACGGCTGATGGGGCTGGTCGCGCAGGAGACCGAGGACCTCGAAAGAGGTCGGCCCCTGGACGCCGGCTTCGTCTTCAAGGCCGTGGAGTTCATCCAGGTCTATGCCGACGAAACGCATCACGGCAAAGAGGAAGATATTCTGTTTCGGGAGCTCGATGAAAAGGAGCTGACTCCGGAGCATCGCCGGACCATGGAGGAGTTGATCGAGGAACACGTCTACGGCAGGAGGACGGTCGGCACTCTGGTCTCGGCTACGGAGCGGCATCTGCGGGGCGATGAGCACGCGCTGCGGGAGGCGGCCGTCGCGATGCGGGAGCTTGCGCTTTTCTATCCCACTCACATCGAGAAAGAGGACGAGCACTTCTTCCTGCCCGTGATGGACTACTTCTCCGACGGTGAGAAGGACGCGATGCTGGAGGAGATGCAGGAGTTCGACCGCCAGATGATCCACGAGCACTACGGTTCCGTGGTGAGCGATCTGACGGCCGAGAAGGAAGACACGTAGAGCGGAAGGCCGGCCTCTTTCCGACATAGAGCCCGCAGGGGCGATTCAGAAGCAAGCGACCTGGAAACCACACGGCCTGAATCGCCCCTGCCGGGGCTCTTGGTGGTTATTGGCACCGGGACCCCAGGGTTTGTCCTCTCGCCGTTGGCGAGAGTCCATCACCCTCGGCTACTGCTGATTCGCCCTGTGGGGCTCCCTTTGGACGGCAACGGCCATTCTGCCGTGAACGGTGGAGTAGGCCCGTTTGTTCGAGACTACTCCCCAAGCTGTCGATGGCGCCGGCCGACGACAGCCGCCCGCGTCGCGGGCTGACGGCAACGGATCAGACGACACATACATGCCGGCCGTGTGCCGGCAATGCGCGACGAGCCACGTTCGCACGGTGCCGTGCATCGTTGGAGCCTCTGCAGGAACCCCTTTCCCGGCACCCGGAACGGCTGCACGGCGGTGACCGATACGCAATGCTGTGAGGCTTCCCAGAGTCCGCTGCAGGCGGACGATTCAGCGCTAGCCGAGGGCGATCCCGCGTTAGCGGGGGAGCCCTGGGAAAGCCGGCCCCCTGCAATAGAGCCCCGGAGGGGCGATTCAGGACCGCCCTCCCTCCGGAACCCCAACTCCGTGTTTCGTAAGAAGCCGCCGAAACTCCTCGTCGAAGCCAAATCCCCTATGGTGCCGTTCCTGCTGCTGGATGTAACGCCTCACCGCAGGCACTGCAGAAGCACTCACCGTGAACGCCGCGTAGCCCTCTTGCCACGCAACATCGGTGAGCTGGGCGAACTCGCGTCGCATCCAACCCGATGAGATGGCCTTGACCTTCTGCATGAACTCGGAGATCCCAACCGTCGGGCGCAGCTCGCACAGAAGATGGATGTGGTCGTCCACACCTCCGACCTCCAGGGCCAGCCCGAAATCCCGGTTGACAACCTGGGCGATGTAGGCGTGGAGCCGCGCGCGCATCTCCTCGTAAAGCCCGGCCCTGCGGCCATGGGTGCTCCAGACGAAATGGTAGGTGAGTTTGGTGAAAGTCTGGGGCATGCGCGGCTCCCTCCTGTGTTGCCCCTCCCGGAGTTTGGGGGCGTCGGTTCCCCAGGGCTTGCCCTCTCGCCGCGGGCGAGAGTCCTGCTCCCTGGAACAGAGGCCCATTATCCACGGCAAATGGAGGCCGTCAAGACAAAGGACCACGAGTACCCCTTTTGGGTGCGTTCCGTCCTATGACCTTCGCGAACCGGCCCGATCGAGAGCGACTTCTCCAGCTGAATCGCCCCTGGCGGGGCTCCTCGTTGTTACTGGGACCGGTTTCCCAGGGTTCGTTCTCTCGCCGATGGCGAGAGTCCATCACCCTCGGCTAATGCTGATTCGCCCCTGTGGGGCTCCCTTTGGACGGCAACGGCCATTCTGCCGTGAACGGTGGAGTAGGCCCGTTTGTTCGAGACTACTCCCCAAGCTGTCGATGGCGCCGGCCGACGACAGCCGCCCGCGTCGCGGGCTGACGGCAACGGATCAGACGACACATACATGCCGGCCGTGTGCCGGCAATGCGCGACGAGCCACGTTCGCACGGTGCCGTGGGTCGTTGGAGCCTCTGCAGGAATCCCTGTCCCCGGGCCGGCACCCGGAACGGCTGCACGGCGGTGACCGATACGCAATGCTGTGAGCCTTCCCAGAGTCCGCTGCAGGCGGACGATTCAGATGTAGCCGAGGACGGCCCCGCATACGCGGGGCTTGGGAGTAGGCCCCAACGGGCGGGCCTACTCCAGACTCCGTCGCGCCAGCGGGGGGAGCCCTGGGAAAGCGGGCCCCTCTCGACATAGAGCCCCGGAGGGGCGATTCAGATGTAGCCGAGGACGGCCCCGCATACGCGGGGCTTGGGAGTAGGCCCCAACGGGCGGGCCTACTCCAGACTCCGTCGCGCCAGCGGGGGAGCCCTGGGAAAGCCGGCCCCCTGCAATAGAGCCCCGGCAGGGGCGATTCAGGAACAGTGGCGCCCCGGAGGACCGGATTCATCTCTCGCCAGAAGCCACTGCCTGATGTGCCCCCCCGGCAAGCCGCGACATGACCACCCATGACCACCCACGAACGTACACGACCGCCCACAACGGACACGCGTTCCGGAAAGACGTGTATACTGGTCCCGCGCATGCGGGACTCGGCAGAACGCCCGAACACGGCACTCCCGCCGGCTCTTGCATGCCGGAACAGCCCGGAGGCTGTCCCGAAGGAGGGCCTGCCGGGAGCAGCACCGGCAACGACCAAGCGATCTTACACAAGTAATCCACTGTTCGGGTTGCAGCAAAGCGGCCGAGACGGCCGCGCTACCCCTGCAATGGGTAGAGCGGGGCGTCTCGCCCCGCTGCGCCGATGAAGCAGAACCGGCGAAGACTAATGTTCGCCCTCTCAGAGCCCCGCAGGGAGGACGAGGCTATGACGAACACCAGGGACAAGAACGCATGCAACGACCTGGAAGTCGGGCTTTTGGCCGGGGTGACCGCGTTGCGCGCGGGCGTCCGCCCGCCGGCCGGCGGCGTCCGCCGCTCTGTCCGCATCCGGCCCCGCACCGTCCGCGCCCGGCCGGATGGTGTCCGCGGAAAGACCGCCGGCCGTCGGGCCGGGGTCCGGCGGATGACCGGCTGCCGTCCGGGGCCCGACTTCCGGGACATGCCCCATTTGCAGGCGGCCTCCGACGGGTCCGTTGGCGGGATCGGGCCGGAAGACGGCCCGATTGCAAAACGAACCCATTCGATCATAACATACTGTTCAGACGAGGTTTGCAGGATGGCACCTCGCCGGCTTGCGCGGCGCACCAAGACGCATTTGGGCCGATGGCGCGAGAGAGAGGTGTTGACTGCCGCCTCGTATATTGTAAGATGGCAACTCCCGAGGTGCGCGCGGGGAACATGGATTGGGACGCGACCCAGTGGAGAGGACGACACATGAGGCTGAGCGGGATACGCGTGCTGCTTGCCGACGACCATCGCGTGATACGGTCCGGGTTGCGGTCGCTGCTGGACCAGGAGAAGGGGATCGAGGTCGTGGGGGAGGCCGGGGACGGCGGGACGGCGGTGGAGATGGTGAGGGAGCTGCGCCCGGACGTGGTGCTGATGGATATCCGCATGCCGGATTTGAACGGCCCCGAGGCGACGCGCCTGATAGCGAAAGAGAGCGCCGATACGCGTGTGCTGACGCTGTCGATGCATTCGGACCGCCAGACCGTGGGGCGGATGCTGGAGGCGGGGGCGGCGGGGTACATCCTGAAGGACTGCGAGTTCGAGGAGCTGGTGATGGCGATACGCGACGTAGCCGGGGGCAAGAAGTACATCACGCCGGCGGTTGCGGAGCTGATGCAGGACGGCTACCCGCGTTCCAACCGTCGGCCCGATCCCTCGCATATTGCCGAGCTTACGCCGCGGGAGCGCGAGGTGCTGCAGTTGATCGCCGAGGGGAAGCCGACGAAGGACGTGGGGGCGATTCTGGAGATCAGCGTGAAGACCGTGGAGACGCACCGGCGCAACATCATGCAGAAGCTGCAGACCGACTCTGTGGCCGATCTGACGAAGTATGCGGTGCGCGAGGGGCTGACGTCTCTGGAGCTATGACTTACGGGCGAGGGGCGCGGCCGGGGGAGGTAAGCCTGCGCCTTAGGCCCGCCTAAGAACGGGGGCGGTCCGATATGGGGGACGGCCCGATTGTCCGCCATCGGGGACCCGACTAACATGGGCGTTCACGGTTGACGCATTGTGCGCAACCGCGCGACGCACGGCCCGGCGCATGGGCCGGAACGGTCGGGAAGGAATCGGACTGATGACTCTGAAAAGCACGGGCCGCATCGGCGAGGAGACGACGCAAATGCTCCACCACCGGGCGATGCTCGTGCGGCTGCAGGGCGTTACGGAGAAGCGCATGGAGGCGCTGCTTTCCCGTCGTGATAGCGGCCCCGGTCCTGCACAGGGCCGACCGTCGGCGGCCGAGATGGTCGTCCGCAGGAGGCGGCGACGGCTGCTGGAAGATCTTATGGCTCTCTGGTCCATAGCTGAAGCCCAGCTTCGCGCGAGCGACGGTTGGGCAAGGAGTCTGCTGCTGGGGGGCGGCGACTGCCGGCGCGGCCCGGAGAGACCGGTTGCCGAGACGGTGTGCGCGGCGGGGGCCTGCGCACATCGTCCGGCCGCTACGTCCGCCGGAGTTGGCGGCGAAACGGAATCACAGAACACGCCCCCTGAGCCCATAGGAAGTGGTGCGGTTAGGAGGATCCGATGATAGAGTTGAGCGTCACGTGCCCGGGGTGCGGGAGTGCACTGCACAGGACGATCGACGAGGACTGCCCGCCGTCCAACCTGCGGTGCCGGTGCGGGTCGGGCGTGTCACTGACGGTGGACGAGGAGCCCATGATGTTCCTCGGCGACGACAAGGGTAACGGGGCCACGGCAGACATGGGGTTCGGTGAGATGAGCGGCTTCCGGACCGTGAGGGCATAGGACGGACGCCTGGCTGGTGCCTTACGAGAACCGTGCAGACCGCTGACTGAGGGAAAGCGAACACGTTGACAAGGGGGAACCGAGATGGCCGATCTGAAGTCCGTCAAGGCACCAGGGTACGCCGCGATTGACACGGCCGCGCTGGCCGTGCTCTTACGTTCCGGAACGGATTTGAAGCTGCTGGATGCCCGGGGTGACGCCGAGGACATCGAGATGATACCCGGGGCCACGCGCCTGGAAGTGAAGTCGACCGCGGATGAAGTCGAGACCGCTGCGGGGCCCAAGGATGCACTTCTGGTCACCTACTGCACCAACCTGCACTGCCCTCTCAGCATGTCTCTCTACGAGCATCTGAAGAACCAGGGATACGAAAACGTTCTCGAGTATCCCGACGGCGTGGCGGGATGGAAGGCGGCCGGCAACGATGTCGAACGAAGCTAGAGTTCCCGGATACGCACGGCCGCCGGCGCGCGACTGGCGCGTTATCAGGCCCACATCTATGCGAGCAGATCAGGCCGTCTCGCTGCCGCAGAGCCATCTGACACTGATCGGCAGACAGCCGGAGGTCGGGCAAACGGCGCCGGACTTCATGGCCGTTGATGCACAGCTTTCGCCCGTTCTTTTCTCGCGGTTCCAGGGCAGCCCGAGCGTCATCTGCTCCGCCGTCTCGGTCTGCGACGACGAGTGCAGTGGCTTCGTCTCAAGAATCTGCGAACAGCTCCCAGCACTCGGCGGGGACACCGAGGTGGTGGTGGTCTCCATGGACCTCCCATTCTCGCTGAACGGCTGGCATGCGGCCGAAATGACGCACCGAGTTACGCTCCTCTCCGATCATCGCAACGCCGCATTCGGCATAGCTTACGGACTGCTGATCAGGGAGCTCCGCCTGCTCGCAAACGCGGTGATTGTGATAGACCGCAGCGGCATCCTGCAATACCGGGCCGTCTCGCCGCAGGTCACCGGCACGGTCGACGTCAACGCTGCCATAGAGATCGCGCAAACGATCTGCTGAGACGCTCCGAAACCGAGCCCTTCCCTTGTCGGACCACGACCAACCCACCATACTGTTCGGCGCAACGCCCGGAATCTCGGTTCGAAGGGAGCGCCGGACATCGTCAAGCTCGGAGCACACATCTACCTGTGGACGGCCCGTTGGTCCGATGGCCGAATCGACCTTCTGGACCGCGCCGCAGCATTGGGGCTCGACTACGTCGAGATCGGCGTGGGCGAGGATGTGTCCTTCGATCCGCACCTCACCGCCGACCGGGCCCACCAACTGAGACTCGAACTGGTGCTGAGCCCCGGCGGGCTATGGCCGGACAACTGCGACGTCAGCAGCGCCGATCCTGTGGTTCACCAACGGGGCATAGACTGGCACCGACGTGCGCTGGACCTCTGTGCGGCCGTCCGTGCCGTGGCCTACACAGGCGCAATCTACGGGCATCCCGGGACCGTCCTGCGCCAGGACAGGCCGGAGGAATGCTACGGTCGCGTCGCAGAAGGCTTGCGGATCCTGGCCGACCACGCCCAGGGGCTTGGTGTCGAACTGGCAATCGAACCGATGAGCCGCTTCCGCACACACGTGTGCAATACCCCGGAGCAGGCGGTGCACCTGGTGGGCATGGTGAACCACAACAACCTGTACGTGCTGCTGGACACCTGGCACATGGTCAACGAGGTGCGCGACTACGCGGCCGCCGTCGAGCTCTGCGGCAAACGGCTATGGGGCATCCATGCCAGCGCCAGCGATCGCGGCGTCCCCGGCGGCGATCTCGTGCCGTGGGACGATCTCTCCATTGCATTGCGCGACATGAGGCTCGCGAGTTCGACGGAGGGCGGTCGCTGCCTTCGCGTGGGGCTGGAAAGCTACAACACATCGCTGCACGGCGGACGTTTCGCCCGCTCGCGAGGGGTCTTCCAGGCCGTCTGCCCGGACGGCGACGACTTCGTCCGCCGCTCGCTCGCCTTCCTGCGGCCGCTGGTGGACAACCTGTAACGCGGGCCGCCTATCGGCCGTCCGTCTCCGCCAGTTCGCCCTTCCGGCCCTTCAGGCTCACCTGCCCGGCCTTCAGGCTGCTGCCGTCCACAAGGCCGGCATACACGACCCGGTCATCCGCGTCGGTTCGGACGGCGCCCAGCAGACCGTTGGCGGAGATGCCTCCGCCCTCCAACCGGCCCTTTCCCGTGTGGCGCCAGAGGAAACGGTCCCGGATGGCGCCAGGCCGATCCACGGTGATCAACATGCCCTTGCCGCTTTTCCCGGTCACTGTCCTTGCCTTGACGCGGAAGTGGCTCTCGCTCCCGGTTGCATAGGGCACTGCGACCGTTGCACCGTGCAGCGGCAGCCGTTTGCGTCGGCGGACGACGGCACACGGAGCCGGCTTTACCTCGCGATCTATGGCGATGAATCCCTGCACGGGAACCTCGCGACCCGTGATGAGTTCCAGCTCTCCCTGCTGCCAGTCGCCCCTGCAGATCAGCTCCATGTTCGCGTGCGTAAGTCGGTTGGTACGCACGGTGGAGGATTCCGCGTCGATGCGGACGTGCATGGGGGTGAAGTGCCAGAGCGCCTCGACATCGTGCGTGCCCTTGCCCTCGACGCTGTCCAGCACCAACCAGTAATCCGGTCGAACGAACACGAGCATCCGCGTGTGCGTGATGCCTTCCAGCACGCGGTCCTGATCTTCCCGCTTCCCGCGGGCATGGATGCTGGCGTGGCTGTAGCCGTAAGGAGCATCGTACACCCCCCGCGCTGCGTCCAAGCCCTCTCCGCACACCCACAGGTTCTGCCCCCTGCTGGAGGCGCTGTGCTGGGCGCGCGGGGCGCCGCCCCGCCACTGCCCCAGGCCGTCCACGGAGATCGTGTTGTGCGCCTCCGATCGGCGGAAGAAACGGACTACGGGATCGTTCTGGTACGAACTGATGCCCGGGTCGACCAGAAAAGCGGTGCGGTTGGCATAGAACTCGACCTGCAGCTTGTCCTCGTGCTTGTGGGCGGCACCGAGGTGCCCCATGTCGATGAACGCCCAGAGATCGTCCTCGTCCCACCCGGAACGCATCACCGCGTAGCCGGCGTCCGGGAAATGCACGCTGCCGACAGCCGGGGGCTTGCCCTCGCTGCCACCGCTGCCGGCCCATATCCAGTCCTGCCGCTTCGCGGTGCGGCCGGCTTCGAGCAGACGCGCGTTCCCGCG
This sequence comes from uncultured candidatus Brocadiaceae bacterium, assembly GCA_964655775.1. Classification (GTDB taxonomy): domain Bacteria; phylum Planctomycetota; class Brocadiia; order SM23-32; family SM23-32; genus CAZZNQ01. The sequence goes on along the minus strand of CAZZNQ010000068.1, from coordinate 13,226 downwards.
CGGCAGGCAGGTGCCGGCGTCGTTCATGACCGGATACGTGCCGTCCGGCCGCGTGATCGCGGCGAGGTAATCGAACATCCCGGCAAGCTTGTCGCCGTACTCCTCAGAGAAGCTCCCGCCCGCGAACTCCAGCCGGCGCTTCGCCAGGTAGAACAGGTTCGCGCACATCGTATGGTAGCCGGGCGAAAGCTCGAACTGCACGCCGTCGGGGAAAACCTGTGCGACCATTTCATTCTCCAGGCGCTGCCGCGCGACGGTGCGCCAGTGCTCAGCACGCCTGAATTCCGGGAAGTGCGCCGCAGTGGTCAGGATCGCCGTCGACTCCGAGATATACCAGTTGCAGTGACCCCAGTACTTGAGCAGGTGCTCGGCATGGGCGTGCCACATCTTCGCCACGTCGATGAGGGTCCGGTCCGTGATTGCCTCCGACTTCTGCGCGACCCCTAGGACGTGGGGCCAGGACCAGTTGATGCGGCAGGAGGTCGAAAGGGTCTCCCAGGCGGGGTCCAGCCCGCCGTTGTGGCCGACCGGTTCGGGATTCTGCGCCATCCAGCTTCGCATCAACGAGTTCAGTTCGCGCGCGTACTTGAGCGCCTTCTTCCGGTTTGCCTCATGGAACGCGCGGGCCAGAGTACCCATCCAGGTGTGCCGGTTGAAGGCGTGGTTCCACTCCAGATATCCGACGGGATTGCAGTGCCAGTCGATCTTGCGTGGGAGCTGCTGTTCCATGATATGGTGCCGGCATATGGCGTCCGCGTCGGATCGGCTGTAGTGACCATGCTGCCGCGGCTCAGGCAGCGGAGGCAGCTTGGCCTTGCGAATGCACGCGGCGTACGCGGCCAGTGCGCCCTGAACGTCGCCCTTCTCCGCCATGCGCGCAACCGACGATAGCCGCGGGAGGCCCAGATCCAGAGCCTCCAGCAGCTCGCGATCCGTCATGCGCGGGCCCTTGGGCTTCTGCACCTGCACCAACTCCACGTCCCCGACGACAACCCTCCCTTCATCCGAACCGGAGTGAAAATCGAGGGAAATCGTCTCCACGTCGCGCCAGTCATCCGGGAAGCCCGTGGGCACCAGGTTCTCCGCCGGTATCAGCACCCGCTGCCAGCCCTTCCATTCATCGGGCTGGTTGAAGTGCAGCACAGAGACGCGAGAATCGTTCTGCGTCATACCCGGGGAGCGCGTCGAGTGGTCGAAGCGTGTCACCAGGCTGCAGGCGAACGGCTCCGGCACATACAGATTCAGCACGAGCACGTTGAACGGAGCCAGATCTGCGCGCGGCGGCTTGAGCCGCACCACGGCATTTGTTCGGACCGCCAGAAGCTCCCGGCCGTCCACCTGCAGGACTTCTCGCTCGCCACTGACTTCCGCCAGCTCCCGCACCGCATCCGCATCGAGCAGAATCTCCTGCCCGATTTCCTTGTCCGTCTTCATATTCTCTGCCTCGCTGTGGGCCTGCCCGGCCCGTCGATCGGAGCATTGAAAGGATTACTGCAACGCCTCGTGGATGAACTTGCCGTCCTTCATGATGGCCTCACCGTCCAGCATAATGGTCGGCTTGCTGAGCTGCCCATCCATGTGGCGGGCGCCGTGCACGCGCGTGTCCCGGAGCGTCTTGTTGCCGGGGGCGATGTGCACGGTCTCGGTGAAGTGGCAGCCGTCCCGCCACCACAGGTCGTTGATCTTGATGGTGGTGGTGGGAATGCCGACCTCGTCGATATTGCGGGCTGGCGGATCGCCGCTCGCCATATATTCCCGGAATCTCTGCACCTGCGCGGGATCGCCGGCGCAGTCCACCACACACCCGTCGCGAACGATGATCCGCAGTGGTTCGCGGTCCAGCTCGTCCCTCGGGCGGACGTCCATCTGCGTGGCCATGTCCACGGCAACCACGCCGGACTCTGAGCCGTGCGCCGGCGTGATGGCCACCTCTCCGTAAAGCGGCGCGATACCCAGGATGGGATGGGCGCTGGCTTTGGGCCCCATGCTGAAGGAGAAATCGGTGCCGGCGGGCGCGGTGACCCGGATGCGGTCCGCCGACAGCACCATGTCCAGCAGGGCCTCCGTGCGCGGGCGAATGGCGGCCACCTCCTCGAAGTCCAGATCCCAGTCCTCCATCGGCACTCCCTTGGCGCCGCACATCATGTACATGGCGCGTTCCTTGCCCGTGAGCCAGTAGTCGTTCTCCTCGGGCTTTCCGAGCAGCGCGCCGAAGCTCGCGCACCACGCGATGGCCACGGCCATATCGCTGGCCTCCAGCGCCGCTACGAACGGCTCCAGCACCTTGCCCTGCTTGAAGCCGTTGGCCAGGTACTCGTCGAGGTCCATGATGATCGGATGGACGCCCAACTCCACAGCCCCCAGCGAGACGGCCCGTGCATCCCGAGAGAAAGCGCCGCGGCTGACAATCAGGAGGGTTTCGCCCTTCTCCGGGTCCAGGCAGGCCTCGACAGATATGCGGGCATTGCGCTTCAGTGCGTCTGTCACGTCGGCCATCACAGCATCCTCTTCGCATCTGCGGGAAGGTTGGTGACTTCACTCAGTCGATCGCGCGGGGCGTTCCGTTCCTATTCCGGGACGCCGGAGAGACCTCCGGGACGGTAGTCCGCGCCTCCTGTCGGCCGAGACTCCCTCGTCTCGGACGGGGAAAGCGATGGCCCGAACAACAGGGCCGCCTTCCGGTCGGTGTCTTTCGGCAAGCATACCCAGGAAACCGTTGTCGAAGAGCGTGCGGCGCCCGGTCTGCCTCTGCCAGCGGGTGCTGGAGTGCGTGATAACGTCTTTGCCGTCGAACTCCAGCATGCCGCCGCCGGTCACCGACGGTGGGGACAGAACGGGGAGCAAGCGTTTCAGCATCTCGGGTCCGGTCGGGAACGTATCCTCCGCGGCGATGAGCAGCACGGTTACGGTGCCGCGCGCCGATTCAAGATCGAGCCACGAATTCTCCGCTTCGGGAACCCGCAGCGAGGTAACCAGGGGCGGCTCTGCTCCTTCTGCGGGATAGAGCAGACGGCTGTCGCCGCCCGGCGCCACCAGGAACACGCCAGCCGCCATCGGTTTACCGAAGGCGGCTCGCAGGCAGACCTCGGCTCCCGGGTCGAGAGGCAGTTGATCCGCGGTGAGCATCGTGTGTGGCGCTCCCGGCCGGGGCCGAACCTCAACGCTAAGGCGGGCTTTCCGGCTTTGGGTCGGTGATGCCGCGGCAGGCCCCCCGCGTCCTCGCGGCGGAGGTGCTTCGGTGGAGCGCCCGGCCACCTGCCACACCACTCCACCAAGAATGGCCGCGAGGCAAAGGGCGCCTAGCGCCCACAACAGGACCTTTGGGCCGCTGCGCAGCCTTCTGAGCGCCTTGCCCATCTCCTCCATGGTGGGGTACCGCTCATCGGGGTCCACGGCCAGCGCCCGGTTGGCAATGCGGCGCAGTGCGCGCCTCAGCGGCCCTCCGCCCGAGTCAGCAAGGTAGGCAACGTCACCTGCGCGCGCCGCAGCCACAGCGCTGTCCCTTCCGTGATAGGGACCCTCCCCCGCCAGCAGGTATTTGAGGATACCGCCCATGGCGAACACGTCCACGCGATGGTCGGCTGCTGGGTCGCCGCGAGCCTGCTCGGGCGCCATGAAGGGGTAAGTGCCGGCCAGGTCACGCCGGGGTTCGGGGCTGTAGGCTGTGACGAAGCTGGCAAGCCCGAAGTCGATAATGCGCGGAACGGCGCCGGGAGTGATGATGATGTTAAGCGGCTTGATGTCCCGGTGGATGATACCCCGGCTGTGCGCGGCATGGAGGGCTTCCGAAAGCTGGATCATCCAGTCGAGGATCTGCTTCAGAGACGGCGGATTGGCGCGCACGTGCTCGTTCAGGGGCAGGCCGTGCACGAGCTCCGTGGCCACGTAGGGATACGGCCCGACCGTCCCGCAGTCGAGAACGCGCACCACGTTCGGGTGGTTGAGCTTCACCACCGGGCCGGCCTCGGTCTCCACCCACTCCTGCATGCGCTCGCGCGGAACCTCGCTACGAGGAACCTTCAGTGCCACGTGCCCGGCCATGCCCACCTGGTCGAACGCCTGGTAGACATCGGCCTGCCCCCCACCTCCCAGGCGCTTCTCGATGAGAAACCTGCCCCAGGGCCGGCCCGGAATGGGCCCCGAAACACGCTCCGCGCGTTCCTGAGGCGAACCGGACATCTCTGTGGGCATATCGTGGCCGCTGGGCATCTCTATCCGTTCCGGAATGAAAGCATCCACGCGCAGTGCTGCGCTCTGCGCGGCGCGAAGCCGATTATACTCCCGTTCGCGGGCCTTTCAAAGCAGCTACGCATAACCGGTGAAACTTGGATGACGCCGCTTGCCCGAGGCGTTAGAATACGCCCGTGGACAGAGGAATTGCTTGACCGCAACAGCGCGTTCCTGTCGGACGAAAGGACTTACGGATATGTCCAGGCCGAACATCGTTGTCATAACCTGTCATGACTTGGGGGACTACCTCAACTGCTACGGCACGCCGGTTCGCGCGCCCAATCTCGACGAGATGGCGGAGGACGGAGTTGTCCTGGAGAACCACTTCTCAACCGGATCCGTCTGTTCGCCAAGCCGGGGATCCATCCTTACGGGCTGCTACCCCCACACCAACGGCTTGATGGGACTGGTGCATCGCGGCTGGAGCCTGGATGTGGACCGATGCCCGCCTCTGCCCGCTACACTGGCGGAGGTCGGGTACGACACCTACCTCTTCGGCTTCCAGCACGAGCACCCGGACCGCGTCCGCCTCGGTTACCGCCATCACGTGCGCGCACCCAAGGGATACAACGTCGAGGACGTGGTGCCGCTGTTTACGGACTGGGTCCGGCGGCGCGAAGCTGACGACGGCCCCTTCTACGCTGCCATCGGGTTCTCCGAGACCCACCGCATGGGCCGGCCCGGCTGGGACTTCACACGCGAGCCGTATCCGGAGTATGATCCCGACGAAGTGGAGGTGCGCCCTTACCTGCCGGACATCCCGGAGGTCCGCCAGGACCTGGCCGGCTTCTATGGCGCGGTCTCTCTTGTGGATCAGATGATGGGCCGGTTGTTCTCCGCCCTGGACGAAGCGGGCCAGATTGAGAATACACTGGTCGTATTCCTGAGTGACCACGGCGCCTCGTTCATGCACTCCAAGGCCACCCTCTACGACGGCGGCACCAAGGTGGCGGGCCTGATGCGCTGGCCCGAAGGACTGCCGAAAGGCAAGCGCCTCAGCGCCCTGACCAGCCACGTGGATATCGCACCCACCATCATGGACCTGCTGGACCTGACGCGGCCCGCCGGCCAGCAGGGGGAGAGCTTCGCGCAGCTGGCCACCGGTCACGGCCGGGACGAACGGGAATACGTCTTCGCCGAGCGCAACTACACCAACTACTACGATCCCGCACGCATGGTTCGCTCCCATTCGCTGAAGTACATCCGGAAGGGGCTTCGGACCTGCATATTCGACTTTGTGATCCCGGAGCTGGAGAACTGCTCGTCCAGCTTCCGCACGAACCGCGGGACGTTCGAGTTCTACCCTGCACGCCGGTGCAGAGAGGAGCTATACGACCTGGAGGCCGACCCGGGCGAGATGAACAACGTGCTGGAGGATCCCGCCTACCAGGACAGTCTGGACAAGCTGCGGTCGGCACTGGCGGAGCATCTGGCCCGGACCGACGATCCCTTCCGCCATCTGCGCAATGACTTGCTCATGCCAATAGACGGCTACACGGCGATACGCTGAGAAGCACAGGAGGGGCACCCACAGTTGCGGGCATGACGTCTACTTCGCGCCGTGTTCGCGCAGGAGTGCAGCGACTTCCGAGTTGTCGCGGCTCTCTGCCAGGTTTAGCGGCGTCTTGCCTCCGTTGTTCTCGCGGTTCAGGTCGGCGCCGCCTTCCAGCAGCGCACGGGTCGCCTTCATCGTGTCGTATCGGGCGGCCGTATGGAGTGGCGTGTTCCCGCCCTCGTCCGGCGCATCTATCTCGGCACCGTGTTCCAGCAGCAGTTCGATTGCCTCCGAGTGGTTGTAGCGGGCGGCCAGGTGCAGAGCGCGTTGCCCGGTGTCATCCTGGTCATTGACGTCTGCCCCCGCCTCTATCAGCTTCTCCATGACAGCGGTCCGACCGCCGGTGGCCGCCCATGTCAGCGGCGTTCGGCCGGTCTGGGAGCAAGCATTGACGTCCGCGCCGTGTTTGAGAAGAACCTCCAGGACTTCGATATCCCACTGACCCGCCGCCTGATGCAGGGGCGTGCTCCCATCGTCGGCCCGGCTGTTGACGTCCGCCGCCCGGCTGAGGAGCGTCAGCGCTGTGTTTTCCGCTCCGGCCTCTGCGGCCAGATGCAGCGGCGTGAAGCCCTTCCGGTTGCGAAGTTCAAGATCAGCGCCGGCTTCCAGCAGTGCCTCCACCACGCTCACCAAGCCGCCTCTGGCGGCCATGTGCAGAGCCGCCATGCCCTGCCCGTTGACGGCGTCCACATCCGCGCCGGCCTCCGCCAGAACGCGCACGATTTCACGATCATAGCTGTGGACGGCCAGGTGCAGCGCAGTCCATCCGCCTTCGGCGGTCTGGTTGACATCGGCGCCCTCCCCAATCAGGTCCTTCAGCTTCTGCAGGTCCCTATCGACGGCCGCGGTGTGCAAAGGGGGCCATCCTTCGCTCGCCCATCGATAGATGGACTCATATTCCTCCTTGTGGAGCACGTGCGCGTTCGGTGCCTGAAAGACAAACCGGTTGGAGTCCGCCCTGAACGTCTGGACCATTCGTCCCGCCAGAGCCCGGTCGTCATGCCGGCGCGCTCCGGCCAGCAGCATCGTCACGTAGAAGTAGGCGTGCGGGTTCGCCTCGACTATGCGGATGAGGACCGGTTCGATCTCCTTCCAGACGTCTGGAGAGTAGATGTAGTCCCAGAACACGCTGCTATCTTCGTCGGCACCGGGCTGCGCTCTGCCCAGGATGATGTGGGCGTCAATCAGTATGGTCGGGACCGCGCTCTGGTATAGCTCGGTGCCGGCGCAGTGGCGCCCGAGGCTCAGCACCTGGTACATGCTCCCGCCCCACTTGGGCTGCAGAAAGTTCATCATCTTCCGGTAGCCCTCCGGCGCCGTGGGGCAGATAGTGACCGCGTCCTCGAGGTGGCTCATCGCGTAGCCCAAGCCCTCGTGTGACGCCATGCCCACGGTGATCAGCTCGACGTCCGCCATCCAGCACAGCGGCTCGTGTGCTTTCACCGCCTCCAGGACGGTCTTGGCCCGCGCCAGCCTTTCATGGAACAGATCCCATCCCTCCTCCGTTACCGTAGACGCCCACCCGGAGCCCCGCGCCACCCACGCGTAGTCGACCAGAAACTCACCTCTATTAACGCCCGCCAGAACGCCGTCCCCGTAGAGCGCGACGAACCGGTCCATGACCTCCTGGACGGCTTCATCCTCCCCGAGTTCGGCAAGCGCTTGCGCGACGTTCCTCAACAGAGAGGGATTGTAGGGATCGCGGCCCAGGACCTCCGCAAGCATACGCCCGGCGCTGGCATAATCTCCAGCCCTGTCCGCGTCGGTGAAGGCGAACCGCACCTTGATGTAGTCGAGCGGGAGGGCCGGCCCCTGCGTCGGTATCCGACCCCAGGAGTCGAGGGCCCAGGACGCGCTTCTGTTCCCACACGTGCGGCGGTACATATACTCCGTCCACGTCGATTGATACCTCTGGAGAAGCCAGTACCACCAGGGCACGTAATCCTGGCTGAAGTAGTACTCGGCGCAGAAGCGGTCGGCCGCCTGGTCATACAGGTCGACCGGGCCCAGGACCCGTTTCGCGATCACTCCTCGGTCATTCTCCGGCACCTCGAACTCCATATAGTCCAGCAGGTCCATGGCGATGTGGTTGGGCAGTTCGGTTACGTCGCTCCGCGGACCGGAATAGGACTTCTCGACTTCCCCGTTCTGCCCGCGGATGATGATCTCAGCGCTGAAGCTCTCGTCATCGACGGACAAGGTACCAGTCGTGTAGTTGTCGGTCTCGAACACAGCACAGGCGGCCTCAATCTTATCCGGCGTGACGGTCCGCCCCGGTCCCCATAGCTGCAGGTCCGCGTAGATCCGTTCCAGGTCGAAGTCCCATGTGTCGAGAAGCCGCTCTCTTCCGAAGCTCGAAAGCCACATCGAGTGCAGCGCAACAAGGCCGCGCCCCCAGCCGCTCTCTCCCCCTTCGCTGTCCGGCCGCGTCAGCGGAAAGACCAACATGACCCGCCGCGGCCGCGGCGTCCCACTGCAGATTTGTCTTACCCGCTCGACCCAGGGAGCGTTCGGGTCCTCGCCCGCCCGGGCCAGCCCTGCGGCGATGGAAAGCACCACGACCAGCAACGAGAACATGCGGGACATATGCACTCCCCAGTTTCAACACGCAACGACGAAAGCCACTGCTCAAGGCGTATCAGAATCAGGCCTCCCTGTCAAGATGTCGACTGCTTCCGCCCAGCTTGTGTGCAACAGGGGTACAAAAGGAAAGGCAGGAGCGGCGGTCGCCCCTGCCCTCCGGCTTGTCCTTTGCGACATCGCGTGCTGATTGGCCGCCTCAGGATCTGGCCAACAGTCCGCCGCCGTAGCGCGCGGACGGGCCGAGTTGCTCCTCGATCCGCAGCAACTGGTTGTACTTGCAGATTCGGTCCGTGCGGCAGGCCGAACCGGTCTTTATCTGGCCGGTGTTTGCGGCCACCACGATGTCGGCGATCGTCGTATCTTCGGTCTCGCCGGACCTGTGGCTGACCACGGCGGTGTACCCCGCCTTGTGCGCCGTCTCGATAGCGTCCAGCGACTCCGTCAGCGTTCCGATCTGGTTGACCTTTATCAAGATCGAGTTGGCTGTGTCGGTGTCGATCCCGCGCTGGAGCCGTTCGACGTTGGTGACGAACAGGTCGTCGCCGACCAACTGGATCTTCTCGCCCAGCGCGTCGGTCAGCGTCTTCCAGCCGTCCCAATCGTCCTCGGCCAAGCCGTCCTCGATGGAGATGATCGGGAAGTCGCTGCACAGCCCGGCGTAGAACTCCACCATGTCCTCGGCGCTTTTTATCCGGCTGTCTTCGGGCTCGGCGGCCAGCACGTAGTTGCCCTCCGCCTTGATGCCTTTGCCTTTGGCGTCAGAGCCGTAGAACTCGCTGCTGGCGGGGTCCAGGGCGATGCAGATGTCGTCGCCCGCAGCATAGCCGGCGGCCTCCACGGCCTTCATGATCATCTCGAGGGCCTCCACGTTGGAGCCCAGGTCGGGGGCAAAGCCGCCCTCGTCGCCCACGGCCGTGCTCTTGCCCGCCGCGGACAGCACCTTCTTCAGGGCGTGAAACACCTCGGCTCCCATGCGCACCGCCTCGGCGAAGGTCTCGGCGCCGACCGGCATGATCATGAACTCCTGAAGATCCACGTTGTTGTCGGCGTGCTTGCCGCCGTTCAGGATGTTCATCATGGGTACGGGCAGCAAGTGGGCGTTCGTGCCGCCGATGTAACGGTAGAGGGGCAGACCGAGGTAAGTCGCAGCCGCTCGGGCCGTGGCGAGCGAGACACCGAGGATGGCGTTCGCGCCCAGGTTTCCCTTGTTGGGCGTACCGTCCAGGTCGATGAGGTATTCGTCCAGGCCGCGCTGGTCGAGTGCGTCGAAGCCGTATATCTCGGGCTGGATGGCCGAGTTGACGTTCTCCACGGCGGTCAGCACGCCCTTGCCGCCGTAGCGCGTCTCGTCGCCGTCGCGCATCTCGACGGCCTCGTGCACGCCGGTGGAGGCTCCGCTCGGAACGGCGGCGCGCCCCACGGCGCCGGACGCCAGTTCGACCTCGACCTCGACGGTCGGGTTCCCGCGCGAATCGAGTATCTCGCGCCCTCTCACATCGGTGATCTCCGTCATGCTCAGACTCCTTGCAGTTCAAGGCGGGAAGAAGAGCGTGGGAAGAACGTACTACTTATCCGAACGGGCTCCGAAAGTCAAAGGGACCGCTGCGACGCACGCGGCGGTATTGACCCGCGCACGCCTCTCTGATAGACTCGCCGGCATGATGGTGAAGGTCAAAATCTGCGGGGTCACCAGCGTGAAGGACGCCCTCGCCGCCGTGTCCGCCGGGGCGGACGCGCTGGGGTTCAACTTCTACCGGCCCAGCCCCCGCTACATCGAGCCGGTACGGGCACTGGCGATACGGGAAGCCCTGCCGCCGTTTGTGGCAACGGTCGGGGTGTTCGTGGACGCCGAGCCGGACCAGGTGCAGGACATCTGCCGGTTCGCCCGGCTGGACTGCGCGCAACTGCATGGGCGCGAGACCCCTCGGATGGTCGGTCGCGTGCGGGACGTGACCGTGATCAAAGCGATTCGGATCCAGGGCGAGGACGATCTGGCCGAACTGGAACGCTACAACGCCGCCGCCTATCTGCTGGACTCGTTTGTACCCGGTGTGCCGGGCGGCACGGGCATGACGTTTGACTGGGACCTGGCCCGCCGGGCGACCAGCCGGGCCAAAGTCATCCTGGCCGGTGGACTCACGCCGGAAAACGTCGCCTTCGCGGTGGCATCGGCCCGCCCGTACGCGGTGGACGTGGCCAGCGGGGTGGAGACGACCCCGGGGGTGAAGTCGCGCAGTCTGCTCGGACGTTTCGTGCGGGCCGCCAAAGAGGTTGAGCTGTAGCCGCACGCGGTGGTTCCTTCAGCCGTCTTCCTGCCAGGCCCCAAATGCCTCCTCGCCGCCGTCCTTTCAGCAAAGAGAACGGCCCGTGCCGCCAGGGCACGGGCCGTATGGTGTCGTGAGCTAACGAAGGCGGCTCAGTGGGCCACCTCATGGTAGCGTGCTTCTCGGATCACGGTCACGGTGATCTCGCCGGGATACTGCAGCTCCTGCTCGATCTCGCGCGCTATCTCGTGGGAGAGACGCGCGGCGTTCTGATCCTTCATCTTGTTGGAATCCACCAGAACCCGGATCTCGCGTCCGGCCTGTATGGCGAACGCCCTCATCACGCCGCCGTGCTGGGTGGCCAGGTTCTCCAGGCGCTCCAGCCTCTTGACGTAGCGCTCAAGGGTCTCGCGCCGAGCGCCGGGCCGACTGGCACTGATGGTGTCCGCCGCAATGACTAGGCCGGCGTAGAGCGACTCGGGGGCGGCCTCCTCGTGATGGGCTGCAATCGCGTTCCACACTGTATCGGGCTCGCCCCGGCGGCGTGCTTCATCGGCACCCAGCGACGCGTGCGAGCCCTCGTAACGCTGGTCCAGCGCCTTGCCGATATCGTGCAGCAGACCGCAACGCCGGGCCAGTTGAATGTCCATCCCGAGTTCGGACGCCATGAGCCCGGCCAGTTCGCAGACCTGAATGCTGTGATCCAGGACGTTCTGGCCGAAACTGGTGCGGAACTTCAGGCGGCCTACCAACCGCTTGAGGGGCTCGGGGATGTTGCTCAGATCAAGCTCGTAGCATGTTTCCTCGCCGGTCTTTCGGATGATCTGGTCGATCTCCTCCAGGGCCTGCTTGGTGATCTCCTCGATTCGGCCGGGATGAATGCGGCCGTCCTTAACCAGACGCTGCATGGCCAGCCGGGCCGCCTCACGCCGAACGCTGTCGAAGCTGCTCAGCACCACTACGCCGGGCGTGTCGTCCACGATGACGTCGACGCCGACGGCTTTCTCGAAGCAGCGGATGTTGCGGCCTTCCCGCCCGATGATGCGACCCTTCAGATCGTCATTGGGCAGTTCGACCGTGCACACCGTCGCTTCGCTGGTGGTGGCGGCGGCACAGCGCTCGATGGAATCGATGAGAATGCGCGTGGCCTCCTGCTGGGCGGTCTGCTGGGCGTGGCTGACCTTCATGTTGATCATCTCCACGCACTCGTCCTCCACCTCCTGGCGCAGGCTGTCCGCCAGCACGCGCTTGGCCTCGTCGCGCGACAGGCCGCTGATCCGGTAAAGTTCGTCCTTCTTCTTCTCTTCCAGTTCCTTCAGATTCTCTTCCAGTTCGGTGAGTTCGCGGCGCTTCTCGGCCACGTTCTTCTCGGCTGTCTCAAGGAACCTTTCCTTCTTGGCCAGCAAATCCTCGCGCTCATCCAGCGAGTCCTCGCGCTTGTCCAGCCGGCGCTCAGTCTGGCGCATCTCGCTCCGGCCCTGGCGCACCTCCTCTTCGAACTGCTCCCGCCGTTGGATGATGTCCTGTTTGGCCTCGAGGATTCTCTCCTTCTTGACCTGCTCTGCTGCCAGTTCTCCCTCTTTGATTATCCTCTCTTTGGTCTGCAGCGCGCCCTTCTCGGTGAGGCGATCGATGAAGTAGCGAACCAGGTAGCCGCCCAGGGTTGCCCCGCAGACGCTACTGACCAGGAGGACGACGTTGACTTGTGCGAACACTTTCTGGCCTCCTGCTCCCGTTTGGGGGAGCCGGCAGCCTGTGGACGCATCCGGAGGGTACCACGCGAGGTGTTACGAAGGCGGGTAAGTTACCGGCGCTCAGCTCCAAGCGCCCCACATCGCACGGCAAAGGCCGGAGGGAGAGACTTCTAGAACACGGAACCAGGGCCCGGTATGCCGCCCGTCTCCGGGCGAGACACCGATTCGCCGACGCCCTCAGGGCGCAGCGTCAGAAAAGCTCCGTCGCAAGAACGAAGACTCCGCCATGGGAGGCCGCTCAGGCACCCCACAATGGGTCGCCTGCCGTCTATACCGGCCGCATTCTTCACGGCGCACCTCGCTGAATCAGGCACGGAGTCCTTGCGAAAAGACGATACGAATACCACTTATCCGGTGGCCGATGGTATGGTTCTTTGCGCTCACGTCTCTCTCGTCGGTCCTCTGCGGCGTTGCGATGCGGCGCCATGCCCGATTAGGCGGGCCGTTCCTGTATCGCATCCTCCGCGGAAGCCACAAGCTGCTTCATTGTCCGCCGCGTTGGGGCGCCCGGTTCGATGAGCCGTCCTCAGCCTGCCGGAAGCCGCTGTGGTCGAAACCTTCGCGGGTTGCCCCTACGACGGATTGTTGTGTATATGTCCCGACCGACAATGCGTCAGCGGGCTCCGGCATTTCAATTCAGACGATTTTCATTATTCACTAACGCGCAGTGCATGTCAAGGGGTAGCTGCGCGAGGTGAGTGGGAGTGGAGAGGGGAAAGGACGTGCGGGGGGGGGTACAAAGAAGAAGCCCGGCAATGACCTACTTTCTCGATCCTTAGAAGGACCAATATCATCGGCGCGGAAGGCTTAACGGCCGTGTTCGGGATGGGAACGGGTGTT
>CAZZNQ010000067.1:0-22088 GCA_964655775.1 uncultured candidatus Brocadiaceae bacterium | reverse complement strand
CCCCTGCAATGGGTAGAGCGGGGCGTCTCGCCCCGCTGCGTCTAATGAAGCCGCCCCTGCAATGGGTAGAGCGGGGCGTCTCGCCCCGCTGCGCCAATGAAGCAGAACCGGCGAAGACTAATGTTCGTCCTCTTAAATCGTAACGCGCCCAACGCGCCGAAGCCAGCAGACGGCCCGGAATGCAGCAAAAAGCCATCCCGGCACTAGGCGTGCCCTCAGCGTTCTTCCTCGATCCAGTGCTGGACCGGCCTGAACCTGGACCAATCCGTGTCCTCCTGGAACGGATCGGTGGGCGTCGTGCGCGTCCTGTCCACCAGGTAGCCCCAACGCGCGAGCAGTTCGTCCCCGGACGGGAACGAATCACCGGTGCGCGTCAGCATGCGGTCGAGGCGGGCCTCCATCTCGGCCTGCAGGCCGGCGTGCTCCGCCCGACCGCACAGGTCGTCCATCTGGTACGGGTCGGCCAGATTGTCGAACAGGTGCCATGGTCCGTCCAGCGTGCGGACGTAGGTGTGATGTTCGGTGCGCACGCCGCGGAACTCGCGGCCACCTCGGGCGCGCGTCCACTGTCCGAAAGGGCTCGCGCACATCAGCAGTACGGTATCATCGACTTCGACGTCCTCCCCCCGGAGCAATGGCGCCAGATCGCGGCCCTCCGCCGTGTCCGGGACCGGGATTCCGCACAGCCCGAGCAGCGTCGGCATGATGTCGGGCGCGTCGATCTGTTGATCCAGTGTCCGCTCTCCGAGTTCCGGCCACCGGACCAGGAACGGCACCCGGACCGACTCCTCCCAGAATCGCTGCTTCTTGTGCTGTCCGTGAGAACCGAGCATGTCGCCGTGGTCGGACGTGAACACCAGGATCGTGTCGTCGGCGATGCCGCAGTCGTCGATGGTCGCGATCAGGTCGCCGACGCAGTCGTCCAGGGCCGAGCAGTGCGCGTAGTAGAGCGCCAGTTCCTCGCGCACGGCCCGATGCATTTCGGCGGGCACGTTCGGCCGCACAGCGAGATCGTTCGGCGAGTAGAGCGACCGGTAGCGCTCCGGAATGCCGCGGTAGGGCGCGTGGGGCGGGCCCCACGACAGGAAGAGGAGGAAAGGTTGCTCTGTTGTGGCATGGTTGCGGATGTACTGCTGGGCGTCGCGTGTCTGGGCTATGGCGTCATAGCCTTCCCAAGTGCGAAGCTCGGGCGAATCGCCGGCGTAGTAGCGGGAGTGGGCGTAGTCGTGGGTGCATTCCAGCACCTTCCAGTAATCGAAGCCCTGCCTGCGGTCGGGTGGGATCCAGCCCGCGCGTCCCTGCCCGTCCACGTGCCACTTGCCGATGTAGGCGGTGTCGTATCCCGCCTGCGCATATGCCTGGGCGATCGACACGGCGGCGTTGCCAAGGTGCACGTCGTTGGTGAAGACGCCGTGAGTGAGGGGGTACCGGCCCGTGAGCAGGCTGGCCCGGTACGGCGAGCAGACAGGACAGCCGGAGACGGCGTTCCGCAGGTTGATGCTGCGTTCGGCAAGTGCGTCGATGTTCGGCGTCCGTACGTCGCCGTTCCCGGCGTAGCCCACGGCCTGGGCTCGCCATTGATCGGCGAAAGCGAAGACGACGTTCGGTCTCGCTGCCATCACAGGGCGCCTTTCGGCAATCAACGTCCACTGGATTTCGTTGGCACCGGCGAGGAAGCGGCCAAAGCAACCGACCAGATCCGCACCGATAGGAATCCAGATTACCACGAGGGCGCCTAGTTCGCCACCGGCCCAGCGGATGGCGCTGGATGCGCGCGATCGGCGGCAAGAGGGGCGCACGGCATGCCCGGACATCCTGAGGGAGATGGTGGCTATCGGCTCCCGCAGCCTGCATACCGTTTTGCGGCTATCATGGCCTTCCGTGGCAAGGGACAGTGCTTCGCAGCAGGACGGATGCTTAAGGCCCACACTAAGGACGCGCTAGGCCACTGGCTGCCCGGCTTTCTCTTTGACCGGCATCGCCGAGTAATAGCTCCCGATTTCTCGCATGACCGAATCGTTGTGGAGCCTCCACGCACAGATCGGCACGTAGCGGACCCGGTCCGCATTCGGGTCGTAGTAGGCGTGGGCGCTTGGGCAGCGCTCCATCCGCTCCGTCTCCAGCGTGTTGTTGTCCTCGAACGGCAGCACAACGAGCTGAAGCACCTCCTGCATGTTCGTGTGGCGGCGCAAGGCATTGCTGCTCTTGCGGTGCAGCAGGAGAGCGCCCGCCAGCCCGAGCGCGTGCAGCGCTTTCACCGGGCCTCGGCCCTTGAAGAGGCGCCCTAACCTGAGGTGGCGGAACACCGTTCTCAGCAGCCCGGCGATTCCCAGCGTCCGCAGCGCTACGTTCTTCAGGTGCAAACGAGACAGGCGGCGTCCGAACAGGCTGGTCCCCCAGGCCTTCTCCCGCGCGACCAGGCGCTTCTCCACGGCCCGCAGCGACCTGCCGAATTCGGACAACGGAACGTTCAGGAAGTGTTCCACCGGCACGTAGCGCTCGCCGTTGGACACGAGAAGATAGATGCTCTCGCAGTTGGGGTGGGCACCGAAGAACGGCAGCGCGCCCGCGCCCACGTAGCGGGTGAGCATGGTGAACTCGGATGCAAACCCGGCCGGGATGAACTCCACGGCTTCACCGGGAAAAGCGGCGCCTACCGTCGCCTCAATATCCTCGGTGGTGATCCTGTCCGGCTCGAAGTCGAATCGCGCCTTGTCCCACGTATGTGCGAGCGGCATGAAGTGCACGCCGCTGAGGAAGTCCCTGCGCTCGTGACAGAACCGCAGGTATTCCGCAACCTCGGAATCGTTCATGCCTTTGGCGACGCACATGATAAGGATCACCTTGCGGCGACCGGGCCTCAGGAGCTTGCCGAGGTTGTCGATGGCCTTCTGTTTTGCCTCAACCACGCGTGGATTGCCCCGGAGGCGGCGGTACGTGTCGGGGTTGGCGCCGTCGTAGGCCACCAGAATCGTGACGCGGGTTTCCACCAGCCTGCGGCAGTATTCCTCGTCCGCCAGCTTGAGCCCGTTGGTCAACACGCGGGTGCGGAACCCGTGGGCTTTCGAGAGCTCGATGATGTCCAGAAGATCCTCCCGCACCGTGGGTTCGCCGCCGAAGAGGGCGATGGTGGGGCGAGGCTCGTGCCTGGAGAGGCGCTCGAATAGGTTGTCAAAGTACTCCAGGGGCGGGTCGAACTCGAAGCCCAGCCCCGGCACGTTGTCCACGCAGATCGGGCAGTTCATGTTGCAGCGGTTGGTCACATCCACGAAGGCGAACCGCGGCGGCCGGTCGTGCTTGCAGTCCGGGCAGTCGAGACCGCAGCTACGGTAGTCGTAGCCTTCGTCCAGGTCCCGTTTGCGATGGTAGCGCGCCGAATCGGACGATATCAGCGTCTCCGACACTCCGCAGTCGGGGCAGTCCTTTGTGAGGTAGATTCTCCCGTCGCGCTCCATGCGGCGTACGGGCACAAGCGCCTGACATGAGTTACACAGGCTTCGGTTCACGGCTCTCGCCTCCCGGGGCCGCAGATCCGCGGCCCTCTCTTGGATGAGGGACGATAGGGGAATACGGTTCTTTCTGAGCTCTTGTGGGATCGCCGGCTGTGACCGAACCGCCTCCGACGCCCGTTTCCGAGCACGTACCGCCCATAACCCCTGACCAGGGTGCTTGCCATAGGACCGCGTTCTGCGAGGCGGACGGTACGAAACCACTATTCCTATCGTCTTTGTAGGACTATAGCCGCAACTGTGAAGCAGATTCAAGTGCAAAACGCTGAGTCTTCCTCCGAGTATCCCCTGCACCGGCTACGTGGGCCTCGCCGCCTGAGCCCCATGGGCGGCCGGACCCCGCCGCCGGGCCTGAATCGAATGCGCGTTCCTGAGAGCAGCAGGTGGCCAGTAGGGGACCGCGACGCCCGGTCGCGACGCGAGGAGCGGGGCTGCAACCGCCTGGCTTGGAACCCGACTGCGTCCGCGCGATAGGCACGGTCTATGGCGAGAACGTTGCCGAAGCGGTGGAATCCGTCCTTGCGCCGCGGGCGACGCAACCACCCATGCCAGACGAGATGGACGGCGCCGGGAGGCCCCCTATTCACCGACATCGCTTTCTTCGAAAAACGCCTTGACAAAGCCGGGGTCCGTGGGTATAATCCCTGCTATCTTGGTAGGGATACTGAAGTCATGATGCTGTCGCAGAAGTGCCAGTATGCGTTGCGGGCGCTGTTCGAGCTCGCGCGCCGGCCGGGGGACGGACCGGTGAAGATTGCCGACGTCGCCGAGGCGGAGGCGATTCCGGTGCGGTTCCTCGAGGTGATACTGAGCGAGCTGAAGCGAGGCGGATTTGTCGAGTCCCGCCGTGGGAAGGAGGGCGGCTACCTCCTGGCCCGCGAGCCGCGCCGGATAACGGCGGGAGAGGTGATCCGTTTTGTCGACGGTCCGCTGGGTCCGGTGAGCTGTGCGGTTCCCGGCGAGGGCGCGGATTGCCCGCTTGGGCCTTCCTGCGTGTTCATGCCCCTGTGGCGGCGCACGCGCCAGGCGATCAGCGACGTGCTGGACAGCACAACCCTTCAGAGCCTCGTGGAAGAGGACCGCCGGGCGCGTGAGGAATACGTCCGGATGTACAATATATAGGGCGCGGAGGGTCGCGTTCTCTTTTTTCTTAGTATCTTGAGTAAATCAATAGAGATACTAAAACTCTGCTCTCTTGTCTATGGAGGCGCCTCATGGCTACTCTTGACGCAGTGCAGGAAGACGTGGTCTCGCTGGTTGAGAACCTCAACTTTGCGGAGAAGGTGGACCGGTCTCTAAGGTTGATCGAGCAGGCGCTAGGCCGTCATGGCGACGGCCTGGTGGTTGCCAACAGCCTGGGCAAGGACTCCTGCGTGGTGTGGGACCTGATCAAGCGCGTGGACAGCAGCGTGCGCGGGTTTATCGTCACCACCCGGTTCAAGCCGGCGGAGACAAAGGCCTTCATGCGCCGGACCGTTGCCCGGTACCCCGAACTGGAGATCTTTGAGAACACCGCGGAGATACCGGATAATCTTCACGACTTCGCGCCCGACAGGTGCTGCGATATCTTGAAGGTGGAACCGACCCGTCGCGCTATCGAGCAGATGGACGTGACCTGCTGGGTGACCGGTCTGCGCTGCACTGAGGGTCGAACCAGGGTGGACTTCCAGGAAGTGGAGGAACGCGACGAGGGCCTCATCAAGTTGAATCCCATCCTGATATGGAAAGAGCGTGAGATATGGCAGTACCTCGCCGTCAGAGGTGTGCCCGTCAATCCGCTCTACGAAGAAGGCTACCGCTCGCTCGGTTGCGAACCATGCACCCATATCGTGAGCGGCGGCGACGAGCGGGCCGGACGCTGGATCGGCACCAGCAAGTGCGGCGGCGAATGCGGCATTCACACGCGTCCGCTCAAGGTAGGCGCTTCTCGCTGAAAGACAGGAGCAGGAATGGTTCCGCGAGACGATATCGTTTTTCCCGTCGGCGAGGTACCGACCGACCCGGGCGTCGCGCGCCTGGTCGGTCTGTACCCCCAGCGGCAGGAAGGGCTGTTCATGCAGCGGGTTCGTGTTCCTTCGGGTCGTGTCACCCGCGAGCAATGGCGCGCTCTGGCGTCGATTGCGGCACGCTACACGCCGCACTACCCGATCCACGTGACGACGCGCCAGGACGTGGAACTGCACGGTGTGCTGCCGGGAGACGTCGGCCTTGTGCAGCGGGAACTGGACAAAGTGGGGCTGACGGGATTGTCCGCATGCGGGGACGCGCTGCGCAACATCACGGCATGTCCCCATGCGGGGCTGCTCCCGGGCACAGTCGACACCGATCCCATTGCCGAAGCGCTTCAAGCGGCCGCGGATGAGATGCCCTGGATTCGGTCGATGCCGCGCAAGTTCAAGATCTCTCTCTGCGGGTGCGACAACCTTTGCGCCAAGCCGTGGATCAACGACCTGGGGCTGGTGGCCAGGGCCGATGCCACTTTCCAGGCCATCGTTGCCGGGTCTCTCGGAGCGCGCCCCGGAACGGGCCTGCTTCTGTACGATGCGATGCCGCCGGAGGAGGTGGTGCCGCTGCTGGTGGCCACCTTGAAGCTCTTCAATGAGCATGGGGACCGTGAGAATCGGCGTCGGGCCAGACTGCGCCACATCCGGGAGCGTTGGGGCGACCAGGAGTTCGCTCGCCGGCTGAAGGAGGCGCACCAAAGGGAGATCGCCGACGGGCGATGGTCGACGGTTCCTGTTCAGGTGGCGGAAGGACCGCCGCTTCACGTCACCCGTCTCCAGCTCCCACACGGCGACATGCCGGCGTCGGTTGCGCTGAAGCTCGCGTCGCTGGTGGAAGAGCCGGCCGATGCGCTCCGCGTGGGTCTGGCGCACGACCTCTACCTCTTCACTGAAACTCCACCCGAGCTGCCCGCTTCGCTGGAACGGATGGTGGGCGGCCCGGCCGTTGTCTCCTGTCCGGGCACCACCTGGTGCAGCAGAGGGATAGCGGATTCTCGCGCGGCCGAGGACCGGATACGGTCCGAGTTGCCCGCCGACTCCGCTCTCACTGTGGGTATCAGCGGATGCCCCAACAACTGTGCGCACGCCGCCGTTGCCGACATCGGCCTTGTTGGGGCGCGCGGGCGCGAAGGCGCCGAAGCGTATCGCCTGACGGCCGGGGGAGGGGGCGGGCGCACGGCGAAGCTCGGGCTTGAGCTGCATCCGCGCGTGCCGGCCGACCTGGTTGGGAAGGCGGGTGCGCTCATTGAGGACACGTATCGGAACCGGCAGCGGGACGGGCAGTCATTGGAGCAGTTCGTCGCCGGGAATCCGGCAGAACTGCGGTCCGCAATCGAGGAGATGCTTGGGGAGGCCTGAAACGCGGACGGGATCCCGGGGCGGGTGCGACATGTTCCGGCGACCGCTTCTCCTGCGGCAGGGCGATAGAGGTGTGTTCATCCCGGCGGCGAGTTCAACACCGGCAGCGTCAGCACAAACCGGCTGCCGCGTTCCGGCTTGCTGATGATCTGCAGGCTGCCGCCCCGCAGCTTCGCCTTCTCCTCCACGGTCAGAAGCCCTATGCCGTCGTCCTTGTCCCGCTCTCCGCGACTCCTCGTCGCGCCCAGCCCCACGCCATCGTCCTCCACCGCCATCTTCACAGTGTGATCTTCGCGCCACAGTTCAAAACGGATCCGCCTGGCGTCGGCGTGCTTGACGGCGTTGAGGACGAGCTCCTGGGCCGCCCGGTAGGCGAACGTGCGTTGCTCGCGCGAAAGAACGAAGACGTTATCTCCCACCTCGACGCTCGTCTCCAGTGCATACCTGTCCGAGGTGTTGTCCGCCAGCCGTTGCAGCGCCGGTCCCAGACCCTCGTTGTGGAGTAGGGCGGGACTCAGCTCGTGGCTCAGCGAGCGCGAGGTCTCGATGGCCTCGGACAGGGCGCCAACCAGGTCGTTGGAGATGGACGAGACCTCGTTGCTCGCGTCCGGAGAACGGGCCAGCATCCCGGCCCGCAGCTTGGCGTAGGCCAGGGTCTGCTGAAGGTCGTCGTGCAGAACGTGTGCCAGGCGTTCCCTTTCCCGTTCCTCGACGGTCGAGAGGTCCAGTGCAACGCGCTGGAGTTGTTCGGCCCGGCGTTCGGCCTCCGCGGTTCGGTCGGCCACCCGATTCTCCAGCTCGGCGTTCAGGTCCTTAAGCGCCTGGTCCGCCTCCTTCCGGTCGGTTACGTCGGTGAAAAGCACGGCAAACTGGCCCCGCACCGTCTGGTAAGCGTATACCTCGAACCACCGGCCCAGAGCCGCCGAGTACCGTTCGATATGTGCCGGTTCACCCGTGAGCGCCACCCTCCCGTAAGTCTCTATCCAGAAGTGCTCCGTGCCGGGCAGCACGTCCAGCACGCGGCGTCCTATGATGTCGTTTCGCTTGAGTCCTGTCAGGCGCTCGAAGGCGGGATTCATAGCGATGAAGACGTAGTCGCACGGCTGTCCCCGTTCATCGGTGATGACGTCGTGCAGGGCAAACGCTTCGGTCATGTTCGTGAACAGGCGCCGGTAACGTGCCTCGCTTTCGTTCAGCCGCCCGGAGAGCAGGTCGTAGGGGCGCTTCAGGCCGGACACCAGCACCGCGCGGTAGAGCAGGTACACGGATGCCAGTTTCAGGAGATGGCCCAGCAGATTGGCGGGTCCATACGGGCTGAGGTACAGGGTGAACATCATCTCGGCGGCGGCGGCGATAAGGATGCCGGCGGTGAAGAGGCGGAAGACGCCGCGCTCGAGGTCGCTCCTGTGGAGGCGCAGTGTCACGGCCGCGCCGATCAGCAGCCCGGTCATGATGTACTCGCTGGCCACCTTGAAGGGCGTCAGCCCATCGGGTTCGACGAAGCAGTCGGGGAAGACGCCGCCGAAGATGGCCGCCAGCAACAGCGCCGTCCCCGCCGCGTATGCGGCCAGTGTCGGCCCCGGCCGCAGTCGCATCCTGAAGGCAAGCGGCGCAAACAGCAGCGTCAGGGCCTCGACGTATCGCGCGCCGACCCAGAGCTGCGTCGCCAGATTGGCTCCATGGCCAGGGAAGACGCCCATGCCCTTGTAGGCGAGCGTGTGGACGAAATGCAGCCCGCCGATGAACAGGTAGGCGACACCCAGAAGCAGGATGTAGTCGTTCTCCAGAACGCGGCGGGAGTTCCAGACGACGATGAACATGCCGCACGCGAGCGCGATGGTGAGACCCTCGATAAGAACGTGAAAGAGCAGGTAGCTGTACACGCTGGCGGCGTACAATCCCGCCGCGATCACCAGCCCTAATACGATCATTGCCGCGCCCGGAAACGCAGAGGGGGGCCGTTCCGGCAAGTCAATGTGTTCTTGCGGTGTGGTCTTTCCCATTCCGATCTCTTCGATGCGATTGCTCCGTAGCGCACCCCGTTCCCGGCTGTCCACCCGCCGGATCCTCTCGGCCTCGGTCCGGCTGCGCTGCCGATCGCACAGGGGCTGCGCCATCCTTCCGGATCCAGTATACACTCTTGCGCGTACCGTCAGAAGGTGCAATCGAGCCTGTCCTGCGGAGTCACCCCTCGCCGCCAGAGGCGTGTCACCCCCAAACGAGAGTGGGAATTCCGGTAGTTCCGAGCAGACCGGGAAGTCATCCCACAGATTGTAAGACCTTGCGCCGTCCGGACTAGGTGTACTGCCTATATACGCCGGACCCGATTCGTGTCATACTTGCGTAGCCGACGTCACGACTCATTCGCGAGGGGTTGCGGTCATGTCCGCCGAGAGACGCTCTGAGCAAATGTCTGAGTTGATAGGGCCGGCCGCCAGTTTGGGTGATGCCGCACGCTGCATGCTGCGCGCAGGGACGGACCGGCTGTCCATAGAAGATGCCACGGGCGTTATGGGAGCCGTCGAGCCGATCGACGTGGCCATTGCGGTGTTGGTCAACCAGGCCGATCCCGGCACCACTACCGTTGGCGAAGTGATGAGGCCGCTCTGCCCGTTCTGTGCTCGATTGTGAGGAGACGCACGTGCCGAGGGGGTGCAGCACCCGGCGCATTTCCTGTGTGCCATGCGTCGAGGTTACCGTCCGAGGAACTCGGCCACACCTTCGGGCTACCTAAGGTACCTGGCCATGCCTCGTGAGCTTTTCCCCGATGGTCGCCTGAAATGATATGCCGTACGCTCCGTGTAGATCGGTCGAGGAGCCGGGTTCGACCACAGTAACACAGCATAAGTCAACGACCGCCAAGATCGAAGGAAGGCAATCATGGCTGCCAAAGAAGAGACGGGCGAGAAGGTGAACGACGAGATCCAGGCGCTCAAAGAGGACATAGCCAACCTCAGAAACGATCTCAAGGGCCTGGCGGGGGCACTGAAGGATACCGGCAAGGACCGCCTCAGCAATGCCAAGGACCAGGTCGTCAACAGGGCAAGGGCGCTGGAGGACAATGTCGAACGAAAAGTGGTGGGAGCGTACGAGGACGTGCGCGACGTAAGCGAACAGGCCGTGAGCACGGCCCGCGGCAGCATCGAAGAGCGCCCTCTGACGGCGGTGCTGGGCTCTTTTTTGGCCGGTATGGTCTTCGCGAAGGTCATGTGGAGGGACTGAAAGGCATGCTGATGAGCTCCTTCGCGAAGCTGACGGTGGCCCTGGCCAACCTGCTTGAGGCGGAGGCGCGCGCCCTGCGCGGAGGCGTTCTTAAGCTGTGCCTGCGGGCATCCCTGGTCTTCGCGGGCGTCATGCTCGTGCTGGGCGGGCTGGCCTTCGTGTTGTTCGGTGTGCGCGAAACTCTGCAGTCGACCTACTCCGTCGGTACGGCCAGCCTCATCACCGGCTTTGGGACCATTGTCGTCGCCGTATGCTGGATCCTCCTGGCGATGAAGGCGGGCGCCGGGGGAGACTAATGCAGCAGCCGGCAGCGCTCGCGAATGGGGGTCCGCAGCGCGTTTCGGAGAGCGGGTAGTTTGTTGCCTTGACCGTATTGGTTTACCATCGCGTCCTCTCTCCAAGGAGGAAAGACCGATGGCGGAGCCAAACGGATCTGGTGCCTGCGGAGTGGGGAAGGCACAATGGGTGTGTGGGGTGGACCTGTCCGGGCCCGCCAACCCGGCCGGTACAGCGCTGGTGTGGTGTGCCTGCGGCACCACCTGTCTTACCTATCGGGGCACCATCTGGCCGGCGAGCGATGCCGATGTGCTGGATCAAATAACCGTGTTGGCCCGGAGCGGGCCGCTCGCGGTCGGGATTGACGCTCCATTGTCGTATGAAGACGGCGGAGGAATGCGGTCCTGCGATAGGGAGCTTGCGAGGACGCTGAAAGCCAACGGCTCGGGTTTCGTGGGTGTGATGTCGCCTACGCTTTCGCGAATGGTCTACGTCACGCTTCGAGGTATCGGTCTGGCCCGGGCGATGCAGGGGCTTAATGGCTCAATGATACGGATAGCTGAAGTTCACCCAGGGGCTACCATGGCCCTGCGAGGTGCGCCTGAGGGCGGGTTGAGATCGTACAAGAAGGCGACCAGACCCGCGGCTGATCTATGCCAATGGTTGGTGCAGCAGGGCCTGAGGGGGTTGTCCGGCAGCGAGTGGAAGACGTCCCATGAAGTGGATGCGGCGGCCGCTGCTCTGGCTACGTGGAAGTGGTTGAGACAGGAAAGTGTATGGCTGGCTCCGGCACAGCCGCCCGCAAGGCCCTATGACTTCGCGTGCTGACATTTCCTTGCCTCTGCAGGGGCTAATTGACGGGGATTACAGCTCCTTCTTGCAGGGCGCAGCCTTGCCGCCGTTGTCCGTACGGGCCCGCGCCTGTATCATCGGCAGAAACTCCCGATGAGGACCGGTCGATGACCCGATTCAGGTTGCGGAAGATCCTACTAATCGGCGCAGTGCTGCTGACGTCTTTGGTGCCGCTCGCCTTCGTGCGGTTCAATGAGCCGACGCCAACCCTCCAGATATACAAGGGGTTGGCAAAGACCGGCGCCCTCTGCGGCACCGTGCTGTTCGCGTGGCAGTTCCTTCTCGGCTTCCGGCAGGCCGTCGGCAAGGTCATGCGCGACCTGCTGTGGGTGCTGGGGATGCACAAGACCATCGGGCGTTACGCCCTTTTCCTGGTCGCCCTGCATCCGATCTTCATCACCCTGTATTACCTCGATAAGAAGGGCTTCAACCCGC
Organism: uncultured candidatus Brocadiaceae bacterium; assembly: GCA_964655775.1. Lineage (GTDB taxonomy): Bacteria > Planctomycetota > Brocadiia > SM23-32 > SM23-32 > CAZZNQ01. Next base: position 10,432 of record CAZZNQ010000067.1, on the reverse strand, counting down.
TGCTGCTCCAGGGCGACTGGCCGTTCCGGGGATTCGTGCTTCTCGGGCAGATCGCGTTCGCCGTCTTCCTGGTGATCGTCGTCACCAGCGTGTTCTTCCGCGAGCGCCTGTCGCTGAGGGCCTGGTACCTGACCCATCTCACCAGCTACCTGGCCCTGCCGCTCGTGCTCGTCCACAGCCTGCCCATCGGGATGACGGTGGGGGAGACGGGGCTTGGCCATGTATGGTGGGGGCTGGCCGGCATCCTCGCCCTTTTCTACGTCTTCCGCATCCTCTGCTGGCTGACATTTTTCTCGCGTAAGCACGTGGTCGACGAGGTCGAGCAGGTCGGGCCGGACGTCGTCAAGATCACCGCCCGCCCGCTGGCTGGCCGGATGCAGCCGGAGTTGGGGCAGTTCATCTACTTCCGCCGCGGGTTCTGGGGACCGACACGCCCGTTCACGGTCTCCCACTACGAGCCGGACTGCGGCTGCATCAGCGTGACCGTGAAGGCGCTGGGCAGAGCGACCACGCAGTTCCAGGAGATCGAGCCCGGCGAGACGGTCTACATCGACGGTCCCTACGGGGTGTTCGCGCATGCCGCCCTGCAGAGCGAGCGTCCGCTGGTGATGATCGCCGGCGGCATCGGCATCACGCCGTTCCGGCGCATCTTCGAGGAACTCGCCTACGAGCCCGGCCGCGAGGTGCACCTGTTCTACGGCAACAAGAGCGCCAACGAGATCGTCTACGAAGAGGAGTTGAACGACGTGGAGACCATCACCGTCATCCACGTCATCAGCCACGATCCGCACTACCCGGGCGAGACCGGTTTCATCACCATCGATCTTTTGCGCAAGCACCTGCAACGCGATCTGCCGGAGTATGAGTTCCTGCTCTGCGGCCCGCCGGTCATGGTGTCCAAGCTCGGCACCGGTCTGGCGGAGGCGCATGTGCCCGAGCAGCAGATTCACCACGAGATGTTCAGTTACTGAGGCCAACCAGGCCCGCAGTAGAGCGGGGTCGGGCGATCTGGTATCATCCTCGCAGGCGTTCGTGACTACGTAGGACCGCCCCGTTCCCCCGTGGTGAACGCGGCGGCGCCGGTCGAGATAGCGGAAGGCTTCGGGAGAGCATGGGTTCCAGCGAGATGGTCAACGCCGAACCGGTCAGGCCCGACGGTCGGACCGCATGCTGGGCCGCCCTATCATTCCTGTCCGCGCTGCTGTTCGTGGGTGTGGTCGTGCAGCCCGCCGCCATCTACTACGGCTTCGGCCGTACCGCCGACTTCCCGCTGTTCGAGACTTCGACCGAGTTCTTCGTCCGAACGGCTCTCCAGCCCGCCGGAACGGTGCTCTACGTGTCGAGCGCCCTCTCGCAGTTCTACGCCCTGAACTGGGCCGGCACGTTCGTAGCGCTGGCCGTCGCCGCCGTGGTCTGTCTGCTCACCTGGGCGGTCGCAGCGCTGATCGTGCGGCGGGTCCACCCGCTGATCGGCCTGCTGCCGCTGCCCTTGTTCCTGTTGGTCTACGCGCGATACGGCAACGCAATGGCGGCGATGCTGACGTTCGGCGTCGCGCTGGCCGGGACAGCCGTGTACGGTCTGCTGCGTCCGCGCTGTTCGGCACTGGCTGCGGCCCTGTTCGCCTTGCTGGGCACCGTGACTTATCTACTGGCTGCGGATGCGGCGCTGATACTGGCGTTCGGGTGTGGGATGCTCGAAGTGTCACGCAGGCGCTGGGAGCTGGCGCTTCCTTACGTCGGCGTTGCGGTCGCCTTCTATTTCGCGGCGGGCCTGCGCGTGTTCCGTGTGCCGCTGCCCCCGTTCACCGTCTACCCCAGGCTTATGGTCGGCTTCCCCGACGAGCGCTACAAGATGCAGGACGTGCTGCACGTGGCGATGCTGGTCGCCTGCCTGGTGCTGCTGCTCGGCGTGGCCGTGCGCAGCCTTATGCCCGGGCGCACCGAAGACCGGCCCAGGCGGTCCATCGACCGGCGAGTCGCCGCCCTCGCGCCGTTGCTCCTGATAGTGGCCGCCTTCCTGCTGCTGATGCGCTTCCACGATGCGGACTTCGGGCGGCAGCTCAAGATCGAGCGCTACGCCGTCGAAGGCCGTTGGGAGAGGCTGCTTGCCCAGGCACGCGGACTGCCGTTGAGCGGATGCGATCCGACCGTTTGTTGGTACGTGAACCGGGCGCTCTACGAGACCGGGCGCCTGCCGGACCGGATGTTCGCCTATCCGCAAGATCTGAACGGACTTCTGCCGGTGGTGGAGCCGTCGCTTGACAAGGTGGCCGGCTGCGTGCGTTTCATGAAATACAGCGAGTTGACGTTCGCGCTTGGAGCGCTGAACATGTCCGAGAGGTCGGCTTTCGAAGCGCTCGAGACGCTCGGCAGGCACCCTCTTATCCTGCGGCGGCTGGTGATGCTGCACCTGGCCAAAGAGCGCTTCGCGGCGGCGGAGATCTTCCTGAACCTTCTGTCTCGCGACCTCATCCTGGGAAGGTGGGCGCGGACCGGCAAAGCCGGCCTTGCGGACGGGCAGCCGCCGGCACTGCCCGCGGTGGCGCGGGCCCGGGCGCTGGCCATGCGGCAGGATAGGGCGGTGCGGCAGTGGCCCGAGGACAGCATGCTGAAGGCCCTGCTCGAAAAGGACCCGCAGAACCGAATGGCGTTCGAGTACCTGATGGCGCACTACATGCTGAAGAAGGAACTGGACGGCGTGGCCGAGAACATACACCGGGCCGATGCCTTCGGTTACCCGTCCCTGCCCCGCCACTACGAGGAGGCCCTTCTGCTCTGGATAGACCGAGGAGGAGAGACGGACGTGGAGATAAGCGCCGAGTGCCGCGAGAGATACGAGGGGTTCAAGGCCGCCATTGCGCGCGCGGGGCGGGACATGCAGCCGGCCGACGCCGCGCGACCCGAGTACCGCGACACCTACTGGTTCTACCATAAGTTCGGCCGCAGGGGATGGCAGAAGTGAACAGGCGAATCACAATAGCAGCGATTCTGGCGGTGGTCGTGGTCGCGTTCGCCACGGCAATGACCATGCCCCCGGGCGGACCCGGCATGGAGGACGCAGTGCCCGCCGGGCGCGCGCCGCGCATCGACCCGGGCTACGCCGGAGTGACCATTCCCCCCAACATCGCTCCGCTCAACTTCTGCATCGAAGAGCCCGGTTCGCGCTACTACGTCGCGATATCCGGCAGCGAGGGCGGACACGTCGACGTATTCGGCCGGGACGGCCGCGTGGTGATTCCTCGGCGCCGTTGGCGTCGTCTCCTGGCCGAGAACCTCGGCGGGCGGATCGTGTTCGATATCGCCGTCCGATCCGCCGACGGCAGCTGGCGATCGTTCGATCCGTTCGTCCAGCACGTGGCGCCCGAGCCGCTGGACCCCTACCTCGTCTACCGGCGCATCAACCCCGCATTCGTCCTCTACGTGGGCATGAGCATCGAGCAGCGGAGTGTCGAGACGTTTGACGCCCGCACCGTTTGCGACAACCAGGACCGGGTCTGCATGAACTGTCACACCTTCGTGAACAACCGCCCGGACCGCATGGTACTGCAGCTTCGCGGCACCCCGACCGGTCCCTCGCACGGCATGATGCTCGTGGACGGAACGGAGTCCGTCAAGATCGACATGCGCAACGACGTGGTTCCCGGCATTCCGGCGTACAGCTCCTGGCACCCGGGCGGGCGAGCCATCGCATTCTCGACCAACAGGGTCACGCAGTTCTGGCACACGGCGAGGACGGAAGTGCGGGGAGTGATGGACCTGGGCTCGGACATCGCCGTCTACGCCTTCGAAGCGGATGTCGTGAGCGGAACCGATGCACTGGCGAGGTCGGACCGGCTCGAGACCTATCCGAGCTGGTCGCCGGACGGACGGTACCTCTACTACTGCAGCGCGCCGGTACTCTGGGAACAGGGCGAGGAGTTCCCGCCGGAACGCTACGACGAAGTGCGCTACGACCTTATGCGGATCCCCTTCGACGTGGAATCCGGCCGATGGGGCGACGCCGAGACCGTGCTCTCTGCCGAAGATGCCGACGGTAGCATCCTCATGCCGCGCATCTCGCCGGACGGCCGCTACCTGCTGTTCTGCATGTCGGACTACGGATGCTTTCCGGTGCACCTGTTCAGCGCCGATCTCTACCTGATGGACCTGCAGACCGGCGAATACCGGCGGCTGGACACGGTCGACAGCGACATGTCCGACTCCTGGCACTGCTGGTCCAGCAACAGCCGATGGTTCGTATTCGCCAGCAAGAGGCGCGACAGCCTGCTGGCCCGCCCGTACTTCGCATACGTGGACGAAGAGGGCAACTGCGGTCGGCCTTTTGTGCTGCCCCAGGAGGACCCCCGCTACTACGACTCCTGCTTGACGACGTTCAACGTCCCGGAGCTGGTGACCGGCGAGATACCCGCGACCGCCCAGGCGCTGCAGCAGACCGTGTTCGAAGGGCCGTGGACCGGCGGCGAGGGCCTGCCGGAGACCTCCGCGACCCCCTCACGCGGCAGCGGTGACGGTCTACTGCCGTGGACTCAGCCCGCCACGCCCGAGCGCCGCTGAGGCATGCCTTCCCTTGCGAGATTGGGCTGTTTGCGGTAAAAAAAAGGTCCGTCGCCGTGCGCGCGCCTAGCCGCCCGCCGGGGCCGCCGAGCGGGCCCCCAGAAGCCGCACCTCTGCTTCGGAACTCGGATGAGATGAATATCATAGTCTGTATCAAGCAGGTTCCCGAGACCAGCAACGTCCGCATGGACGAAGAGACCGGGACGATGGTCCGGGAGGGCGTCGAGAGCATCGTCAACCCCCTGGACCTCTACGCCATAGAGGCCGGCATCCGCCTGAAGGAAGAGAACGGCGGAGAGATCACGGTGGTCAGCATGGGACCGCCCAACGCCGAGAGGGCCATTCGCGAGGCGATGGCCATGGGCTGCGAGAAGGGCGTTCTGGTGACCGGCCGCGAGTTCGCCGGTTCGGATACCCACGCCACCTCCTACTGCCTGTCGCGCGTCGTGCAGAAGCTCGCCCCCTTCGACCTGGTGCTGATGGGCGTGCGGGCGACGGACGGCGACACCGGCCAGGTCGGCCCCGGCGTGGCCGCTTTCCTGGACCTGCCGCTGTGCACCTACGTGAGCCACATCACCCAGGCCGACGCGGAGGGCATCACGGCGGAGCGGCTGGTCGAGAACGGCTACCAGATCCTGCGCATGCCGTTCCCGTGCGTGGTCACCATCGGCAAAGAGATAGGCTACCCGCGGCTGCCCACCCTTCGCGGCAAGCAGCGCGCCCGAAAGGCGGAGCTGGCCGTATGGGGAGCGGACGACCTGGAGGTGGACCCGACTATGCTGGGGCTGAAGGGCTCCCCGACACGCGTGGTGAAGATATCCCGGCCCAAGGTCGCCCGGACGGGGCAGATGGTCGAGGTGGGCAAGGTGGGCGTGCACGAGGCCGCTCGGGAAGTCGTCGATTACCTGGAGGAGAAGAACCTTCTGTGAGCGAATCCACTGACAACCAAGCGCCGCAGACGAGCGGCGAGGTCTGGACGCTGGCCGAGCAGGAAGACGGGCGCCTGCTGTCCGTCTCCTACGAGCTGCTGGCCTGGGGCAAGAAGCTGACGGACAAGCTCTCCGCCGGGGAGGCCGGCGAGGGCACCCGGCTTTGTTCCGTGGTTCTGGGCGCAGACGTCAACCGCGACGACGTGCAGGAACTCATCCGCCGCGGGGCCGACAAGGTGTATGTGGTCGAGGCACCCGGGCTGGAGCATTTCCTGGTCGAGCCGTACGCTCACGTCCTGGAGAAGGTGCTGCGCGAGTACCGCCCCAACGTGATGATCGCCGGCGCCACCAGCACCGGCCGCACGCTGATGCCCTACCTTGCCATCAGGCTGACCACGGGCCTGACAGCCGACTGCACCGGGCTGGACATTGAGGAGGAGACGGGCAACCTGATCCAGACCCGCCCGGCCATCGGCGGCAATATCCTGGCGACCATCGTCACCGCCCAGCACCGCCCGCAGATGGCCACCGTCCGGCCCCGGTCCATCCGGCCCCCGGAGCCCGTGGAAAGACGCGAGGGAGAGGTGGTCGAGATAGAGCCGCCGGCGGAGCTGGTGAAGACACGCATCGAGTACAGGGGCTTTCGGAGCGACGAAGAAGAAGGCGCCAACATCCAGGACGCGGACAAGGTGGTCTCCGGCGGACGCGGGCTCAAGAAGGCCGAGAACTTCGACATGATCCGCATGCTGGCCACGCGCCTGAACGCGGCCGTCGGCGCCTCGCGCGACGCCGTGGACCGGGGCTGGATACCCTATCCGCACCAGGTGGGCCTGAGTGGCAAGACGGTGACGCCGCGGCTCTATATGGCTCTGGGCATCAGCGGCGCCATCCAGCATCTGGCGGGAATGAAGACGGCCGACCACATTGTGGCGGTCAACAGCGATCCGGACGCGCAGATATTCCAGGTGGCCGACTTCGGCGTGGTGGGGGACCTGTTCGAGTTCCTTCCCGCTCTGGTGGAAGAGGTCGAGCGGCGCAAGTCCGGAAGGGAAGAGGGCTGATGGAAACGACAGAATACGGTCGCGTCACGGAGGATATCGTCGACGAGCTGCGCGGCATCGTGGGCGAGCGGTTCGTGATCATCGACAGGGAGAAGCTGGAGCCGTTCAGCCACGACGAGGTGGCTGGCGAGGAATACGCCGCGTACCCGGACGTGGTGGTCAGACCCGAATCCGCCGACGAGATCGCGCGGATCGTCAAGCTCGCGAACCGGTGCAGCATACCCGTGACCGTGCGCGGCGCCGGGAGCGGCTTGTCCGGCGGCGCGGTGCCGGTGCATGGGGGCATCGTGATCGGCTCAGACCGGATGAACAAGATCCTCGAGATCGACGCGGACAACATGATGGTCGTCGTCGAGCCCGGTGTGGTCACCAATGAGATCAACGATAAGATCGCCGAACTGGGCCTGTTCTACGCCGGATACCCGATGAGCGTCGAGACCTGCTACATCGGCGGCAACGTCGCCGAGAACGCCGGTGGCGGCAAGGCCATCAAGTACGGGGTCACGGAGCGCTACGTGCTCGGGCTGCAGGTGGTGACGCCCACCGGCGAGATCGTGAACCTGGGCGGCAAGCGCGTCAAGGATGTCACCGGCTACAATCTGCTGAAGCTGATGATCGGCTCGGAGGGAACGCTCGGCATCATAACGCAGGTGACTCTCAAGCTGATGCCGCTGCCGAAGGCGCAGGTGGACCTGCTGGCCCTGTTCCCCGACGCCGAGACCGCCATCGCGATGGTGCCCAAGATCATGACCCAGGGCGGCGTGATCCCCACGGCGGTCGAGTTTATGGATCAGCTCTCCGTCCGCGCCTCATGCGAGTACCTGAATGAGCAGCTCCCCTACGAGCAGGCGGGCGCGATGCTGCTGATCGAGGTGGACGGCTCGGACGAGGACGTCGTCCAGCGCGAGTACGAGACCATCGGCGAGCTCTGCCTGGAGAACGGTGCGCAGGAGGTCTACGTTGCCGACAACTACACCACGCGCGAGCGGCTCTGGAGCGTGCGGCGCAACATCGCCGAGGCGTTCAAGGTCGTCAGCCCCGTGCAGAGCCTTGAGGACATCGTGGTGCCGACGGCCAACATCCCGAAGATCATCCCCGAACTCGAGCGCATGTCCAGGCAGTATGGCGTGCAGTTCCCCTGTTACGGCCACGCTGGCGACGGCAACCTGCACGCGACCGTCGTCAAGGACCCTGACGAGTCGATGGAGGAGTGGCACCGCAAGCTGCCCACCGTGCTGGAGGACCTCTACCGCGTCGTGTTCAAGTTGGAGGGCACCATCAGCGGCGAGCACGGCATCGGCTCGAAGCGCAAGAAGTACATGAGCCTGGTCGCCAGCGAAGACGAACTGGAACTTATGCGGCGCATCAAGCGGGCGTTGGACCCCAATAACATCATGAACCCGGGCAAGATCGTGGATATCTGAGGCGGCTTGGGGGGCGGCGGACATGATCATCGATTCGCACTGTCACCTGAAGCACGGAGACGCCGCTCGCACGGAGTATTCGCCCGCGGAGATCGTCCGGTCGATGGACGCCGCGGGCATCGATAGGGCGGTTGTGTTCGCCATGTCCACAACGGCCGAGCGGTCCGTCGAGATGGCCGGCCGGGCGGCCGAGCAGTACCCCGGGCGCCTGATCCCCTATGCCTACGCCCTCCCGAACTACGAGCGGCCCGTGCTGCCGATGCTGGAGGAGGCCGTGACCGCGCAGGGCTTCCGGGGCATCAAGATTCACGGGGGCGAGTGCACGCTGCAGGGCTACGCGAGCGATCCGGTTTTCCGGCTGGCGGGGGAACTGGGCGTGCCGTGTCTGGTCGACTGCAAGGGCGCCGTCTCGCCCGTGCGCAGGCTGGCGGAGACCTTCCCCGACACCACCATCATCGTCGCGCATCTGGGCCTGTATCTCTGCACGAACGAATCCCTTATCGATAGCTTCATCCAGCTTGCGGAGTCGCTGCCGAACATCGTCCTGGACGTGAGCGGGGTGGTTACGCTCTGGCGCATCGAGGACGCCGTCCAGCGCGTCGGCTCGCAGCGGGTGGTTTTCGGCACCGACGGCCCGCACCCCACCCCGGATGTCGACTCCTTCGTGCGATTGGAACTGGACAAGATCCGTCGGCTGGACCTGACGCTCGAAGAGAAGCGCGACGTGCTGGGCGCGACCATCGCCCGAATTCTCGGACTTAACGATTGACCACACAAGGGGCACCCATGAACGAAGACACGACGGCCGAACGCATCCACGAGGCATCGCTCTCCCTTCTGGAAGACCCCGGAGTGCGGGTCGAGCACGAGGCCGTCACCGATTTGCTGCTCGCCAACGGCGCGAAGAAGGGGGCGTCCGAGGGGGCCGTCATCTTCCCCCGGGAGCTGGTGGCCGACTGCCTGGAGCAGTGTCCGCCGGAAGTGACCTTCACGAATAGAAGCGGCGCCGAGACGACCATATCCGCCGAGTCCGACCCCGTGATCTGGGCGTGTCCGGGCACCTCCCTGTACCGCGACGGCAGGCACCGGGCGTTCACCAGCGCCGACATGGCGGACATGGCCCGGCTGCTGGACCAGTTGGACAACGTGCACGCCGTGTTCGGCATGTCCATGGACGATGTGCCGGCGGCCGCGCGCGACGTGGTGGGCCTCAAGATCATGGCCCAGAATACCTCCAAGCACATCCGCGCGCTCTGCTTCACCCCGGCCGGCGTGGAGACGATGGTGGAGATGCAGAACGTCGTCGGCGCGCACCCGTGGTTCAGCGTCGGGTTCACCGCTCACGGGCCGCTGCGCTGGACGAACCTGGCGCTGTCCATCTTCGAGAGTTCGGCGGGGCACGGCATCCCCACCACGGTGAACGGCGAGCCGATGGCGGGCGTCTCCGGTCCGGTCACCCTCGCGGGGTCTGCGGCCGTGGGCAACGCGGAGATACTGTCCGGCATCGTCATCAATCAGCTTCTGGAGCCGGGGCGGCCCTGTGTCTACAACCTTGGCCTGGCACACATCTTCGACATGAAGACCGCCATCGCCGTGACCGGCGCCCCCGAGAACGCCTTGTTCGCAAAGCTGTCCGCTATCATGGGTCGCTTCTACGGCCTGCCGTCGGGGTCGTGGGTCTCGACCGAGGCGATGTGCCCCGACGCACAGGCCGCGCTGGAGAAGATGTTCGGATTCCAGACGCACATGGCCGCCGGCGTCAACAACATCTGGGGCCTGAGCCAGCTCGAATCCGAGCTGACCGTCTCGACCGCCCAGGCCGTCATCGACAACGAGATGGTTAGCTACTGCAAGCGCTACCAGCGGGGGGTCGACGTCAGCGATGAATCGCTGGCGCTGGACGTGGTGCGCTCCGTGGGCATCGCCGGCTCCTTCATCGAGGAGATGCATACGTTCGAGCATTTCCGCTCCGAGCTGTTCATGCCCGAGCTTCTCTTCCGACAGAAGCGTCAGGCGTGGAACGACGCGGGGCGCAAGCGGCTGGATCAGGCTGCCGAAGAGGTCGCGACACAGCTCATCGCGAACGAGGTGGACAACGGTTTGACCGACGAGCAGAGCCGTGCCCTGGACGAGATCGCCGACCGCTTCCTGAGCGATCTCGCGAAGTAGCGGCGCTTTGAGAAGCATGCTTACGCCGTGATCTCGGATACGTCCATGACGTACATCTGCCGTGAACCCTCGTGTGCCGAGTCGAAGCAGACCTGCCGCCCGTCGCGGCTCCACCGCGGATGCAGGTCGCACCGGATTTCGCCGGGGAGCTCCGGAGGGGCGTAGAACCTGCCCAGGTCCACGCGGCGCCGGGCGTGTGGATCATAGAGCAGCAGCGTGCGCATATGCTCCGCGTCGGGATAGGTATCCGTGAGTATCCATCGCCGGTCGGGCGAATAGCTGCAGTGGCCGTCCG
>CAZZNQ010000066.1:0-22142 GCA_964655775.1 uncultured candidatus Brocadiaceae bacterium | reverse complement strand
GTGCATACGGCGCAGCAGGTGAACGCGTTCTCGAAGCGGACCCCGCGTGCGGCCAGCGCGTCGATGTTGGGGGTGCGGACTATGGGGTTGCCGTAGCACCCGAGCGCATCTCTGCGGTGCTGGTCGGTCTGAAAGAACAGGATGTTAGGTCTGGAGTCGGACATGGTCCGGTCTTTCGGCTCGCTTAGCGGATGGGTTTCGTTGGGGCGTAGAACTCAGCGGGAGGCTTCTGCGACTTCGGCACCAAGGGATCGTAATCGAAGTCCTTGGTTGCCTTCTTGAACTCCGCTCGGATCTTGCGGAGCTTCGCGGGTTCAGTGAATAGGTCCCAGGCGGTGGCGGCCAGCACCTCCGCGGCCCGCGTCATCCCCCGGTGCGCGAACGGGAGTATGACCTGGGCGGTGTACTCCCGGTTGTGTCCGCGTGTATCCTTCGCCACGCAGGCCACATTGAAGGACCCGAGCGGCGTCAACCACGAGACGTTGTCTTGATCGGTCGAACCCTTCCCCGGCGTCTGGGATACCTCTTTCGAGACACCCTTCTGGAACTCCGCTTTCTTGTCCAGTTCTTCCACGTTACGGCGGTCCTGGGCGAGCACGCGAGGCGCGCCCATCAGCACCATGTTCTCGAGCACCAGATCCGCCATGACCTTGTTCCGAAGCCGTTCGTAGACGCCGGTGAGATACCGACTCTCCATCCTGGTCTCGGTAGCCGTTGCGGCTCCCTCCGCGCAGAGCTTCAGACGACGCGTCACTTCCTCGACCTGCTTACGATCCTTGGCTCGCGTGTAGTACCAGATACGCGCGTATTCCGGCACCACGTTGGGCGCTTTGCCGCCATCGGGTATCACACAGTGGATCCTAACGTTCTCCGGCACGTGCTCCCGCAGGTAGTTGGCCGCTACGTCGGTGAGAACCGCTGCGTCCAGCGCACTGCGCCCGCCTTCCGCCCGGGCGCCATGAGCCGTGCGCCCGAAAAACTCGAACAGCACGGAATCGAGCGCGGAACCACCGGCGGCGCTCACCGCGGTCTTGCTACTCGGGTGCCAGGCGAGGCATGCGTCGAGTTCCCTGAAGGCGCCGTCCCTTGCCATGTAAACCTTGCCGACAAGCGCCTCCTCGGCGGGTGTTCCCCAGTAGACCACGCGCCCGTCGCCGCCGGATTCCTCAAGCATGTCGGCGATGGCGGCCGCCCCGGCGGCGGGAGCGGCACCCAGCAGGTTGTGGCCGCAGCCATGCCCGTAGGTGTCCGGTTTCTCACCACAGTCCGGCAGAGCATCGTATTCGCCCAGCATGCCGATCGTCGGCTTGCCGGCGCCGCGGGTGGCCCGGAATGCCGTAGGGCAACTGGGGATGCAGAACTCAACCTTGAAGCCGCGGGCCGTTAGGTAATTGGCGATGAGTTCCGCCGACTTCGTCTCGTGCAGTGGCGGCTCGGCCAGTTCCCAGACCGCATCCGCGAGCTCTACCATCGCAGCTTTGTGCGCTGCCACGGCTTTCTTCACAGCCTTGCGTTTCTCCTTCGGGTCCATCCTTTTCTCCCACCTGTGTGCGCGGGCACAGCTTCTGCTCACGGCAGCGCTGCTACCCGCAGGTGACACTACTTCACGGCATCATTCGGCACGAGACAAAGGAAGGCCACGTGGGCCGAGGCGCCGGCAACGAAGCAGTGCTTCTCGCCGGGGGGAACATAGAGACAATCGCCCGCGCGGAACGGGTGCTCACGCCCACCGTAACGGGCGAGTCCTTCGCCCTCCAGCACGTAGATTTCGTGTTCCCAGGGGTGGGTGTGGTGCGGCGTCATCCCACCCGGCTCTACCTCGAATCGCCGCATGCTGAAGTTCGGCGCACCGTCGTCGGGGCTGATCAACCAGCGGACCTGCACGCCGTCCGCCCCGTCCGCATCAACCGGCAACGCCTCCACTTCGTCGTAATGAACGTGTTTCATCTCCTGACCTCTATTGAGTCCTATATTCGCCTGATCGGCAAGTCCTTAGCGCACACGCACATCCACCGTCTACCATCCACCTCCTCCCCCTCCCCCACCTCCGCCGCCGGAGGATCCGCCGCCGCCCGATCCCGATGATGATCCCGGTGCCGTCGCCGATGCCGCAGCGACCGCTCCGAGCGACGCCCCGAACGAACCGGCGCGCATGCCCGTGCCCAGGCCGCTCCATCGCGTCCCGGAATACCATGTCGGCGTGTAGGCGGCCTTCTCGACCGTCGAACTGGCCAGCACGTCGCTGAAGCGTTCGGCCCACTCCTGGTCCACGTCGAGCGCGAGGGCATATGGGAAGTACCTCTCGAACAACTCAGGCGTTCTGTCCGGCGGGGCAAGCATGTCGAACCGATGCCGCTCCGCAACCGAAAGGTACATCCGGAAACCGTCGATCCTGTCCATCAGGGCTCTGCCTTCCGCAGTGGGAGCCTTGAGCAGACTCCGGAAGGTCAGGTTCACCCCGATGAGCAGTAACGCGAGAAGCAGCAGGGGAATCCCGGTCATCCGCGTGAGCATCCAGAGCGCGAGCAACTCGAAGAAAGTGAAGGGCAAGGCGAAGAGGGTCATGCCGAGGGCGGAGAGAAAGCCCGAGACAGTCCGGTTGCCGTGCAGGAACGCCCCCCACGCCTTGCCGGCACCGACGAGCAGTACTACCACAGCTAGAGTCCAGAAGCTGAGCCAGACGCAGAGGAACACGGCTGGACCCGGCGCGTACAGGGTCGCGCCGGCCAGCAGGACAACCACCGAGGCAGCAGCTCCGGGGATCAGATAGCGTAGATTGGAGTGAAAGTATCGGTTCCCGTACCTGGTCTTGAGCGTCTCCTTGAGATCGCTGATCGATCTTCTTATTCTACCGTGGTTTGATTGGACAAGCTTCACACTTTTCCGGGAACGGAACAGCGGGGCCGCGACTGCCGCTTCCTCTTCAGTGAGGACATCCTCCGGCGTCCCCGTCTTGCGCAGGCGGTACGTGCCGTCGGCATCCTCAATCGTCAGATAGCCGCGCGCGGCCATGTCGATCAGCGCCGCCGCGTACACCTTCTTGTCGTAACCCATCCGCCAGATGAAACGGACGGCGCCGGCCCCAAGGCCGGCCGGCGGCTCGAACAGGGGAATGATGGTCCCGCCTTCCGGGTCCCGCCCCACGTTCGCCCAGGCAACAAAGAAGTACGCCACGATCAGCCCCACTCCGGCAACGCCGACCAGCAGGCCCAGGTTGTCCCCGAGAAGCCGGGCCAGCCTTTGGGTGGACGTAGGAGGCGTGACATGGCCCTTCGGCCACGATACGACGACGGTGAGCCCCTCGCCCGGGCCGAGGGTGCGGGTGGTGGCGAACTCGGCGACCCCGTCGACGGTCACTTCTGCGCTGTAATCGCTTCCTCTTGCGCCTTCCGGTCCGGTGTACGCTTCGACGTCGACATCCTCGCTGGAAACGCCTTCGGGAAGCGAGACCCACGCTACAGCTTTTCTGATGCGGAGGCCCCAGCCGTTGCCGGTGACGTTCCAGTAGAGCTCGTCATGGTCGGTGAAAAAGCCAACCTGCCGATCGGTGGTGTACTCGATGACATAGGTGTGCTCGCCCTTGTCTACCAGCACGTTCTCCGAGCCGATGTACAGGCGCTTGCCGTTCTCAATGCGCGCCATGTGGTACGGCTCGGGTCGCCCGTTCCGCAAGACCAGGGATACGCGGAACGGCACCGTCCGGCGCAGTCCCCAACCCGCGCCGTAGACCGTCGGCATGTCTCGATAAACACCGTGCCGAATATCGGATTGCGTGCTCCGCACTGTTATGGTCTCGCGGACCGCTATGGAAGCATCCGCACGCACGGAAATGGAGCTATGGAACGAGAGTATCTCCTCCCGCTCGCCTTCCTGGGCTTCCACCAATGGGGGACACACGAGCATGGCAAGCGCCAGGCCAAGGCTGAGCAGGATGCGGTCACTCATCGAGCGTTTTCCTCGTATTCGGGGGCGCTGGACGGCCCACTTCGCCATTCCACGGACACTTTCAGAATGCGGCCGGGCGGGATACGTTTCCTGCTCTGAGCCCGCACGAAACGTCCTCTCTCGACCCATATGTCGAGGTTCTTGGTTCCTGCACTCACCGGTCCGTCAGCCCCCTGGGCCTGCTCGACAGCCGGAAGCGCGTTCAGTGGGAGTACGAAAGTGGCCGATGCCGTCTCGATTGGGACCGGCCACCCCGCGTCGGTTAAGCTCCACGCCAGTTCGGACGCCTCCTCGTGCACGTCCACCCACGAAGCAACTCTGAACTCAATCACGAAGGTATGCTCTCCCGGCGGAAGTGGCGTGTCGTCGCCGATGTACAGGCGGGGGCCGCCGGACTCCGTGCGTATCTCGTGCGGAGCATTCTCTCCATCGCGGCTTACATCCAAGAGCTGGAAGACGAGCCGCTCGGTGCCGTGGGGGCCGATCCTGTCGGCGTACATGTTGCGCCATATGCCGCGCTTGAACAAGACGCCTTCGGTTCTAATCGCTATGGTCTCTTTGACAATGAGACTCCCGTCTGGCCGTACCTGCACGTCGTGCTGCATGTCCCGGATGATCTCATCGCGTGGGGTGGCCTTGGGTCTGAGGGGCGCGCACGAGGTCAGCATGAGCATCGCCGTGCCGATCACTGACAGTGCGAGCGCTTGCGTGCAGTTGTTCCTCAAGGTCAGTCACCTCCTGGACGTGCGGCTCTGACAGACGGCGCCAGCCGGTTCGTGGCAAGCTCGATCTCGAAGAACTCCCGCGGCCCGAAAGCGAGAAGCCGTGCGACCAAAATGCTCGGGAATGACTGCACGCGGATGTTGTAGTTCCGAACGCTGCCGTTGTAGTAGCGCCTCGCCAACTGGATGTGGTCCTCCACCTCGGAGAGGGTCCTCTGCAACTCAAGGTAGCTCTGGTCCGCCCTGACCTCAGGATAGTCCTCGGCAACGGCCATCAGGCGACCGAGATACCTGGAGACCTCTGACTCTGAGGCGGCGCGTGCCTCGGCAGCACTGTCTTGCCGATCGTCGATTCGCGCCAGAGTGACCTCCGCGAGCGTGTCAACCTCGTGCTTTCCGTAGGCTCTCACGGCGTTGACAATAGCTGGGATCAGATCGCTCCGGCGCTTGAGTTGGACATCGACTCCGCTCCATGCCTCGTCCACCAGGTTGCGCCCGTGCACCAATCGGTTATAGGTCAGCGCGAACCATCCCGCCGGGACGGCCACGGCCACTGCGAGCGTCACCCAGACCATGTGTTTTCTCCGCTACGAATAGCCCGTCATGGGGCGTCAGAGTAAACGAAACGGTGCCTGACTTCAAAGGATGTGCAGGTGCCATAGCGACTGCACTCCGGTGGTGCAATTGACATCACCGAGCCCATGGCATAGCCTCAGAATAGGTGAATCGAAAGATAGGAAAGGCGGATTTCATGAAGGGCACGCGACTGATCGTCCTCGTACTGCTCATCGTAGCGGCCGCCGTTCTGCTGTGGCGACTCTCGCCGGGATGCCGACAGCGGGCGACCGACGCCTACAGGAAGTACGGCGGATGGACCGAGGAGGCGCGCAAAGCCGACCCCGTGGGCTTCATCGAACACGCACAACAGCAGCTTGAGCAGGATCTTCAGGAGTTCGAGGAGGCGCGTCACAGCCTGGCTGCCGCGCGGGAGCGGGTGATCGCCGAGATTGAGCAGAACCGCGCACTTCTCCAGGAAGCCGACGGGCTCGCCGTTAAGTATCGCGACGCTTACCGGGAGGCAGAAACAGAAGGCTACCCGGTGACCGTATCGGGGCAGTCCTACAATCGCGAGCAGTTGCTTGAACAAGTTCAGTTGATCCTGCTGCAGAGGAAGAGCTTTGCTGAGACCATCGAGGGACTCGAGCGAGCGGCCGATGCCATCAAGGAGAAGCAACCACAGCTCGTAACGCAGATCAGCAACATTGAGGCCGCGCTCGCCACACTTCCTTCGAAGAAGGAGATCGCTAACGTCAACCAGCTCACCGGCCGCGCCGCCGAGCTTTTGGGACAGGTGGACGTCCTTATGGACGAGAATGCGGACCTGCTCGACGAGTCGCCGGTGCGTACCGTGGAAGAACTGATCGAGCATCGTGCGCAGGACGAGCCTGATACCGGAACGGTCGATGTTCAGGCCTTCCTGGAGGCGGATGAATGAGCACCTTCTCCCTGGTCCTGCTGGTTGTCGGCGTGTTCCTCGTACTTTACGCCGCACTCAGTCTCACACGCCGAGGTCCCAGCCATGCGCGCGAGCGAATAGGTTGCGGGTTCATGCTTCTGGCGGGTCTGGTCTGGGGCATCGCCCTGGCCCGCTACCTTGGTGATTCTTGGGCCGGCATCCGACTCGGTATGGCCTTCGCTTTCGTACTGCCGGCGCTTGCCGCCCTGACCAACCCAGTGCGGGGGCGCTTCATATCGGCCGTCGTGCTGCTCAGCTTCGCCGTGATCCTGGGTGCCACCGCAGCTCCGAAGCTCTGGAGGAAGCTCCGGCCTCCCGCGGCGGAGTCGACGGTGAGCGAAGTCGAAGCGACCATCGACGAGCTGAGCCGGCGCATCGAGGAGACGCGCGGTCACATTGAGCGCCTCGAACGTGACCGCGAAGATCTGCGGTCACGACTGCGTGGGTTTGGGTACGCGGATTTCGATTCTCTGGCGGCCGACGACGCCGCGTACGCCGTTCTGGTCGAATACGCGGAAGTGCTTGCCATGATAGACCGTGCCGAATCCGCGATCGCCCAGTACTCAGACAGCCTGGAGAGACTCCGGAGCGCGCTGCGTCGCATCCGGCGCGTCGCCGGCTCGGAACCTGCCGTCGGGCGTGAAACGGCCGAAGGCGAGATCCGCGACATCCTGCAGCAGACGGAGCATGAGCGCGTGGACCTCGGCCCCGCAACCGTCCAGGAGCATGTCGAACGAGAGCGGCTGCGCGAGGTATTCGAAGACCAGATGTGAACGGTTGCCCTCATTACGGGAATCAGTCCATAGCGAGGTCATCTGACCGATGAGAAGCCGCGAGCGCGTTCTGAGGACCATCGATCTGGAACCGGCCGATCACCTGCCTTTTTGTTTCCTTCTTTTCAGTGCACTCCGCGGGCGAACTGACGGCGAACGCGATTTCATCCGCCGTCAACTCGATCTCGGGCTGGATGCCGTCGTATCGCTTCCCGGTTTGGGCCATCGCCTTCATCCCGAAGTCACAACCGAGGTCGCGCTCGACGATTCGAACGACCCGCCGCTGCTCCGCAAGGTCTATCACACGCCAGCCGGTGACCTGGACTGCGTGGTGCGCAAGGCACATGACTGGCCCCACGGCGACGACATCCCGCTGTTCACGGATTTCGTCATTCCGCGTGGTCGCAAGTTTCTTGTCAATACGCTGGACGATCTGGAGGCCCTTAGCTACCTGTTCGCCGACCCGAGCGACGATGACATCCGCATCTTCGGTGAGCAATCCGCCGTGCTCCGCAGTTTCGCCGACGAGCACGGCCTGGCCACGCGTGCCGGCTTCCATCGGCTGGGGGACACTGTTTGCTGGCTCTGCGGTCAGACGGAATTCGCGACGATGGCCTACACCGATCCCGATCTGTTCTCCGGCGTTCTGGACCTCATCCACGGCTGGCACCGCCGGCAGGCCGAGATCATCCTCGAACAAGCACCCGACATCTGGGTGCAAGCTGAATGGTATGCCGCGCCCTTCCTCTCGCCCGACATCTATCGCCAATACATGGCTCCGCGTTTCGCCGACACCTTCGGCCTTGCCCGCGAGGCCGGTTCCCGCGTCTGCTACATCGGCACAGCGGACATCATGCCCTTTCTTGATGAGTTGAAGTCACTCGATATTGACGTGCTTTTCGGCCCGGATCCTCTTTCCGGTTCGTGGGATATGAGCGAGGCCAAACGCAGGACAGCGGATTCGTCTGCGGTCTGGGGCGGCGTCAACGGATACCTGCAGGTCACCGAAGCCTCCGAAGAGAAGGCACGCCAGGCCGTCCGAGATGCCATCGAAGTGCTCGCACCCGGCGGCGGCTTCCTGCTGGCACCGGTGGACGACGTCCGTATCGAACCATCGCACCCGGACCCCGGCCGCGCCTGGGACCGCATCTGCCGAAACGTAGTCGCCATGCGCGACGAGTGGCGTACGCTCTGTGAATGACGCGTTCTCTCCTTCCGAGGACATCTAAGGATTGTGCTCGCTGCATGCAGGGCACTCCCTGCATGCGCAGGCGTCTCGCCTGCTTTTTACCATAAGTGCGGCTTTGGGATCGCGTGACTAGAATCGCTACGGTGCGCCAGCGACCCCTGTTTGCGGCGTGCTGCCGGGAGCCCTGCCCCATAGGAGTCTTCCATTGAACGAGGGTACGGTAGAGCAGCATCCCATAGAGGGTCGGTCCGCCGACTGGCCCAAGGTGCTGGCATGGGCCCTGATGTGGCAGTTGATCGCGCTTGCGATCATCGGCGCCTTCCTGGGCGCACGGAGCGCGGCCCGGCTGTTCTCCTCTCCCCCACTGGTGGCGTTCTGGGCAGTGTTCGGGGTGATATCCGTCGGGGCTGCCCTTTCGCGCAGAATCCGGCGCTCTCCCGGTCTCCTCGCCCTTCACGTTGCACCGGCCGTGATCCTCGTCGGCGGATTGATCGGCTCCCAACATGGCCATGTTTTTCTGCGCGAGCACATGGGGACCGACAAGGTCAGGGAGGGCTATCTGCTGGTGACGGAGGGCGCGCAGCAGCGCATGGTGAGAACCGAGGCCGGCGAACTTCGCGAGTTACCCTTCGGCATCGCACTGCGTGACTTCTCGGTTGTCCGTTATCCACCGGAGGATCTCAGGTGGATGCTGCTCGCCCACCCCGAGGGAGGCGTCACGCCGCCGGCGGTGCTCGACTGGGCGATAGGGAAGCCGCTCTCCCTGGCCGAAGGGCGCCTTCAGGTCACGGTCCTGGCCTACGGGGATGCTGCGGGAGGGGCAACCGTCGAAGCCGGCGAAGACGATCTGCCGGCGATGGTTCTTTCGGTATGGGTCAACGGCGCAGAGAATCGCAGACGACTGCAGCCGGATCCCGAGACGCGGATCGGCGTTTTGCGGGTGCCAATAAACGCTCAGGCTGCGGAGGAAGAAGCCGTGCCCGGATTCAGAGGGCCCACGGCATGGCAACTGTACCTGGTGGAGCCCACGCGACCCGTGCGCAGCTACCGCAGCCGGGTCGCCGTGATGAGGAACGAAGAGGTCGTTCGAGAAGCTACGATCGAGGTGAACCGTCCGCTCCACTACGGCGGCTACCATCTATATCAGCACTCCTTCGGAGGCGAGGAGCGACGGTACACCGTCCTCAAGGTCATTTCGGACACCGGACTGGCGTGGGTCTACGCCGGTTACGTACTGCTGCTGGGGGGAGTGTTCTGGTGGGGTTGGATGGCGCCTGCTCTCGCCTTCTTCCGCAAACGAAGGCGGCAGAATGATTAACCCTCAGGCCTCCAAGGCATTCCTGCGGATTGCGATGGGCCTTTGGGTGGTTGCGGTGTCGATGCTCTGGCTACGCCGGTCCCGCACTGCAGAAGGAGTCTTCGCCGCCGGATTCCTCTGCGCTGTCCTTGCGGTCGTCGCGCAATGGAGGCAAGCCGCGCACGTTCCGTTGCAGAGCATGTACGAGGTCTTCCTGTGTCTGTCCGCACTTGCATATCCCCTCTCGCTGTTATGGCGGCGGGTGCTCGGGGCCGGTGGTCGGTCAACGGACCTGCTCCTCTCCATCACGGTCGCGGTGCCGGCCGCGTTCGTCTTCGACGCGACGCCGCAGCCACTCCCGCCTGCTCTACAGAGCCCCTTCTTCATCCCTCACGTGTCCGCCTACTTGGTCGCGTACGTGGTCCTGTTCAAGGCAGGAATGCTGGCCGTTCCCGAGCTGATACGCCGGGCTCGCACTAGTGAACCCGCCGAAGCGGAATTGATCAGGTACCGGCTCGTGCGGTTGGGCCTGCCATTGATGACGCTGGGGCTCGTACTGGGTTCGGCCTGGGGCAAGATGGCGTGGGGTCACTACTGGAACTGGGACCCGAAGGAGCTGTGGTCGCTGGCGACTTGGCTCGTGTTCGTGGCCTATGTGCATGCCCGCGGCGTATGGGGAGAACAGCATCCCCGCCTGATGGGAGCGTTCCTGCTGATGGGCAATCTGGCCATAGTGCTGACGCTTCTCTGGGTGAACCTGGCCCCACGCCTCTTCCAAGGGCTCCACACCTACAGCATGCCCGGATGAGGCGTTGCAGCAGGTGCGCAAGGCACCAGATTCACAGGGGACCGACGGCGCCGAGTACCAGCATGTACCGCGCGGTGCGCGCGTCGACGTCGGGCAGTCGTCGGCCGCCCAGGACGGCCCGCAACGGGCCGATCTCAACGGCCAGCGCCGCCAGGACGATTACCATTATAGGCTTTCGCCAGGCGATGCCCGCCGCCGCGATCCAGGTCGGGCACAGCACGGCCAGAAGTGCATAGACGGCGCGCATTCGCCGGGCGCCCAGAACGTGCGCAAGGGTGCGCACCTCACCCTCAGCATCCTCCTCCATGTCCCGCAGATTGTTGCCGACAAGGATCAACGAAACCGACAGACCCATCGGTACCGAAAGGACGAGAACTTCAGCGGAGACACGGGCGACCTGGACGTAAGCGGCCGCAGACATCAACAAAGGTCCGAAGAACACCAGCATGGTCACCTCGCCCAGGGCGTGCGCTTTCAGGCGGAAAGGAGGGCCCGTATACGCGTATGCTCCGAAGATGCCGGCGGCACCCAGTGCCAGGACCGGCCAGCCCGCCCTCCAGGCCAGGAAACCCGCGACGGCCGTCGCGAGAAGCCAGGAGGCAATGACGCCCGTGAGGACTTGCCTGGGATGCATCGCACCAGTCACCAGGAAACGGCCGGGGCGCCCCTCATCGCCTTCCTCCAAGGTGTCCACTCCCCTGACGAAGTCCATGTAGTCGTTGAACATGTTGCCCCCGATGTGCATGAACAGCACGGCAAGCAGCGTCGCCCAGAGCATTCCCCAATGCCATTCGGAGATCGGAGACGCAGCGGCAGTCGCCACGAGGACGGGCATCATCGAGCACGGGAACGAGAACGGACGCGTCGCGCGTAGCCACAGTTCGGCACGCGACATCCGGCCGCCGGCCGCCCCGCCCCTTTTGCCGTCATCGAAGGCCTTGTCGACCAAATTCCAGCCCCCTCAGAAAGGACACACACGGACAGTTGCCGGAACGCACAAAGTAACGTCACTGCGCGTTCGGCGGCATAACCGGTCGCTCGGCAAGGGCCACCAGCGAAGCCATCTGCGGGCAGTAGTCGTAACCGTACCTGTATGCGCGGTGCGTGAATGGGGGACCCGGGAATACGTGCTCCCAGACGGTCTCGCACTCGGGCGTCACCTCGAACACCCGACGGTGGGCGGATTCCAGGATCAGCGTATTGCCGTTCGGCAGGCGCTGGCAGCTCGACGTGAAGTTGCTGTGGAACTGCTGACGCCGGTCGTAGACCCAGACCACCTCCTCCGTAGTCGGGTTCACCTCCAGCACGTAGGAGCATCCGACGTGCGCGAGATTGCTTGTCGGCGAGGAACCGTTGTCGAACACGATCACATTGCCGGCGCCGGGCAGACCCTTCTCGATCATATGCGAATCGTGCTGGCCGGAGAGACCGCCGTTGTAGTCGCCCGAGTACTGCCAGACGATCTCGCCTGTCTCGCGATCGACCAGTAACAGCAGGTCAAGCTGCCGGAGGCTCATCAGCACATTGCCCGGGCGGAAGCGTTCGTCCCCTTCGTCATACCAATGGTTCTCGGGAATGGCCTGAACAGTGTTGGTATGCGTCCAGTCGACCAGCGTGTTGTTCTCCGGACCGCCCCACCAGTCAACAGGTGCGGGCACGCCTATGCGCCGGTTGATGTCGAGGTGCAGGCACTGGCGCCATTCCCAGACAATGTGCTTCTCGGGTGAGACCTCCAGTATCACGTCCGCGTACAGCATGGCGCGCCGTTCGGGTTCCGCCGCCTCGGCCCTAATCTCCTCAGGCACTTCCTCGCGACATATCAGCAGCGTATTGCCGCCGTCGGTCTTCTCGACATCGTGATGCGGCCATCTGCCTTCGGGCGGCTGGTACTCCCAGACAAGTTCTCCGTCCCAGTCGTATTCCTGCGCACGCCCGCTGTGGGCCCTGCCGTCGCAACGAAGGACGAGAAGGCGCCCGTCCGGGAGCAAGCGTGCCCGTGGAACTCCGGCTTCCGCTTCCGCATTCATCTTCCAGACATGCACCGGACGACCGTTCATGTCGACCAGGCCCACACAGGTTCCGTCCGCACCCCCGAGCAGAATCAGATTGTAGCCATTGAAGCATCTCTCGGGGTCGTACAGAGTCGTGCCCTTTGGATACACCGTCACTGCCATGTGCGTCTCCCGTTTAGCAACGTTGGTCATCCAATAGCACCGGCCAGTCGCCGAAGGCGCTATCCGCGGCCGATACGAAGGCGTCGACATCGTCGGCCGTGTGAGCGGCTGAGATAAAGCCTACCTCGAACTGGGAGGGCGACAGATAGACGCCCGCGTCGAGCATGGCATGGAAGAACGCCGCGAAGGCGGTCGTGTCGCAGGTTCGTGCATCCGACAGTTCGTGCACGGGCTCGATGCGGAAGAACGGAGTGAACACCCCACCCAGGACAGCACACCGCATCGGGACACCGTGCAACTCGGCGGCCCGGTTGAGCCCATCCCCAAGCCTCTGCCCGAGTTCCTCAAGACGCGGATACGGGTCCTCCTCGACAAGCAGCCGCAAGGTGGCCAGTCCGGCGGCCAGTGCGACCGGGTTGCCGCTCAACGTACCCGCCTGGTACACCGGTCCCTGCGGAGCCAGCTTCTCCATGATCTGCTGCCTTCCGCCAACCGCGCCGATGGGCATGCCGCCGCCGATGATCTTGCCAAGGCAGACGATGTCGGCGGGGATGTCGTGCAGGGCGCCGTAGGTGGTCGGCGCGAACCGAAAACCGGTGATGACTTCGTCGAGGATCAGCAACGCGCCGCAGTCGTCGGCCGCCGCCCGGAGCGTCGGCAGGAAGTCCTCCCGTGGTGCCACCAGCCCCATATTCCCGGCGACAGGCTCCACGATGATAGCGGCAAGATCCGCACCGTGCGAGTCGATGATCCGCCATACGGCTTCGGCATCGTTGTAGGGCGCTACGAAGGTATCCCCGGCCACCTCGTCGGGAACGCCGGCCGAGGATGTCTTTCCGCCCGTTAACAGCCCGCTGCCGGCCGACACGAGCATCGGGTCGACGTGACCGTGATAGCAACCCGCGAACTTGAGCAATCTGCGCCTGCCCGTGTACCCCCGGGCCAGCCGAAGGGCCGTTGTGACGGCCTCCGTACCTGAGTTGACGACGCGGACTTTGTCCAGAGCGGGCACCAGCTCGCAGAGCAGCTCGGCGAACTCGACTTCGGTGGGCGTGTTGATGCCGAAACTGGTCCCCCTGGCGGCAGCGCTGCGGACGGCCTCGACGACCTCAGCCCGCGCATGGCCGAGAATCAGGGGACCCCATGAACAGCAGAAATCGATCAGCGCTCGGCCGTCCGCTGTCCGCACTCGAGCCCCATCCCCGGATACGACGTAGATCGGTTCTCCTCCAACCGCGCCGAAGGCCCGCACGGGGCTGTTCACGCCACCGGGGATCACCTGCTGTGCACGGTCATAGAGCGATTCAGGAGGCATGTCAGGTCTCCCCAAAGAACTCGTCGTAGCGCGAGGCCCAATAGGAGATGATGATATCCGCTCCGGCGCGCACCAATGCGGTTGTGGATTCGCGAACCATGCCCTTCAGATTTCCCCAGCCTCGCTCTGCGGAGGCGATCAGCATGGCGTACTCGCCGCTGACGTTGTAAACGGCGATGGGCAGGTCGGTGCTTTCACGCAGCTTCGCGAGCACGTCTAAATAGAAAAGGGACGGCTTGACCATGAGGATGTCGGCACCCTCTCGCTCGTCGAGTGCCGACTCTCGGAGCGCCTGCCGAATATCGCCGGAGGGGGCCTGGTAGCCCTTTCGGTCGCCGGATTGGGGCGCGGACATCTCGGCCTCGCGGAACGGGCCGTACATGTGGGACGCGAACTTCGTCGAGTAACTCATAATGAGCGTGTCCTGAAGCCCTGCCGCGTCCAGGGCGGCGCGGATGGTCAGGACCTGCCCGTCCATCATCGCACTGGGAGCCACCACTTGAGCGCCGGCGCGCGCGTGCGAGACGGCCACCTGTGCCAGCATCTCGTTCGCGGCGTCGTTGTCCACGGCCCCGGCCTCGTCTAGCGGCCCGCAGTGACCGTGGGATGTGTAGGCGCAGAGGCATACGTCGGTGCAGATGAGAAGATCGGGAAACTCATTCCGGAGCTCGCCCACCGCGCGCTGAACCATGCCATCGGCCGCACATGCCGCAGTGCCTCGGTCGTCCTTGGCCGTTGTGTCCCCCACCACACCGAAGACCAGCACGGCGTTGACGCCCATGTCCCGAACGGTCTTGACGGCCTCAACCAGCTCGTCGGAGCTCATCCGGCATTGCCCCGGCATAGCATCGATCGGTTCGCGTCGGCCGGTGCCGTGCACGGCGAAAACGGGCCACACGAATCGCTCCGGTCCTGGCAGGGGCACGGACGTCATCTTCCGGATGGCGGCGCTCTGCCGCAGGCGGCGCAGACGCACGTTCGGGAACTCGCTCATCGCATTTCCTCCAAAGACCTCTTCACCCACTCCGCCGCCAGCGCATGAACCGCGGCTGCTACGGTCGCCACCCGAGGGATTGCGTCCACCTGGACCCCGAGTTCCTTTAGAGTCTCGGCGGTCCGTCTGCCGATGGCCACCACGGTCTTGCCCTCCAGACTACTGAGTCGCCCCTCGTCCGCCAGCACACGTGCGGCCGAACTGCTGGCGAAGAGAGCCGCATCGAACCGCGGCCATTGATCGTAATGAATGGACTCGTTGCCGTAAAGGGCCAGTTCCTCGACCCTTAATCCCAGCCCTTGTAGACCTTCGGCGAGTTCTGAGCCCGCGATGTCCGAGCGCAGCCGAAGCGCCGAGCATCCGGGCGCCAGCTCAGACTGCGCGACATCAATCACACCACCGGTGCCGAAATTGCGCCTTGCGATGACCTCGGGATAGATGCCGGCAGACCTGAGTTCGTCCGCCGTGCCCGTTCCCGCCGTGATGATCGGAGGCAGCCGGCGCAGATCAATCTGCGCGTCCGCCATCAGCGATGCCATGCATCGGACCGATGCCGGAGACGTAATCACCAGCCAGTCGTATCTGTCCGCTCCCTGCAACGTCTGCACGGCATCCGGATCGGGCGTAAGGCGTATCAGCGGCCGCTGAATGGGCACGCCGCCCAGGTCAAGCACCGCCCTTGCGGCACGGGCTTGAAGTGCCTCACTGCAGGTGAGGAGCACGCGCCGACCGCCGAGTGCGCCAAAGTCCTTCCGAAACGCGCTGGTTGCCGGCTCACCAACAATGAAAAGACCAGGCATCTTTAGGAGTTCGGGGGATACCTTCTGCGGCAACTCCTCCAGCGTCCCGCGGACGACGGCTTGCTCCTCCGTGCCTGCGCCAAAGACGAACGCGGCTGGTGTCGCCGGCGCAATGCCGTCCGCGATGAGCGCCCGCGAGATGTCGTCTGCCACCCGCGTCCCCATGAAGAAAACCACCGGCAGCGCGGCCCGCGCCTGCGCCGTTACGTCGGCCAGAGCGCCGCCTTTGCGACGCGCGGTCATTGCCGTGAAGCCGGGGGACAAGTCGCGACCGGTCAGCAGCATGCCGGTCCCCGTTGTGCCGGCCGTAAGGCTGGTCACCCCCGGCAGCACGCGGTACGGTAGCGAATGCCCCTCCAGGGCGTCGATCTCCTCTGCCAATCTAGCGAATATGCCGGGGTCTCCCCCTTTGAGCCGCACCACACGGCGTCCCTTACGGCATTCGTCGAGCAGCAGCTGGTTGGTTTCCTGCTGGCTCCGGCGATGTGAACCGCAGCGTTTGCCCACGTCCAGTCGGCGCGCCTCCGCCGGGAGCAGTTCGAGCAGTTGGGAGCAGGCAAGGGCGTCGTACAGGCACGAATCGCAGTGGCGCAATGCCTCAGCGCCTCCGATGATGCAGGTATCCTTGCTTCCGGGCCCGGCCCCGACGAACACCACAGTCTTCACATACAGACTTCGTACTCGCAGCAGCCTTTCATGGTCCCGCCGAAACGTGACGGCCAGCGTGCCCTGCCCTTCCGGGGTGTCCAGGTCTGCCAGGGGTATCCACTCGGTGATACGGTCCTCCATCCCCAGGCGTATCAGCGCGGCGGCCGCGGTGATGAGCGCGTCGTACTGCCCGGAATCGACCTTTGCCACGCGCTGCTCGACATTGCCGCGGATGGGAGCCGCCTTCGCACGAGGGAACCGCCGGGCACAGTACGCCGCACGTCGGTCGCTGCTGACGCCGATGAGGGCGCCCTCGGGCAGATCCTCGGCACGTTTGCCCCGAGGCAGCACCAGTGCGTCACGTCGGTCGCTAGCCCAAGGCAGCCAGACCCAATCGAGACCGTCGGGCAACGGGTATGCCAGGTCCTTGGCGCTGTGCAGGGCGCAGTCCACCTCGCCCCGGAGGACCTTCTCGTCAAGGTCGCGCGTGAAGAAATCGTCGGGCACGTCGCGAAGGTCCGCGGCGCGGTCACGGTCTCCGGGCGACGAGGCAGGCACGATATCGAAGCGCAGGCCGGTGTCTTGTCTCAGCTTGTCGAGGGCCCCGCGGGTCTGAATGAGGGAGAGCTTACTCCCCCTCGTCCCTACCCTGAAGGCTTTGGATGATCTTGTCATAGGTGTCCCTGTGCCGGTCGATCAACTCCGTTGCGACCTCAATCGCCCTACGCAGGTCGGCGATGTCGCCCTCCGTCGAACCCTTGAGGTCATCCAGGTTACGCACGGTCACGTGCCGGAGAGCACCAACCCGTTCGCTCACGTTGCGCGGGATGCCCAGATCATAGACGAAGGTAAGCCGGTCCTCTGCGAAGTCGGACGCGTGGTCCTGCTCAAGAACATGCTGGGGCGCGGTCATGGCGCAGACCACAGCGTTGGCGGATGGCAATCTATCGGCAATGCCGGCCAGAGGGAAGACGTCGACCTCGCTCCGCGCTGCCGACGGTGGCTCGGGCCGGGTTAAGTGGTAGCACCAGCCGCAGCGGTACCCCCTGCGCACCAGTCGGTCCACCATGCCCCTGCCGACGGGACCCGTGCCCATGACCAGAACCACGGGATTCTCAACCTCGGCCAGGTCCCGGTCCATTGATGCAACGCAGGCGTCCTCGATCTCACGACCTTCCAGGAAGGCACCGACGGCACTGGCGACACCGCGTGAGACGCGCAGACATTCTCCAACCCATCCCCGCATCACGCCGCCCGCCCAGTCGGCCCCGCATGCTTCGGTGAGCGCCTCCTTTAGCTGCGCCTTGATGTGGTCCTCGCCGGGGCTCTGCGAATCCAGCCCGGATGCCACAAGCGCGAGATGGCGGAACGCATCAAAGCCCTGCACGACGTAGTAATGCGGCAGGCCAAGATGGTCGAAATCCATCGCACTCCCGATCAGCGACAGAAGCCCTCGAGTGGGCGCTCCCACGGCGATAAGCTCAACTCGGTTGCATGTGTTCAGGATCATGAACTCCTGAAGCCCGAGCACCTCGCTCAGCATGGAGCCCACGCGTCTGCGTCCATCGCTGTCCAGGTGGTAGCATTCCCTGTCTTCCACGGGCAGGTGATGATGGCTGGTCCCAACTACCAACAGATCGGCGCTGCTGACGGCGTCCAGATGCCGAGCGAGACCGTTCCTGACTACACGCGACCTCCGGCAGGAGCGCCCGCCGGTGGTGACTGATACGGCAAGGCCATCGCTGCGGAACGTTGCCGGCGTGACGAAGTCGCCTTCCGGCCAGTTCCGGTCAACCGGGCAACAGAGCACCCCCGACCTCCGGCAATCCTCCAGAACCCGGCGGTTGACGCGTCGGTCGTCGGTCGCCGCAAAGGCCAGCAGGAAACCTTCCGCGTCTCCTTCTCGGAACTCCCGCCGCACAAGCGATATGCGGTCCGATCCGGCCATCTCGGCGAGCTCCGGTCGGACGTCGGGGCTCACGACGGTCACTTCGGCCTCAGCCTGGAGCAGAAGCCTGGTCTTGCGCAGGGCGACCTTGCCTCCGCCAACGACCAGGAATCGCCTTCCCTTCACGAGCAACCCGATGGGAAGGACGGCTTCTGCTTTCTGGCGCTCTCTCATGGGCGCGTCCGCCTCAGTCTTCCGTGAACAACCGGTGACTCGTCTTCTTGAACTCGCGCACCGAGAAGAACAGCAACCCCTCGTCCAATCCGATTCTCTCCGAGAGCTCCCGGTACAACGCGGATGTGGACTCGGGTCGATCGGTATGGATCATAGCAAAGAGATTGTACGGGAATCCCCACCCGATCGCGCGCTCGTAGCAGTGCGTGATCTTCGAGCGTTCGGCCAGGTATCTTCCGGCCTCAAGCATCTTCCCTCCCGGAACGCGCCAGACACCCATTCCGTTGCCGCGGAAGCCGATCCGGCGGTGACGAACCACAAGTGCGATTCGGCGAAGGCGGCCCGAATCCTTCCACCTCCGCAACAAGCTGAGCAGTCCGTCCTCGCTGTAATCCGTCTCCTCGGCAATGCTGCGGAAGGGTTCGCAAACCAGGGGAATACTATCCTGCAGCAGGCGCACCACCTGCTTCTCGGACTCGGATAGCGGTACGACTGCGGGGCTGCCGTCCAGTTCCTCCACGGTTCCAGGTGGGGCCGGGAAGGCTTCGTCACGTTCGCGCGCGGCCGGATCGAATACCGCATGTATCTTGAATCGGCGCAGGGCGGGCAGGACGAGCAGGTCGGCCGGTGCTACCACACGCCGGACGGCCTCGATCCCGTTCTGGTAGCGCTCTCGCAGCGCGCAGTATGTGAACCACAGATTCGGGAGCGGCTTGCTGTCATCATCGCGTGCCGGGTCAGCTGCAGGTTCGGCGTTTGGGCTGCGTAGATAGCAGTGGGTAATGCCGTCGTCGGCAATCAGGTGCGGGACGATGCTTCGAAGCTCGTCTGCGCCGAGTGCGGCGGCGCACAGGGTGCTCGCGTAGCCGGTCCGACGGACGTCGAAGATCGCACCGAATCGACGCGCCCTGCCGTCGACCAACGTTGCGCGAGCGAATTCCAGTACCTGCTGCTCGCTCAGGTCCAGCCCCCTCCCCACCTCTGCGAACGGCCGCTCCACGAGAGGCAGACCGCGCTGCAGGTGCAAGATCAGCTGGTCCTGCACATTGTTGTCGAGTATTGTGCTCACGCCGTCTGCTCCTTGGTCTGCGGGACGTATGCGCAGGTGGGGTCGGGTGCCAGGTAGTCCCCGGTCGAAGCATACGCCCGAGCGCGGCACCCGCCACAGACTGTTGCGTACTCGCATACGCCGCACTTGCCTCTGTACTCGCCCGGCTGCCGAAGTTCGCGCAGGACAGGTGACTCGCGGTAGACACGGCACAGGTCAAAGCCGGTTTCGCGCAGATCGCCGCACGCGATGTCCAGGAAGCCGCACGGCTGAACTACTCCCCGGTGCGACACGAAGACAAATCCCCGGCCGGCCATGCATCCGCCCAATCCACGGCGTGGAATGCTCTCCGCGACGTCGCGTTGATGCGCAAGCCGCGCGTACTGAGGGGCGCAGGTCGGTTTCACCTGGATCGGCGCCTCCTGTGCCTGCCGCAGGAGCCATTCCAGGGCATGCTCGGACTCGTCGGCTGGAACCTGCAGGTCGGCAATGCCGGCCCCCCGCCCGGTCGGCACGAGGAAGAAAGCGTCCAGCCCGACCGCGCCGAGATCCACCGCCAGATCGAGCATACCGGGAAGTCGGCCCACGTTGTCCCGGGTGACGGTGGTGTTGATCTGGAACTCGAGGCCGGCCTCCCGGGCGTTCCGCAGTCCTCGCAGGGCGGCCTCGAAAGCACCCGGCACTCCACGGAAAGCGTCGTGCGTGGCCGCATCCGGACCGTCCAGACTAATGCTGATGCGGCTGAGTCCGCATTCGACAAGGCGATGCGCCGCCTGTACCGTGAGCAGGTGGCCGCATGGCGCCATGACCGCGCGCAGGCCGTTCTGCACGGCACGAGCGACCAGATCGTATATGTCCGGGCGCGCCATCGGCTCGCCGCCGGTGAAGATCAGGATGGGGCTGCCGGCTTCGGACAGCCGGTCCACAAGGCGCATGCCCTCCTCGCGCGTCATCTCGCCTTGGTAGTCCCTGTCACGCGCTTCGCCGCGGCAGTGCCGGCAATCGTACGGGCAACGTCTGGTCGTCTCCCAGGCAACCACCCGGGGTGTCGGGTTGCCGTCGCCGTGCGGATGCGTCGCCTCACGCGTCAATGCCGATCTCCTCGTCGGTCAGATAGCATGCTGGATCGGACGCCCAGGGATCGCCGGTCATGGCCTCGGCCCGAGCGCGGAACCCGCCGCCACAGATCTCCAGGAAGCGACATTCGGCACAGCGTCCCGTCACTCGGCTCCTCGCATCGCGAAGATCGGCCAGAAACTCGTTTTCAGGGCTGGTCCATATGCGGCTGAAGGGCGTCTGTCGGACGTTTCCGAGCGGGCGGTTGCGCCAGAACTGGTCCGGGTAGACGCTCCCATCCCAGCTCACGCAGCCTATGCCGACGCCGCTGGAACTCCCGCCGTTCGCGCGCAGCAGTCGAAGCGCCTCGTCGGTGCGCGGATTCCCTTCGCGCAGCATCCGAAGGTAGATGTGTGCTCCGTCGGCCGGGTGGTCAACAGTCAACACCTCGGCGGCACGCCCAGTGTCGCTCAACTCCGCCGTGCGATCGATGATCAGGTCAATGAGCCGGCGCGTCAGCGCGTGATCCGGCGCATCAGAAGACATCTGCACACCTCGCCCCGTGGACACAAGATGGTAGAAACAGATCCGCGGGATGCCCTCCGATATCAGCAGGTCGAAAACGCCGTCCACGTCGGCGGCGTTGGCGCGCGTCATTGTGTAGCGCAGTCCTACCTTCAGGCCGGCCTCACGGCATGCCCGGATGCCGTCCCAGGCCTGGCCGAATGCGCCCGGGCGTCCGCGGAACCGGTCGTGGACCTTTTCCAGGCCGTCTATGCTGACACCCACGTAGGCGACGCCCGCTTCCTTTAGCGCACGTGCATGCGCGGCGTCTATCAGGGTACCGTTCGAGGAGACCACGGTCCGCAATCCGCGCTCACCGGCATAGGCGGCCAGCTCCGGCAGGTCAGGGCGGGTCAGCGGCTCGCCGCCCGAAAAGAGCAGTACAGGGCATCCGAACGCCGCCAGATCGTCGATCAGGTCGCGGCACTCTGGTGGAGACAGTTCCTCCCCGTCCGCCCGGTCGGCTGCATCGGAATAGCAGTGTCGACACGCCAGGTTGCAGCGTCGGGTCAGGTTCCACACCACCACCGGCCGCCGCAACGCGGCGTTCTGATGCGGGGGGCGACCATAGCGCAAGGCATGCGATGCCGAACGTGCCCCCAGGTACAACGTGGGTATATCTATCATTGGTGCACTGAGTCAAGAGCCATCGGACATCCATTGTAGTCCGCACCATTCGGCCCATCAACTCTGCGACCCGCCGGACGCCACTCCCGCGTCTGCGGCAGGCACCCCGGAATCGTACAATCTCACGCCCAACTTACACCGGAGGCAATGATGGGGACAACGCTGAAGAGGAAGGTCTTGGACCGGGAGGACTTCGGGGCATGCGTTCTCCTGCCCAGGACGGCCTGGAGCCGCGCCCGAGCCGCGCGGCGCATTCATGGCGATGGTGGACGGACGGCGTCGGAGATTGACAGTCGCCGCCGAGGATCTCGACTGCCGTGGGACGGACCTGCACCAGCACCGGCCCCCTGCCATGCCGCCGTCAGCATACCTCCACCCCGGCGCGATGTGCACGATCGACCTGTCGTAGCGCCCGGCACGTCGTTACAAACTCGTTACAAAGAAAAGGCTTGCATCCGCTTTCCCGAGCCTGTATACAATCTCGTGCATGGAGGGGAGGACAAGACGGATTCTGGGAAGAAGCGGAGACGCCTATGACCTGACG
>CAZZNQ010000065.1:0-22481 GCA_964655775.1 uncultured candidatus Brocadiaceae bacterium | reverse complement strand
CACGTGGATGCCCGCTTCGTGCATATTGGCGATGGTGTCCTTGACGGGTCCCAGCCGGGCCTTGCAGTAGAGCTTGTAGAAATCCTCGGAGAACGCCTTCAGGTCCACGTTGGCCGCGTCGATCAGGCCCGTCATCGCCTCGACGGCCTCCGGTGACTGGAAGCCGTTCGTCACGAAGACGTTCTGTATGCCGCGCTCATGCGCGAGTCGGGCGCAGTCGAGGGCGAACTCCATGAAGATGGTCGGCTCGGTATAGGTGTAGGCGATGCTGGCCGCACCCGCCTCGGCCGCCCGTTCCACTTCCTCCCCCGGCTCGGAAACGCCGAGGTGCTCGAACGCCCGGGCGGCGTCGGCCTGGGATATCTGCCAGTTCTGACAGAAAGAGCACCGGAAGTTGCACCCGGGCGTGGCGATGGAATACGAGGCCGTGCCCGGAAGGAAATGGTAGAGTGGCTTCTTCTCGATCGGATCCACCTGCCGCGCCACGAGCCGGCCGTACACCAGGCTGTAGAGCTTGCCGCTGTCGTTGGTCCGCACGCGGCAGACGCCCTGCCTGCCCTCTGCTATGTGGCAGCGGTGGCTGCAGAGATAGCAGTCCACGGCGTCGTCGGCCGCCCGGTTGTAGAGAATCGCCTCGTGCATGGTCTCGTTCGCGGAAGTGCGGTCAGTCGCCGGTCAGGTCGCGCACGGCGGCCAGGGCGGCGTCAAAGTCCGGCAGATCGGTCACCTCGGGCACCACCTGCACGTAGGCCAGCTTGCCGTCGGCGTCCACCACCCAGACGGAGCGAGCCAGCAGACGCATGTCCTTGATCAGCACGCCGTAGGACATGCCGAAGTCGGCGTCGACGTGGTCGCTCACCACGCGGATGCGGTCGATGCCCTCCGCGGCGCAGAAGCGTCCCAGCGCAAAGGGTAGGTCCTGGCTGATGGTGATGATGGAGACGCCTTCGGGCAGCTTGGCCGCCTCCTCGTTGAACCGCCGAGTCTGCTGCGAGCAGACGCTGGTGTCCACGCTGGGCACGGCGCTGATAAGGACGACTTCGCCCTCCATGTCGGAGAGGCCGACCTCGTTCCACTCGGCGTCCACGGCGGTGAAACCGGGCGCAGGGTCGCCTGCCTTGAGTTCCGGACCCAGCAGTGTCAGCGGGTCGCCCTCCATGGTCACTATGCCTTCACGTTCCTGCATCATGGACATCTCCTCTCTTCCGGCGGTGGGCGTCTGGCAGCAGCCGAAGAACGC
Source organism: uncultured candidatus Brocadiaceae bacterium (assembly GCA_964655775.1). Taxonomy (GTDB): domain Bacteria; phylum Planctomycetota; class Brocadiia; order SM23-32; family SM23-32; genus CAZZNQ01. Next base: position 21,241 of record CAZZNQ010000065.1, on the reverse strand, counting down.
GGCGCAGCACAGGACCGCCGCTACGCAAAGAATCCTCGCGGTCCGTCCCATGCCCTGCCCCCTTCTGTGTAATGCCACCGGCTCGCCCCCGCGGCCGGTCTCAGTATCCGAATTCCGCTCTCACGCCGCCGAACTGCGCGGCGGTGGTGTCGATCTGCTCCTTGGCCTGATCGGCCATCCAGGTGAACCTGTCCCACCAGGGCCGGCTGACCTTCTCGGCCAGCGACTTGATCTGCCGCATCCTGGGCAGAGCAATGCGCCCGAACGCATCGGCCAGAGTTTCCACGTCCTGCGCTTTCGGGTCGCTGAACGCTTCCTTGAAGTACGCCCGGCCACACATGGGGCCGGCCACCATGTCGCTCACCAGCGCGTACTGCGCTGCGTACTGCTCGAAGTCCACCGCCGCACTCAGCAGCAGCATCGGTCGGGGCACCACGCTGGCCATCGTTACCGCCGCGCTTCGCACCTCGTCCGGCGAGCTGAGGCGGACCACCATCCCGTTCTCCTTCTGCGACCAGAGGACCGGAACCTGAGTCTTGTAGAAGTGCCCGAACGGGCCGAACTCCTCCGCCATCCGCACAACGCCCTCGGGAAGGCGCCTGGCCATCTGCGGCTTGGACTCGCCGGGCCGCTGAAGCAGCAGCGTCTCGTTGAAGAGCGGCTTATCCAGGGCGCGGGCGCGCTCGAAAACCCCCTGAAGCCATTCCAGGTTCCGTTGCCAGCTTTCCTGGTGGTCGGGATCGAGCTTGACCAGCGTCTTGAATCCGTCGACGTGGTCGGCGACCTCCTCCGGTTCGACGGCCAGCCGCGCAAGCTGGCCGCGCCCGCCGTCCATCTCTTCGGTCTGCGTATCCTCCAGGCGGCCGATGAGCATGACTTCCTCGCCCAGAAGGTCGCGGAAGCCCTCGCTGAGGTAGGCCAAATGGTTGAACAGTGCGGCGGAGGGCAACCCCGTCAGGGCACGGGCGAAGTGCCGGCAGACCTCGCGCACGTCGTCGTCCGTTGCCTCGCGCTCGATGCCGGCGTGCTCAAAGAACCTGCCGATCAGGGCCAGATACGACCCGTGCTGGTCCGACGCGAACACGTCCAGCGTGCCGGCCGGCGCATACCCGGCCAGCAGCCGGAATATGCCCTCGCTGACAGACAGGCCGTCCTCGAACTCCGCCCACTTCGCCATTGTCAGCTCTCCTTTGGTCGAAGCCCCCTCGGCCGATGCTTCGGCGGCGTACGCCTCCCTCTCGCTGCTTTGTCAGAAGAAGACACCGCAGTCGCGTGAGGTGAGCCGGTCTTCCGGGTGCGGATCAGTCGACGATGATGGCTTCGGTCGGGCACTCCTCCGCAGCCTGCTGCACAGCGTCCTCCAGGTCTTCGGGCACCTCATCAACTATGACCTCCGCCCGCTCGTCCCCCATCTCGAAGACTTCGGGGCAGGTGTCAATGCAGAGCCCACACGAAATGCAGTCGTCAGTCACCTGTGCCTTCATCGCATTCCTCTACTGACTCAAAGTAAGCGAATAAACCGACCTCACCGCACAATACTTTAGCTCGGGCCGGGCACGCACCGGCGCATTCAGGCTTCACTCAAAGCCGTTGCCCCCGGAACTGCGAGCCGCCCACTACCCAACGATTATAGGTAGCCCCGCCGGGGGTGTCAATACGGTTCCTGCCTAGGCAACGGGTCCGTTTTCACCAGGTGCGCCGCCTCGGCGACAGCCCGCCGCCGTGCCCCTCACGGCCAATCTGACGGCCCGAAACGCAGGATAAATCTTGTGCGTTCGTTCAACACACCATATGATATGCAGGAATCGGGAAGGCGGACCAGTCAACGGAGACGCCCCTATGAAGTTTAAGGCCGTGACCATGGCATTGGCTCTCGGCGTGCTGGCGTTGGAGACCTGGGCGGCGGACGGTTTCAACGTTCCCAAGGGACCGTGCGGCTCCGCGGAGCCCGCCAAACCCCAACGCCGCAAGGCCGGCGAGGGATTCCCCCCTCTGCCCCTCCCGGCAACCCCCCTGCGACGCACCGAGAAGAAGCGTCCGCCCGCGCCGCCCACTCTGATCGCCAAGATCCAGTACGGCGAGCTGAGAGAGGTCGACCACGACGGCGAGACGGTGCGCTACTACGACTGGAACAAGGACCCAGGCGACGTGGCCATGCTGGTGAACGTAGCGAACCAGACGCTCGGGCTCAACTACGGCAAGAAGGTGGGTCCGCTGCGCGTGTTCGACCCCGATCCCGCCCGCTACCTCATCATCTACTACACGGGCAGCGACGATTTCACGCTGACCGACGAGGAGGTGGGCCGCCTGCGCGAGTTCCTGCGCAACGGAGGAACCGTGTGGGGCGACGCTTGTTTCGGCGATCCCGACTTCTTCGGGGCGTTCACACGCGAGATGGGGCGTGTGCTGCCGGACCGCCGGTGGCGCATCCTCGGGCCCGACCACCCGCTGTATCACTGCTACTACGACGTGGACGAGGTGAAGTATACCCAGCCCATCCCCGAGACGAACTCCGACACCGGTCCCCCGGTTCTGTTCGGCCTGGACGTCGCGGACCGCACCGCCGTTGTCCTGTCTCGCTACGACCTGAGCTGCGGCTGGGACGGCCACGTCCGCAAGGGCGCATTCAGCGTGAGCCCGAACGACGCCCGGCGCCTGGGCGTGAACATGATAGCCTACGCCCTGGCCACCCACAGGTTGGCCGGCTACCAGAGCACGGCGAAGATCTACTACGAGGAAGACGAGCGTGCGCGCGGCGATTTCGTGTTCGCGCAGGCGCGACTGACGGACAACTGGGACACCCAGCCCAACGCCATCGCCAACCTCCTGAAGTACGTCGCCGCCAACACCAGCGCCGAGGTCAAGTTCCAACGTCGTGCGGTGGACCTGGACTCGGACGATATCCTGGAATATCCCTTCCTTTACATGACGGGCCTTTACAACTTCGAGCTCACCGACGCCCAGGTGCAGATGCTGCGGCGCTACCTGAGCGGAGGCGGATTCCTTTTGGCCAGCCCGACGTCCGGTCGGCGGGAGTTCGACCGCGCGTTCCGGCGGGCCATGGCCAGGGTACTGCCCGACCACCCGCTGCAGCCGCTGCCCGATGAGCACCCTGTCTATTCGATCCTCAACCGCGTGCCCGGCGTGCGCTACACGGACTACGTCGGCGCCATCGGCGAACAGCCGCCGGCTCTGTCCCTGGAGGGCATATCGCTGGGCGGCACCACATGCGTGGTCTACAGCCCCTACGGCCTCGGCGGCGGCTGGCGCGGATTTGACCATCCCTTCGGCCGGGACGTGGCCAGCGCGGACGCCGTCAAGCTGGGCGTGAACATCGTGCTGTACGGGATGACGCACTGAGCCGTCCGTGCCGACGGGTCGGCTTTGCGGGGAAGACCTGCTCGGACTTGTCCGAAGATTTGAACGGAGGCGCAGCAACTTGAGCAATCAGCAAACGCAGGCAACGGGTGACCCGCAGCGCGAGCGCGACGCGCGCCTCATCCAGCAGCTCGGCCGGGTCAGGCAGACGATTCTGAAAGAGGTCCGCAAGGTCATCATCGGGCAGGAAGAGGTCCTGGAGCAGATTCTCGTCACCCTCTTCTGCCACGGGCACTGCCTGGTGATCGGCGTCCCGGGTTTGGCGAAGACCCTCATAGTCAGGACGCTGGCGCGCTGCCTGGATCTGGACTTCAAGCGCATCCAGTTCACACCCGACCTGATGCCCAGTGACATCACCGGGACGGAAGTCCTTGACATCGACCCGGAGACGCAGGCGCGCGGTTTCCGCTTTGTGCGCGGCCCTATATTCACGAACATTCTGCTGGCGGACGAGATAAACCGCACCCCGCCCAAGACGCAGGCCGCGCTGCTGGAATCCATGCAGGAGTACGCCGTGACCTGCGGCGGGCAGACCTACGGCATCGAGCAGCCGTTCTTCGTGCTGGCCACCCAGAACCCGATCGAGCAGGAGGGCACCTACCCCCTGCCCGAGGCGCAGCTCGACCGTTTCATGCTCAACATCATGATCGGCTATCCGAACCGCGACGAGGAGATAGCCATATTCAAGGCGACAACGGGCGAGCTGGACCAGCAGGTGAAGCCCGTCATGGACGGCCGGCAGATCAGCCAGGTGCAGAAGATCGTGCGCCGGATGCCGGTCAGCGACCACGTGCTGGAATACGTCGCCAGCCTGGTTCGGGCCACCCGACCCGAATGCGGGGAGGCGAGCCCGTTCGTGCGCAACTACGTCGAATGGGGCGCCGGACCGCGGGCGGGCCAGTACCTGGTGCTCGGGGCGAAGGCCCTCGCCCTGATGGGCGGGCGCTTCAACGTCTCCTGCTCCGACGTCCGGCGTATAGCGCTGCCCGTGCTGCGGCACCGCATCTTCACAAACTTCAACGCCGACAGCGAGGGCATCGGCGTCGAGGACGTCGTGGCCCAGTTGCTGGACACCGTGCAGGAGCCGGACGAGAAGGACTACGCGAAGAAGGCACGCCGCAGCAAGGCGAAAGCCGTCGCCGACGGCGCATCCGAACAGGAGTGAGTCGCCCCCAACCGGGCGTTGCCACCGGAAAGCCGATGCGAAGCGGATTCAAGAGCAGATACTACGAGCCGCAGAAGCTGGCCAAGCTGAAGAACCTTCAGTTCCTGGCCCGCAGCGTGGTCGAGGGCTACATTAGCGGCCTGCACCGCAGCCCTTTCAAGGGCTTCAGCTCCGAGTTCGCCGAGTACCGCGAATACCTGCCGGGGGACGACCTGAAGCACTTCGACTGGAAGGTATTCGCGCGCAGCGACAAGCGCTACGTGCGCCAGTACGAGGAGGAGACCAACCTCACCTGCACGCTGCTGCTGGACGTGAGCGGCTCGATGGCGTTCGGCTCCGACGGGCTGAGCAAGTTCGACTACGCCTGCTTCCTCTGCGCGGCGCTGACCTACCTGATGATCCAGCAGCGCGACCAGGTGGGGCTGGCGGTCTTCGACAGCGAGCTGCGCCGGCGCTTCCCCGCGCGCAACAGCCCCGCACACCTGAAGAACATCCTGGAGCAACTCGAGCGGATCGAGCCCGGCGGCGAGACCGGCATCGCCCCCGCCCTGCACGCCATCGCCGAGTCCAGCCGGCGCCGCGGACTGGTGGTGCTGGTGAGCGACATGATCGACGATCAGGACGCGGTGATGAACGCACTGAACCACTTCCGCCACGACCGCAACGAGGTTATCGTTTTCAACCTGTTCGCCACGGCCGAGCGCGATCTGCCGTTCGACGGCCTGGTGGAGTTCGAGGAGATGGAGGCCGGGCGGCGGATGCAGGTTCGGGCGGACGTGATACGGCGCGACTACCGGCGCAAGTTCCAGGAATTCGTGCAGCGCTACCGGCGGGACTGCGCCGCATCGTCCATCGACTATGAGCTGGTCACAACCGACCTGCCCTTCGAGCTCATGCTGTCCGCCTACCTGAACAAGCGCGCCCGCGTGCGTTAGGCGCTCCCTGATACCGGCCGAACACGAATAGTCCACGCGAAACGGTGCTGAGATGATTCACCTACTGTGGGCATCGCTTCTCATCCCCATCGCCATACACCTTGTGCACCGCCGCAAGGCGAAGCGGGTGATGTTCAGCACGCTACGGTTCCTGCGCATGGTGGATCAGAGGGTCGCCCGGCGTCAGAAACTCAGGGAACTCCTGCTGCTGGGCGCGAGGCTGCTCCTGCTGGCGGCCGTGGTCGCCGCGCTCTACCGTCCCATGGTGCGGTCGGCCACATTTCAGGGAGGCGGGGTGCCGACGGCCGCGGCGCTTGTGCTGGACAACACGTGCAGCATGCGGGCCGCCGGGGGAGGCGTCCTCCGGTTCGACCGCGCACGCACGGCGGCGTTGCGCGTTCTGGACGGGCTGAGGACCGGAGATGCGGTGAGCGTGGTGCTGGTGGACGAGCCGCCGGGCGCCGACGCCGACCCCAGCACGGGATTGACCCAACTCCGCGACGAGCTGGGAGCATTGGAATGCGGATACGGGGCCGGCGGCCTTGCCGGCGCTCTGGATCGGGCGATGCGCGCCCTGGAGAGCAGCACCAATCCCCGCAAGGAGATATACGTCCTCACCGACTTCCAGCGCGGCGCCTGGTCGGAACAGGTCGAGAGCATCGGCCGCACGATCCCTGAGCGCGTGCCCGTCTTCCTGGTGGACGTCGGCGGCCCCACCGGCGAGAACCTTGCGCTGACTTCGGCCGAGTTCGGACTGAACGTTCAGGTGGCGGGGGCCGCATCGGAGATGTACTGCACGGTGCGCAACACCGGCCTCCGCAGCGTCTCCCGGAAGGCATCGATCATGTTGGAGGGAGAGAAGGTCGCCGGTCAGGACGTGACGGTGGCCTCAGGCGGCGAACTGACGGCCGCTTTCGCGCACACGTACTCGCGCACGGGCGATTTCTGGGGGGAAGTGCGGCTGGACGCGGACGAGCTGGACGGCGACAACGCGCGGTTCTTCGCCGCAAGGGTCCATGAGAAGCTGCCGGTGCTCATCGTCGACGGCGACCCTTCGGACGTCCCCTACCGCAGCGAGACGTTCTACCTGGAGTTGGCCCTGCGAGCTCCGGCCGTCGGCGGCAAGACGGTCTCGCCCGTCGAGACGAAAGTGATCGGGCCGGATGCGCTGCTGGAACAGCGGCTGTCCGACTACGCGGCCGTGCTGATGGCCAACGTGCCCCGCCTGGACGAGCTTCGGGCCGAGCGCCTGCGCGACTACGTGAGCGGCGGCGGTGGGCTGGTGGTGTTCCTCGGGGACCGCGTGGACGCGGCCTCCTACAACACGACGCTCGCCGCAGGAGACGAGCTTCTGCTGCCGGGGACTATCGGCTCCGTCCGCACCACCACTGAGACCGACGGCGCCTTCCGCATACGCGGCGTCGACGAACAGCACCCCATCTTCCGCAGCGTGCTGCCCGCGGGCGGGCTCGCAGCCGTCCGAGTAGAACGCCAGATGCAGGTCGAACCCGCCGAAGGCGAGGGGGTGGGCGTATCGGTGGAGACCGAAGCCGGCCCGCTGCTGCTGGAGCGCCACAGCGGCGCCGGCACCGTGCTGCTGTGTGCCACAAGCGCCGACCTGGACTGGTGCAATCTGCCCGCGCGCCCATTCTTCCTGCCGGTGCTGCACCAGCTCGTCTACTACGTGGGCCGTCCCGCGGCCGCCCACCAGTCACTCACAGTCGGGCAGCCCTGCGTATTGGACCTGCCGGCCGGGACGGAGCAGCAGCAAGTAACCTTCGAAGGCCCCCTCGGGTCCGAGGACGAGACCGAACCCGTCACCGTGGCGGCTCAACCGGGGCGTACCGGCGGACGGCGCGTCGTGTTCTCGGGCACGCAGCAGCCGGGCGTCTACCGCGCGTCTTATTCGGCCGATGGAAGCCGGACGGAGGCACTGTTCGCCGTGAACGTCGACCCCGGCGAGAGCAGTTCGGAGCGATTGGAGCCCGAGGAAGCCGCTCGACTGCTCGGCGCTCCCGAAGTCCGCGTAGTGCACGACCCCGACGAAATCGGCGCAATCGCCGGCCGCGAGCGCAGCGGGTTGCCCCTCTGGGACTACCTGTTCCTCTCGGCGCTGATACTGGCCGTGGTGGAGAGCTATCTGGGCAACGTCCTGCTACGGCACTGAAAGGCCGCACAAATGAGCCACTGGGAGATCGCGTTCACGGGCACCTGGCCGGCCTTGCCCGTCGTGCTGCTCGGCCTAATGGCGGCGGGCATGGGCGCGTGGTTCTACCGAAGCAAACAATCGGCGCTGTCGACGCGGAACTTCTGCATCCTGGTTGCCCTACGCGTGCTCGTGATACTCATTGTCGCCCTGTTCATGCTGCAGCCCGTTCTGCGGCTCACGCGGACCGAAACGACGCCGTCGTCCGTGTTGTTGCTGGTGGACGAGTCCGAAAGCATGGGCATTGAGGACGCGGCCAACGACGTGAGCCGGCTGGACGCCGCCCGCATGCTGTTGTTGGAGAAGCCGTACTCGCTGCTGCGCGGACTGGAGGAATCCCAGAAGGTGACGGCCATGGGCTTCGGGGCGGTGACCCAAACGCTTGACGGAGCCGGCGAGTTGCGCGAGCTGCGCGCGGATAGCAAGGCGACGGCCATCGGAGACGCGCTTCGCGAGGCCGCGGCCCGGTCCGGCTCGGAGAATGTGGCGGGCATCGTGCTCCTGACGGACGGCGTCTCGAACCGCGGCGAGGAGCCGCAGTCCGTGGCTCGCACGCTGGGCGTACCCGTGTTTGCCGTGGGCCTGGGCGGGCGCGTGGGCGAGCGGGGGCGTTTTCGAGACGTCGGCATCGTGCGCGTTCCGTCGCGTCCGCAGTTCGTCGTCAACAATACGGCTGCGCTCGACATCGAGCTCTCGCACCGCGGGCTGACCGATTTCATGAAGGAAGAGCGGCGGCTGGACCTGCGCCTGCTGAACGCCGAAGGCGAGGTGCTGGCGACAACGACCATCGACCTGCCGCCGGAGGACGGTACTCTGGCATCGCGCCTGGAGTTCGTACCGAAACGCGTCGGCGTGCACCGGCTCCGCGTCGAGGCCGTGCCGATGCCGGGCGAGACCGTCCGCGAGAACAACGCGCGCTCCTTCACGGCGCTGGTTACGGATCCCCGTGTGCGCGTCCTGATCGTCGAGGGCGTCGTGCGCAGCGAGTACCGCTTCCTGCGTCGCGTGCTGGAGAGCGATCCGAATCTGGAGGTCACCTCCGTTGTAAAGCTGGCCGGAAACCGCTTCCTCGTTCAGGGCTCGCAGCCCGGAGTGGACCTCAGCCGCGGCCTTCCGGCCAGTCGAGATGACCTGGACGAGTTCGACGTCGTCGTGCTGGGCGACGTCGGCCGCGAGGAGTTCAGTGGCCTGCAACTGGAGTACTTGAAGGACTACGTCGACGCGGGAGGCGCGGTGCTTGTCCTGGGCGGCTACCACGCCTTCGGCGCGGGCGGCTATGCGGAAAGCGCGCTTGCCGACGTGCTGCCGGTAAGCATGGGCGGCACCGAGGACGGGCACGTCGAGGAGTCGTTCGTGCCCGTCCTGACCGGTGCGGGCGCGGCACACCCCGTGTTCGCAGGCTGCGCGCGTTTCTTCCAGGGCTCGAACGAGGCGATGGCCCTGGCGGGCGCCAACCGCGTTCTGGGCGCCAAACCGGGCGCGCAGGTGCTGGCCTTGCATCCGTTCGTACGGGGCAGAGACGGGCCGATGCCCGTCGTCGCCGTGCAGGCATACGGTCTGGGCAGGGCGATGGCCATGACGGCCGACACCACTTGGAAGTGGAAGTTCCAGGTCGAATCGCTCGGCGAGGATTCGCCGTACTACCGCTTCTGGCGCCAGTCCATACGCTGGCTGGCCGGCCGCACGGAAGAGGACACGCCGGACCGCCTGGTGACCGCCTGGCCGGGCAAGGTCGAGTACGCCCCGGAAGAAGCGGTGCTGCTGAAAGCCCGCGTCCTGAACCGCGAGAAGCAGCCGGAGGAGAGCGCCGATGTCCGCGTCAGGATCGCCTACCCTATCCCCGTCAAGCCGAAGGGCGCCGATGCGGACTCCGAGCCGGAGCTGGAGACGACCGTGCGCCTGAGCCCCGTGCCGCTGAGCCCCGGCGACTACCAGGTCCCCTGGCGGGCGCCCGCGGTCGGCCTCTACCGGGCATCGGCAACTGCGATGCACGGCGGCGACATGCTGGGCACGGCCGACTTCGAGTTCGTGGTGGGAGAGGCCGCCGGGGAGTTCGACAACGTGGACGTCGATGAGACCACGCTCCGGGCGCTGGCCGCGCAGACCGGCGGAGCTTACTTCACGATGGCGACGGCCGGCCGCATACCCGAGGAGCTCCGGCAGCGGCGCGGCCTCGTGGTGCGCCGACGCGAGCTCAACCTCTGGAACGCACCGGGCTTCTTCGCCGCGCTGCTGGCCTGCGCCACCGCGGAGTGGATCCTCCGCAAACGGCGAGGGCTGAACTGAGGACCACGAAAGCACTCTGTATGGTAGAATGAAGCTTGTTATGAAAGCGGGAAAGCGACAGAAAGCGGGCACGGAAAGACGCGCCGGAAGGCGATGGCCGACGGCGCTCGTACTCGTGCTGGTACTTTGGGCGGGCGGGTTGGCCGTCGCGGAAGTCGACTGGACGCCGGCGACCGTGACGCTCGGCGACGGGACCGTGCTCAGGGGCAAGGTGCACCTGCCGCAGAACCGCTTCTACCTCCTAAATGAGGCGCAACAGCGCCGTTACTCCGTCGACGTGGCGGAACTGAAGACCTTCGAATCGGTGATCGAGAGGCAGGGCCTCGAGGACAAATGGATATTCCGCGAGAGCGGACGAGACGATAAGGTCTACACCGGCGAGCGGTTCCCGGTGCGCTACTACCAGACACGCGTCACTTTCGGCGATGGCCGCCAGTTGACCGGCCACATGATAGCCAAGACGCTGTACGTGGACGTGGACGGCGAGAAGCAGCGCTATATCCTGCGGCGCAAAGACGAGGGCAAGGTGGGCGAACAACTGACCGACCTTACCTACGTGCGGCGGATTGAGTTCGACGCCGCCGACGGCGTGCGGGGGACGCTGGAAGGCACGCTCAAGCTGCCGTGGGGCGAGAACCTGCGGACGGTCGTGGCAGTCAACCGGGGCAGGGGCTTCTCAATCAGAGCCTCGACGGACACGATGTCCGGCCGGTTTCGCGTTGCCGACTGCACGGAAGGCGCCTACGATCTGGTAGTGGTCACCGACAAGGCCATCTACACCTGTTTCAGCGTAGAACGGCAGCCGGACGGCGGCCGGTTCGACAGCGAACAGGTCAGCGAGCTGCAAGGCTGGGTCGACAAGCTGCGCGACTTCTTCCACTCGCAGACCGTCCTCTATGCCGCTGGAACGGACCGGAGGGCATGTTCGCTGCTCCTGCTGGAACGCCGGGGCGGCACAACGCTGCAGGGGGCGGAACTCCTGCACCGATACGACGTGTGGACCATGCACAAGCCGCGCGACGAATGGCAGATCGAGAAGCGCATGTTCGTGTGGCGCGCCGTAAGCCGGGACCTGGGTCTGGACGCCCTGCCCGTGATCGTTTCGTCGGACCTCGCGGGGCACGCGATCACGGCCGACTCGCCGAACCTGAAGATCGAGCTGGACCTGGCGTCCGCCGAGGAGGAGAACCATGTCGACTGATGCCGGCCGCCGCGACAGGGCGATGGAGACGGTCTACGCCAAGATCGACCGCGCGCGGGCATCGTGGCGGACGCTCGAGATGCTCGACGGACTGGTCAAGACCGTCATCGCCTGCGGCATCGGTCTGATAGCCGCACTGTGGGCGGACAACCTGCTGCACCTTTCCGCGGGCGTGCGGCTGGCGCTGGGGATCGCTCTCCTGGCGCTTCTGGCGGTCATGCTGCTGCGTTTCGTATTCTATCCCCTGCTGCGCACGCTGACCGACGAGATGGTGGCCGCGCACGTGGAGAGAGCGCTTCCCGACCTGGACAATCGGCTGATCAACGCGGTGCTGCTCTACAACGAACGCTACCGCGATTCGCTCACCCGGTTGATGGCAGACTCGCAGCTCGACCACGCCGCCCGGAGCGTCAGCGAACGCAGCATCGGACCAAGGGGCGAGACCCGCACGCTCTGGCGCCACGGTCGGTTGCTCCTGATGGTGCTGGCCGTGCTGGGTCTCTACGCTCTGTTCTTCTCGGGATACTTGGCGAACGCGTTCGCCCGCATACTGCGCCCGTACGACGCCATAGCGCCGATCACGGACACGCGACTGGACGTGCGGCCGGGGGATGCAACCGTGCTGCAGGGCGATTCGCTGCCGGTGGAAGCGCGGGTGAGCGGGCTGCTGCCGAGCGAGGGCCGCGTCCTCGTCTACCCCGCCGGCGGGGAGGACACCGACGACGTCATGGCTTTCGAGGGGAATGCGTTCACCTACAGGTTTCGCAACGTGCAGGACGACTTCTCCTACCGGATACGGGCCGGAGACGCCCTGACGCCCCGCTACCGCGTCGAGGTGCGCAGCCGTCCCGCCGTGCAGAACCTGTCGCTGACCTATTCCTATCCCGCATACACGGGGCTTGACGAGCGAACCGAGGAGAACGCCACGGGCGACATAGGCGCGCCCATCGGCACCGACGTGCGCCTCGCCGTCCGGACCGACACGCCGGTCCGGTCGGGACGCATCGAGACGGAGTACCTCTCGTCGGGGTCGGGAGAGACCGCTCCGACGAGCAGCGTTCTGCCCCTGACGGCAAACGGCGAGGGCTCGCTGCAGGCGGAGCTGTCCGTCGAACGCAGCGGCCGGTACACTATCCATCTGGAGGACGCACATGGCGTCCCCAACCTGCCCGAGGTAAGAAACATCGAAGCGGTTCCGGACGGCACGCCGCGCGTGCATTTCATCGAGCCGGGCGAGGACGTCGCCGCCCCCCCCGAAAGCACCGTCACGCTGCTGGCCGCAGCCGAGGACGACTTCGGCTTGCGGGGGCTTTACCTGTTCGTGCAGCGGCGGGCCGGCGCCGACTGGGAGCGGCTTCGGGGATGGGAGTACGACACGGGGGCGCGCGTATCACGCGAGGGCGCGGTGCTGGACCTGGCCGAGCTGGAACTCGCCCTGGGCGACACGCTTGCCTACTACATGCAGGCGAACGACGGTCTGCGGCGCGGAGACGACGCGGCCGGGCGGAGCCGCGTATACCACGTGCGCGTTGTGGACCCGGCGGAGGCCGAGAGCAGGCAGAAAGAGGCCCGGGCTGCGCTGGCCGAGTTGGTGCGGAAGCTGATCTCCCTGCAGCGGGACAACCTGCAGGCGACCCGCAACCTTGAGGGTTGGGCGAGACTGGCCCCCGGCCTGACGCCGGACGCGGACAAACCGAAGTGGGACGAGTTCCACCGCAGGGCGGATGCCCTGGTGACCGCCGAGGAGAAGATCCAGAACCTGGCCGCCGGCGCTGCCGAGAAGACCGGCGAGGGGGACGCCGGCGCCATGGCCGAGGCGCTCGTTCGCATTGCTGCCGGCCCCGTGGCGGAAGCGGTGGACCTGCTGAAAGAGCTGCGGGCCGTTCAGGAACTCGAACGCATCCAACCGAACACCGATCCGGCCGACCGGAAGATGATCGAGATCATCGCCTTTCTGGAGGACCTGCTGGAGAACCCCCGGGCGCTGCTGGCAAAGCTGGCCCGCGAACAGGACGGGGACGAGGGGCTGTCCGAGCGGCTCGACGAGATGGTGACCGGCAAAGAGCTTGCCGAGAAGCTGCTGAAATCGCTGAAGGACTTCCGAGAAGACCAGAAGCGCATCATCGAGATGACCAATCAGCTCGGCGAGAAGCCGGTGGACGACTTCACCGACGAGGACGAGAAGAAGCTCAAGGAGATCGTGGACGCGCAGAAGGAATGGACCGAGTTCTTCCAGGAAGCCGCCACCGATCTGAGCAAGCTCCCTCCGCAGGACCACAGCCTCTCCACCCAGGCGAAGGAGTTCCTCGAGGTGTACAGCGAGGTGCAGCAGGCCGCCGAGGACGCCGAGCGAAAACAGATCGAGCTGGCGGTGCCCCACGAGCAGGCGGGACTGGAGCTGGCCGAGTCCATCGAGACGAACATCGAGAAGTGGCTGATGGAGGACAAAGACAACCTGCTCTGGTCCATGGAGGAGCCACTGGACGACGTCGAGACGCCGATGGTCGAGCTGCCCGACGAGCTTCAGGACCTGATCGGCGACCTCGTCGAGCAGGAGGAGGACATGCTCGAGGAGTTCGACGATATCACCAGTGGCTGGATGGACAGCCTGGACATCGGCGCAGGATGGGACGCGCAGGACGGCCCCATCAGCAACATGTCCGCCAAGGGCGTCACGGGCAACCGCCTGCCGAACACCTCTGAGATCGGTGGCCGTAGCGGCGAGGGGCGCACGGGCAAGTCGTCGGGTCAGTTCGTGGAGCAAGACGCGACCGGCAAGGGCGGCCGACAGACACCCAGCCGCCTGACGGCCGATCCCTTCGAGGCCGGGTGGGTGAACGACACCAGCGGCGAAGCCCCCACCGGAGCAACCGGCGGCGGGAAGGTGAGCGGCCAGGGCGCCGAAGGCTTTCAGGGCCCGATCCCGCCCGCCCTGAAGCAGGAACTCAACCGCATGGTGGTGCGCCAGCAGGACCTGATCGATAAGGCCCGCCGCATCGACTATGGGCTACAGAAGTATCGCGCCCCGCGCGGCAGGCTGCCCGAGGCCATAGAGCTGATGGAAGCCCAGAAGGCCGGCCTGGAGCAAGGCGACCTCGCCAACTTTGGCAGCTACCAGCGCGTGGTGCTCAGCAACCTGCGCGAGGTGAAGGAGCTGACGGAGAAGCAGAAACAGATCGTCCGCGACCGCAGCGCGCTGCTTCCGAAGGAGCTTCGCGAGGAGATATCTTCCGGCCTCGAAGATGAGGTGCCCGAGCAGTACAGGGAGATGGTGAGAAACTACTTCCGCGCGCTTTCGGAGGGTGGCGAGGTCCGGTGAAGGCCCGACGACCAATCACGAGCGTCGCCCTGCTGCCGGCCCTCGCACTGGCCGCCCTGGTTGGAACGGTCGCCGCCGCGCGTCCCGGCGCTCTGGCAAAGGCCACCGAAGACGACCTCGTCGCGCCAGACGGGGTCCCGTACGACAACGAGGACAGCGCCGAGTTGGCAAAGCGGAAGGCCCGCAGCGGCAACCTGCTGGCCAACGGCAGCTTCGAGAAGGGCCGCTACTGGCCTTACGGCTGGGAGGCGGTGGACGGACTGACGACGTTCTGGCATGCCGGCGGAAGCAACGGGCAGCGCTGCATCCGCATCGACACGGACGTGCTGGACGCCCAGTGGAAGGCACACAGTGAGCAGGTGCGCGGGGCCGTGGAAGCGGCCGCCCGTCGGGCGGGCGGCGATCCGCAATCCGCCCCTCTCAACCCGCTCCCGTCGACGCCGGAACGCGTGCCCACTCAGCCGCCCTACTACAACACCGTGGCCGGCCTGCACGGCGTCCACTATCGCAGCGCCTACGTGAAAGCTCAGCCGGGCGCCGTATACCGGTTCAGCGTCGACGCCCGAACGGAGGCCGAAGGCGAGCCCCGTGTGTTCATCAAGGGCTTCTTCGACCAGGAGATGATGACGCGCGACGGACCGCGCGTCGTGCGACGCAACGCCTATCGGGCTCCGATGATCCTGGACCCGTGCGACAAGCAGTGGCGGCGCTACGTGCGCGAGTTTCACCCGTCCCGTTCCAAGAGCACCCTCGGCGACAAACCGCTCAAGACGGAGTGGCTGCAGGTTCAGATATACGCCTACTGGAAACCGGGCAACTACTACTTCGATAACGCGCGGCTGGAGATCATCGGGATCGAAGAGGTCGAGAAACCCGGGCCGAGGCCCCGGAAGGAGGAGCCGCCGGACACCGGCAAACCGGCGGAACTCGATCAGGACGGGTTCCCGATCTTCGATCCGTGAACGCCCCCATGCAAAGCAACATCGTCAAGTCCCTCAAGCACCCGGACGTCGTCGAGGCGCGATCCCGCATCGGCCAGGCCGGACGAGGCCCGGCGGAAGCCTACCTGGTGGATGGGCGGCGCCTCGTTGAGCAGGCGCTGGAAGCGCATGCACGAGTCGAGCATATATTCTTCCTCGATCCGTTACAGGAAAGGGAGAAACACCTGATCGAGCTGGCGCGCGGGCGGAACGTGCCGTGGCACGTGGTCACGCGCGGCATCTTCTTCCGCTTGCTGGGACTCGGCTACGAGACCTCCGTGCGGGTCATTGCGGTGGTCGGGCGCCCGGATGCGACCGACCCGCCGCCGACGCCTACGGAGACGGGCGGGCTGCTGATAGGCCAGTGCATCCAGGACCCGCGCAACGTGGGGGTGCTCATCCGCACCGCCGACGCGTGGAACCTGGCCGGTTGCCTGTTCACGGACGACTCGGCCGACCCCTGTTGCCGCGCGAGTGTGCGCTCGACCACCGGCTCCGTGTTCCGGGTGCCCGTGGCCCTGACGGACGACCTCGCGGACGAACTCATGCGGCTGAAGGCCCAGGGAATCCACATCGTGGGCAGCTCGGCCGGCGCCCGCGTCCCGTGCTGGGACGTCGACCTGACCGGGCCGCGCTCAATACTGCTCGGTAATGAGAGCGTCGGCCTGCCTGACGCTATCCGTGAGTTCTGCGACGACCTGGTCGCCATCCCCATGCCGGGCGGTGCCCATTCGTTAAACGTGACGGTGGCGGCCGGCATCCTCTTCTACGAGCGCGCACGGCAGATGGCCTCCCGGGAGGTGCGTGGCGAATGAAGCCGGGACGGGGAAGGCCGCCTATAGTGACCTGCATCGCCGCCTGCCTCCTTGTGGTCGCCCTTTCGGGGGGTGCGGCCAGGGCTCAGACGCGGCTGCCGTGGTGGAACGGCCGATGGCCGATGCGCACCGTTTTCACGCTCGAGGGCGGTCCCGCTGCCGCGAGGTCGGGCGCGCACCTCTGGCTTCATCTCCCGGCCGACCTGATCGGCGACGGGCGCGACCTGCGCATCATCGACCCCGACGGACGCGAACTGCCCTTCGACATCGTGACGTCCACCCCCGAAGGCCGGTTCCTGCTGGCGTTCAAGCCCACGCGGCCACAGGGCGCCTACGCCGTCTACTTCGGCAACCCGCACGCCTCCCCCGGCGCCCGGGCGGCCCCGAAGGCCGGGCTGCTCCACTCCACCTACGCGCTGCCCGAAGGCGCCGAGACGGGGTCCTGGGACTCCGCAAGAAAGGCGCTGGCCGCCGCCGGACCGCCGCAGGGGGTCGACTTCTGGCCCCAGGTATTCGACGGCTACAATCCCTTCGGCCCGCAGAGGGACTACATCGCCTCCTACCGGGGCTACTTCCGGTGCCCGGCGGAAGGCGAATACGCATTCGCCACGGTCAGTGACAATTCCTCGTTCCTCCTGGTGGACGGCCGCCCTGTCACCCAGTGGCCGGGACCGCACAACATCCGGCGCGGCCTCATGGGCGAACAGAGCGGGACGGTTCGCCTCGAAAGCGGGGTGCACTCATTGTGGTACGTTCACTTCGCCCACAGGGGCCCAGCTCGCTGCGT
The DNA here is from genome assembly GCA_964655775.1 of uncultured candidatus Brocadiaceae bacterium. Classification (GTDB taxonomy): domain Bacteria; phylum Planctomycetota; class Brocadiia; order SM23-32; family SM23-32; genus CAZZNQ01. The sequence continues at coordinate 4,169 of CAZZNQ010000065.1, read as the reverse complement.
CGCCGCCTGGAAACCACCCGGGGAATCGCACTTCGTCGTCATGCCGCCCGAGGCGTTCGTCCCGATAGCCAGGGGCCGGATCCGCGAGACACAGGCGATGGGACGCCCGGCGTCTGCGGACTTTACGTGGTCCGCCCGCAGTTACTGTGAGGCGGGCGAGGCGCAGATGGTCGAGATCGATTTCACGTCGACGGCTTCGGTTTCCGGCGGCGCTCTCATCGAGAGCTATGCCTGGGACTTCGGCGACGGACAGTTCTCGGACGCCTCCCAGCCACGACACGTCTACCTCGCGCCCGGCGTCTACGACGCCGCCTTCCGCGTTGTGTCGACTTCCGGCGCTGCGGACACCTGCACCAAGCGCGTGAAGGTCGAGCCGGAGTGGAACGACATGAACTTCACGCTGCGTAAGGTCACTCGGTTCATGGACGGCGTTCGCGATTACCGGCTGAAGGCCCTTCCCACGTCATGTCTCTTGGGCGCGTGGCACCTGTACAGGGAGACGGACGAGGATTCTCCGGCGATCGAGGCCGCCATGCTGCTCCACGAGCGGCGGGACGAGCTGGACCCCAACGACCTCTACGAGGTGGCGATGGAGCTGGCGCGCCACTACCAGACCGGACCGACAGACCCGGACCGCGCGGAGGAGCTGCTCAAGGAGGCCCTGGAAGCGGCAGGCGAATCCGGCACGGGACGCCGCGTTCGTGCCGCCTTCGCCCTCTGCGACCACTACTTCCATCAGACCGACGACCCCGCAAGAGCGCGCCGGGAATACACGCGCCTTCGCGCCGAGTACCTGACCGCCGACCCCGACATCCGACGCCGTGCGCTGATCCGCATCGGCGATACCTACCGTGCTGAGGGCAACGCCGAGGAAGCGCTGCGCGTCTACCGCGAGGCCGAGAGCGATCCCGCCTACTCGATCGACAAGCCCCGCGCACTGGTCACCGGGGCCATCACTCACGAGGTGGAGTCCTACCTGATGGCCGGCAACGCCGAGGAGGCGCTGAAGCGTCTGGACGAACTGATCTGGTACTATCCCACCATGCAGCTTGAGGGTGAGACGGCCCTGCTGCGGACGCGCGCCCTGCTGGTGGAACAGCACTTCCGGGCGGCCAGACGCGAGGCAAACACCTATATCCGGATCGGTAGGGATCCCGACTACCTGCCCGCGGTCCATGTCCAGGCCGCGGACGCATGCACTGAACTGGGCCTCGTTGACGAGGCGATTGCCCATTACCGGAAGGTCATCGACGGTTTCCCCGAATCCCCACGCGTCCACGAAGCCCGGAGCGCCCTCGTGCGGCTTGGAGGCTGACGGCCGCCGGTCCTCGGGCTCACAACAGCCGCAGAGCCAGTCGGGCGGCGCGCTCCGAGGCGCCGGGCTCGGCGAACCCGTCCATCACGCGCTCGATGTCCTCCCGGCACCGCCCGTAGGCATCGGCGTCCTGCAGCAGGTGGAGGGTTTCCTGCGTGAGCCAGTCGGGATCGGGCTTCGTCATCAGTTTCTCCGGACAGATGTCCCGGCCGGCCAGGTTGTTCACGATTCCTATGTACTGCACGTGCGCGAGACCATAGGCCATAAAGCAAGCGAACGGCTGCGCGCGGTAGAAGATGACCATCGGCTTGCGCTGGGAGGCGATCTCGAGCGTGACGGTCCCCGACTTGGCGATGCACAGATGGCTGGCGGCCGCCAGCTCGATGGCGCGAACGTCTTCAAGCAGGGCCACGTCCAGCCCCCCCGGCAGCCCCTCGGCCACCTGGTTGCTGACACCTGGCGGACACGTGACCGCGAAACGCGCCTGCGGCACGGCCTGGTTCACGCGCCGGCAGACGGTGCCGATCATCTCCATGTGGGCAACCACCTCCTGTCGGCGGCTGCCCGGGAAGACGCCTATCAGCCGGTCGCCGAACCGCTGACGAAGCGACTCCACCTTGGTCTCCGAAGGCGGGACGCGACGAATCTCGTCGAACAGCGGGTGGCCGACGTACTGCCCCGGCACTCCCCACCGGGCATAGAGGGCGGGCTCGAACGGATAGATCAGGCCGCAGAGGGTGGTCCACTTGCGCAGCTTCTTCAGGCGGTAGCGGCTGTGGCCCCAGACCTGCGGAGGGATGTAGTAGAAGACCGGCACGCCCCGCTGGCTGGCTGCGCGGCACAGGCAGATGTTGAACCCGCCGAAGTCCATCGGCAGCACCAGATCGACTCGGCCCTCGTCCATCGCCCGCCTACAGATGTCGAGGCGGCGCTTGTAGTGACCGACCCGGAGCAGGTTGTGGAGCCACATCGCGCCCTCCGGCGCCTCCTCTTCCTCCATGGACCGGAGCCCCGCATCCAGCATCCGCTCCAGGCCGAAGCCGGTGAACCCTACGTCCGGCGCTTCAGCGCGGATCGCAGACATCAGGTTCGCGGCATGCGTGTCGGCCGAATGGTCGCCTACGCTGAACAGAATACTCGACAATGTCCGTCCCCCGATTTGAGCGCATACATGTTACGCCATCGTCGTTTGGGCGCAACTCCACGCGACGACGCGCCGACGGCAAACTCTTGAGGACGGCGAGCGCACGCGGCTACACTGGAGGTCCGGAGCCGACCGCCGACGGCGCCCAACCATGCCGACACAGGAGCAGCCTGAGGGATGACAGACGATGAAAAACTCATGTCGCTTGCGGCGGAAGGCGACATGTCCGCCTTCGCCGAACTGGTGGAACGCCACCACCGGCGCGCGCTGAACATCGCCTACCGGTTTCTGAGTGACGCCGATCTGGCCGAGGACGTGGTTCAGGACGCGTTCCTGAAGATACTGGACGCGGCCGACCGCTACCGACCGACCGCGAGGTTCCTCACTTATCTCTACAACGTCATCTGGCACCTTTGCATCGACACCTACCGCAAGAAGACGCCCCGATCGCTAGACGCCATGCCGGTCGGCCCCCACACCGAGAATCCGCCCGACCGCCGGGCGCTTGAGGAAGAGAGAGCGCGGGCCGTCCAGGACGCGATAGCCCAGTTGCCCGAGCGCCAGAGGATGGCCCTGGTGCTCCAGCACTACGACGAACTGAGCTACGAGGAGATCGCCGATTCGATGGGATGCTCGTCGAGTGCGGTGGATTCGCTCCTCGTGCGGGCACGAAGAACGCTGAAGACGATACTTGACGATAAGGGGCTGTGAAGCCCCCGACGCGGTCACGCAATACATGCTTTCCAGGGGAATCCCCGAGATTTCGGAGGCGGCACCGCAGGATACGGTCCGCCTGCCCGTTTAACATTGTGGAGGTCGAAAAGTGAACTGCAGAAAGGCCACAAAGAAACTGAGTGCCTACCTGGACGGCGAACTCGCGTCAAGCGACGCGAGCCGGGTCCGGGCGCACGTCGACGCGTGTCCGCGGTGCGCATCGGCGCTGGAGGAACTCAGGAAACTCGATGCGACGCTGGATGCCGTGCCGGCGCTTACCCCCCGGCCCGGCTACGCAGACCGCATTGTGGCGAGAGCCGAGCAGAAGCTGTACGACCGGGCGCCTTCGCCCGTGGGCGGCTGGGCTCGCGTGCGACCCGCCCTGGCGCGGCTTGCGGCGGCGGTTGTGTTCGTGATGGGCTTGTGGTTGGGGGGGACCATGGCGGGCTCCCTCACCTATTCCACGCAGACAATTGCCGAGACCGAAGAAGCGACATTGATCGATCTCCAGGTGGATTCTCTGTCCGCCGTGCCGTCCGGTTCGGTGGCGGAGACGTACCTGGCGCTGCTGGGCGAGGAGGAGGAGTGAGATGAGCGCGAGCACTTACGAAAGACTCAAATCGCTGCTTCTTATCTTCTCCCTGGCGTTCAACATCGCCTTCGTGGGCATCTGGCTCCACAGTCGCAGGCACCACCGTCCGCCCGCAGAGCTGCCGCCTCCGCCGTCGCAGCAGGCGGGACGGGACGGACTGGAGGCCCTCCAGCTTCGGCCCGAGCAGAGACGGACGTTGGATGCGAAGAGACGCGAGCTGGCCCGCCGGACGGAGCAACTGGAAACCGCCGCACGCGCCGAACAGGAGCGCCTGTTTGAGCTGATGTCGGCGGATGAACCAAACCCGGAGGCAATCAAAGAGGCCGAACGGCGTCTTGACGAGGCTCGGCCCGAGATCCACCGGCTGACAGTGCAGCAGATGCGTGAACTTCGTGAGGTGCTCG
>CAZZNQ010000064.1:0-22734 GCA_964655775.1 uncultured candidatus Brocadiaceae bacterium | reverse complement strand
ACTGCCGAGCTATCGCTGGCGTAGGCCAGCGATAGCCATTGTAAGCGTCTTTCCGGAACGTGTGTCTGCTATGGACCCTCATGTCCCCCCATGGGTCCCCGTGGGCGCTCAGGTTCTTGCGCTCGCGACCGTGGAGTAGGCCCGGCAGTTCGGGACTACTCCCAAGCCCCGCCCACGCGGGGGCCCCACCGGCAACTCGCCACAGGACGTGAAGAGTGCACAAACCATCTGGAGCTCCGTCTTGACACCAGACAACCGGGGTGCATAATGAAGACAGCGCCGGACCACAAGCCGGTCATGGACGGACATGGGAGGGAGAGACCGATGGGAAGCGGACGCGCGTTGTTCGGGGTGATCGTGCTCAGCATCCTGGCGCCTGGACTCGTGCTTGCGACTAGCGAAGAGGACGCCGCAGCCGAGGTCGTGGCGGCACTTCTGACGACGGCCCGTCAGGAGCAATGGGCCGGCGAGGACGACATCCGACCGGAGCTGGTCGAGCCGGTCGTCGCTCTCGGTGAAGCGGCTGTGCAGCCCCTGGTCGAGGGGCTGGGAGACGGCGACTGGTCGGTGCGGGGCGCGGCGGCGCATGCCCTGGGACGCATCGGCCCGGCGGCGGGGGATCCGTGGCTGCCCTGTTGAGGCTGACGGACGAGCCCAAACCGTGGCCCCGGAGGGAAGCCCAGCGCTCCATACGCAAGGTCGCCCCCGGCGCGCTAGACACAGTGCGAAGCTGCATTACCGATCTGAGGAAGGCCGTCGCGTCCCAAAGGGAACGCGACCACCGGGGAAGTGACGTCGGCTCCGCGCGTTGGAGGGCCGCGGACGCGCTCGGGACGATCGGCCCGGCGACGCCGGAGGTGATTCCCGCCCTGATCGAGGCAATGGACGTGGGCTATCCGGGACCTTCCCGAATGAACCTGGGGATTGAGGAATCCGCCCGATATGCCCTTCGGCACATAGGCCATCCGGCGTTTCCCGCGCTCGTCGACGCGCTTCGCTCAGACCGTCGCCTCATCCGGGCGAGTGCCGCGACGACGCTGGGCTATATGGGGCGGGCAGCCCGTGCCGCCGCACCCGACCTGCTGGGACTGATGGACGATGACGACGGTGACGTTCGTGCCTGCGCCGCCTACGCTCTGGGGGAGCTGCAGCCCGATCCGGCCATCGTCGTGCCGCGCCTCACCGAGGCCCTTCGCGACCCCTACGACGATGTACGCATCAACGCGGCCTATGCGCTGGCGTACGCCGGCGCGGACGCCTGTGCAGCGGTCCCCGCCTTGATCGAGAACGTCCGGAGCACCGAGTACCAAGTCTCCTACTCCGCGCTGTGTGCTCTCCAGTACTCCGGCCCCGAGACAAGGGCGGCTATACCCGCACTTGTGGACGTGATGAGGTCCGGCCACGTGTGGCTGGCCGGAGTCGCCGCCCACATCCTTGGCAGCATGGGTGGCAACGTGCCGGAGGCAATACCACTCCTGATCGAGAAGCTGCAGGACGAGGGCAGCCGTGAACAGGAGGACTTCGTGAGGTTCGACCGCAGCTTTGCTGCTTACGCCCTTGGCCGGATCAAGCCTGTCAAGCCCGAGACTGTGGAGGCCCTGGCCGAAGCCGTGAAGGACCCAGATGAGGATCTGCAGAGGGCCGCCATCAAGTCCCTCGGTTTGCTTGGACCTGCAGCAACGGAGGCCTTACAGGTTCTCACGGGGTTGCTGAAGAACCGGGACTACCCTTTTCTCCTGGATGCTGCCTTTGCCATCGTGGAAATCGAGCCGAGCAATGCAGAGGCAAGGGACATCCTCGTCGGCGCTTTGGAGGCGATGGCCGAACCCCAGGAACTCAGGGACTCAAGCGGGAGGCTCCCCGGAGCATTCTGGGGCCCGACATTCCCGCCAGACCTTGAGTACCGTCTGACTACACTGGAGCCCTCCCCGAAATGGGCTGTGCCAGCCTTGGTGGACTGGCTGGCAGGTCCGTATTTAGAGCTGCGCGTGTCGGCCGCGCGTACTCTGGGATCGATAGGCCCGGCGGCCAAGGAGGCGGTTCCTGCTCTCGAGGCCGCCCTTGCGGATCCGGAGGTCCGCGTTCGCTGCCAGACAGCCAGGGCACTCTGGGAGATCGAACGGGATACCCAACACGCAGTTCCCATTTTTGCCGAAGCCCTCGAAACCACGGACTACGAAGCGTGGCGTTGCGCGATTGAGAGTATGGTCGACATGGGGCCGGAAGCGGCTAACGCGGTGCCTGCCCTCATGCGAACCCTCGAGTCAAAAGACGCTGACGGGCCTTTAGAGCGCAGACACATGTCGGCCCAGCACAAAGACGTTACCCGCGCGCTGGGAGCCATCGGCCCCGCCGCACGAGAGGCCGTCCCTGCCCTCATGCGAATGCTGGAGTCGCCGGGGGACATCCGTTGGGAAGAACGCCCGTCCCTGTGGGCAGAGCAGGAGGCCGCGGCGAAGGCACTTGGTGACATCGGCCCGGCCGCACGCGAAGCAACCCCGGCTCTCAAAGAAGCTCTCAACAGCGAAGACTGGTGCGTGCGGCGCGCGGCAGCCGAGGCGCTCCGCCGAATGGAGACCGGTGCCGGCGATGGAGACGACGGCGATTGATCGGGAGCGGGCAATGGAAACACGCCGATCAGGACACCGGACGGGCAGGCCCTGGATGTGGGCGGTCGTCATAGCCTGGGCAGTGACCTCGCACCTTTGCTTGTTCCTGCTCTGCGTTCGGTTCTTCCACCCGGACTACTTCTTCAGCGAACCCCCGGGTGGCATCGACAGATATGTCTTCTTCAGCACGAACCGGTACGTCGGCGAGATCGGCCACGCCGTCTTCTTTCCGTATGTCCATGTCCTGGCGACCAGACGACTCTACCTCTATGCCCCGGACGCGATGCCGGAGTTCTACGAGGTGGCGCCGGAGTTCTTCGAGGGCGTGAACTTCCCCAATACCGGCTGGCAGAGAATGCTGCGATGGGGGCGACGGGACGCGGGTTACGCGTGGTTCGGCTACGGCCTCTTGGGCACCTGGCTGGCCCTCAGCGGCCTGATTGGTTACCTGCTCGTGGGACCGTTGATCCGGCGAGACGGCACCCCGCGCCGCGAGGGCGCCGGCGCCGGGTCACCTGACACCTGACCGCGGCCGGCCGTTCAGTCCTCCAGGCCGAGGATGCTTGCCATGGTGCCGTAGAGGACGGCGCGGCGGAGCTCCGGCGACAGGTTCAGCGCCTGCATGGTGACCTCGTAGTCGTTGAGCACGTCCTTGACGTAGCCCGGCCCGACGTCGCTGCCGAAGACGATCTTCTCCCACGCGAACCGCCCCTCCGCGTCGCCGTAGTGTGTGGTGGGCGTCCACCACAGTAGCTGGCCCAGGAACTCGGGCGTCTTCTTCTTGAGCGTCGAGCCGCTGAGGTCGAAGTAGAGGTTCGGGTTCCAGCGGCACGACATGGTGGCCTCCTCATACCACGGGTTGCCCAGGTGCGCGCCGATGATGGTCAGGTCCGGGAACTCGCGCGCGATGGTGTCCAGGTAGATGGGCCGCATCAGGTTGTTGTCGACCCGCACGCCGCTGACGGCCCGCCGCGAGACGATGCCCAGGTGGAACAGGCACGGCATGCCGAGTTCCTGGGCGGTCTCGTAGATGGGATAGAAGTCGGGATCGTGGTAGGTCTTCGGGGGGACGATGAGCTTCAGGCCGGTGAAGCCGTCGTCGTGCAGGGCGCGGACCTGGTCGGCGAACTCGCCTTCCCACATGTTGACGCCGCCGAAGCCGACGTAGAGGTCGGGGTATTTCTCGAAGGCGGCTTTGGTGCCGTCGTTGGAGCCGATCTGCCGGCCGGGTATGTTGACGCAGACGAGGCAGACCTTAACGATGTTGAGGCCGTCGCAGACCTCGGCGAGGCGGTCGGCGTAGTCGTCGTCGGAGCCGAGGTGGTGATGGGCGTCGATGATGCGTCGATCTGTCATAGCGTCCTCCGGGGAAAGGGAAACGCGCGGGTTGCTGCCGGGCATTCTACGCCCGCGGCGCGGGGCGCTCAAGCGCGCGGTTCATTCCGGGAAGAACCGCAGCAGGACGTCCGCGTAGAGCTTGTGGCCCGCCTTGCCGGGATGATTCAGCCAGTTGTGGAGCTGGCTCCACGGCGGGACGCCGCGGGTGGCCTGGTTCAGCCACGCGGTGTAGACGTCCGCGCAGCCGACGCCCTCGCTTTCGGCGACGTCGAGCAGGATGCGGCGGTATTCGGGCTGGCGGGCGGCGGCGCCGTTGGGGTGCATGGGGTTGAGCTGCATCGGCACGACGAGAACGACCTCCATGCCCTCCTGCTTGGCACGGCGCACCATCGCCAGGATGTTCTCCCTGAACTGCTCCGGCGGCGTGCTGGGTCCGCGCCCGACCGATCCGGAGACGTCGTTCGCGCCGAAGGCGATAACTACTAGGTCGGCATCGGCGGGAACGACGACCTCCTCCATCTTCTCGACGCCGAACTTGGTCTGCGTGCCGCCGGCGAAGGCGGCGATCGGCTCGACTGTGGCGCGGGGGAAGCGTTGCCGGAGCGCCACGACGAGGCGGCTCGGGTAGGCGAGGTTGCGGTCGGTCCACAGGGCGTCCCACCAGTTGCCCGCCTCGGCGCCGAGGGTGATGCTGTCGCCTATGAAGGCGACCTTCAGCGTGCCGCCGCTGCGGAGCGCGGCGAGGGAGTCGGCGACGGCGTCGGGGTTGACGGGCTGCACCGGGGGCGCGGGGTCGATGGGATAGACGTCCTCGGGCGCCACCACGTGTGCGCCGTTGCGCTTCCACGGGGCGACGTATATGCCGGCCAGGGGGCGGCAACCGGCGTCGGCGGACGGGATGGCCGGGCAGACGTAGCGGCTCTCGCCGCGTTTGAGGGAGGCGCGTCCGTCGGGGCCGACCTGCACCAGGTCGATGCGCTGGAGGGCGATGGTGAACGCGACGCGCAGGTTGCCCTCACCGGGGGTGCCCAGGCGGCCGTCCAGATTGCCGATCTGGCCATAATCGGCGTTGACGACGTAGTCGGTGCCGCGTTCGAACGTCCGCGAGCCGTCCGCGCTGGTGACGACGATGCTCTCGGGATCGATCTGGCGGTAGAGGGCGCCGAGCATCAGCGTGCCGTCCATGTCGTGCCGCGGCGAGAGCGAAAGGGGCTTTCCCTGCTTGGGCCAGGGCTGCCAGGGCTCCCACCACGTGGCATGGTTGCCGGGCACGGGCGCTTCGAGGGTGCGATCGACGATCTCGGGCGGGTCGACGGCGAGCTGTGTCGGCTGGACACGGTCGGCCTGCGACGCGACCACGCTGACGGCCAGGGACGGCGGATCGGTCGCGCGGACGGAGCCCCGGGGGGCGGCCTGCAGCGTGCCGGCAAACGCGGCGACGGCCAGAATCAGAGCGACGGGCTTGATCATCGAGTGGTCCTCCTGCTGGCGTTGGGCCGTCTCGCGCGGCCCGAGGTTTCCTGCACGGACAGATTACCGCAACTGTCCCCGCGATGCGAAGGGCCGCCGCGACCGCGGGTGTCTTGACATGCTGGAGGCCCTTCGCATAGATTCGGCGCAGTTCGGCCGGGCGGCCATCCTCTGCACGAGTCCAGAAGCTGGACGGGCACCTTCGACATGGCGAACGAACTTTCACACCGCGAGAGAGTGCTCCTGGCGCTGCAACACCAGGAGACCGACCGCGTGCCCATCGCCATGGTCTGCTCGGGCATCAACTCCCCCGCGCGCGAGGGCGTGGACGCCTTGCTGCGGAGCACGCGGGGGATCACTCTGCAGCAGTATCTGAACGGCATCCTCGATATCGGTTCGGTCGGGGTGCCCTATGTGGGCCCGCCGCTCCCTCCCAACGCCGACGTATGGGGCGTGGTCCGCAAGCCCGTCAGCTACGGGCCGGGCCACTACATGGAGATCGACCATTACCCGCTGGCCGAGGCCGCGGACGTTGCCGACCTCGACTCCCATCGCTGGCCCGAGCTTGCCTGGTACGACTATGGCGCACTCCCGCAGGTGGTCCGCGGCGTCCAGAGCGAAGGCGAATACTGCCTGATGGTCATGAACGGCAACATCTTCGAAACGTCCTGGTACATGCGCGGGTTCCAGCAGTTCATGGAGGACTTCCTGCTGAGCCCGGAACTGGCGCACGCGATCCTGAAGCGCGTAACCGACTTCTACGTGGAGCACTTCTCGCGCGTGCTGGCTGCGGCGAACGGACAAATCGATCTGGTATTCACCGCGGACGACATCGGGGGGCAGGAGGGGCTGCTCTTCTCGCTGGACATCTGGCGACGCTTCCTCAAGCCCTGCCACGAGCGTCTGAACCGAACCATCCACGAGCACGGTGCTCGCGTGATCTACCACACCGACGGCGCGGTGATGGAGGCGGTGCCGGGACTGATCGAGATGGGAATCGACATCCTGCAGGCGCTGCAGTTCGATGCAAAGGGCATGGACCCCGTGGCGTTGAAGTCTCTCTACGGCGATCGGTTGTCATTCCAGGGCGGCGTCAGCGTGCAATCCACGCTGCCTTTCGGCACCACCGACGACGTGAGGAGCGAGGTAAGGGACCGCATCCGTACTCTGGCCCGGCGCGGGGGATACATACTGGGGCCGTCGCACGCGATACAGGCCGGCACGCCACCCGAGAACGTGCTGGCGATGTTCGAGACCGCGCTTCACTGCCCCCTTCCGCCGTCGGCCTCCAGCCCGCCGCTGCGATAGCCGACGGCCGAATCCCATGCTATAATGTGGTTACGGGCGACCGGTCCGCGCCCGCTGTTCCGACCCTCTGCTCTTCAGAACCTCACGCGCCATGGACATACCTTCTGTAGTCATCTGTGGACGCCCGAACGTGGGCAAGTCCTCGCTGTTCAACGCCCTCTGCGGTAGCCGTGTGGCCATCGTCGAGCCGACCGCCGGCGTCACCCGCGACCGCATCAGCCGCATGGTCGAGAGCAACGGGACGGTGTTCGAGCTCTGGGACACGGGCGGCATGGGCCTGCAGGATTCCGAGGAACTGGCCGACGACATCGAGAACCAGATACGGTTCGCCATCATGCAGGCGGACCTGGTGCTGTTCGTCGTGGACGCGCGTGCGGGCCGCCAGCCGATGGACCGGACCATCGCCGACGAGCTGCGCCGCGCGGAGAAGGACGTGATCCTGGTGGCAAACAAGTGCGACAATCCGCGCGACACCATGGCCTCCGCCGACTTCTACGAACTGGGCTTCGAGCGCGTCATCTCCGCATCTGCCACGCACAGACGCGGCATCGATGATATTCTCGAGGAAGTGGCCCGGGGCCTGCCGGAGGATGCGGCCGTTGGTTCGGGGGAGCCGAGCACGCCGCAAGGGCCGATGAAGATCGCCTTCGTCGGGCGGCGCAACGTGGGCAAGAGCACGTTGGTCAACCACCTGGCCCAGGAGCCGCGCGTGCTGGTCAGCGAGATTCCCGGCACCACGCGCGACGCCGTGGACGTCCGCTTTCGGATGGACGATCTGGACTTCATCGCCATCGACACCGCCGGCCTGCGGCGCCGCAAGCAGGTCAAGGACAGCATCGACTTCTACAGCACGGTCCGAGCGGAGAACTCCATCGAGCGCGCCGACGTCGTCGTGCACGTGCTGGACGCGCCCAGCGAGATCGGCCGGCTGGACAAGCAGCTTGCCGACCAGATCACCAGCAACTACAAGCCCTGCGTTCTGGCCGTCAACAAGTTCGACCTCGCCCCACCGGAGGTCACCTGCGAGCGGTTCCGGGAATACCTGGACTACGCGCTCCCGGGCGTTCCATACGCACCCATCGTCTGTGTCAGCGGCCTGACGGGCGATAACGTGTACGGCCTGATCGAGACGGCCCAGGTGCTCTATGAACAGTCCCTCTACCGCGCGCGGCCGAAAGAAATCTGGGACATCGTGCGCGAAGCGGCCGTGCGCAATCCCCCGCCCTCGACGCGCAGCCGCTTCTGCAAGATCCACTACGCTACACAGGTGGCCGTCAAGCCGCCGACCATCGTGCTGTTCGTCAACTACTCCGGCCTCATGACGGACTCCTACCTGCGCTACATCGCGAACCAGTTGCGCCAGGAGCTGCCCTTTCACTCGGTGCCCCTGAAGCTGATCGTCAGAGCGCGCAAGAGCGGGAGGAAGGGCCGATGAGTGACCCCGAACTTTCCGGCCGGGGCGGTCCGTCCGCCGTTGTCGACGCGGAGGAGGAAGGCTACATCCTCGTCCGCCGTGCCCGCACGCATAATCTGAAAAGCATCGACGTTCGCATCCCGCGCGACGCCATGGTCGTGGTGACCGGGCTCAGCGGCAGCGGCAAGTCGTCCCTTGCATTCGACACGCTGTACGCGGAGGGTCAGCGCCGTTACATCGAGAGCCTCTCTTCCTATGCGCGGCAGTTCCTGGAACAGATGGCCCGCCCGGACTGCGACCACATATCCGGCCTGCCTCCCACCATCGCCATCCAGCAGGAGATGAAGGGCGCCAGCCCGCGCTCCACCGTCGCCACCACCACGGAGATATACGACTACCTGCGGCTGCTCTACGCGCGCGTGGGCACGCCCCACTGCCCCGACTGCGGCCGGGCCATCCGCCACCAGACGCTCGAGCAGATCGTCGCTTCGATTATGGAACTGCCGCCCGGCACACCCGTCACGCTGCTCGCCCCCGTCGTCCGAGGAAGGCGGGGCCACTACCGCGACCTGTTCGACCGGATACGGTCCCAGGGCTACGTGCGCGCACGGATCGACGGCGTCATCCGCGACCTGGATGAGGTGGACCGGGTCGAGCGCTACCAGGTGCATGACATCGAGGTCGTGGTGGACCGCATGGCCTGGCCGGAGAGCGACCGGCTGACCGCCAGCGTTGAAACTGCCCTCACGGTCGGCGACGGCACCTGCATAGCCCTGCTGCAGGACGGCCGCGAGATACTCTTCAGCCAGCTCTTCGCCTGCCCGGATTGCGGCAAGAGCATCGAGGAGCCGAACCCGAACACGTTCTCTTTCAACAGCCCGTACGGCCAGTGCCCCGAGTGCAAGGGACTGGGCACGGTGGACACTTTCGACGAGGACCTCGTGGTGCCGGACAGGTCTCTGAGCGTCTCGCAGGGCGCCCTGGCGGCCTGGACGGGGTGGGGCGGGCGCCTCGGACGCCGGTTTGCCGAGATGACGCGCGAGCTGTGCGAAGCCCTCGATGTGGATCCAGACGTGTCATGGTCTGAGATCGACGAGGCGAAGCGCCGGGCCATGCTGTACGGAGAAGGACTCGATGACAAGGACGTCGACCCCGAATCCACCGTGGTTCCCTCCCTGCAGGTACTCGAAGACAGCAATCCGTCCCACCGCGTTGCTTACAAGCTCAGGCGGTACATGGCCGCCTCAGCCTGCCCCGAGTGCGGGGGTGCGCGACTGCGGCCCGAAGCACTCGCCGTTACCGTCGGCGACCTGAGCATCGACCAGCTCACCGGATTGAGCATCGCCGACTGCCTGACGGCGCTGGACGAACTTGAGTTCGAGGGGGCACGCGCGATTATAGCGGCTCCCATCATCAAGGAGATCCGGGAGCGCCTGGGCTTCATGCTGGCGGTGGGACTCCACTACCTGACCGCCGATCGGCGCTCCAACACGCTGAGCCGCGGCGAATTCCAGCGCGTTCGCCTTGCCACGCAGATCGGCAGCGGCCTTACCGGCGTGCTCTACGTGCTGGACGAGCCCTCCATCGGCCTGCACCACCGCGACAACCTCCGCCTGCTGGACTCCCTGGCCGGCCTCTGCGATGCCGGCAACACCGTGGTGGTGGTCGAGCACGACGAAGACACCATACGCCGAAGCGACTGGGTGACGGACCTGGGACCCGGGGCTGGCCGCGAAGGGGGTCACGTGGTGTTCAACGGGCCCATCGGCGATCTCCTGGAGAGGGACGAGAGCCTGACGGCCCGCTACCTCAACGGCCTGGAGGAAATCGCCGTCCCGGCCCAGGTGCGCAAACCCAAGAAGAGCCACGCGCTGAAACTCCTGGGCGCCTCGGAGCACAATCTCAAGGACCTGGACGTGACCTTCCCCCTGGGCACGTTCTGCTGCGTCACCGGCGTGAGCGGAAGCGGAAAGAGCACGCTGGTGAACGACATTCTGCACAGGGCGCTGGCCCGGAAGCTGAACGGCGCCGGAGAGAAACCGGGCGCCCACAGGGAACTCCTGGGCGTCGAGCAGGTGAAGGCCGTACTGCAGATCGACCAGAGCCCGATCGGGCGTTCGCCACGTTCCTGCCCCGCCACGTACACCAAGGTTTTTGACTACATCCGTCGTGCCTTCGCCCGAACTCGTCTGGCGAAGGTGCGCGGGTACGACGTGGGCCGTTTCTCGTTCAACAACAAGAAGGGCTCCTGCCCCGTATGCAAGGGGCGCGGCGAGAAGCAGATCGAGATGAGCTTCCTGCCGGACATGCGCGTGACCTGCGAGGAGTGCGGTGGCCGTCGCTACAACGAGCAGACGCTCGAGGTGGACATCCGCGGGAAGAACGTGGCCGACGTGCTGGCGATGACCATCGAGGAAGCGCTGGAGTTCTTCCGCAACATCCCGCCGGTCGAGCGCCGTCTGCGCACGATGCGCAACGTGGGCCTGGACTACCTGACGCTCGGCCAGCCGAGCACCACGCTGAGCGGCGGCGAGGCCCAGCGCATCAAGCTGGCTCGGGAACTGGGCAAGATGCCCACCGGCGGCACCGTCTACATAATGGACGAGCCCACCACCGGCTTGCACTTCGACGACGTGAAGAAGTTGCTCCACACGTTCCACGGCCTGGCGGACCGGGGAAACACCCTCATTGTGATCGAGCACAACCTGGACGTGATCAAGAACGCCGATCACATAATCGACCTCGGCCCTGAAGGTGGGGAGGCGGGCGGCCGCGTCGTGGCCTGCGGGTCGCCGGCGGAGGTAGCTTGCGTACCCCAATCCTACACCGGGAAGGCGTTGCGGCCACTGCTCGAACGGGCCGGCCTTGACCTGGCCTAAGAGGGCTCACATAAGTACTGGACTTTTCGGCTTGCAGCAACGCGGCCGAGACGGCCGTGCTACCTCTGCAATGAGTAAAGCGGGGCGTCTCGCCCCGCTGCGCCGATGAAGCAGAACCGGCGAAGACGGATGTTCGTCCTCTCAGGCGCCGTCGGCCACGCCGGCCCCGGTCCGGGCGGAAGGCAAGCCAAGCTGGACCCCTGCCCCACCCGACAGCCCTCTCGCCCCTTCCTGAGGCCGTTTTGCGGGTTGACAAGAGTGCCATTTGTTCCTATATTGTCGCCCACTGTAACGGATTCGGACCGGGCGCCCGCCAGGGGCAACCCGGCCCGCAGTTCTCACGCAAGGAGCGGTCCCAGGTGTGCCCGCAAGGAACAGTGAAGTGGTTCGATAACAAGAAGGGCTTCGGGTTTATCGAACCGGACGACGCCGGCGAGGACGTGTTCGTGCACTACAGTGCGGTCGAGATGGACGGGTTCAAGACGCTGGAAGAGGGGCAGCGCGTCGCCTTTGAGGTGACTCAAGGCGAGAAGGGCCTGAGGGCGGTCAACGTGCGAGGCGCCTGACCGTACAGCCCGGAGCCGGCCCATATGTAGAGAGTGCCGGCCGGTCCTCTTGGGGAGGCCCCGGCCAGACCGGGCGACGGGCTTTTCACTTGATCGGCGGCTGACGTATTGCTTATATTCGAAGGGCGCATGGGCGCCTGCCGAGTGCCCCGTGTGCCCACGCGGCGGGCATGGCCCCGCGATCCAGACGGTGAAATCAACCGTTTCCTTTGGACGTGATCTTACCTTGAGTCCGCGCTGCACCGTGCGCGGAAAATCCCAGTCACAGGTGGACAAGTGGCCTATAACATCGTTGTTTGCGTGAAGCAGGTGCCCGACACGCATAACCTGACGGGCGAAGCGATGAAGGAAGACGGCACCGTCAACCGGAGCGCTCTGCCCCTGATCTTCAACCCCGAGGACCTGAACGCCCTCGAGATGGCGCTGCAGGTCAAGGACCGCTACGGAGGCAGCGTGGTGGCGCTGAGCATGGGGCTGCCGAAGGCGGCCGACGTGCTGCGCGAGTGCCTCTACCGCGGCGCGGACCGGGCCATACTCTTGACCGATCGCCGTCTGGGCGGCGCCGACACGCTGGCCACATCCTATGCGCTGAGCTGCGCCATCCGCACGCTCGGGAAGCCGGACCTGGTCTTCTGCGGCCGACAGGCCATCGACGGCGACACCGCCCAGATCGGGCCCCAGCTTGCCGAGAAGCTGGGCATGCTGCAGTTTACCTACGTTGACGAGATTCGCGAGCTTTCGGAGGACCGGATCGTCGTCGAACGGTCCCTGGAGCACGGCTTCGAGGTCGTCGCCGGGCCGCTTCCCGTCCTGCTGACGGTGCCGGCCACGGCCAACGACCCGCGCCCAGCGTCGGCCAAACGTCTGATGGCCTTCAAGAAGGCACGCGCACCGTGGGAGCTGAAGGGCGACGAGGATCGCCGGACGGCGCTTGCCGACCGCGGCCTGCTCATCGACCAATGGGACGCCGACGACGCCGACTGCGACGAGCAGTCCTGCGGCGCCAAGGGCTCGCCCACGCGCGTGAAGAAGGTGGATTCGGTGCAGCTTGTCTCCGGCGAACACAAGAGCGTGGAGCCGACGCCCGAGGGACTGAGCGATCTGGTGCAGGAACTGATGGACGAGCACATATTCGACTGACCGCCCCGACCGGGCCGGCCTGGGAGCCAACCCTGACATGGATGAGCCGAGAGACGTTTGGGTATTTGCCGAAGTGGACGACGGCAGGATTGCCGAAGTGAGCCTGGAGCTGGTCCACAAGGCAGCCGATCTTGCCGGCCGGCTGGACGGCCGCGTTGGAGCGTTCCTGCTGGGAGACGCCGTGCGGCCGCTCTCGCAGACCTTGTTCGAGCACGGCTGCGACAGCGTGTGCATGGCGGAGAACGCCGCCCTGGACCATTACGCCACCCTCCCCTACAGCGATCTGTTGTCCGCAATGATCCGCGACCAGGACCCCGCCATCGTGCTGTTCGGCGCATCGGTGGTCGGCCGCGACTTGGCCCCCCGGGTCGCGTCCACGCTCAAGGTGGGGCTCACGGCGGACTGCACCGACCTGAAGATCGGGCCGCACAAGGATTTCACGTCCGGCATCGAGTACGACAAGCTGCTCTACCAGATCCGGCCGGCATTCGGCGGCAACATCATCGCCACGATCGTCAATCCGGAGACGCGCCCGCAGATGGCGACCGTCCGCGAGGGCGTCATGAAGATGGGCATCCCCCAGGAAGGCCGCTCGGGCACGCTGATCGAGTTCGACGGCGAGCCCGACCCGGCGCTTCTCTGCGTGGAGCTGCTGGACGAGTACCGCGCCGAGCGAACCGTTGACCTCAAGAAGGCGAACGTCATCGTGGCCGGCGGCGCGGGAGTGGGCAGCGCTGAGAACTTCCAGCTCATCCGCAGGCTGGCCGACACCCTCGGCGCGGAGGTCGGGGCGTCGCGTGCCGCCGTGGACGCCGGCTACATCGACAAAGCGCACCAGGTCGGCCAGACCGGCACGACCGTGCGGCCGAAGCTCTACATCGCCTGCGGCATCAGCGGCGCCGTCCAGCACCGCGCCGGCATGCAGGAATCCGGCAAGATCGTCGCCGTGAACAGCGACCCCAACGCGCCCATATTCCAGATCGCCCACTACGGCATAGTCGGCGACCTGAACCAGGTGATTCCCGCCTTCATCGAAACCTACAGAGACCACGCGAAGTAGCGGAACGGGAGCGCAGCATGCCCAACTTCCTGAGCGACAACGAAGACATAATGGACTTCCTGGACCACGTCGACCTGCGCGATCTGGTCACGCTCCAGGAACGCGGCTTCGCCGAGGCGGCCGACTACGACTACGCCCCCGCCGACTACGAGGACGCCCTCGACAGCTACCGTCGCGTTTTGGAGATGGTCGGCCGCCTCTGCGCCGAGTTCATCGAGCCGCGCGCGGAGGAGGTGGACGAGCAGGGCGCGCAGTTCGCCGACGGCAAGGTCTCGTACGCCGAAGGCACCCGCGAGGCGTTGGACCAACTGGCCCAGGCGGACCTGATGGGCTTCACACTCCCCCGCCGCTACGGCGGGCTGAACATGCCCATCCTCATCTACACCATCGCCATCGAGATGGTCAGCCGCGCCGACGCGAGCCTGATGAACCTGTTCGGCCTGCAGGACATAGCGGAGACGATCAACAAGTTCGCTGGCGAGGAGATCAAGGCCGAATACCTGCCACGCTTCAGCAGCGGCGAGGTCACCGGCGCCATGGTCCTCACCGAACCCGACGCCGGAAGCGACCTGACCAACGTACAGCTCCGCGCCACCTATGACGAGGAACGGGACATCTGGCTGCTCAACGGCGTCAAGCGCTTCATCACGAACGGATGCGCCGAGGTGCTGCTGGTGCTTGCCCGCAGCGAGCCGGATATCCAGGGCGCGCGCGGACTGTCCCTGTTCGTCTGCACGAACGAGGAAGGCGTGCGCGTTCGCCGCATCGAGGACAAGCTGGGCATCCACGGTTCGCCCACCTGCGAGCTGCAGTTCGACGACTGCCCCGCCCAACTCATCGGGAGCCGCAAGCGCGGGCTCTCCACCTACGTGATGTCGCTGATGAACGGTGCGCGGCTGGCGATTGCGGCGCAGGGCGTCGGCATCGCCCAGGCGGCCCTGAGCGCGGCGCTGGAGTACGCCGCCGACCGCGAGCAGTTCGGACGGCCCATACGACAGTTCCCCGCCGTCAGGCAGCTCCTGGGCGACATGCACATGAAGGTCGAGACGGCGCGGCTGCTCACCTACCACACCGCCTGGATCGTCGGCATGGCCGACAACATCGACCACCTCAAGAGCACCGGCGAGTTGGAGAATCTGCCCAACGGCGAGGAACTGGCCGGCAAGGCGCGACATTACACCCACCTGGCCCGGGCGTTCACGCCCATCGCCAAGTTCTACGCCACCGAGATCAGCAACCAGGTCGCCTACGACGCCCTGCAGGTGCTGGCCGGCAGCGGCTACATGCGCGATTACGAGGTGGAACGCCACTACCGCGACGCGCGGATCACCACCATCTACGAGGGCACAACGCAGATCCAGCACAATGCCGCCGTGGGGCCCGTGCTCAAGGGCACAGTCGAGGAATACTGCGCCGAGTTGCACGAACAGATGGCGGAGAAGGGCGCGGACGGCGTGCTGCTGCAGGCGCTGGCCGACGCACGGGAGGCCCTGGCCGAGGCGATCAACTACGTCGAAGACCAGGACGCCGACTTCCGCGACCTGCACGCCGGCAAGCTGGTCGAGAGCGCGACCACCATCACCAACGGTTACTTCCTGCTGGAGCCGGCGCTGCGCTCCGAGCACAAGCACGCCCTGGCCGAGCACTACGTGAACGAGGTGCTGCCGACCGTGCGTCTGAAGCGCGACCAGATCCTCAGCGGCAGCCGCACGTACCTCGACCGAATGCCGGAGCTACTCCACTACGAGTAGCGCCGTCGGCAGCCGCATCCCGGTGAGCGCATGGCCGCGAAAGACCCAGCACCCGCCCGTATAGGTTTCCACGTCTCCATCGCGGGCGGTCTGCCCAAGGCCGTTCAGCGCGCGCAGGAGCGCGGTTGCACCGCCTTCCAGGTATTCTGCGGCAGCCCAAGGGCGTGGAGCATGCCGCCGCGCGACCCGGAAGAACTCGACGCCTTCCGGCGCGAACGCAAGCGGGCAGCCCTCTCCCCTCTCGTCGTCCACGCCTGTTACCTTATCAATCCCTGCTCGGAGAGCGCCGAGATCCGCCGAAAGGGCCGGGGCCGGCTGCGCAAGGAGTTGGAACTGGCGGCCCAACTCGGGGCCGACTTCTACGTGCTGCACCCCGGCAGCAACAAGAACCGCCCCCTCGAGTGGACCGCGAACCACTCGGCAACCACGCTCGCGGCGGCGGCCGATGGACTGCGGAAACCTCCTTGCCTGCTCTTGGAGAACACCGCCTCCGCACACGGTCCGGGCGGCTCGTGGCAGGCGACGGCGCGCGTCCTGGATGCATTGCGAGACGACGCCCCGCACCTGGAGACCGGGGTCGCGATTGACAGTTGCCATGCCTTCGCGGCCGGCTACGACTTCCACGACGCGGAGGAGGTGGAGCGCCTCGCGGCCGACGTGAAAGCAGCGGTCGGCCTGAGCAAACTGCGGCTGCTGCACGTGAATGACGCCCGCGATCCCGCCGGCAGTCGGCGTGACCGCCACGAGCACATCGGCCGGGGCGCCATCGGCCGGGACGGACTCGGCAATCTGCTGCGCCACCCCGCCTTCGGCGGCCTTCCCCTTATCCTCGAAACGCCGTGGGAGTCGGTCGAGGTCGACCGGCGCAACCTAGGCGCGGTTCTTAAGCTTCTGGACGATTGAACGCCGCCCCGCCGCGGCGTATCATCGCCCCCGGTTCCTCGGTGCCCTGAACCGACGGGAGGATGCTAACGTGGCCGCAAGAGGACTGATCGCCGTACCGGCCCGTGTCTCCGGCAACGGAGTTGTCACTCACGTGGACCGTAGGGAGGACGGCTGGACCGTCGAGTTCATGAGCGAGCCGAGGACGAGCCCCCAGCCGCTCTGGTTCCACGTGCATTGCGAGAACGCCGGCGGGCGACCCGTGCGGTTCCTATGGGCGAACGCGTCCGGCTGCCTGGGCATCTCCACGGAGACCGACCTGTGCCGGGTTCGCCCCGTGATGCGCCTGGACGGTCGGGGGTGGACGCGCGTGGCGGACACGAGCGTAGTGCAAGGCAGGCTGGGCGGACCGTCGCTGGAGTTCGGCACGCCCTCCGGCTGTGAATCCGTCGACGTCGCCTTCTGCTATCCCTATGCTCCCGCCGACCTCGATCTCACGCTGGCGGAGATACCCGACGTATGGAACAGGGCCGTGATGGGTCTGAGCGGTGAGGGCAGGCCGGTGTCGCGGCTCGATGCGTCGTCCGCATCCGGCGAGGACGTTCCCGGCGCCTACGTGATAGCCAGGCAGCACGCCGGCGAAACACCGGGTTCGTGGGTGCTGGACGGACTGATCCGGGCCGTGGCCGAGGCGTCGCCCGACGACGCCTTGCGCCGGATCGAGTGGTGGGTCGTTCCCTTTGTGGATCTGGACGGTGTGATAGAGGGCAACTACGGTAAGGACGCCCTGCCGTGGGACTTCAACCGAGCCTGGTGCCGAATGCCCATGCGGCCGGAGGTCCTCACTCTCCAGCAGGACATGCGCCGGTTCGCCGCGCGCTTCGAAACGCGCACGGTGCTCGATCTGCACGGCCCGGGCGGGGCCGAGAACGGCCTCTACCAGTTCCTGGCCCGGGACGGCCGCCCGCCGGCCCAGCGCGAGGCCCAGGCCACGCTTCTCCCGCATCTGGCGAATGCAATGGCCGAGATCGACTCCGCCCGACTGCAGCGCATCCCCGACTACCCGAGCCGCTGGGGCACGACCGACACGGTTGGCAACTGGGCTTGGGACTTCCTGGACGAGACACCGGCCGTCTCCATCGAGACCGCTTACCAGGGGCTGACCGAGGGCGCGTGGTTGGACACCGCCGGCTACCGTGACGTGGGACGTCGGTTGGCGCAGGCGATCGCGCGTTGGCTGCTGGACCGCTGACCACGATCACCTCAGCCGCGCAGGATGTCGCCCATGCTGACTGCCTGCCGCGACCTAGTCGAAAGGGCCGCGCAGATCCCCAGAAACACGAGCACGGCACCGCCGACGAACCACCAGAAGTTCACCGCTGTTCCGTCTCTGTACGCCCAGACGATGATGAGGAACGGTGCCAGGTACCAAAGCGGCGCGACGCGCACAGCCTTCTGCGCGCTCAAAGCCATCAGCCAGAACCCGGTCATAAGCCCCACGCAGATTAGGCTGCCGACCAGCACCGAACTAATCTGCTCGAAGCTGATGCGGAACACGCTCTGCCCCATGCTCACGCAGGTGACGAGCATGCTGACCGCCCCGATGCCGACGACGAGGGTCACGATCGGCAGCGCCTTCTCTTCCAGCATTATCGGCCTCGCCATCACCGTGAAGATCGCCCAGCAGACCGCCGCCGCGAGGGCCAGCGCCGCTCCCCGTCCGCCGTACTCGGCCGCAGCGGGCGTGGCCTTGAGGATCAGTATGCACCCGACGAATCCCATCACGAGCCCCACCCACGACCATCCGGAGGCCCCCTCCCGGCCCATCATGCTTAGAACTGCAACCATCAGCGGCGCAGCGGCCACCATCAGTCGAAGGCTCGAAGCGTCCATCCGGACCGCAGCCTGGGCCTGCAACAGCCAGAAGCCGTAGCCGCCCGCGGCCGCCAGCACGATGATGTACGTCTGCTGGCGGTCGAACGCCTTCAGCTCACCCGTGCGGCCGCTCAGGAACAGGAGCAGCATTCCCACCAGTGCGGGCCAGAACAGGCTGTGGAACACTATCGCCAGGCCGGGAACTCCCTGTGCGTGCAGGTTCTGGAACAGCCGGAGGTAGGGGCCGTACATGAGCGCGGCGCCACCGGCCAGAAGCGAACCTGTAAGGGGAGCGCGAGACATCGGCCTCCTCCACTGGAGTACTCAGCCCGGAGCGGACGGGACAGGGCGACCACATTTGTAAACCATGAAGCGTTCGGCGTCAACATGATGGGGCGCGCGGATTGACGGGGCCGCAGACCGCGTTTAGAATGCGGTAATACATGGTGCCGACGGTACCGGGGAGAATGCTGGAGACCGGAAACATGCCCGCAGTTGAATGCGAACTCGCCCGAGTCGTGATGAGCGAGACACAGGAGCGCCAGGTCGTCATACTCAAGGAGAAGAACGGCGAGCGCAAGATGCCGATCGTGATCGGCATGTTCGAGGTCTTCGCCATACATCGAGCCGTCCACAATCAACAGCCCATGCGCCCGCTGACGCACGAGTTGTTCATCAACACGCTGAAAGCCCTGGGCGTCTCCATAGTCAAGATAGTCGTAAACGACCTTCAGGACGGCATCTACTACGCGCGCCTGCACCTGAACAGAGACGGCGAGGCGTTCGACGTGGACTGTCGTCCGAGCGACGCGATGGCCCTGGCGACGCAGTGCGACGCGCCCGTGTTCGTCGAGGAAGATGTCCTGAATGAAGGCGCCCGCGACTACTGACGCCGGCCGCCTTCCTCCGCGTAGCCCCTCAGCACGTCGATCAGTCGCGCCATGTCCTCGGGGATCGGCGCCTCGAATGTGACGTCCTCGTTCTTGACCGGATGGTGAATCGTGATGCGCCGGGCGTGCAGGGCATGTCGCGCAATCACCGGTTCCTCGTCGGGACGCTGCTCCTCACCCCGCAGTTCCGATTCATAGAACGCGTCGCGGTGGCTGTAGAGCGCATCGGCCACGATGGGGTGCCCGATGTACTGCATGTGGACGCGTATCTGGTGCGTTCGGCCGCTGCGGGGGAAGCAGCGCACCAGCGTGTACGCGCCCAGCCTTTCCTCTACCTTGTAGACCGTGCGGGCCGGCTTCCCTCCCCGTGAGCGGACCATCATGCGGTCGTGCGTTCGCCGGTCGTGGCCGATCGGTGCGTCGATCAGGTCGCTGTCGAGCTGAAAACAGCCCTCGCAGACGGCGACGTATTCCTTGCGAACGTCGCGCTCCTCGAACTGGCGTGCGATGTCCTCGTGCACCGAATCGTCCTTTATCACCAGGATCGCCCCGGTGGTGTCGCGGTCCAGCCGGTGGACGATGCCGGGCCGCAGGTTGCCGTAGACGCCGCTCAGTTTCTGGAATCGGTGAACAAGGGCGTTCACAAGCGTGCCCGTCTGGTGTCCGCGCGAGGGATGGACGACCAGGTCGGCCGGCTTGTTCACCACCACCAGCCACTCGTCCTCGTAGATGATGTCCAGCGGAATGTCTTCGGGAGGCACCTCGTCCTGGCGCCGCATCGGCACCCGCGCATGCACGTGGTCCCCGCGGGACGTGGTGTACGAAGGCTTGATCTGTCGGCCGTTGACGGTGACCATCCCCTCCTGGATCAGGGCCTTTATGAAGGTGCGCGAGTAATCGGCGAAACGGGCGGCCATGTAGGCGTCCAGGCGGCGCCCCTCGTTTCCGCCGCCTACGTCGAATTCGAACTCCTTGACCTCGATTTCGTCGTCGTATGCGTCCGGCAAGTCGGCGTTCTCCACTCTTCTCAACTCGGCTATTCGTGGCCACGGCGACCGCGCACGACGTCGCCGTAGAACCGCAGCGTCTCGGAGGCGATCGCGGCGATGCTGAACCGCCGGGTGACAGCGGCCCTGGCCTTCTCGCCCATCTGCATGGCCACGTTCGTATCGCTCAGCAGGTACTGGACGGCGTCCGCCAGCGCCGGCACGTCGCCCTTGGACACAAGCAGGCCCGTGGCCTTGTCCTCCACCATCTCGCAGGCCGTGCCGGTGTTGAAGGCCACCACGGGGCGGCCGTGCCCCATCGCCTCCAGGATGCTGTAGCCCGAGACGTCCATCTGCGAACTCTGCACAACGATGTCGAGCGCGTCCAGCACCTCGGTGTAGGAACCGAACTCGGAGGATACGGTCACCCAGCGGTCGATGTCCAGATCGGTGATCAGGCGACGCAGTTCCGGCACCCTGTCGCCCTTGCCGGCGACGACGAACTGGGCCTTGACGCCACGCGTCACCAATATGGCCACGGCCCGCACAAACAGCTCGTGGCCGCGCATTTCTTCGACGGGTCCCAGCGACCCCACAACCGGCACCCGCCCACTGAACACCGGTCTCATCTCAGCCGCTTCCAGCCGTTCCGGGTCCACGCCGTTGTGTATTACCTTGACCTTCTGCCGCGGTACCCGGCACTGGTTCACTATTTCCTCGCGAACGTCCTGCGTGGTCGCGATGATGCCGGCAAGAGAGCGCGCGAAACGACGGAAAGCGCGCGCCCGTCTCGGCCGCCAGTGCACGGTGAGGACCATGGGCACGTCCTTGCGTCGGATGAGGCGCAGGGCCGGCGCAATGCTGAAACTCTGGCCGTGGACGATGTCCGGCGCGCAGTCCTCGACCGCCTTGAGGAATCGCCTCCGCGGACCCGGAAAGAAGCTGCTGCGGTCCAGGCGCTTGAAAGTGCGCACATCCACGACAAGATCTTCCAGTGCGCCCAGCATCCCCCCTTCCGAGCAGAACACGCTGAGGTCCACGTCCCTGCGTTTGAGCTCGCGGGCCAGATTGAGCGTGTACTCGCAGGTTCCGCGCGGTTGCATCTCGGGAGCCACCAGAAGCACCTTGCCCACGTCGGGCGGTTCCTCGGCCGGCGCATCCTCGTGGCTGAAAAGTCTGTAGTGGGTCGAATCCATGAGAGACTATGTTACAATGCGCACGGCGGTTTTTCCATTCAGGCGGGCCGCTCCGAAGGGCAGCCGTGACGTAGCCGACCGGGCAGTGGAACTCGACGATGGAGGCGATGGCATTGCTGACGAGAGAGGACATGTGCGCCGACGTCTGCGTCATCGGCGGCGGCATGGCGGGCATCTGTGCGGCGCTTGCGGCGGCGCGCTGCGGAGCGGACACGGTGCTGATCCATGACCGTCCGGTGCCCGGGGGCAACGCCTCCAGTGAGTGCCGCGTCCACATCGGCGGGGCCGGCTGGTCCGGCAACCGACCCAACGCCCGGGAGACGGGCATCATCGAGGAACTCCAGCTCAGGAACCTGGCCGCCAATCCCCAGCGCAGCTATTCCGTGTGGGACCTGGTGCTCTACGAGGCGCTGCGCTTTCAGCCGGGCCTGCGCGTCTGCCTGAACTCGAGCGTGCATGCGGCCCGCGTGGACGACGGCCGGATCCGAAACGTGAGCGCGATTCAACTGACGACGCAGAAGCGGATAGAGGTGGCAGCGGGGTTCTTCGTCGATTGTTCCGGCGACGGCGTGACGGCGCCCCTCGCCGGGGCCGAGTGCCGGATGGGCCGCGAGGGGCGCGACGAGTTCGGCGAGTCGCTCGCCCCCGAAGAGGCCGACAACAAGACGATGGGCATGAGCTGCATGTTCTTCGGCAGGGAGACTGATTCTCCACAGCCGTTCACGCCCCCGCCGTGGGCTTACACCTTCGACAGCCTGGACGAGCTCCCCTACCGCCGTCCACACAGGTTGACGTACGGCTACTGGTGGATCGAGCTGGGCGGCGACCGGGACTCCATCGGCGATACGGAAGCCGTGCGCGATGAACTGCTGAAGGTGGTCCTGGGCATCTGGGACCATCTGAAGAATCGCGGCGACTACGGCGCGGACAACTGGGTGCTCGACTGGCTCCAGTTCCTGCCTGCCAAGCGCGAGAGTCGGCGGCTGATGGGCGACCACATTCTCGGCCAGAGCGATATTGAGACCGGGGGGCGGTTCCCCGACACGGTGGCCTACGGAGGCTGGCCGATGGACCGGCATCCGCCCGGAGGTTTCTGGTCTCCCGAGCCGCCGGCCGATTTCGGCGAGGTACCGGACGTCTACGGAATCCCGCTCCGGTCGCTCTACTCTCGGAACGTCAGCAACCTCTGGATGGCCGGCCGCGACGCCTCCTGCACGCACGTGGGAATGAGTTCCACCCGTGTGATGGCCACCGGCGCCCTGATGGGACAGGCGGTCGGCACGGCGGCGGCCTACGCTCTGAAGACCGGGGAGACGCCACGCGAGTGCGCTGAGGGCGGGACGATCACTGCGATCCAGCAGAGGCTGCTG
>CAZZNQ010000063.1:21857-23413 GCA_964655775.1 uncultured candidatus Brocadiaceae bacterium | reverse complement strand
AGGGGCAGCGCCTGACCGCCGAGCGGATAGCCGACGGTCTGGAGCAGGGGACGTTCACCGTGAAGAACGACACCGCCGGGTTCAGTTTCCAGGTCCGGGCGGACCTGAGCGACCGCGAGCGGGAGATCGTGGCCGCGGGCGGCAAGCTCAACCTCATATAGACGCCGCCCCGAAACGACAACAGGAGAACCGATGACAGGAAAACCGACGAAGAAGCCGCAGATACCCGAAGGCGGGGAGAGGATCGAATACCGGGACGGTCGGCTCTGCGTGCCGGACTCGCCGATCATACCGTTCATCGAAGGCGACGGCATCGGACCGGACATCTGGCGCGCCTGCCGGATCGTAACCGACGCCGCCGTCGAGAAAGCGTACGGCAGTGAACGCAGGATAGCCTGGACGCAGATCTACGCCGGCGAGAAATCCATCGAGTTGTTCGACGACTGGCTTCCGCAGGAGACCTTCGACGCGATCGAAGAGTACCGAGTCGCCATCAAGGGCCCCCTGACCACGCCGGTCGGGGGCGGATTCCGCAGTGCGAACGTCACGTTGCGCCAAACGCTCGACCTTTACGCCTGCGTGCGACCGGTGTTCTGGGTGCCCGGCGTGCCGTGCCCGGTCAAGGAACCGCAGAAGCTGGACGTGGTGGTGTTCCGCGAGAACACCGAGGACGTCTACGCCGGCATCGAGTTCCCCGCCGGCTCGCCCGAGGCCGAGAAGCTCGCAGCGTTCCTCGGCGATGAGCTGAAAAGCCCCGTGCGCGAGGGCAGCGGCATCGGCATCAAGCCCATCAGCCGGTTCGGCACCGAGCGCCTGGTGCGCATGGCCATAGAGTACGCCCTGGAGCACGGCCGGCGCAGCGTGACGCTGATGCACAAGGGCAACATCATGAAGTTCACCGAGGGCGCCTTCCGCGACTGGGGCTACCAGGTGGCGGCGCGGGAATTCGGGGACCAGACGGTGAGCGAGGATAGGCTCTGGGATGAGTTGGACGGGAAGCTGCCCGAGGGCAAGGTGCTGATAAAGGACCGTATCGCCGACGCCATGTTCCAGCAGGTGCTGCTGCGGCCGGACGAATACGACGTCATCGCCACCCCCAACCTGAACGGCGATTACATCTCCGACGGCGTGGCGGCGCAGGTCGGCGGCATCGGCATAGCGCCCGGCGCGAACATCGGGGACGGCGTAGCCCTCTTTGAGGCCACGCACGGCACCGCCCCGAAATACGCCGGCCAGGACAAGGTGAATCCCAGCAGCCTGCTGCTGAGCGCGCGCATGATGCTGGAGCACATGGAGTGGATCGAGGCGGCCGACCTCATCCTCAAGGGACTGAAGGGCGCCGTCGCCAACAAGACCGTGACATATGACCTGGAGCGCCAGATGGAAGGCGCCACGCTGGTCAAGTGCTCCGAGTTCGGGCGGGCCGTGGTCGACAACATGGACTGAGAGGCACGTCGGCTTGCGGCGTGGACCCGGATTGCGGATCATGTATGCAGGACTAAGAGGGCCAACATTAGTCTTCGCCGGTTCTGCTTCATCGACGCAGCGGGGTGAGA
>CAZZNQ010000063.1:0-21847 GCA_964655775.1 uncultured candidatus Brocadiaceae bacterium | reverse complement strand
AGGGTAGCGCGGCCGTCTCGGCCGCGTTGCTGCAAGCCAAACAGTGCTGTACTTATGTAAGACTGCTGAGGCGGCCGTCCGGCGCGACCGGACGGCCGCTGACGAAGCTCGAGAGAATCGAGGGCGAGATGGACACAGTCAAGATCGGCGACATTGAAGTGAGCCGCTTCATCCTGGGCAGCAACCCCTTCAGCGGCTTCTCCCACCAGGGCGTGGACCGCGACCGGGAGATGGTGCACTACTACAACTGCGAGAACATCAAGCGCGTTCTGAAGGAAGCCGAGTCGCTCGGTGTCAACACGCTTATCGCCCGTGGCGACCATCACATGCAGCGCGTAATGATGGAGTACTGGGATCAGGGCGGCACGCTGCAGTGGTTCGGCCAGACCTGCCCGGAGCTGGGCCCGCCGGAGAAGACGCTCACGCTCGTATCACGCGCCGGCGCCCCCGCCTGCCACATCCACGGCGGCTACACCGACCACCTGATGGCCAACGGCGAACTGGACAAGCTCCGCCCCTCTGTCGAGCACGGGCGCAAGCTGGGGTTGACGATCGGCTGCGCCGGACACATCACCGACACCATCCGCTGGGTCGAGGAGAACCTCGACGTAGATTACTACATGTGCTCCTACTACAATCCCATCCCCCGCAAGGTGAACGCCGAGCATCAGGCCGGCACGCAGGAGATGTACCTGGAGGAGGACCGGCAGGCGATGACCGACCTGATCCGCACCCTCTCCAAACCCGTCATCCACTACAAAGTGCTGGCCGCAGGACGCAACGATCCGAAGGAAGCACTCGAAGTGGTTGCGCGGACAATGCGCCCCGGCGACGCCGTCTGCATCGGCATCTACGCGCAGGACGATCCGGGCATGCTGGCGCAGGACATCGACATCCTGGACGAATGCCTCGCCGCAGTCGGCGCGTGAGGGGCGCTCAATCCCATTCGAAAACGCAGGTCAGGTGCTGCTCGGGATGCGAGAGTAGCTCGTTGTAACCGTACTCCGCGCGCTCGGCGCCGATCTGCAGCGTAATCAGGTCCCCGACTTCGAACGCCCCCTCGCCGATCATCTCCACCGCCTGGGGCAAATCGTGGGGATCGGTCGAACGGCTGTTCACAAGCATGTAATCCTTGACGAACGCCTGCCGGGCATCGACGGTCACCGCTCCCATCAGACTGCTCTGGATGAGCAGCACCGGCGGCCGTGCCTCCGGCGTGCGCGCACGGGACCGCAGAACGGCCGCGCAGGCGTCCAGCCCCTCCTGGCGACCCGTGGCCTCGACGGCCACCTGAGCCCCCTCCGGCCACACGTCTCGGACAGCCTCCTCAACGTCGCACTCCGACGCATTGACCGTCGCAACCGCTCCGCCGGCTACCGCGTGTTCCAGCCGCCACGGCAGAATGTCCACGCCGATCACCTCCCGCCCCATCGCCTTCTGAATGCGCAGGTGGAGCTGCCCGATCAGGCCCAGGCCCACCACCACGATCCGGTCCCCGGGCTGCGAGAAGGTCCGCCCGGCGCCGTGCAGCGCCACCGCCGCCACGTTGCTGAAAACATACTCCTCCGGCCGGCGGCAATCGTCGAGGGGAATCAGCGATCCGGCCGGTGCGACCAGGCGCTCCGCATGCGTGCCCCATCCGCTGTGCAACCCCGCGGGCGCCTTGCCGTGGGGCACGAAGACAAGATCCGTCGGCTTCAAGAGGTCCGTGTCCCCGGCCTTCTCCACCACGCCGACCGTTGAGTAACCGGGCACGCAGGGAAACTCCACCCCCGGCTGGCCGCCTCGGAGGATGCGGGTCTCCGTACCCGTGCTCACGAGGCTAACGAGGGCCCTGACCAGCACCTCGCCGGATTCGGGTTCGGGGACATCGACGTTGCTGAACGTGACCTTGTCGCGCTCCTCAAAGACAATCGCCTGCCCCTTCAACTCGTCCTCCTTGCAGTCGGTTGGCCCGGGCCTACTCCGGCGCACCGGGTATCTCATAGCGGTAGATCGGGCGCTCCGGGCGGCCCGGACGGAAGTAACCGGGGGCGGGATCGTCCCCGGCGGGATCCAGCATGAAGATGCCGGCCAGAAAGTCGCCCAACTCAACGACGTCAAGGGCAACGCGCGCCCCAATGACCCCGAGAAGGAAGCCGGCGGAAACCTCTCCGTTCGGATGGTATTCCTCGGGGATCGCCCCGCTAATCATGCCGATGCCGTGCGGCCCCGCAACATGACGCGTGAACAACGGGTTCACGACGCAGAAGTGCTTCTCCTCCTCGGCGGGGGCGGGCCCGGCCAAGCTGGGGCTCACGTAAAGCACGCTCTCCCAATCGGTCAGCGGAATCAGCGTGAAGAGGAGAACCTGTCCTTGGTACGCCTCCATCTTGGGGTTCTCCGGTTCCATGGTGCCGAACACCAGGAACGTAACCGGCCAGCCGACGTTGCCTTCCCGCCAGTAGCCGACGTAGCGCCCGCGCGTGCCGTACATGTGCGACGTGGAGGCGCCGAACGATGCGTGCAGAAGCTCCGATGCCTGAACGTGGATGTTCAGGCCCAGGCCGTAGCCGACTCCGACCGATGCCACGTCCAGCAGATCGTATCCGCGCGCACGGGCGTAGGTGCACCCTGTGCCCGCAAGCGGGATGTATGCCAGAAGAAACACCAGACCTGCCACTGACACGGCGCGCAGTCGGATCATCGAGTCCTCCCCTTAGCTGGAAGCTCCGGTACCTCACAGGGATTATAGCCGGCCGACTCGGCTCGTCAATGGCTTGACTTGGGGCCCCGCGCCCTTGAGAATAGGGAAACGGTCCGTGCTCTGATCCATCGTGCCCGGCGCAGGTTCCCGTCCGGGCTTCCATAGCAGCGAATGCCGATCCGTGAATGCTCCCGAATCCGTCGTCCGACGCCTGACCACGCCGCTGACCGCCGAAGACGTGCAGTCGGTGCGCTGCGGCGACCGCGTGCTTCTAAGCGGACCGCTCTACACGGCGCGCGACGCCGCGCACAAGCGCATGGTGGAGGCACTGGAGCGCGGAGACCCCCTCCCGTTCGACCCCAAGGGCCAGGCGATATACTACGTGGGTCCCTCGCCCGCCCCACCCGGCCGACCGATCGGCTCCGCCGGCCCCACCACCAGCTACCGCATGGACGCATACGCCCCCGCGCTCTACCGCGCCGGCGTGAAGGCCACCATCGGCAAGGGGCCGCGCTCGGAAAGCGTGATCGACGTGATCCGTGAGTGTGGGGCGCTGTATCTCGCCGCAATCGGCGGCGCGGCGGCGCTCCTGGCCCGCCACGTGAAGGAGGCGGACGTCATCGCATACCCCGATCTGGGCACGGAGGCCGTGCGCAGGCTGATCGTCGAGGATTTCCCCACAATCTGCGTGAACGACACCACCGGAGAGGATCTCTATTCCCGCGCTTCCTCCGACACGAGAGGCTGACCGCAGATTGAGCGAAGCATACGAGTTGGTGCCGGAGAAGAAGGTGGGCTCCGTTCTGGATGCGCTGGCGGAGGCATACGGACCCCACGAGAAACCGCCGCGAGATCCCCTGCGGGTGCTCGTGCGCGGCATCCTGTCGCAGAACACCAGCGACGTCAACAGCGGCCGCGCCTTCGACTCCCTGATGGAGGAGTTCGGTGACTGGGAGGGGATCGCGGCGGCGTCGGAAGACGCGATCGCCGAAGCGATCCGGAGCGGCGGCCTGGCGGAGCAGAAGGCGGCCACCATCCGTGCAGCGATGGATTGGCTGACCGAAGAGGGCGAGTACTCGCTGGACTTCCTGAAGAGCCAGTCCAGCGAGGAGATAGAGGACCGGCTGACGGCACTCAAGGGAGTGGGGATCAAGACGGCGCGGCTGGTGCTGCTCTTCGGTTTCGACAGGCCGATCTTTGTGGTGGACACACACGTCCACCGGGTGAGCCGCCGCCTGGGCCTGACCCCGCCCAAGTGCACGCGCCAAAAGGCCCACCACCTGCTCAACGACCTGGTGCCGGACGGGCGCAAGTACGCGGGCCACCTCAACATGATCGAGCACGGCCGGCAGACCTGCAAATCGCAACGCCCGCTCTGCGACGCGTGCTGCGTGCGGGAATGGTGCCTCTACGTGCGCGGTGAACTTGACTGAAAGCGCGCGTCAGGGAGTCTCGACCTTCCTTTCCAGACGGCGGAAGTCGCGCACCAGGGAGTCGTGGGAGCGCTTCAGATCGTCGAACACGGGCACCCTGATGAAGATCCGGCCGACGCGGTCGACATCGTCTTCCAGATCCTCGATCTTTTCGTCCACGAGCGTGAGGAAATCGCCCATGCGCTCGAAGCGATCGGTCAGTTCGGTCACCACGCGCTGCAGCTCGCGGATTTCCTCCAGGTTCCGGCGCCCCATTTCCAGTTGTTCGGCGGCGGCCTGCTTCTGCAATTCCAGCAGTTCCACCTCCTTCTGAGCTTTCTTGAGCTCCTCTCGGCGGAGGATCTCTTCCTGCCACGCCGCCCGATCCTCGCCCAGGAACTGCAGTTTCCGTTCGATGCGACTCTCATCTTCGGTATCGGGGTTCTGATTCAACGCCCTGAGGTAGGACTGCCGCGCCTTCACAAACAGCGTAGCGCCGTCTTCGAAATCCCAGGCCCGCTCGTGGTAGATGTCCCCCAGCTCCTCGTAGTACTCCAGCTCGCTGAGGGAGAAGCGCCGGATCTCGCCGACCTTCGACTTGGCGTAACCGATGGTTCCCCTGCCCAGCGACTCGATGCGGATGCTGCTGTCGCTCTCATGCAGCACGCGTCCGCGCACAGTGTCCGTATCCAGAACCAGATCCACCATGGGGATCTCCTCGCCCCCGGCGGGTCGGGCCGGGCGGGCTTCCTCTTCTCCGTTGTTCTGCCCGCCGGCAGATGCGGCTGCTGCAGCCCCCAGAGACAACGCCAACGTAACCAGCAGAACAGCGTAACCCAGTGCGCGCTTCATCGCGTTCTCCCCTTCCCAATAGCGTACAGGATCATCTCAAGTTCCATTATAGGAGAACGGCCTCACATCCGATAGACGGAGGATCGGCGGCGGAGCATGCTCCACGGCCTATGGGCCGGACGGCCGGCCGCGCCACCAGGCTTCGAAGTCCGCGAGGGTCCCATCGAAAAACACGAGTTCGCCGTGGATCGTCTCGCATTCTCCGGGGAGCAGGTCCTCGAAGAACGGATCCGCGTGCATGCACGGGTGATCCGGATTGCCCACCAGCGAGTAGGTGTCGGCCCGCCATGTCATCGCGACAAGCCGCTCAGCCCGTGCGGACCGGGTCACGACCAACGGCAGATCGGCCGCCTGCGGTCCGGAGCGCCAGCCGACATGGTAGGCGCCACGATCGTCGTCCAGATCCAGCGCCTCCGACAGGGGCAACCAGCGGCGGTCCGCAACGTGGACGAACTTGTTGTCGTTGGTGTAGTCGGCGAACTCCCGGATCGCACGCAGGTAGGCGCAGGTCTGAATGCGCACGTCGCCCAGCTTGCGGTCGGTGCCGTTGCTCAGGTGAAGCTCCAGGCCGATGGTCCTTTCGTCGGTAACCGTTACCGACCCGGAAATGCCGATGCCGTTCGGAAGCGTGCGGTGGAACGCAATGCCGTCGACCGTTTCGCGCCACGGCACCCTTGGGACATACGGGTATGCCTGCTGGAACGTGGCGCTGATGTGACTGAGAAACAGGAGGTGCCTGCCGGAGAAGACCGCCTCCGGAAAGTCCAGCCATACGTAGCCGTCGCTCGGCCACGGCGGGCGGACCCAGGCGATCTGCTCGCCGGGGTATTCAGGCCGCCACTGACCCGGAAAGACACGAATGCCGTCAGCCATCTCTCACCCGCCCTTCTTCGCCTTCTTCAGCGCGCTCACGATCTTGCCCGCCAGATCGCGGACGAGCTGGTCCAGGTCCTCGCCGAAAGACATCTCGCGCAGAACGGTCGCGCATGCCTGGGCCACGACAAGGTTGACGCCGCGGTCCTGGCTCTCGCGGTAGTCGGTGCGCACGCCGACTATGGGGATACCGCGTTCGTACGCAACGCCCATCTCCAGGGCGGTGCCGCTGTCAACGTCCGCCCCGTCCAGCACCGCCACGACAACGTCGGCTTCACGCACAGCGTCGATACAGGCATCGAAAATGTGCTGGAAATCGCGCGGATCGTTGTAGACGTGTTCGACCTTGAAGTCCTGCGGCAGAAGCACCTCCGCATCGGCGATCCGTTCCTCCAGCCCGCGGGCGAGCGCGCGATTCCACCGACGCTCCACCTGGCTGAAAAGCGGTGCGGACAGGTATACCTTCAAATCAGTTCACCTCCGTCTGCCATTCGAGGAGCTTCTCCTCGATGACGCGGCGCGGGATGCTGATCTCCACCACGTCGACCCGACCCGTGTACGGCCCGGCAGCGGGTTTGGTTAGCCCGATCTTCGCCACGGCGAAGGTCACCGTTCGCGCCGCTTTCACGGCGACGCCAAGCGGCTCGCCCTCGTCCGCGTCGAGCCCCGACGGGATGTCCACCGCCAGCACCGGCGCGGGCGATTCGTTGATCGTCCGCACGGCCGACAGGTACGGTTCGCGCACGGAACCGTGGGCGCCGGTCCCGAGCATAGCATCCACTATGAGGTCGCAGTGCGCGCAGGCGTCGGAGACAGCGGGCAGTCCCTCGGGAGCAGTGACCTCCGTGACCGGCAGCTCCATGTTCAGGCATATCTCCAGGTTGACGGACGCCTCGTTGCCGCGGCGCAGCATGGAGTTGATCTCCGAGAGGAGGTAGCAGTGCACGTCGGCTCCCCAGTTGCTGAGGTGCCTGGCAACGACGAAACCGTCCCCGCCGTTATTGCCTGCCCCGCAAAGCACCACCACTCTTCGCCCCTCGGCCCCGTCCAGCATCTCGGCGGCGGCGACCGCGCAGTGTCGCCCCGCATTCTCCATCAGAATCAGTCCGCTCACGCCGTATTCCTGGATGGCGATGCGGTCGAGTTCGCGAACCTGCTCTCGGGTGACTGCACGCTTGGGCACCATGCGCTCGGCTCATCTGGAGGAAATCGACACCGCCGGTGCTTCGGATATGCCCTCCGGTTCGCCACCTGATTTGGCCTGCTGCGGCGGCTCCGGCAGCGTCGCTTCCGCCGCCTGCCTGACCACTTCGGCGGCATTCTTCACGATGGAATCAACGGTCTCCCGGGCGGTCTGCATCCGGCTGCGCGCGTCCTCTCTGGCGCTGGTATCGTCGCTCATGCGCGAGGCGGCGACCGACGCTTCGGAGTAGGAGGCGAGCGCCTGCTCCAGGGCGCGCCGCTGCCGAGTCAAGCGGGCCACCGCATCCCGCAGCTCGGTCCGGTGTCTGTCGAACTCCTCCAGGGAGACGGCGGCGGCGTTGTGCCGGCGACAGAGCTGTTCGAACCGGGTCACCAGGAACACAACGGCGTCGTCCCAGCGGAGCTTGGTGCTGAGCGGAAGGCCCTCCACGGGCTGGTCCCGCGCGGACGCGTAGCCGATCGGCGGTTCGACCCGATAGAGAAGTTCGATCGCCGGCGCACTGAAGCTGTCGCAGTCCAGCAGGCTGCGCCAGACGTGCGCTCTCTGCCCGGCGGCCACGGGTATGCGAACCTGACCCTCATGGCAGCCGGCGAGCAGCGCCCCCTGCAGCGCCAGCACAATGAGGATGAAATCCCTTCTCAACAATTCGCCCCGCTGTGCGAGAAATCATACGGGGCCCACGGCGGCGGCCGATCAGGACACCTGTTCTTCCGGCAGATCCATCTGGCTCAGGTCCAGGTCACGCAGCTCCCTGCCGTGCCCGTGTGCCCTCAAGCGTTCGATCATGTTCGGCCGGAAATACGACTGGCGCACGGCCTCCATGGGCGTCAGTTCGCCGTCCATCACCTGCGTCAGCAGATAGTTGTTGACGCGGTCGTTCATGTCCTGCTTGTCGACGGACTTCTGGTATGCCTCCTCCAGGTCGACGAAGCCGTCCTCCACCAGGTTCATCAGCGACTCGTTCATCGTGATCATCCCGTACTTCTTGCCCGTCTGGATGGTGGAGGGCAACTGGTAGGTCTTCTTCTCGCGGATGGTGTTCGCCACGGCGCTGTGCACCACCAGGATCTCATAGGCGGCGATGCGGCCCTTCACCTTGCGGCGGCAGAGGGTTTGGGCGACCACGGCCTTCAGAGTGGAGGAGAGCATCACGCGGATCTGGTCCTGCCGGTCGGGTGGGAACTGGTCGATGATACGATCCACGGTGCTGGCTGCGGTGGTTGTATGCACGGTCGCCAGAACCAGGTGGCCGGTCTCCGCGGCCGTAATGGCGAGGGCCGTGGTTTCCAGGTCGCGCATCTCGCCGACCAGGATGATGTCGGGGTCTTCGCGGAACGCAGCGCGCAGCGCACGTTTGAAGCTCTCGGTATGCGTGCCCACCTGGCGGTGGCTGAAGATGCAGTTGATGTTGTCGTGGACGAACTCGACCGGGTCCTCGATGGTGATAACGTGGTCCGAACGTCGCTGATTGGCGTAGTGCAGCAGCGCGGCCAGCGTGGTGCTCTTGCCGCAGCCGGTGGGCCCGGTACAGAGGATGATGCCCTTGGGCAGCATGACCAGATCGCGGATCTCCTGCGGCAGCCCCAGGTCGTCCACCGTCATGATGTCGAACGGGATGAGACGTTGCGCCATGGCGGGGCCGTTGATGTCGCGGTACACGTTTGTGCGGAAACGGGCGACGCCCTCGATGGCGTAGGCGAAGTCCGTATCGTTGATCGCCGAGTACTCGCGCCGGTTGCGCTCGGGCATGATCTCCTCGATCAGCGACATCGCCTGCTCGGAGGCCAGCGGGGGCAGCTTCATCTTCTGCAGCTGACCGTCTATTCGCACGATGGGCGGCGAACCGGTCACCAAGTGAAGGTCCGATCCGCCGTTCTTGACCAAGAAGTTAAGGAACTTGTCTACCTGTGCCATCGTATCACAACCTCCGCAGAAGCGAACCCGGCCCGTTTACAGGGATGCGTATGTTAGCACTCCGGTCCTCAAGCGTCAAGTCAGACTTCGGCGCCCTGCTGCGACGCGTGGCGCCGCGTCGAGGACGGGCCGCAGACGGCCGAGCGTGCGTTCTGTGGCTCCCCGGCTTTCCTCCACAGCCCGTCGCGCCCTCTTGCCCATGCGTTCGGCGCGACCCTTGTCGGAGAGCAGTATGTCCGCCTGGCCGGTCAATTGAGCACGATCCTCCACTACCCGCACGCCGCCCCGCTCTTTCAGCAGACGCATCTCGGGGCGGAAGTTCGAGGTGTGAGGCCCCACCAGCACGGGCTTTCCGAGAACGGCCGGCTCCATCATGTTCTGCCCGCCGCCCGGCCGCACAAGGCTGCGGCCCACGAAGACGACGTCGGCCAGCGCGTAGCAAGCGATCAGGTCGCCGATGGTGTCCACCAGGATCACGTCGTCGCCCCCGGCCTTCTCACCCGCCTGATCGAGCGCCGTCTTGGCGGACACCGTGAAGCCGCGCGCCAGCAACAGCGAGCGAACGGCCGCTGCACGCTCAATATGGCGCGGGACCACCACCAGGCGCAGCGTCGGGTGCTTGATTCGCAGGTCCCGATAGGCGGCCGCGATCACGGTCTCCTCCCCGTCGTGCGTGCTGCCCGCCACGAACACCGGCGCACCCGCTTGGATGCCGAACTGCGTTGCGAGTGCGCGCACACGCGCAGGGTCCGGTGCGGCCGGCAGCACGTCGTACTTCAGCGACCCGCAGTTGAAAACCCTGTCCTCCGGCACCCCGGCGGCCACGAAGCCGGCCGCATCCGCCGCGCTCCGGGCGCAGCAGACCTCCACCGCGTCCCATAGGTGACGCAGGAGGCGGTTGCCCACGCGAAGGCGCCGGCTGGAGCGGGAGCTGATGCGCCCGTTCACTATGGCAACGGGCACGCCCCGGCGCCGACACTGCTCGAGGAAGTTCGGCCATACCTCCAGCTCCACCAGGACCACCGCCGTGGGCCTGATCCGCCGGAACGCTCTGCCCACGCACCATGTGATGTCCAGGGGCATGAAGAACACGGTGTGGTCCGGGTAGAGCGCCCGGAGCCGGTCGGCGCCGGTGTCCGTATTGGTGCTGAAGACGATGTCCCAGCCCGGATACAGGCGACGCAACTCGGGGACTAAGGTCGCCGGGATGGTGGCCTCACCGACGCTGGCGCAGTGGATCCAGAGCCGCTCGACGTTGGGCTCCAACGGTGGCGCGAAGCCCAGCCGCTGCAGTATGCCCGCCCGGTAGCGCCTGCCCCTGGGCAGCTTCCACAGCCAGTATGGCAGCAGGCAAAGGCCGGCGATCAGGTACAGGCAATCCAGAATCCAGCGCATGGCTCTTCCGGGCAGGGGTTCACGTGCCACCTAACATACCGGGAGCGCGCCCCCTCTGCAACGCTCGCGACCCGGCCGGACGGCGTCCGCCGCATCCCGATGCACTTCTTGACAGTATGCCCTCCCGGGCGTACACTTCCTCTATACACCGGCGGCGCGGCGCTAGACGCGTCGTTGGGCCTGCCGGGCGGCGGGCAACGGTCACAGAAGGTATCATTGAAGGCGGGCAGCAGGACAATGGCGACCCCCCAGGAGAAGCGATGGCTGCGGCTGGCGGTGGGTCACCGGGCCATCACCCGCGAGCAAGCCCAAGAGTGCCTGGACTTCCAGGGCCGGAAACGGGCGGAAGGCTCGAAGCTGCCCGTGTGGGATTGCGCCGTGCTGCAGAACATGCTGGACCAGGACCTGGCCGAGAAGCTCCAGCGCGCGGCCGGCGATCTGAAGGTCGAGAAGCTGGGAAGCTTCGAGATCATCAGCAAGCTGGGCGAAGGCGGCATGGGCAGCGTGTGGAAAGCCATGGGCCCGGGCAAGCGCCTGGTTGCCGTTAAGCTGCTGGCGCCCCATCTCGCCGCTCAGCGCCCCCTGCTCACGCGCTTCTTCCGTGAGGCGCAGGCGGCGATCAAGCTGCAGCATCCCAATATCGTCCGGGGGCTGGAGGTAGCCGAGGACTCCGGCTTCTACTTTTTCGCGATGGAGTTCGTGGACGGCCGCAGCGTGAGGGAGATACTGAGGGAGTCCGGCCCCCTGCCGCCCGCACGGGCAACCGAACTCATCCTGCAGGTAGGTAAGGGCCTCGCCTACGCCCACGAGAACGGCATAATCCATCGCGACATCAAGCCGGACAACATCATGGTCACCCGCGAAGGCACGGCGAAGCTTGCGGATCTGGGCCTGGCACGCCAGATCGATGCGGAGGTGACCGCCCTCACGCGCACCGGCACGGCCATGGGAACGCCCTATTACATGGCCCCCGAACAGGGCAACGACGCCAAACGCGCCGACGCCCGCAGCGACGTCTACTCCCTGGGCGCCACCTGGTACCACATGGTGACCGGCCACGTGCCCTTCGACGGAGCGACCCCCCTGGAGATATGGCAGAAGCACCTCAAGGAACCCGTCAAGGCACCCAGTTCCCTGCAGCCGGCCGTCCCGCGAAACGTCTCGCTGACCATCGAGCGGATGATGGCCAAGGACCCCGACCAGCGCATCCAGACGGTGCGCGAGGTCTGCAGGATGATCGAGGAGCGATGCCTGGGTGAGAGAGACGTTGCTCGGGAGCTGGGTCTGGACAAACCGCAGGCCCAGGAGCAGATTTGGGAGGTGAAAGTCGCCGTCGGAGGGCGCGTCGAGAAACGCCGCCTCTCGGTCTCCGACCTGCGCACGCGGATCCGCAAGGGCCAGATCACCCGCGAGACGCCCGCCCGCCGCCTCTCCGGCCACAGCGAATATCAGCCGGCGGGTTCCTTTCGCGATCTGGAGCGCGAATTCCCCCGCGATTACGCAACGGCGACCGTCACCCACCTCCCCACGGAGAAGCCAGGCACCCGGCACGAGTTGCACCAGCTTGTGACGGAGTTCGACTCCGCCCAGACATCGTACGCCCGCAAGCGCGCGCTGAAGAAGCTGGTGCCGCTGTTGGTGAAGCTCGGCATCCTGGGAGCCATCATCGTGCTGATCTGGAGGATGTGGCCCAGCATCAGCAGCCTGTGGGAACCGGGCGCCGCGCCCTGACCGTCACCAGGGCCACACGCCGGCGGCCCGCAACTCGTCCGCGACGGGGTCCATGGCGTTCAGCACGGAGACCACGCCGCGGGTGGTCATGTCGTCCTGCCACTTCACGGCCAGGTTCACCAACCGGCGCGTCCATTCCTCCCGCCACTCCGCCTCGGTCTTTCCGGCCTGGGCGGCCACGGCCGCTTCGGCGGCGATCATCATCGGCACGCGCGTTTCGGTTCCGTCGGACAGCGTATACGTCGGGCTGCAGCCCGACTCCTCCAACGCGTGTATGGCGTCCAGCCGCGCAACCATTGCCACGTCCCCGGTGATCTCCGCATAGCGGCGCCAGATCCGGTAATCCGATGCTTCCGACGGATCAGCCATCGGCGTCCTCCCCTTCTTGAGACTCAGTGCTCTGAACCATGCGTTTGCCTGTTGCAGAAGGTCTGCCCATCCAGGGCCACACCCTCGCGTCCCTCATGTCCAGCGTCACGGCGTCCAACGCGTCCAGGGCGCTTACCAGCCTGTCGAGTTCCGGCCCGTCCGGCAGGTCGCGGGCCATCTGCAGCATTCCGCGTATCCACTCCTCGCGCCACTCGCTTTCCCGCTTGCCCTGGTGCGCGGCTACTGCTGCCTCGGCCACCATCATCAACGGCACGCGGCTTACTGTGCCGTCCTTCAGCGCCAGCGCCGTCTTGCACCCCGACTGCCGGGCGGCGTGTATGGCGTCCAGTCGCACACCCATCGGACGGTCGCCCGTCAGCTCGGTCAGGCGGCGCCACAGCAGGTAATCGATCCCGTGTATGTCCCAGCGCACTCGTACCCCCTCCGCGGATTGCATGCCTGAGTGAGAACCGTGTGCTCCTGCAACATTCTACGCCGCCTCGGGCCTGACGCAACCCCAAAAAGCGCAGCTCTTTGACGTTGGTCGCACTGCGGCATATGCTAAGCGGCGGTGCCGCATCAGCGGCCGTGCTACACGACCAGAGCAACCGGAGGTCGCCCCGATGGCCGAAACAGTGACCAGACCGCAGCAGACGGACATCCCCGTGCTACACGACGTGGACGTTCTGGTAATGGGAGGCGGCCCGGGCGGCCTGGGGGCGTCGGTCGCCGCCGCCAGGCAGGGGGCGAAGGTGCTGCTCTGCGAGCAGTACGGCTTCCTGGGCGGGATGGCCTCCGCCGGACTCGTCAGCCCGTTCATGGCCAGCGGCCTGGACGGCAAGCCGTTCGACACGGGCGTCTGCCAGGACTGGCGCGACCTGATGGTCCAGATGGGCGGCATGCGGGAAGGCGGCAGCGTGCTATGCCACGAGACGGCGAAGCTCGCGGCCGAGAAGCTCTGCCGTGATGCCGGAGTGAACATCCTCTATCACGTCGTCCTGGACCGTCCGCTGATGGACGGCCGCGACGTCGACTGCGTCCTGCTCTTGGGCAAGAGCGGCATAACCGCCCACCGAGCGAGGCTGTACATCGACTGCACCGGCGACGCCGACCTGGCCGCGCGAGCGGGATGCCGGTTCGAGATCGGCCGCGATGAAGACGGCGGCACCCAGCCGATGACGACCTGCTTCGACGTGGCCGGCGTGGACAAGGACCGCATGCCGGACCGCGCGACGATCAACGCCGCCTACGACAGG
The DNA here is from genome assembly GCA_964655775.1 of uncultured candidatus Brocadiaceae bacterium. Lineage (GTDB taxonomy): Bacteria > Planctomycetota > Brocadiia > SM23-32 > SM23-32 > CAZZNQ01. The sequence goes on along the minus strand of CAZZNQ010000063.1, from coordinate 8,155 downwards.
GCACGCGCCGAGGGCCGCATCCACTGCGACCGCGAGAACGTCCTCTTCTTCCCCAGCATCGAGCCGGACCGCGTGCACTTCAACACCACCCGCATCATCGGCCGCGACGCGACCGACACGCTCAGCCTCTCCGAAGCGGAGCTGGAGGGCCACGGCCAGGTGATGGAGTTCATGGAGTTCCTCCGGCGGGACTTGGCGGGCTTCGAGAACGCGCGGCTGCACGCAGTGGCGGACAATGTCGGCGTGCGGGAGTCCCGGCGCGTGATCGGGCACAAGTATCTTACGCGCAAAGACTTCGAGCGCGCCGCCAAGTTCCCGGACGGCATCTGCCGCGTCAACTACCCGATCGACATCCACAGCCCGACCGGATCCGGCACGGAGATCACCCGCCTGCCCAAGGGCGAGTGGTACGAGATCCCCTACGGCTGCCTGGTGCCGGCCGACTGCGACAACATGCTGGTCGGTGGGCGGCCAATCAGCGTGGACCACGCCGTGCACTCGTCCATGCGCGTCATGCCTCCGGCCTGCACTATCGGGCAGGCGTGCGGCACGGCGGCTGCCATGGCCCTGCGGGACGGCGTGACGCCTGCCGAGGTGGACGGCACGGCGGTGCGGCGATCGCTTGTCGAACAGGGCGTCTGGCTGGAGGATTAGGCTTCCTTCGGGAAGTCGGTCCTGAATCCGAGCGACCGAATTCCCAGGCAGAGCATAGGACCTGCCGCCGCATCCGCCAGCATCCCTTGCATTCCGCAGAATGCCTCTTGACACGTTAACCTAACACGTGTAGCATTACACGTGTTAGGAGCTGGGAGCCTGCCGATGCCGAATAGCCCGCGAAAACGCCTTACCATGGCCCGGATCGCCGAGGAGCTCGGCGTGAGCCGCTACACGGTTTCCTCCGTCGTGAACGGGAAGGCCCGCGAGCGAGGCATCTCGCAGGCCACGGTCGAGCGCGTCCGCACCCATTTGGACGAGCGCGGATACGTGCCGTCGCGCCGCGCGCGCGACCTGCGTTCGCTGCCGCACAACGTGGTCGGCGTGCTCCACTGCGGCCATCTCTACAGCCACGTGACTGAGGCGTTCAACCTGATCGTGGACTCGTTCACAGAATCGCCGCAGCGGCTGGAGATCATGGTGGTTCCTCCCACGGAACTGGAGGCCGGCGTGCGCGAGCTGCTGGCGCGCGGCGTCTCCCAGATTGTCTGGCTGCTCAACCGCCCGCTCGGCCTCGATCGCCCGAAGCCGGCCCTCTATTCGTACCTCAGCCGCGCCCGCGTGGTCATCTACAACTACTACTTCGACTACGAGGGCCCGACGGATCGGCTCGTCGAGCAGGGCTACCACTTGGTGGGCGTCGACAGAATGACCGGCTTCCGCCGCCTGGGACGCCTGATGAAGCGCCTCGGCCACTCCCGCGTCGCACTGCCGGGTGCGGATGCGTCCAGCAAACGGAAGGACGTGCGCGAGCGGGCCTTTGAGCAGGTCGGGCTCTCCGTCGTGCGCACGGGCCGGGGAAGAGGCGGATCGGCTCACCCAGGACGCGCGATGGCGGGCGGCGTGGCACGGGCCGTCGAGTCGCACGGCGTGACGGCGGCCTGTTTCTACGACGACGAGGACGCCGCCTTCGCCATGGGCGAGTTCGCGCGGCGCGGCATCCGCGTCCCCCGGGACCTGAGCGTAACCGGATTCGACGGAATGCCGTTCGCCGACGCGCTGACGCCCCCCTTAACGACCCTGCGAGTACCGGTGGCCGCGATGGCAGAAAGGGTGTGCGAGATACTCTCCGCCGCGGAGGCGGAGGCCGTTCATAGTCTCAAGCCGGAGCTGGTCCGCGGCGAGAGCCTGGGGCCGGCGCCGGGAACAGGGTAGCGCATGAACCGCAAGCAGGAGCTGATGCCGTGACGACACAGAGCAGTGAACTGGCGATATGTGGCGGACCGCAGACCGTAACCGGGGACCCCGGGGACATCTTCACCTGGCCGATTGTGACCGAAGAGGACGAGCAGGCCGTGCTGGAAGTCCTGCGCCGTCGCGCCATGAGCGGCACGGACGTGACCAGGCAGTTCGAGCACGAATTCGCGGCGTGGATGGACACGGAGTTCGCGCTCGGTTACCCGAACGGCACCGAGAGCCTGCGCGCGTCCATGTGGGCGTGCGGCGTCGGAGCGGGCGACGAGATCATCGCCCCCAGCGCCACCTACTGGGCGGCCGCCGTACCGGCCCTCTCGCTGGGCGCGGCCGTGAACTTCGCGGACATCCATCCGGACACGCTTTGCATCGACGCGGACGACGTAGAGCACCGCATCGGCCCGCGGACGAAGGTGATCGTGGTGGTGCACCAGACCGGCTATCCGTGCGACATGGACCGCATCATGGCCATCGCCCGCAAGCACGGCGTGAAGACGCTGGAGGACTGTTCGCACGCCCAGGGCGGACTCTACAAGGGCCGGAAGGTGGGCACGTTCGGCGATGTCGCCGCCATGAGCATGATGAGCGGCAAGAGCTTCGCCGTCGGCGAGGCGGGCATCATGGTGACCGACGATCGCCAGATCTACGAACGCTGCATCGCCTATGGGCACTACGAGCGCACCGGAAAGCCGTCGCGCTGGAACCCGACGGACGCCCAGGTGACCGACGAGGGCCTCAAGCAGTACGCCGGGGCGCCGGTGGGCGGCTTCAAGCACCGCATGAACCAGATGTGCTCCGCGATGGGCCGCGTGCAGCTCAAGTACTACGAAGAGCGCATCGCCGAGATCCAGGCGGCCATGAACCGTTTCTGGGACCTGCTGGAAGGCGCACCGGGCATCAAGGCTCACCGGCCGCCAAAGGATTCCGGCTCGACGATGGGCGGATGGTACTTCCCGCGCGGCCTCTACCGCGGCGAGGAACTCGGGGGCCTGCCGTGCGAGAGGTTCTGCGAGGCCGTCCGCGCCGAGGGGGCCACGATGTGCTACCCCGGCAGCAACCGGGCACTCCATCTGCACCCGGTGTTCCACACGCTGGACCTATTCCGCATGGGCGAGCCGACGATGATCTCCTTCGGCCAGCGCGACGTGCGCCAGGGCCCGGGCACGCTGCCGGTGTCCGAGAATGTGGCCGAGATCGCCTACGGCATCCCGTGGTTCAAACACGACCGCCCGGAGATCGTCGAGCAGTATGCCGCCGCCTACCGCAAGGTGGCCGAGCACGTGGACGAGATACCCCCCACGGAGGAAGCCGACGGATGAACACGGGCTGTGGCAACAGCCGGCTCGGGCACCTCCCGGTCCACAGGCCCTCCGCGAAATGACGTTGCACCCGGGCCGTCGCCGCTCTACCATGCATGGCGCTGATTGGCAGAATCCGGCACGGAAACCGTCGTCCCGCATGGAGGGGAGTCCGATGGAACGGTTGATCTTGATTGGGTTATTGGTCGGCTTGGTGTGTTCGCAGGCATACGCGGCCGAGGCGCCCGTGAGCATGACGGACGCCCAGGTGCGCAGGGCCGTGGCCTCGGCACCGGAAGTCCCGGTGGATCTGGGGCTGGACCTAAACCTGCGCCTGGTGGATTTCATCGACTGCACGAACCCGCGCGACCCGCACGATTCCATCGACTACGGGGTCTTCCGGGTCGTGGACGGCCCGGCCGGCAGGTACCGCGTCACACCCAGCTACCGGCATGCTTTTTTCGCCTACCGGTGGCGGCGCGACCAGCGCGACAAACCGCACGTGCTCGTGTTCGAATACCCCGACGACGCCAAGCGCGAGATCTGCTTTCTGACGCACGAGTCGCGCCTCAGCGGCCGCAGCAACATCGACTGGTCGCTGGAGACGGGCGTCTACTGCAATAACCCATTCCCGCTCACCAACAAGATGCAGTACCACACGGCGTTCTTCTGGCCGGACGACGAATGGCCGGTCGCAATGGTGGCCAACTGGGCCCGCAGCGGCGCGCCCGCCGCCTGTAGCCGGATCTGGGTCTTCGCCGTCGATGGTGGCAAGCTGCCGCCCATCGAGATCGACGATCCGGATCCGGAGAACCCCCGCATCATGGGCGAGATCTATAACTGGTCCCTCGTGCCCCGGCGCGGCATCTTCGGCCTGGCGGATCGGATGACGGCGTTCGATCACATCGCCGAGTACCACGCGTATCTCGGCCACAACGTCGTGAGTTGGCCGATCGTCTCCAATAACGGCTGGGGTTTCCGCTGCATCATTCCGGCGTGGGACGGGGGCAACGATCCCGCCAAGGAAGACCTGGAGCCGATGCTGGACGCCTGCGACCGGCACGGCATTAAGTTCATACCGATATTCAACAACGGCTACCGGTTCAACATCGGCGGGGAACCGTATTCGGAAGACAGGAAAGAGGAATATACCCGGGCGCTCAAGACCGGCTTCCGCCAGTTCTTCGAGCGCTACGGCCACCACCCCTCCCTCTACGCCATCGGCATGGACACGCAGGACCTCTCGCCCAGCTATGGCCAGGGCGCGCTGGACGTGTTCCGCACCTGCTTCGGCAGTCTGCAGAACTTCGTGGACTTCATTCACGACATCGAACCGGACGTGAAGGTGATGCATCTGCTGGGCGGTCGATCGATCCACGCGCAGTACTTCCCGAACGCGAGCGAGGTCGTCGAACGCTGGCAGGAGAGCGACAAACGGTGGCCCCAGCACCTGGCCGAAGAAATCCTGGCGCTCTGGAAAGGGTGGGACCGTGATCCTGAGGAGCTCAACGCCGTGGAGGGGCTCACGACGGTGCTGAACTACCAGACCGACGATCACGCCATCTTCGACAGCTATTCCCAGAACCCACGCTCGATGTATTACTACGACCTGGACGTTTCGCAGCCGCGGTCCGACCTGATCGACACGCGCGCGGCGTTGATCTGGAACACGTTCTTCGAGGCGTGGCTGGGGCTCTACCCCGACCCGCAGAGTTTCTGGTACCTGAAGGAGTGGGTGGCGCCCGACTTCTGTCCGGCGCCACCGTGCGCGCTGGCCGGTTGGGGGCACGCGATGATGCATCGCGACCGGAACATGATCCTGGCCGGCGCCTGGAACCGCAAGGGCGGCGGGCATGAGGCGGCCATACGCCGGTTCTCGGAGGAGATGCGCTCCCTCCCGCCGGTCGAGTTGGCCGACGTTGAAATGCAGGGCGATTCGCCGGTGCAGGTGCGCGCGGCCACGTGGCGGGGCAACACTTACGCCTCGGTCCTGAACGCGACCCCGTTCGAGGCGGAAGTCACCGTCACCATCGGCGACAGTGAACGGGCCGTCTCGCTGGATCCGTTCGCTCTCAAAGCGCTCCAGGCGCCCGGCACGCAGGCGGTATCTGCACAGGGCAAGGCGTCCGCCGCTTACGTCGAGTGGATCGAAGGACGGCTCACGGAATACGACGACCTGCTGCAGGAGGTGGGCAACCTCGATCCCGAGGCCACGCCCGAGCAGTACGACGCCCACCTCCGGCGCGCTTTGGAGTTGCGCGACACCGGCGACTACTTCCGGACAGACAAGACGTTCGGCCACGGCCTGACCACCGAACTCGCGCTGCGCAAGCGCGTCCTCGCGCCACCGCAGACGCGGGTGCCGCGCATCGACAGCGCGCCACCGATGAATGCCAACCTGGACCGCTGGCCGTCCGAGGCGACCGACATCACCGCCGAGGACGCGAACATCGCCACGCACCTTTACTTCCCCGGCTCGTGGCACGGCCCTGACGACCTGTCGGCCCGCGTGCGGCTGGCTCACGACGGCACGAAGCTCTACTTCGGCATCGAGGTGCGCGACCAGCTCCTGACCGGGAAGGACCAGCTCGGCCTCTACCTCTCCCCGGAGCGATACCGGCAGTGGCTGCCCCAGAGCCTCAACTACGAGATGCACTTCGTGGTCCCCGTGCCCGTAGACGGCGCCGAAGCGACCGCCGAGGGCCCGCGGGGCTTCACCTGCACTTCGCGGCCCACCTCCACCGGCTACGTCGCGGAGGGGTCGCTGGACATGGCGGAACTGGACCTGAAATCCGGCTCGACCATCGGATGGGTTGTCCAGATCAGCGAGGACGACAACACCCCGCACCTGAACAATGACCGCTGGGCGCGCAAGGCGGCTATGATCATCCCGAACAGCCCGACGTTCGCCTACTGGAGCGACGCCCGCACGTGCGGCCAACTCCTCTTTGAATAGTGGAAGGCAGATCCGATGGACCAGACGCAGTCGCCCGTGGTGGACGCCCACAACCACGTGAACTGGTACGGCTACAGCGCCGAACGGATCGTGGAGAACATGGACCGGCACGGCATCGACGTCACGTGGCTGCTCACGTGGGAGGCGCCGTTGCATGAGATCAGCCCGGGGTCGTTGCGCACCTTCTGGCCGGGGCGCGACTGCATTCCGGTGTCCGATACCGTGGAGGCGGCGCAGAAGTATCCCGACCGGTTTGTGCCGTTCTACGCACCCGACCCCAGGGAGCCGGGGGCGCTGGACCGACTGCGGGGCGCCGTCGAGCGTTGCGGCGTGCGCGGGATGGGCGAGCTAAAGTGCCAGGTGATGCTGGACAATCCCTACCTGCTGGAGATGCTGCAATACTGCGGCGAGGAGGGGCTGCCCGTCATCTTCCACGTCGACGTGCCGCTGCCGCGACACGACCCGTCGGCCGATCCCGGCTACTGGTACTGCTGCGACTGGGAGAACCTGGCCTGTTCGCTTGAGCTCTGTCCGGACACGGTGATGATCGGCCACGGGCCGGGCTTCTGGCGCGAGATCTCGGGCGACGCCGACGAGTCCCCCGACGCCTACCCCAAGGGACGCGTGGTGGCGGGCGGACGGATCTGGAAGTTCATGGACAGGTATCCGAACCTGCACTGCGACCTCTCGGCCGGAAGCGCTCTGAACGCCCTCTCCCGCAGCCCGGAAGCGGGCAGGGAGTTCCTGCTCGAATACTCCGGCCGCTGCCTTTTCGCGCGGGACGCCTACGACGACCGGATGCAGAGGTTCGTGAAAGGCTGCGACCTGCCCCCGGATATCGAGCGGAACATCATGGGCGGCAACGCAATGCGCCTCGTGCCGCCGCGGGACTGAGGACGCATCACCGGAACGAAATGGAGGCGGACGAATGAAGGATTTCAAGCTGGGCGTGTGGTCGCATCGCATCACGGATTTCGGGGAGCGGGACGAACTCAAAGAACGCGTCGCCGGCCTGGCCGACGTCGGCTTCGACCTGGTTGTGCCCTGCGTGAAGAACGCGCCCGGGGCGGTCGACTTCCTCTCCGACGTCGCCGACGTGAACCCGGAGTACGCCGACTGGGATCCGCTGGAAGTGCTGATCGAGGAGTGCGGCGAACGGGGGATCAAGGTCCACCCGTGGTTCTGCGTGTTCCGCGAAGGGGATCAATCACACCTGCTGCGCGAACATCCGGAGTCGGCCGCCGTCTTTGAGGAGGGCGCCCAGGGTGGCTGGGCGTGCGCCTGCCGGCCGGGGGTGCAGGACTATGTCTTCGCGCTCTACAAGGAGATCGCCGAGCGCTACGGCCCGGCCGGCCTGCACCTGGACTACATCCGCACCGGCTCGCTCTGCCGTTGCGACTATTGCCGCGCCGAGACCGAGAAGCTGGGCGTGAACGTCGACGACGCGCCGCGCGGCAGCCTGGGATACGCCGCGTGGTCGGAATGGCGTGCCGGTCGCGTCACCGCCTTCGTGCGCCGCATGCGCGAACTGACCAGTTCCGAGGGTATCGAGCTGTCGGCCGCCGTCTTCCCGGACGTGCCCGTGTGCATCATTCATCAGGGGCAGGACTGGCCGCTCTGGGCCGAGGAGAAACTGGTCGACTTTCTGTTCCCCATGAACTACACGCCCAGCACGCGCGCGGCGGCGACCCGCACGCAGTGCCACCTGGCACTGGCCGCCGGGCACGTGCCCATCTGGGAGGGCCTCTGCCGTCGCAGCAGCCAGGCCATGCTGGACGCCCCGGCCCTGGAGCGGCAGATGCGCGCCGTGCTGGAGACCGGAGCGGAGGGGATCTGTCTCTTCAGCTATCCCGCGCTCGACGATGAAGACATGGCCCTGATCCGCGGCCTCAAGCAGGGCTAAGTGGGCGAACATTAGTCTTCGCCGGTTCTGATCCGTCGACGCAGCGGGGCGAGACGCCCCGCTCTACCCATTGCGGGGGTAGCGCGGCCG
>CAZZNQ010000062.1:5263-25009 GCA_964655775.1 uncultured candidatus Brocadiaceae bacterium | reverse complement strand
CCTGAGGATGAAGGTCCGCGGGCAGGTGGAGGAGGGCGCCGAGGGCATCCCGGACCTGGAAGCCCTGATGGAAGGTCGCATTCCGACTCAATAATGCCACACTGCGAGAGGGAGGACGCAAGATGGCCGAAGAGAAGGCTTTGCAGTATCGCGGCTTCATGCTGCACATGACGCACTACGACCCCCGCTGGTGCAAGCGCAAGTCGCGCGAGAAGCCGATGTCGATGGACGTCGCGCTGGAAGCCTTGGAGGCGATGGCGGAGGCGGGGCTCAATCTGCTGGTGATCGACTGCGCCGACGGCGTCAAGTACAAAACCCACCCCGACCTGGCCCGTCCTTACACCGTGCCGATGGCCGACCTGCGCAAGCTGGCGAACCGTGCCCATAAGCTGGGCATTGACGTGGTGCCCAAGCTGAACTTTGCGATGAGCCCGCTGCACCAGCATAACCAGTGGTTCCGGCCGTGGCGCAACTACTGGGACGACGAGACCTATTGGGAGCACGCTTTCCAGCTCATCGACGAACTGATCGCGGTCTGCAAGCCCGAGGCGTTCTTCCACATCGGCATGGACGAGGACCACGACCGTACCATCGAGGAGTTCGCGGCGGCCATATGCACGCTGCACGACGGCCTGGAGGAGCGGAACCTCCGCACCGTCATGTGGAAGGATTGGCAGATGTACCCCGGCGGGCGCGTGCACCGGGAGAAGTCTTACCTGGCGGAGAAGAAGATCCCCCGGGACGTCGTCCAGTTGCTATGGAACTACCGCTACGCGCTGCCGGATGTCATCAGACGTCTCAGCCGGAAGGGCTTCGAGGTATGGGGCGCGCCCGGGTGGGAGTTGGAGCAAGTGGAGGAATGGAAGCGCGATCTGCTCAAGTACGGCGCCACCGGCATGCTGCTGACGAAGTGGGTACCGTGTCGGCCCGGCAACCGGCGCGACATCCTCAAGCTCATCCGCGAGTGCGGCCCGGTGATGGGCGGCGAGTAGCGAACGACCTATCGCTCCGGCACCACCGGTTCGCCCGTGTGAATCGACCGGTACCCGGCCAGTATCGCGGCCAGCGTGGCCCGTTCCTCGTGGCCGCTGGTGTACGCCGGTCGGTCCGCCCGCACAGCGCGAACGAACTCGCGCATCTGCCGCACGAAACGCCCGGGCACGCCGCCTTCGTCCGGCTCGGTGCAGTCGATGACTTCCTCACCCTCGTCCGTCAGCACGGTCAACCCCGAGTCACCGCGAGGATTGAGCGACAGCGTCCCGCGCTCGCCGAACAGCACCAGGTCGCCGAAGCGCTTGTAGCCATGGAGTTCGGCGCTGACGGTCATGGTCAATGTCGCCCCGCCGTCGAAGTCGATCAGGGCAACGACTGTTGCCTCCAGGTCGCTTTCGAACAGCGGCGAGTGGACCTCTCGCGCGTAGATGCGCTCGACCTCACCGAGGAGCATCCGCGCGGTCGACATGGCGTGCACGCCGTTGAGCATCCAGATGCCGCTTCCGCCCTTGTCGGGCTGCGCCAGCCACGAACGGCGCCCCGGGTACACATAGGTATGGTGGCCGGTGCCCACTCGGCACATGCGCCCGCTGAGCACGCGACCTATCCGACCGTCCTCCAGCACGCGGTGGATCGCGCGGTTGGCCTCGCCGTATCGCGCGCTCTCGGCCACCATCAGCGTCGTCCCGGCGTGGTCGCAGGCGGCGATCATGGCATCGGCGTCTTCCAGTGTCAGCGCCATCGGCTTCTCGACCAGCATGTGTCGGCCGGCCGCTGCGGCCAGTTCGGTGCCCTGCCGGTGGAGATTGTGGGGCGTCGCCAGGACCACGCCGTCCGCATCCGACTCGGCATCCAGTGCGTCTTCCAGGCTCGAGTAGGTGCGCTGCACGCACCATTCGCGCGCCTTCTCGTTGAGAAAGGCTTCGTCTACGTCCACCAGCGCCGCCAGCCGGACATCCTCGCCCTGATGCTCCAGGCGGCGACACGCATGCACGTGCCTTTCGCCCGCCCATCCCGCTCCCACGACGATCAACTCCATGTCCGGCCCCTCCCGCCTGTGTCTCTGTCGAATTGTGATTCACGTTATTCCGGCCGGGGCGATCTGTCAATACGCGCCGTCGATCTCGCCCAGTTTCCGTTGACAGCCCCAACTTAGTGCACTAAGATGCTGCTCGGTCGGGCAGAGCCAGATTATGGGAACGGACGAGGGGCTCGGAGAGCATGGCGAATAAGCGCAGACACCTGCCGAAGTACCTGCGTATCGCCCGGGACGTTGTCGACGACATCCGAGAAGGTCGCCTGGAGGAAGGCGCCCGCGTGCCTTCCGAGAACGAGCTGATCCGGGACTACGACGTGAGCAATACGACCGCCCGCAAGGCCCACCAGGAGCTGGAGCGCGCGGGCTGGGCGACCAGGGTCAAGGGCCGCGGCACCTTTGTTCGCCGGCGCACGGTCGAGCGCACGGCCGACAAGATCCTCAGCTTCACCAAGAATATGCTGCAGGCCGGCCGCAATCCGACAACCAGGCTCCTGGAGGTAGGCGCGCGCCGCAAGCCTCACTCGCTGACCGTCCACGGGCGCACCTATACGCTGTCCGGACCCATGCACGTGATCGAGAGGATGCGCCTGGCCGACGGCGTGCCGATGATGAAGGAGACGCGCTACATCGCCCGGGCATTCTGCCCCGACATCGGCAGCGAGGACCTGACCGGTTCGCTCTACGACCTGTACGAGCAGCAATACGGCCTGCAATTGACCGAGTTGCAGCAGATGGTGAGCGCCGTGATGCTCGACGGCGACGAACTCCACTGGTTCGACCTGGACGAGCCGGTGCCGGCCTTCTGCGTCGAGGGCGTCACCTTCTGCGGCAAGGAACTCATCCTGGAAATGGAACGTTCGATATACCGCGGCGACGTGTACCGCTTCCTGGTCACAGCCACCGCTTGAGAGGGGCGCGACAGATGGCGCCAGCCGGCAAGTACCCGAAGGAGTTCCTGGCCGATCTCTACAGGACCCTCTATACCATCCGCGTTTTTGAGACCCGTTGCGTTCGCCTCTATCGCCAGGGCCACATACGCGGATACTTCCACCCCTACCTGGGCGAAGAGGCGATCGCCACCGGCGCCTGCGCCGCGCTCACTCCCCGCGACTACCTCACCAGCACCCACCGCGGCCACGGACACTGCATTGCACGCGGCGCCGACCTGCGGCGCATGGTCGCCGAGCTGCTGGGCAAGGCCACCGGCTACTGCGGCGGCCGGGGCGGCTCGATGCACATCGCGGATATCAGCACCGGCAACCTGGGAGCAAACGGCATCGTCGCCGGCGGAATCCCGCTGGGGCTCGGCGCCGCCCTGGGCACGTCGATACGCGGCGAGGACAGGGTCACCGTCATTTTCGCCTCGGATGGTGCGTCCAACAACGGCACGTTCGCCGAGTCACTGAACATGGCGGGCGCGTGGCGGCTGCCGGCCATATTCCTGATCGAAAACAACCAGTACGCCGTCTCAACCCCTATCGAGACGGTCACGCAGGAGCCGGACCTTTACAACCGCGGCATCGGCTACGGGGTGGAGAGCGTTATGCTCGACGGCAACGACGTGCTCTCCGTTTACGAGCACGTCAAGGACGCTGCCGCGCTCTGCCGCGGAGGGAGGGGGCCGGTCCTGATTGAAGCCAAGACCTACCGCCAGACGGGCCACCACGTGAACGACCCCGGTCACTACATGCCCGCCGACCGGCTGGAGCACTACCTGGGCCGCGATCCGGTGAAGCTCGGGCGCGAGTACCTGCTGGAACGCGGCGGAGCGACGGAAGAAGAGGTCGAAAAGATCGAGCAAGCCGTCGACGCCGCTATGGAAGCGGCGGTTGAATACGCCATCGAAAGCCCCGAGCCGTCGGTGGAAAGGTTCCTGGAGGAGGTGCGATCCTGAGCGCTTCGGAAGCCGGCACAGTGAAGACGGAAGGCGCGGCACGCGAAATCATGCTGCGCGAGGCCCTCAACGAGGCCCTGCGTGAGGAGATGCACCGCGACCCCGGCGTGTTCCTTCTCGGGGAGGGCATCGGTGAGCGCGGCGGCTCCTACAAGGTCACCGTTGGCCTGTTGGACGAGTTCGGGCCCAAGCGCGTCATCGACACGCCGATATCCGAGGCCAGTTTCACCGGCGCGGGTGTGGGCGCCGCCATTACGGGCATGCGGCCCGTGGTCGAGATCCTGTTCGTGGACTTCTCCCTGCTGGCCCTGGACCAGGTGGCCAACCAGGCGGCGAAGTTCCGGTTCATGACCGGCGACGTCGGCCGCGTGCCGATGGTGTTTCGCACGCAGGGCGGCGTGGGAAACGGCCTGGCCGCGCAGCACTCGCAGAGCCTGGAGGCGGTCTACTACCACATCCCGGGACTGAAGCTCGTAATGCCATCCACGCCTTACGACGCCAAGGGTCTGCTCAAGAGCGCCATCCGCGATGATGATCCGGTGGTCTTCATCGAGCACAAGCTCCTTTACATGGAGGAGGGTCCGGTGCCGGAGGACGACTACGTGATTCCGCTCGGGAAGGGCGACATTAAACGGCCCGGCGCGGATGCCACCCTGATCGCGTGGTCCGGGATGGTGCCGAAGTGCCTGTCCGCGGCGGAGCGGCTGGCCGAGGAGGGAATCGACGTGGAGGTGGTGGACCCGCGCACGCTGGTGCCGATGGACACCGACCTGATTCTCGATTCCGTGCGCAAGACCGAGCACGTGGTCATCGCGCAGGAAGCCGTGCGCCGGGGGGGCGTGGCGTCGGATATCGCATCCGTCATTCAGCAGGAAGCGTTCGATTACCTGGACGGACCGGTAGAAATCGTCGCCGGCGAGAACACGCCGATACCGTTCAACCTGACACTCGAGAGCGCCTGCGTGCCGCAGGAAGACGACATTGTGGCGGCCGTGAAAAGGGCCGTGTACGCAAGAGATTGATTGGAGAGAACGATGGGCCTGGTGAGCATGAAGCCCGTGCTCGAGGCGGCGCGGGACGGCGGATACGCTGTGGGGGCGTTCAACATCGTGGACTACAACACGGCGCTGGCCGTCGTGCGGGCTGCCGAGGAGTTGGACGCGCCCGTCATCCTGCAGACGTCCGTCAAGACCGTGGTGTATTGGGGTCACGGGCCGCTTTTCTCCTGGCTGGAGCAGATCGCCGGCGACTCGCGCGTTCCCGTGGTGGTCCACCTTGACCACTGCAAGGAGGTCGAGTTCTGCCGGCAGTGTATCGACGCCGGGTGGACAAGCGTCATGATTGACGCCTCCTCGCAGCCGTTCGAGCGCAACCTGGAGATGACGCGGCAGGTCGCCGAAGCGGCCGCTCCGCGTGGCGTGAGCGTCGAGGCCGAACTCGGCGAGATACATGGCGTGGAGGAGGACGTCCAGGTCAGCGAACAGGCCGCCCACCTGGCCGATCCGGACCGGGCGGAGGAGTTCTGTGGTAGAGTGGATCTGGCCGCCTTCGCGCCCGCCATCGGCACGGCCCACGGCCTCTACAAGGGCACGCCGAAGATCGCCTTCGACCTGCTGGACGAGATTGCCCGCCGCACCGGCGTGCCCATCGCCCTGCACGGCGGCACGGGCCTTTCGGACGATGTCTTCAAGAGGTGCATCTCGCTCGGATGCGCCAAGGTCAACATCTCCACGCAACTCAAGCACGCATTCGTCGACGGTTTCGTCGAGCATCACGAGCAGCACCGCGACTACAATCCTCTGAAAGTAATCGAGGCGCAGTTCTCCCGGGTGAAAGTGGAGATGGCGGCGAACATGGAGTTGTTCGGCTCCACCGGGCACGCGTCCGACGTTGAGGTCTGAGTGTGAAACCCATCAACATGCCCCAGGTCGGTCAGGATATCCCCAGCGCCGTGATTCTGGAATGGCGTAAGGAGGAGGGCCAGTCCGTCGAGAAGGGCGAAGTCTTGCTGGTAGTGGAGTCGGACAAGGCATCGTTCGAAGTCGAGGCCGAGGCCGAGGGCGTGCTGCTGAAGATTGTGCACGGCGAGGGCGAGGAGGTGGATATCCTGCAGCCGGTCGGCTACGTGGGCGGCGAAGGAGAGGAGTTTGACGAGTCGGCCCTGCATCTGCAGCATCCCCCGGAGGCGCCGGAGGAGGCCGACCGGCCGGCCGCGGCCCGGCCTGCGTCGAGCTCCGGACCTCGTCCGGCTGCAGTGCGGGCCGGCGTGATCGCGTCGCCGTCGGCGCGCCGCATCGCCCGCGAACGCGGCATCGACCTGTCGTCGGTGACCGGCAGCGGCCCCGGCGGACGCATCATCAAGCGCGACCTCGCCGAGCGCCCGGCCGTCACCGAACCTGGCCTCGCGCCCGGCGACAGCGTGCTGACCTTCAGCCGCCTGCGGCGCCGCATTGCGGAACGGCTCACCGAGGCCCAGCGATCGGTGCCGATGTTCGCCCTGCACGCCGACGCGGACATGACCGAGACGGCTGCGTGGCGACGCGAACGGAACGAGCGCACCGGCGTGCGCGTGACCATCACGGACCTGATCGTCAAGGCGTGCGCCGACGCCCTCGCGCAGTACCCGCGCATGAACGCGCACGTTTACGCGGATCGGATGGTGCTGCGCGCAGGTGTGAACGTGGGCGTGGCCGTGGCGACGGAGGAAGGCCTGCTGGTGCCCGTCATCGGAGATGCCGACGGCCTGTCCCTGGAGGAGATCGCCGCGGCCTCGCGACGCAACGCCGAGGCGGCAAACCGGGGCGCGCTGGTCAGCGATGCCGTCGGCACCTTCACCGTCAGCAGCCTGGGCATGTACGGCGTCGCTCGTTTCGATCCGATCATCAACCCGCCCGAGTGCGCGATCCTGGGTGTCGGCGCCATCGAACAGCGCGTGGTTGCCGTGAACGACACGATGAGGCTGCGCAGGATGATGACGCTGACGCTGGTGGGCGACCATCGCGCCGTGGACGGTTCCTACGCCGCCAAGTTCCTGGAATGCATCAGGACGAACCTGCAGAATATGCCCGCCGTAGAGGAGACGGAACGATGATGGAAGCGCTGATATTCGACTGCGACGGCGTCCTCGCCGACACCGAACGCGACGGTCACCGCGTGGCCTTTAACCGGGCGTTCGAGCGCAAGGGTCTGGACATCGAGTGGGACGTGCCCACTTACCGACGCCTGCTCAAGGTGGCCGGCGGCAAGGAGCGCATGAAGTTCTACTTCAATCAGCAGTGCTGGCCGGAGGGTGTGGAGGACCGCGACGCCTACATCGCCGACCTGCACAGGATGAAGACTGACCTTTACATGGAGATAGTGGAAAGCGGCCAACTGCCGCCCCGTCCGGGCGTGGTCAGGCTGGTGGACGAGGCGATCGACGCCGGGATGACGCTGGCCGTCTGCTCGACCTCCAACCAGCGGGCCGTCAACGCCGTACTGGATACGCTGCTGGGCGAGGGCCGCAAGGCCGGGTTCGCGGCAATCCTGGCGGGCGACGTTGTTTCTCGCAAGAAGCCGGACCCCGAGATCTACAATCTTGCGGCAATGCGGTTGGACCTTCCTGCCGGGCATTGCGTGGTGGTAGAGGACAGCCGGAACGGTCTGCTCGCCGCGAAAGCGGCCGGCATGTGGTGCGTGGTGACCACCAACGGCTACACCGAAAACGAGGACTTCACAGGCGCGGACATGGTGGTGCCGGAGTTGGGTGACCCGCCGAACGTGAGGGTCTCGCTCAGCGACCTGAAGAATATGGCGGCACAGTCTGCCTGAGAACAACACGAGAGGAGCACCCATGAGGATCTTTCTGGATACGGCCGACGTGGACGCCGTGCGCCGCGCGCACGCCACGGGGCTGCTGGACGGCGTCACCACCAACCCCACGAAGGTGCTGGAGTCGGGCCGCAAGTTCCAGGAGGTGGTGGCCGAGATCTGCGAGATCACGCCCGGTCCGGTCAGTGCCGAGCCGGTCGGGGCCACGGTGGAGGAGTTGATTGAAGGCGCCGAGGCGGTCTCGAAGATTGCTCAAAACGTTGTGGTGAAGATACCCATGACTGCGCCGGGGCTGACGGCGGTGCCTGTGCTGGAAGGGGAGATGGATATCCGAGTGAACGTGACCATGGCCTTCAGCGCCACGCAGGCGTGGCTGGCCATGAAGGCCGGCGCCAGCTACGTGAGCATCGTGCTCAGCCGCCTGGACGCCGTGGCGAACGAGAGCGATCTGCTTGTGAGTGACGCCGCGCTGATCCGCGACAACTACGAGTTCGCCACCGACATCATCGCCGGCAGCATCAAGACCCAGAACCACGTGCTGGCCTGTCTGCGCTCCGGCATCGACATTGTTACCATTCCCGAATCGCTGTTCTTCCAGATGTTCGAGCATCCCCTCACCGACATTGCGCTGACCCAGTTCGATGAGGACTGGTCGAAGGTGCGCAAGTAGGAGGCGAGCTTGGCGAAGACTGTGCTGGCATTCGGCGAGACGCTCTGGGACCAGTTGCCGGGAGCATCGGTGCTGGGCGGGGCGCCGTTCAACTTCGCCTACCGCGTCAACTCGCTCGGCGATCTGGGCCTGATCGTCACGCGTCTTGGCCGCGACGAACTGGGCCGGGAGGCGATGGAGACGATTCGTGAGCTGGGCATGGACACGCGCTTCGTTCAGTGGGACGAGGGCCTGCCGACCGGGACGGTGCGTATCGGTTTCGACGAGACCGGCGAGCCGGACTACTTCATCGTGCCGGACGTCGCCTACGATCGCATACGGCCGTCGAATGAACTCCTTGCCGCCGCCGAGGCCGCGGACTGCGTCTGCTTCGGCACCCTCAGCCAGCGGGCTGAGGAGAGCCGGGCCGCCCTGGCGGAGTTGCTGGACGCGGCCGACTCCGCCGTGAAGCTGCTGGACATCAACCTGCGCAAGGGCTGCTACTCCGCCGAGATCGTGCGCGAGTCCCTGGAGCGCGCCGACATCTTGCGCTGCAACGACGGAGAGATCGCCGTCGTGGCGGAACTGCTGGGTTTCGAGCAGCGGGACGTCGCCGGGTTCACGCAGGAGGCGATGGACCGCTGGGGACTCAGTCACTGCGTCGTCACCCTGGGCGAACGCGGATCGTTCATCGCCTCGGCGCAGGGCGAGCAATGCTACGAGCCGGGGTACGCCGTTGAGGTGGAGGACCCCTGCGGCTCCGGCGACGCTTTCACCGCGGGCTGCATCCACCTGTTGCTGCGCGGCCGACCGGTGCGCGAGTGCCTGCGGCTGGGCAACGCCATGGGCGCCCTTGTGGCCACCCATCAGGGCGCGACGGCGCCGATGTGTCTTGACGAGATCAATGGCTTCCTGGGGCGCGAGCACAAACGCATCTGCGACCCCGCTTTGGGGCCTTTCCGGGCCGGATGAGGAGGAGAAAGGTGGACGATCTGAAGATAAGCATGGGCATCTGGGGCAACACGAATCTGGTGGACCGCTTTAACGTCGAGGGGTTCGGCGAGTTCAAGCCCGTCCTCGACCGCATCAGGGAGGTGGGCGAGATCGAGGGAGTGGACGGCATCGAGCTGCATCTGCCCACCGAGATCAACGAGTCCAACGCCGGCGAGGTCGAGAAGGTCCTTGACGACTACGGCCTGCAGATCGTGCAGCTCTGCGGCCACACGTGGACCGAGAAGCAGTATAAGCACGGCGCGCTGGGCGACTCGGATCCGCAGGTGCGAGGCGCCGCGGTGGACCGCGTGAAGGCGGCGCTGGACATGGGCGCACGGTTCGACGTGCCCATCAGCGTGCTCTGGCCCGCCACGGACGGCAACGACTTCCCGATGCAGACCGACTACATCGCCCTCTACGAACGCTACGTCGACAGCGTGCACCGCATCCTTGACTACCTGCACCGAAACAAGTACTCCACGCGCGTCTGCATCGAGCCGAAGCCGTTCGAGCCGCGAACGCACATCATGATGGGCACCACCGCCCAGGCGCTCTGCGTCGTCAACGAGGTGGACGACCCCAACTTCGGTATCAACCTGGACATCGGCCACAGCCTGATTGCGGACGAGAACGTCGAGGACCAGCTCGCCCTGATCTGCCGCTACGGACGGCTCTACCACACGCATTTCAACGACAACGACACCCAGTGCGACGCCGATCTGCCGCCCGGCACCGTGAACTTCATCCGGCTGGTCGCCGTGATGATGGTGCTGGACGATGCCGACTACAGCGGCTGGTTCGGACTGGACCTGTTCCCATATCGGGACGAGCCGCGGAAGTTCATCGAGATATCCAGAGACAACCTGCACCTGGCCAAGGCCGTGGTGGCGCATCTGAAGGAGAAGGGCGCCCCCGACATGCGGGCTTCCGGAAAGTACGGACCCGAGATGGCCGTGCTGGTGCGCGACTGCATTCGCGAAGTTAGCTGAAGGAGGCGGGAGAGATGAACGCGATCAAAGGGCCGGCGATCTTTCTGGCGCAGTTTCTGCGCGACGAGGAACCGTTCAACAGCCTGGAGTCCATCGCCGGGTGGGCGTCGGGCCTGGGATACAGGGGCGTGCAGATCCCCACGTGGGACGCGCGCGTGATCGACCTGGACAAGGCGGCCGAGTCCAAGGCATACTGCGACGATTATCGTGCGAAGCTCGACGACGCCGGCGTGCAGGTGACGGAGCTGGCCGCCCACCTTCAGGGCCAGGTGCTCGCCATGCACCCGGCGTACGAGGTCGCCTTCGGCGGATTCTATCCCGAGGGCCTGAGCGGCTCCGCCCGGGCGGAATGGGCCGCCGGCGAACTCCGCAAAGCCGTCCTGGCCTCGGCGAACATGGGTACCGAGAGCGTGCCGGTCCTCTCGGGCGGCTTCGCCTGGCACATGATGTATCCCTGGCCGCAGCGTCCGCCGGGCCTCGTCGACGAGGCGTTCGGCGAGCTGAGTCGCCTCTGGCGTCCGCTCCTGGATTTGGCCGACGAGAAAGGGCTGACGCTCACCTACGAGCTGCACCCGGGCTCCGATCTCTATGACGGCGCGACGTTCGAGATGTTCCTCGACCACACGGACCAGCACCCGGCCGCCTGCATCAACTACGACCCGAGCCATTTCCTGCTGCAGCAGCTCGACTACTGCGAGTTCATCCGCATCTACGGCGACCGCATCCGTGCCTTCCACGTCAAGGACGCCGAGTTCCGGCCGACGGGCCGCGTCGGCGTTTACGGCGGATACCAGTCGTGGGCCGACCGAGCCGGACGCTTCCGGTCCCTCGGCGACGGCCAGGTGGACTTCAAGCGCGTGTTCACGCTGCTGACCGAGGCCGGTTTCCGGGGCTGGGCCGTGCTGGAGTGGGAGTGCTGTGTGAAGAGCCCCGAGCAAGGGGCGCGGGAGGGAGCGCCGTTCATCGCCGAGCACATCATCGAGGCGACGGACGTGGCGTTCGACGACTTCGCGGGCGGCGGCAGCGATGTCGCTCGAAACCGCACCATACTCGGCTTAGAATAGCGCCCGACTCGAATCGAACTACCAGCGGGAGGGATCGCATTCATGGACGAGGTCAAGGTTGCCGTTCTGGGAGCAGGCTTCATCGGGCCCGTGCACGTGGAGGCGCTGCGCCGTATCGGCGCCACGGTTAAGGGCATACTCGGCGTTGACGAAGACGAATCGAAGCGTGCCGCCGCTTCGCTGAACCTGCCGCGCGCGTATGCGAGCCTGGAAGAGGTGCTGGCCGACGACGAGGTGGAGTCCGTCCACATCGCCACGCCCAACCGTCTGCACTTCGAGATGGCCGGAAAGGCACTGCGTGCGGGCAAGCACGTCATGTGCGAGAAACCGCTGGCCATGAACTCGCAGGAGACGGCCGAGCTGGTCGGGCTGGCGGAGGAGACCGGTCTGGCGGCGGGCGTCAACTACAACATGCGCTCCTACCCGCTGGCCCGTGAGGCGGCGGACATGGTCCGCCGGGGCGACGTCGGCGAGATATACAGCGTCTGCGGCAGCTACGTGCAGGACTGGCTGCTATACGACACCGACTACAACTGGCGGGTGCTGGCGGAGGAAGGCGGCGAGCTTCGCGCCGTGGCCGACAT
This sequence comes from uncultured candidatus Brocadiaceae bacterium, assembly GCA_964655775.1. Lineage (GTDB taxonomy): Bacteria > Planctomycetota > Brocadiia > SM23-32 > SM23-32 > CAZZNQ01. The sequence continues at coordinate 12,994 of CAZZNQ010000062.1, read as the reverse complement.
CGGCACGCACTGGATGGACCTCGTTCACGCGGTCAGCGGCCTGGATGTGGAGGCCGTCTGCGCGGACCTGCATACCGTGCATCCGATCCGCAAGCGGCCCAAGGGCGAGGTGGAGACGTTCAAGGGCAAGCAGGAGAAGATCGTCGCGACCGAGGAAGTGGCTATCACCACCGACGACTACGGCTGCATCATGTTCCGATTCAAAGGCGGTGCGCGCGGCTGCCTGTGGGTCTCGCAGACCACGGCCGGCCGCAAGAACTGCCTGCGCTACGAGCTGGCCGGCTCAAAGTGCGCCCTGCAGTGGAACAGCGAGGAGCCCAACAGCATGTGGATGGGCCGGCGCGAGACCGCCAACCAGGTGCTGCTGCGCGACCCCGCGCTGCTCTCCGACGCCGCCGCGCCGTTCGCCAGCTATCCCGGCGGCCACAACGAAGGCTACCCCGACACCTTCAAGCACTGCTTCCGCGCCTTCTACGAATACATTCAGGGCGGAGGCGACGTGCCGGCCGCGTTCCCGACGTTCGCCGACGGCCACCGCGAAGCCGTGCTCTGCGAGGCGATTCTGGAGAGCGATCGCGCCGAAGGCTGGGTGACAATGTAGCCGAGACGATACGAACGGTCCGCAACCATCCGTAAGGAGGCTGACTGATGGAATCCTGGAAACGCAAGCTGAGAATGGGCATGGTGGGCGGCGGGCCGGACGCCTTCATCGGCGCCGTGCACCGCATGGTGACAGCGCTGGACATGCAGGTGGAGATGGTGGCCGGCTGCTTCTCACGCGACTACGAGAAGACCAAGGCGACCGGTGCGGAACTCTACCTCGACCCCTCCCGCTGCTACAAGAGCTACGAGGAGATGGCGGAGGCCGAGGCGGCACTGCCCGAGGACGAGCGCATCGACTTTGTCTCCATCGTCACGCCCAACGTCTCGCATTTCCCGATCGCCAAGACGTTCCTGGAAAACGGCTTTCACGTCGCGTGTGACAAGCCGATGACCTACACGCTCCAGGAGGCGCGCGACCTGGTGAAGCTGGTCGAGGAGACCGACCTGGTCTTCGCCCTGACGCATAACTACACCGGCAACGCGCTGGTGCGGCAGGCGCGCGAAATGTTCAAGTCCGGCGAGATGGGTCAGGTGCGCAAGGTCATCGTCGAGTACCTCCAGGAGTTCCTCATGTACCCGCATGAGAAGGAGGGCAGCAAGCAGGCCGAATGGCGCACCGACCCCGCCCGCTCCGGCATTGCCGGCACCATCGGCGACGTCGGCACCCACGCCATGAACCTGCTCGAGTTCGTCACCTGCGAGAAGGTCACCGAGATCTGCTGCGACAAGAGCACATTCCTGCCGGACCGCGAACTGGACGAGGACGCGAACATGCTGGTTCGCCTCGAAGGAGGCGGCAAGGGCGTGCTGGTCTGCAGCCAGATAGCCACCGGCGAGGAGAACCACCTGGCCATCCGCGTCTACGCCTCCGGCGGCGCCGTGCACTGGGACCAGGAGAACCCCAACTTCATGGGCGTCAATCGCTACGACGAGCCGCGCCAGGTCTATACGCGCGGCAACGACGAGTATCTCGGCGATGAGGCCATGCGCGTCACCCGCGTGCCCTGGGGACATCCCGAGGGCTACCTGGAGGCGTTCGCGAACATCTACTGCGATTTCGTGGAAGCCGTGCGCGCCCACATCGACGGCGAGCCGATGGCCACCGAGGACTACCGGTTCCCGACCGTCTACGACGGCCTGCGCGGCATGCAGTTCATCTACGCCGCCGTCGAGTCGGCCGAGAAGGGCTGCACCTGGGTGCCGCTGGACCGCTGACGCCGGGTGCCTGGACAATCCGAGAAGCCACACACCAAGCTCCCACCGAAAGGGGCAGCCGTGAAACCCGTGCAATTCCGTCACACCGTCATCGATCCCGAACCTATCGGCTATCAGCACGACGTTGCGCTCCTGTTCGACGTGAACGGCAACGGCTACAACGACATCGTGATCGGCGCCTTCAAGGGCGAGGACTCACTCGTATGGTACGAGTACCCCGACTGGGACCGGCACGTGATCGGCGAGGCCCAACTCGAAGCAGGCGGAGCCGTCTTCGACCTGACGGGCAACGGTCGGCTGGACATCGTCGCTGGCGAGATGGCGGACAAGCACCTCTACTGGTGGGAGAATCCCCAGGACCCCAGCCGTCCCTGGAAGCGCCGCGTCATCTCGGAGCGCATCTCCGGCAACTACCACGACCAGGGCTTCGCGGACGTGGACGGCGACGGTGAGGCCGAGCTCATAATCCTGTCCAAGAAGGACGACGTCGGCATCTACTACGACATCCCCGACGACCCGACCGTCGAGCCCTGGCCCGACGAGCTCTGCCATCCCATCTACGAGGGCATCAAGCTGGAAGGGCTGGCCGTGGCCGACGTGGACGGCGACGGAAAGGTGGAGGTGGTGGTCGGCGCGCTCTATTTCAAGCAGCCGAAGCGAAAGGGCGACCCGTGGACGCGCGTGGACATCGCCGACGGCTGGGACCGCGCACGCGTCGCCATCGCGGACCTGGACGGCGACGGCGCGCCGGACATCGTGCTGAGCGAGGCCGAGATCGCGGTAGCGCGCCTGGCCTGGTTCGAAGGGCCCGATTTCAAGAAGGTGCACGTGCTCCGGGATGACCTTTTCAACGTGCACAGCCTGGCCATCGCCGATTTCAACGGCGACGGCACGCCGGATATCTTCGCCGGCGAGATGAACCTGGGCCGCCACCCCGGCACGCCCAAGCTGCTGATCTACCTCAACGACGGCAAGGGCAACCTGGAGCCGACCGAGATCGAGTGCCCGCAGGGCACGCACGAGGCGAAGGTGGCCGACATCGGCAACACCGGCCGCCCCAGCATCGTCGGCAAGCCCTACATGCCGCACAGCCAGATCGACCTCTGGGAGAACGTTACCGAATGAACCCGGCAGGCGGCGACAGTTCACCGGCGCGCGTCGACCTGAGCGGAAGGGTCGCCGTGGTGACGGGAGCCGCGCGCGGGATCGGATTGGCGATTGCGCGCGCGTTCGCCGAATGCGGGGCCGCCGTGGCATTGGCGGACCTGCTGGGGGATCGGGTTCGGGAAGAGGCCGAGCGACTCGCCCGGGCCGGCTGTGAGGCAATCGGTGCCTCGGTGGACATCACCGACGCCGACGATGTCGACCGACTGGCGGCGACGGTTGGGAGTGAACTCGGGCCGCTCGACATTCTGGTCAACAACGCGGGCACGTTCTCCGTGGTCGCCCCGGTCTGGGAAGCCGACCCGGAGAAGTGGTTCCGCGACGTGCGCACGAACCTCTACGGCAGCTTCCTGTGTTGCCGTGCGTTCGTGCCGGGAATGGTCGAGCGGGGGAGCGGCTACGTGCTGAACGTGGTCAGCAGCGGCGGGGTCGGCGATCCGCATCCCTATTCCAGCAGCTACGCCGGCTCCAAGGCGGGCCTGATGCGTCTCACCGAGGGGCTTGCGGCCGAATGCCGCGAGCACGGCGTGAAGGTGTTCGCGGTGGCGCCGCCGGCCATCCGAACCGCCATGACCGAGTTCCTGATGGACGATCCCGGCGGCCGACGGTGGCGCCCCTCGTTCCGCAGGATATTCGAAGAGGGACGAGACGCGCCGCCGGAGCTGGTGGCCGAGCTGGCGCTGAATCTCGTGAGCGGGCGGGCGGACGAACTGACGGGGCGTTACTTCCTGGCGACGAGCGACTTCGACGACCTGATTGCGCGCAAGGACGAGATCCTGCGGGACGACCTGCTGACGCTGCGCATCAGAAAGACAGAAGGCTGAGGGCCACGCGCAAACACCTCAGTCGGGCCGGATCGCCTCGACCAGACCTTCCAGCGGCCCGTCCTTGGTGAGGTAGGCCTCGGCGCCGGCGGAGAGCATACTGTCGCGCGTTGCCGGCGCATCGTGCATGGAAAGGCCGATCACGCGCACCTGTGGCATCGCGGCTCTGAGCTCCCGCGTGGCCTCCACGCCCCCCTTGCCCGGCATCGACACGTCCATCAGCACCACGTCCGGCCGCAGTTCGGCCGCGAGTTCCAGTGCTTCGTCGCCATCGCCGGCCTCTCCCACCACTTGAATGCCGTGCTGCTCGGCGAGAGACGCAGCCAGTGCCTGGCGCAGCATGCGATGGTCGTCCACCAGCATCACGCGAACCGGGTGATCGGTGCCGATGCGTACCTTCTCGCCCACTTCCACGTCCAGGTCCGTTGGCGCCGTGGCCGGTTCGTCCACGCCCGCTCGCTCGGTCGTCGCATGTGCCGTGGGCAGGCTCAGCACGAATCGGCTGCCTGTCCCCGGCTCGCTGTCGATCTCCAGGGAACCATCCAGATGGTTCGCCCTCTCGGCGATACTGAACAGCCCGAAGTGCTCTTCGTCACCCCCGGCCTCCGCCCAGCTTGTGGCGTCGAATCCCGCTCCCTCGTCGGCAACCGTGAGTTTTAGCGCGTGCTCGCACCCCTCCAGAGCCAGGCGCACCTGTTCCGTTTGTGCGTGCTTCGTGGCATTGAACAGGAGTTCCCGTGCCGCCTGGTAGGCCAGCACGGCCAGGCGCTCGTCCTCTCCCAGATTGATCTCGTCCAGTTCTGCGTCCACCTTCAGCCCGTACCTGCGCTCCATCTCTCCGGCCAGCCAGCGCAGGGCGGCGGCCAGGCCGTGCGTATGCAGCAGGGGCGGGCTCAGCTCGTGACTCAGGCTGCGCGATAGCTCGATGGCGTCCGAGATGGACCCTATGACTTCGTCGGCGGTCTCCTGCGCGTGCTCGCTCTCCCGCCTCAGGCGACCCGCCTGGAGCTTGGAGTAGGCGAGAACCTGCTGCAGGTCGTCGTGGAGGATGGAGGCAAGTCGGCGTCGTTCGCGCTCTTCCGCCTGGGTCATCTCCAGGGCCAGCCGCTGCAACTGCTCCGCGCGGCCCTCCAGCTTGACGTTCAGATTCCGGAGGTCCTCCAAGAGGTCACGGACTTCGTGTTGCCGCCTGCGCGACTCGACGGCCGCCTTCATGAGGGCCAGAAAGCCCCGCACGTCGATCGGACGCCTCAGCACGCTGGTGTTTCTGCGCGCGCTCAGCCGTGCGGCCGCGCGGGGAAGCCCGTCGCCGTCGCTAAACACCACAATCGGCAGGTCCGACCATTTCGGCTGCTCCTCGATCAGCGTCGCCAGTTCATCGCACCTGCTTTCGCTCAGCGCTTCCTCGGCGATAACGGCCGGACCACATCCCGCGGACAAGGCCTCGCGGAACTCGCCGAAGTCGTCGCAGATCATCGAAGGGATGGCCGCACTCTCCAGCGCCCTGGCCACCAGTTCGGCATCCCGACCGATCGGCAGAAGAATGGGCACGCGAGATTCTTGAGATCCCCTCCCGAACTTCTCAGCCGCCATTGCCCCCTCCAGGCTCAGCGTCCGAGGATCGCGAAAGCAGGCCCGCGGCCTGCCCCGTGAACGACGGAAGGCCCGTGAGCACGCCGGTGAACGCCTCCAGCGGCGGACCGATGCGGCACCCGCCCCGGACAATCTGGAACTCCCGGATCGTCTTCTCGTGGTCGCCGTACCTCTTCTTGAGCACGGCAACGCATCGGCGTATGTGCCCGGCCGCCTCGAAATGCCGCAGCAGGAGCACGGTGTCCGCCAGGTAGCTGGCGTCTATCGGGGTCTCCGCAGAGCCGAAGACTCCATGTGCTGTAACCACCGGAAGAGTGAGCGCACCGGCTGCGTTCAGGTAACAGAACACCTGGTGCAACTGCTGCATCAGCATCGAACGCTCGGGCATCGCGCTCAGGTAGCCGGTCAGGCTGTCGAGCACCACCAGCCGCACGTGGTCTTCCTCGACCCCCCGGCGCAGGCTATGTGCGAGTTCGCCCGGCGGCAACTGACCGACATCGATCTGGCGCAGGTCCACCAGGCCTTTCCTGACATACTCCGGTACGGCCAGGCCGAGGGCCTCGGACCTGCGCAGATACATGTCTCGACCTTCGTCGAAGCAGAACACCGCCGAGGGCTCGCCGCGTTCGGCCGCCGCCTGGACGTATAGGCTCGCCAGCGTGCTCTTGCCGGCGCCCGTTGTTCCCGCAATCAGGCACACGGTTCCCTCCTCCAGGCCCCCGCCCAGCAGTTTGTCCAGCCCCTGGATGCCGCTTGAGAGCGTCGGCCCACGGTCCTGCTGCTCAACGCGTTTCCTCTCCAGGCGCGGGTACACTTCCAGCCCGCCCCTGGCTATGCGAGAATCGTGACGGCCCCCACTGTAAGTCTTCCCTCGGACCTTTCGCACCTCCAGGCTCCGGTGCACGTCGCCGTAGGCGGGCGTGGCCATCTCCAATTCCACGGCGCCGTGCACCAGGGTCTGAAGGTGGTGCAGTCGCTCGCCGGTCTCGCTGGCGATGAATAGCGAGGTGCAGGACTGTTGCCCGAGGACATCCTTGAGCTGAAGAAGCTGGCTGCGCAGTTGGGTGGGATTGTCCACCAGCACGGCGAGCTGGCTCACCGAATCAAGCACCATTCGATGCGGGCGATGGTGGCGGATGCCTTCGACTATGGCGTCGCCGATTTCGTTCATCTCGATGTCGGCGGTGCTGAACACCGTCTGTCGGCCGGCCGAACCGTCGCGCACCTGTTCCGGCAGTTCCAGCACGTCTACCCCGTCCAGCGTCCAGCCGTGCGATTCGGCGACTTCCAGCAACTCGTCGCGCGCGGGTATCAGGGTGACGTACAGCGTGCGCTCGCCGTTGCGGACGCCTTCCAGCAGGAACTGCAGCCCGAGCGTGGTCTTGCCCGTCCCAGGCCTGCCATGCACCAGGTAGAGACGTCCCGGCGGAAGTCCGCCCTCCAGGATGTCGTCCAGCCCCCTGAGTCCTGTTCTCACGAATCCGCCTGCCCGCGCGTCTCCCGCCTCTTCCGCCACCTGTTCGTCCCCCGATACGTGCCTTGGCACGCCGTCCACCTCCTGGCGGAGCGCCACGGACCTTCGAGCTTCACCTCCTGCCGTCGGGACATCCTTCCTCGATACCGCTGTTCCTGTCGCCCCCTCTTCCGGCAGGGACGGCGACGGAGTATAGCCGATGTCGGCGGTTGTGTCACGCCTATTATGGCGTCGGCCTTCAATCCTGGTAGAGCGGCCTGTACTCCGCGGGCAGGGATTCCAGCAGATCCTGCATCTCGCCCGGCATCATGCTGCGCAAAAGGCCGATAACGGCCTTCGTCTGCCGCTTGACGGTTCTGTAGTCGCGCACGTCAGCGCGGTTCGAGACGCGATTGTAGAACTCCTGAAGCGTGCCCCGGTTGATCTCGTGCAGAGGATGCAATAGCTCGCCGGCCTCCTTGGGCAACTGGTCCCGAAGGTGTTTGACGTGCTTCGGCTCGCCCGCTTCGGCAAGGGTGTGCATCACCACGGCGGCGAACTTCATCGCCTTTGCATTGTCCTCCTCTCCCAGCGCGTCCTGCACTTCCTGCTCGAACTGTTCGTAATCCACGGCTGCAGGTCCCCCTTTCTGCCCCTTGTTGCGTGCCGCCGCTCCGGCGGTTCAATACGCCACGGTACACGCCTCAGCCGGCCGTGTCAACGGGGAAGCGGCTCACGCCCCGGTGAGCGCCTTCCACTCGTCGATGAGCGCCAGCGTGCTCTCCCAGGGCATGATGCTGTGCGCGCTGACGGCCGGGGACAGCACGAAGCCGGGCACGTCGCCCAGAATATTCTTCTGCAGGCGACAACGCTGCAGTT
>CAZZNQ010000062.1:0-5253 GCA_964655775.1 uncultured candidatus Brocadiaceae bacterium | reverse complement strand
GCCGCACCGCCTCCCGTGTGGCCTTCTCGCCCTCCCACAGATGGTACGTGCTGCTGGGCCCGGTCCAGAGGCTCTTGTTGCCGGCCAGCTTGTCGCGAACGCGCTCTATGTCCACGCCGTGGAACGCGGGGTCGATGCCGAACAGCGAATCCAGCGACAGCCCGGCCAGGTAGTCCAGGATGGGCATGATACCGGTGTGCACCGTGTAGCGCATGAGCATCCCGGCGGAGTGGGCCGCCTGGGCCTCGGCGCGCAGCCGCCTGCCCACGAACCGCTCGAGCATCGCCGGTCCGTAGAAGTCGGCGGTCTCGTAGAAGCCGTTCCGGCTGATCATGTCCGCGCCGAACTCGGCGGCCATCTCGGTGGTCTTCAGGTTGATCCGGTGCTCGTACTCGACGAAGGCGTCCACGAGGTCCGGGTTCTCGACAACCATCAGGCAGAGCGGCTCGGCGCCGAACATCTTCATGGCGCCGGTCAGTCCCTCGCCGAACTGGACCAATACCGCCAGGTCGTATCGGTCGGCCACGCGGCGGATGCGGTCGAAGTAATCTCGAGATCGCTGCTGGGCCTTGCCGGTCTCGTCCCACTGCATCACGTACTTGAGGCACTCCAGATCCCGTTCGTTCTGGATCCAGGGTTTGATGAAGTGGCCGACGTTGAAGTCGGACATCAGTGGGATGTCCTCGCCGTGGGCCCAGAGCTCGTCGTACCTCACGGACGCCTCCAGCGTGCCCGCCGGCGTCTCGTACGCCTTGTGCAGTTCTTCGCCGTCCACCCAGGTGCGCGAGGTCACGCCCTCGGCCCGGCGGCAGCCGCTCAGGCCCATGCTCACGATCTGGTCCAGCCCGAGCACCTCGACTTGGTATTCCGTCCGTTCCTCGACCTCGGCGCTCTCGGGCCAGGGGAAGTTCCAGCAGGTGCGCTGGCGGGGGTAAAGCGGATTGAACGAGACGGAGCAGGGAACGCGGTCCACCTCCTCGCGTCTCATCGCGGCCATAATCCGTTCGCGGCGCGTCATCTCTTGCGGCATGTTGCTGTCTCCGTAGAGGATCCAATCGAACGACCCTATTCTACGGTTTCACCGGGCACGCGTCTTTGGGCGATGTTACAATCATTTGCACAAAACGATTATCGCCTCCCGCTCGCCCGGGCATCGGGGTCATCCCTGCAAGGACAAGATCAATGGGTTGCGACGAGCTTTGGACGGATCGCTTCTACAGGGCGATCGATCCCTGCGTGCAGGCGGCCGGTCTGGATAGAACCGAACCGGGTGTACGCTACGCGCCGGCTCGGCCGCTTATCGGCGATTTCGACCTGTGGTACGTCGCGTCCGGGCGCGGTCGCGTGCGGGTGGGGGAGGAGTGGATCCGGTTCAGCGCGGGCGACCTGCTGACCATCTTCCCCGGCGAGCATTACCGCGAGGACCTCTCGGACGCCGTGGACCCGTACGTGGTCTACTACGTGCATCTGCTCCCGTTCGGCGACGACCCGCACGGTTACACACCCGAGCTGGTCGGCCGTTGGCCGCGCAAGCTCCCGGTCGAGCAGCGTCCCGCCGTTGCGTCCGTCTTTGCGGACCTGTTCGAGACGTGGGCGGCGCGTCCGGAGGGCGCCCCTCTGCGGCTGAGGGCTTTGGCGCTTCGGCTGCTGGAGGAGGTGTTCGCCGTGATCCGGCACGCGGGCGACGCCGGCGATCTGCCTCCCGCCTATCCGAGGCTTCTGCGCGCCCGTGATTACATTGTGCGCTACAACAGCCGTAATCTGTCGCTGGGAGAGGTCGCCCGATACGCGCGCCTGAGCCCCAGCTACCTGTCGGCGCTGTTCCGCCGCTACTTCGGCTGCTCGCCGATGCAGTACCGTACGCGGCAGCGGATGCGAGCGGCGCGCAAGCTGCTCGCGGAAGGCCTGAGCGTGACGCGCGTGGCGCGCGAGACCGGTTATTCGTCGGTGCATTATTTCAGCCGCGCTTTCAGGAAGCACGAGGGCCAGACGCCCACCGACTTCGCCCGCTCGTGCTGGCGCCGGTGAAGGCCGCTCTGCTTGCCACGCGGCGTCTCTGGCGATATCATGCGCATAAGTCAAAACGGCCGTGGTGCAGAAGTTGTGACGCAGCCCGAGGGGGAGCGACTGCGGCCCACGCCTCATTCTGGAATTCCGCTAACGGAGATTCGCGATGACGGCTCGGATGTTCCTGGCGGCGTTCGTCGCCCTTCTTGTCGGCCTCTGCCCGGTGGCGCTTGGCGCGCCGGCTTCGGACTCTTCGGTGCTCGTTCTGGACACTCCGGGAATATGGCGCATGTACCACACCCTTCGTCCGCCGCTTCTCGAACAGCCCGCCGGGCAGGCGCAGCCGCTGCTGCTCAACGTCGAGTGGCTGGACTGGGAGACGGCCCCGCCGCCCGAAGGCTGGACCGAGCCGGGGTTCGAAGACCGGACCTGGATGCGCGGGCCCGCCCGGCGTTCGGCGCGGACTCCCTACCTGGCCCGGCTCAGCATGCGGGGCAAGTTCGAGGTGACCGATCCGTCCGCCGTCGGGAATCTGTCCCTCGTTGTCGAATACTGCGGCGGCGCAGTCGCCTACCTGAACGGGCAGGAGATCAGCCGCGCGAACCTGCCCTCCGGTGCCGACCCCGATGAGGCGTTGGCCGACCCGTATCCGCTGGACCTGTTCGTGGACGAGGAGGGCAACCTCTACGGCGACTACCCGAAAGGCGATCCCGGCCCGAAGGCCGGCCTGCGCACGCGGAGCATGGAGTTGTCCGTGCCGAAGGCGCTGCTGCGCAAGGGCGTCAACGTCCTCGCCGTCGACGTCGTGCGCGCGCCCTATCCCGGGGAGCTCCTGGAGAAGAAGGCGCGCGGTGTGGGTGGTTCATACAACGATCCCGGCCTGCTCTGGAACACCTGCGAGATCCGCGCCGTCTCCCTCTCCGCCACCGGGCCCGACGGGCTGGTGCCCAACACCACGCGCCCCGAGGGCCTGCAGATATGGAACGCCGACACCCTCGCGGCCGACGTGGACGTGGACTACGGCGACCGCACCGAGTCGCTGGAGCCCGTCACCCTGAGCATTCCGCGCAACGGCACGGTCTACGGCAAGGTCGTCATCGGCCGGGACAAGCCCATCCGCGAACTCCGCGTCGCCGCGATCGACCTGACCTCGGACGCCGGGACCATCCCGTCGTCGCAGCTCTCGTTCCTCTACGGCGTTTCGGGCGGGCAGCAGGCCCTCCATCGCGATACCGACCGCGCCTTCTCCCCCTATCCGGATCGAGTCGGCTTCCTCCATGCCCTCGTCCAGGAACCGCCCGAGGAGGTCGGAGTCGTCGGCCGGTCCCGGGCGGCCAGCCGCGTCAACGGCGCCGTCGTCCCGCTCTGGGTGCGCGTTAAGGTGCCCGCCGACGCCCGGCCGGGCGACTACGCTGGCACGCTGACGGTGTCCGTGGCCGACGAGCCGTCCGTGAGCGTCCCCGTGCGCCTCGCTGTGCTTCCGTGGACGATGCCCAACCCGCAGAACTTCCGCACCTGGGTCGAGCTGGTCCAGTCGCCTGACACCCTCGCCGTCGAATACGACGTGCCCCTCTGGTCCGACGAGCACTTCGCCCTCATCGCGACATCGTTCGACCTCGTGAGCGACACCGGCGCCCGCAGCCTCTACATCCCCGTCATCGCCCATACGAACCTCGGCAACGAGCAGTCCATGGTCCGCTGGATCAGGAAGCCGGACGGCACCTACGACTGGGACTTCTCGGTGATGGACCGCTATCTGGACACCGCCGAGCGGCATCTCGGCACGCCCCGCATCATCGTCCTGCAGGTCTGGGAAGTCTACATGAACACCAAGGACAGCACCGGCCGCCGTTTCGGGCTGGTGCTGGAAGAGCCCCCGAAGAACACCGCCGGCGCCCCGCTGGTCACCATTGTCGACGCCGCCGGCAACACCGAGAACGCCACGATCCCCAAGCTCAGCGACCCCGCCAGCGAAACGATCTGGCGCGAGCTGTTCGCGAAGCTCCGGGGACGGCTGGAGGAGCGGGGTCTGGGAGATCGGCTCGTCCTGGGCATATTCACCGACTCCGTGCCGAACAAGGAGGACACGCAGTTTTTCGTGGACGTCGCGCCCGACCTCACCTGGACGCAGCACGGGCACAACGCGTTCACGAACCTGCATGGCCTCGCCGACGTCGGCTACACGGCCACCTGGTGGAGCGGGCGGTTCGCGGACGACCTCGTCAACCGCCGCAGCGGCGCCGTCGGCAAGACGACCTACCGCGACCACGAGACGATGATGAAGAGCCTGCACGGCTGGAACAAGTCGCGGCTGGATACCTACTTCCCCCGCATGGCGAACGAGCGCCACCCCGTCAGCTACTGGCGGTTCCTGTGCGAGACCGCCGTCACGTCCGACTTCTTCCGAGGCATCGGCCGCACCGGTGCCGACTTCTGGCCCGCGATCAAACGCGACGGCCGACGACGCGTCGGCTGGGTGGACGAGCGTTTCGCCGAGGTCGCCGGTTACCTCCATGAACTCCACAGCTACCTGCTGGAGCCCGGAGAAACCGGGCCGGTGGCCATGAACCGGCTGGTCGCCCTGCAGGAAGGCGTCCAGGAATCCGAGGCGCGCATCTTCATCGAGGACGCGCTCCTGAACCGCGACCTGGCCGCGGCGGCGCCGGAGCTGGCGGAACGCTGCCGGGACGCCCTCCACGAGCGGCTGCTCTACATGTGGAAGGGCCTAGACGACATGCAGTTCGGCGGCTGGGGCGTCACGGCGTGGCGCTACCAGCCCGGCGTATCGGGCCATGCGTGGCTGCTGGGGACCGAACCCCATTCCCGCACGCGCGAGCTCTACGAACTCGCCGGCGAGGTGGAGCAGGCCCTTAGGGAGAAGACGCCGTAGCCGGTGGTGCGGTTGGGACGCCGTTCCGCCGGATGAGGTCCGTCCTCGGCCGTCAGGCAGGCGAGCTCTGCCGCTCCTCGCGGTGCCCCGGCACCTTCCGGTTGCGCACGCCTTCCGTGTTGCGCCCCGGCTGTCTCACAGAAGAACGGCCGGCCGGCACCCGGCCGGTGGCCGAGAGGCGCACGCCCCAGGCGTCGTGCTCGTAGGTCTGCGCCACGTCCCCCGCCCCGTCGGTCAGCGACGTCACCGTGCCGCGGACGTCGTAGTGGAAGTCGTGCGTCTGGCCCGCCTCGGTGTAGTTCACCATGTTGGCGATGCCGGCCAGCGGCGACGGGCCGTGCGTGAAGGTGCGCGCC